>NZ_QKZK01000003.1:0-56469 GCF_003254275.1 Breznakibacter xylanolyticus | reverse complement strand
GAGGAAGATGAGTCAACACTGAGTTCCACTGAGTTTTCTTCACCTCACTGGCACTCATCTGATCTCACTGCAACTCAGCGTTAGTTCTTCGTGGGTTACGCTGAGGAAGATGAGTTAACGCTGATTAATCATCATTTATATTTGACACAAATTTTATGGTTTCTCCAACCTACATCATAACACGAAAAAACTCAGTGCCTTTGCGACTCTGCGTTTAATCATAATCTGTGTTCCCCCAATACCCCGATTCATCCACATGCCACCATCATCACCGGGGCATCGCCTAACCAATAAAAACCCTATTTTTGCAAAAAAATCATCATGCAACACATCACCGACGTCATGGGACTGGCGTGTGCCGATTATCTCAACGGCGTGCCCAACGGCAAAATCAAGGTCAAATCGAACATCGTGGAGGACGATGTGATTCCGGTACCATACCTGTTCCGCACCTTCGATCAGATGCCACCCATTGAGCAACAGGCGTTACAGATGTGTCACGGCAGGGTGCTCGACGTGGGTGCCGGCACCGGCTCGCACGCCTTGTGGCTGCAACAACAGGGCTTCGACACCACTGCATTGGAGATGAGTCCCGGTCTGTGCAACGTGATGCGCCAACGCGGCGTTGCCCGCCCCGTGGAGGCCGACTTCTTTGCCTGGCAACCCGAGGCTCTTTACGACACCCTGCTGATGCTCATGAACGGCATCGGGCTGGTGGGCAAACTCGATCGTCTGCCGGAGTTTTACCACCGCGCCAAACAACTGCTCGCCCCAGGCGGACAACTGCTGCTCGACAGCTCCGACATCGCCTACCTATTTGACGATGAGGAGACGCAGGATCTGCCCGAAACCTTCGACCACTACTATGGCGAGATCCAATACCAAATGAGCTACAAACAGGCCAAAGGCACCCGCTTCCACTGGCTCTTCATCGACCCGTTTATGCTGGCTCACACGGCCGAAGAGAACGGCTGGGACTGCGACATCATCCATCAGGGGGAGAATGGGGAATACCTGGCTCGACTGACCCCTTCCCAAGCGCCCTCAAATGACAGATCATAAAAAACGCCTGTCAACATTTTTTAATCGCTCGTCAAATTATTGTTAATCCGCTGGCTTATATGAATGGTTGGTTTATCTTTGACACAATTTTTTTGAAGAAATCACGTAAGAATTTATTTACATAGAACGAACTAATACGTACCGATATGAAAACATATTTACAACAAATCGGAATGACACTGGCACTGATGATGGTGACGGTGGTGGGGTGGGGAGCTTTATACATTATAGGATTTCCTCAAGTTAACACAATAACTCAAACAACAGCAGTTGTTTCTGTCAAAACCGATGCCGGAAATCAAACAAGCGCTTATGTCGTTCTACTAAGTAATTCACCTGCTCCATCACTGGAACAGGTGTTTAATCATTTAGATGCGAACGACAATGCAGTTCCTAGCAATCTCTGCGGTGATATTAATATTATTAATGCCAAAACGACTTATACAGCTGGTATAACAGGACTAACACCTAATACATCATACACAGCATACTTTGTTACCTATGACACAGAAGGTAATACTATAGAAACAACAACGCCAAGAAGTAAAACATTTACCACACAAAACATTCCTTTTAATTACTTAGCAACATATCCAAACATCCAAGATATTTTAGATATTTCTGCGACGGCATACTCTTCACTAAACTATGATAACAGCAGTACTCGCTTTGTAGTGCTTACCACCACAGAAGCTGCACCGAGCTTAGAACAGGTTTGGTCTGGATTAGACGCTTCTGGCAACGCTGTCTCTACGTCCAGAAAAGGCACAATTATCATTGATTTAGCAAATTCAACAAACTCGGCTTTTTTTGATAATTTGACAGAAAATACTAGCTACAATGTCTATTTCGCATCGAAAGACCAAGCCGGTAACTTTTTAGAGTCGTCAACACCAACCATTGTTACTTTTACGACAATCGACCAAACAAAACCCACTATCACTTTTACGCCCATAAACGGGGTAAAAGATGTTCCAATAAACCAAATCATCACCATTGCGTTTAACGAACCAATCCGAAACATAGACAATACGCCAATTGACAACTCGAATGTAACCTCATTGGTAGCATTAAAAATGGATGGAAACATTGTTGCAAGTTCAGTAGAAATCAGCGGAAATACCATTACTATAACACCATCCTCGCTCCTAACAGAAGGGAAAGAATACCAACTAACACTTCAACCCATTGAAGACTACAGTAATAACGCAACCGAATTAACCACAATCATTTTCGAGACAAATGACACATCTGCCCCCTTTTGGTTAACTACAACTCCAACTAATAATTCTGTTTCAAATTCAATCACAGCGAATATTATATTAAATTACAATGAGGCCATCCGGAATGCAAATGATAGTGAAATCACATCCACAACACTACATAATTCTATTTCCACCTCACCCACTTTTGGATTTACAGCATCGATTGATGGAACTAAGAAAACAATAACGATCACCCCAAAAATAGCGTTGGAACCCAATACAACTTATACAATTACAGTAACTAACATAGAAGATAAATACAATAACCTCAAAGCAACAGATGATTTAGTGTTTAAAACGGCTGAATGCAATGTTTGGAATGGAAATACAAGCAGCGATTGGAACACAGCTTCAAACTGGAATGGAACGTATTCAGCAGGAAAGAGTATTATTATAGAAAAAGGAGAATTTAACCCAGTAATAAATACAAACTATGATTGCGCCAATGTTGTAGTAAAGCCTGGAGCAGGATTAAATATTCCCAATGGTGTTACGGTTAATGCCAGTCAAGAATTTCAACTTCAATCATCTAACGACCCCCAAATAGGCAATGCCTATCTGTATTTAGATGGCACTGGAATGATCTCAGCTGGGAAAAACAAGATTTATCAAAGCATTTCAAATAATACCTACTGGTATACTGTATCAAGTCCAGTATCTGGAGCTACCCCATCAAACATTAACAGCACAGGGGGATTCCAATATTGGAGAGACACGGATGGAACATGGCAAACCATTTCAAACACGGCAACATTAACTCAAGGACAAGGTTACAGATCATACAGCTACACTGATTATGTCTTTAGTGGGGCGATAAACAATGATCCTTCCTATACATTCACTGCTAACTATAATTCTAAAAATGCCGGCTGGGGGTTAGCAGGCAACCCTTATCCTTGTGCAATAAATTGGAATGCACTAGACACGACCATGAACATTAAAAATCAATTTCACATTTGGTTAAATTTTGAAAAAAAATACGGTTCTTATAACGGCACTATTGGCACCAACTTAAACTCAAAAAACCCGAACTACATTCCTTCAAACCATGCATTTTGGGTACGTGTATATGACATCTCAACCGTTGGCAACAGCGGCACATTAACCATCCCCAAAACAGCCAGGGTACAAAGCAATAGCACATATTTAAAAACAACATCAACCAATGAATTACAGTATTTACGCCTAAGTGGCATAAAAGGGGATAATAAAGACGAAATGGTTGTTGGTATTTTTAACAATTCCAGTGACAATTTTGACGACACTGACACCGAAAAATGGTTTGCCACCAAAAACACAGAACTTTTAGAACTCTATACAATTACAAACGATAAAAAACTTACCATCAGTGGTTATGAAAATCTAGATGGATGCAAAATAATTCCAGTGGGCTTCAAAGCCGGTTCTAAAGGGACATTTAAAATCAACCTCGATGAAATTGTGAACATTCCAGAGGACACAAAAATTGAACTCTACGATATAGGAGACTCAAACAATGAAATTAGAACAGACTTAAAATCAGTTGGTAGTTATTCATTTGTGCTAAATGAGGCAACAACCAACGACAACCGTTTTTTACTCGTTCTTGAAACGCCAAATCAATCGAATAATGTAAGTGAACCAAAGAAAACACAAATAAAACTTCATTCACAGCAATCAAAACTCTATGTATCAACACCAGAACTCACTAATCCAACCATTCAAATATTAAACACCAAGGGGCAAATCATCAATCAATCACAGCTAACGACAGGGACAATCAACATATTTGATTTGAAAGAAAATGGCATATACATTGTAAAAATCAATTCTTTGGAAGAAAATTATCAAGAAAAAGTGTTAATTAGCAAATAAAAAATGCCTATATTTGCAAGGCATAATTGAAAATGAAGAAACACTTGAGAAAATATTCCAAACCAACAATAACCTCGGTTGCATTAGATCAAGAAATTTCATTGATCATGATGAGTTGGACTAACCCAGATGAACCACCACCTATGGGTGATGATCCTCCAGGTTCTGGTAGTGGTGCATCATCGCAAGCTGCATCATCCAACCCCTTTAACGAAAATTCTTTCTCAAAAGACTAAATAACAAACAAGAGCTGCCCCTGGGCAGCTTTTTTTATTCCCTCTCCACCCTCAATCAAAATCCGGGTGAAGAGATTATCTTTGCGGTGAAATCAACAGAGATATGGCAAAAGTAGTGGTAGGACTGTCGGGCGGCGTGGATTCGAGCGTTGCGGCGTATGTGCTCAAGCAGCAGGGGCACGAGGTGATTGGCCTGTTTATGAAGAATTGGCACGACCAGACGGGAGTGCTGGAGGCCGACTGCCCGTGGCTCGAGGACAAATTTGACGCCGAGGCAGTGGCTCGCAAGCTGGGCATTCCTTTTCATTTTGTTGATTTGAGCAAGGAATACATGGCGCGTGTGGCCGACTATATGTTTGCCGAGTACGAAAAAGGGCGCACGCCCAACCCCGACGTGCTGTGCAACCGCGAAATCAAGTTCGACGCCTTCATGGCCAAGGCCTTAGAGCTGGGTGCCGACTTTGTGGCCACGGGTCACTATTGTCGCAAAGAGACCATTGTGAAAGATGGCGAGGAAGTGCACCGCCTGCTGGCGGGGGTGGATCCCAACAAGGATCAAAGCTATTTCCTTTGTCAACTGTCGCAACAACAGTTGTCGAAGGCCTTGTTTCCCGTTGGTGACGTGCTCAAACCCGAGGTGAGGCGCATTGCCGGAGAGCTGAAACTCATTACGGCGCACAAAAAAGACTCGCAGGGCATCTGTTTCATCGGCAAGGTGGATTTGCCTGTTTTCCTGCAACAGAAACTCTCGCCCAAACAGGGCAAAGTGTTTGTGGTGGAACCCGACAGCGAGTTATTCAACTACCCGTGGGATGATTGCCTGGGCACACCCACCGACGAAGCGCTGGCAGCACTGTCGAAGCCCTACCCCTTTCACCCTCGTTACGGCAAAAAAATTGGCGAACACAACGGGGCTCACTTCTACACCATCGGTCAGCGCAAGGGACTGAGCATTGGCGGCTTCCCGGAGCCGCTGTTCATCATTGGCGTGGATGTGGCCTTCAACCAGATATATGTGGGCATGGGACAAAACCACCCGGGACTGTTTCGCAAGGTGCTGTTTATTGCCAACGATGAGATACACTGGGTTCGCCCCGATCTGAACATGCAAGAGGGCGAGAGCCGAACCTACAGCGTGCGCATCCGCTACCGCCAACCGCTTCAACAGGCCACTCTGCATCGTCGGCAGGCCGGCATGTACATTGTGTTCGACGAGATGCAGCGAGGCATCACCTCGGGACAATTCGCGGCCTGGTACGATGGGGAGGAACTGATAGGCTCGGGGGTGATACATTAAATTTTGGGTATATCATCAAAACACGGAGGCACGGAGAAAAATCTACCGAAGAAAGCGCGAAGGCAGGAACACGAAGAGCACAAAGTTTTTATTCTTGGCGTTCTTTGCGTGGTCTTTGCGACTTGGCGGTAAAAAAAAATAGGGAACCGCAAAGGGCGCGAAGGAAAAAACGCAAAGGACACTGAGTAGGATTAAACGCTGAGGCGCGAAGGCGCTGAGTTAACCTGCAACGTTTTGTTTATAAGCAAGATAGCAGACAACTAAAAAGAGAAATGTAATGTAAGGAATGCGAAGCTTTTTATTCTTAGCGCTCTTTGCGTGATCTTTGCGACTTGGCGGTTAAAAAAATAGGGAACCGCAAAGGGCGCGAAGGAAAAAACGCAAAGGACACTGAGTAGGATTAAACGCTGAGGCGCGAAGGCGCTGAGTTAACCTGCAACGTTTTGCTTATAAGCAAGATAGCAGACAACTAAAAAGAGAAATGTAATGTAATGTAAGGAATGCGAAGCTTTTTATTCTTAGCGTTCTTTGCGTGGTCTTTGCGACTTGGCGGTAAAAAAAATAGGGAACCGCAAAGGGCGCGAAGGAAAAAACGCAAAGGACACTGAGTAGGATAAAACGCTGAGGCTCTAAGGCGCTGAGTTAACCTGCAACGTTTTGCTTATAAACAAGATAGGAGATAACTGAAAAGAGGAATGTAATGTAAGGAACGCGAAGCTTTTTATTCTTAGCGCTCTTTGCGTGATCTTTGCGACTTGGCGGTAAAAAAAAGAAGAAGTGAACCGCAAAGGGCGCGAAGTTTTTATTCTTAGTGCTCTTTGGGTGGTCTTTGCGACTTGGTGGTTAAAAAAATAGGGAACTGCAAAGACCTCACACAGGCACTTCCATTAACCGACTTATTGCTTTGAGTCGAGACGAACGCAGAGTGTTTCAAAATTGGTGTGCTGTCCGATGCACACAAAAGCAGAATAGATTAAAAATGGCGTTAGATGGTGCATTAAGCGATTGAATGAAGTCCCCAAATGCCAATCGAGCCCATAAGGACTCAGGATGTAAATGCCAAAATACCCGGCCAACATGGCACCCCCGACCCACAACGGCATTTCACGATACCACCGGAAAGCAAACACCGCACCCACCACGAGCAACAACAGCAATTGAGAGCCTGAAAGTAAATTCTTATAATAATACTCCCCCACCACCAAATAACGGGACACATCTGTGAGTTTTGCGACATATCCATCCGCATCCGATGCCACAATATCATTGGCCGGAGCATACCCCATTTTGAAAATGAATATGACCACCAAGGGCAGTAAAGCACCAACACCATAAAGAAGAATACGCCTGAAATGCTTCACGTTATAAACCAGATAAAAGCAGGAAAACAAGCCAAAAAACAACAACCCTTCATTTTTCACCCACCCAGCAGAGGCGGCAAAAAAACCGGCCATCAACGGCAACAATGCAGCATTACCTGTATTTCGGTGATGGTAAAAGACAAATGAGCACACGATAAAAAGGCTCAACAGCGTATCGGCATACTGAGAATGACTAAACGAAAACAAGAGGTTGGAAAACGTAAAAACAAAAACAATCGCCAAACCAAGCTTGCGATATGTCAACTCAAACAGAGAGGCCGCCATGCCCAACAACAATGACAGCCCAGTCACATAAGCCACCACCAAAGGCACCACAGGCGACGAGTGACCCAATGATTTCCAAACAAAGGCAATGAGCGATGAAAGCATCAGCGGGTAATCGGGGTGGGTGAAAAATATATCATTGGTGAAGAGATTGGTGAAATGGTTCTCAAACAACAGGAATTTAGCATGTAACATCCATATAGCCCAGGCATCCCATTCCCCCCAACGATCGGCTCCCACCGAGAACAAGATGGTAAACACAAGAAGCATGGCCATGAGCAGACGCGTCTGAAGCGCGGTCAATCCCATTCCGAGTGGAATTTCCTTTAACGAAAACCAATGTCGCCGCCACAAAAATGCCAGGCATCCGCCACCCAAAAGCAACAGAGACCACTGAAACACCATAAAATTGACATGCCCAATCAGTGAGAAGAAGAAAAGAAATGAAGCCAAGGCACCAGTCATCCATAACGAGAGCACCCCGTTTAAAATCACATTTTTAAACGATGAATAACGACAGAAGCCGCCAAAAGCCACCATCCACCACAAGAACAAAGCAACCAGAATGATCATCTTGAAACCATTAAAGTCATTGAATAATTCGGCACACTATCGGCACAAAAAACACGTCGTTGGGCGAACAAGAAATCGGACAAGGTATCGGGCAAAGCCATTTTGCGATCGATGACCAGCAAAATGGAACTATCGGCAGGAATCTCCATCCAATTCTTTTTTTTGACCACACGCGCAGGAATCAATGAGAACTGTGTTTTGTAATACAATTCGGGCGATGCGTTATTTGAAACATAATACAAATATGACGCAGGAGTGATGCGAGGTTGGATTCCCGAGGATACTTTTTCTAATTCGTCAATGGCGTTGGATTGACAGCTGATGCGGAGACCAAGCACGCACATCGCAATAACGATCAACAATATCCAAACGAATAATTCGGTTTTCTTCATTGGTTCATAAAAAAGTCTCCTCATCCACCAAAGGAGGATTTGAACATATTGGTTCTATTCTGATTTGTGTGGGTAATCATAGGTATGTATTTACTCACACCAATATTTCGTGCCCTCGAGCCGGGCGGGCTCTTACTTTTTGGCTACAGCCCCAAAAAGTAAGCAAAAAAGGCCGCCGCTAACGTAAAATTGCTAAAAATCATAGGCCTTCACTAAAATCTGCGAACTCGCAAGCTCAAACAGCGCATCTTTTTTAACGCTCAGGCCTATGATTTTCTTAACGCCATTTTCCGAAGGCGGCTCAGTTACCTTGTTTGATTTCGTGCTTCCATGTTTTGTTTACCCATAGTATTCGACATAAAGCCAATATATTTCACAGTTAAAACAACAGCTACCAATGATCATTTTGGCAAAACATCGTCTTTTCTTTTACCAACATCTGACCATAGAAATGTCATACACACCTCATCTACAAAACAGATTGTACTTGAGGATGCAATAAATGGCACGCACGCCATCCTTCCAATTGATTTTTTTACCTTCATCAAAAGTACGACCATAATATGAAATGCCCACTTCATAAATACGAACACCGGGAATGCGAGAGATTTTAGCGGTCACCTCGGGCTCAAAACCGAATCGTTTCTCCTTCAAATGAAGCGATTGCACCATAGACGTTTTAAACAACTTATAGCAGGTCTCCATGTCGGTGAGATTCAAATTGGTGAACATGTTTGAAATGAATGTCAGGAAACGATTGCCAATGGTGTGCCAAAAGAAAAGAATGCGGTGGGGGTTACTCCCCATAATCCGTGAACCATATACCACATCGGCCACGCCTTTGAGCACCGGCCTGAGTAAATCATTGAATTCCTCGGGATCGTATTCCAAATCAGCATCCTGAACAATCAGATAGTCACCTGTGGCATTCGCAATGCCAGTATGAATGGCAGCGCCCTTGCCCATATTCCGTTCATGGGTAAAATGCTTGATGCCGGCATCTGGATATTGCTGCATATACGCCTTCATGACCTGTTCAGTTTGGTCGGAAGAACAATCATTTACAACAATCACTTCTTTTTAAATCCCATTGATTAACTCAACCGATCTGACCCTGTCAAGAATCAGATGTATGGTAGCCGCTTCGTTATAAGCAGGAACAACAACCGTTAATTTCTCCATTCGTTCAATAAAAAACGCACCAAAAATGATGCATAGGACAATAAACGCCAAAAATGGTTAATTATGCGGAAAATACATCACAAAACAATGATATCATTCCATACAAAACAAAAAACAAACCCCCTCCGGCAGACAAAACAAGAACGAAGGGGGTTGTAAAAATTTGGATGCAAACTATTCCACAGGGACAGCCTCTTCGTCCACCGCATCCATCACATCTTCATCTTCAGGAGCATTGTTCAAATTTTCGATGCGCTGCAAGAAACGGGCAACCTTGCTATTGGGTGCCAAGATGTAGGAGAATTGCTTTTCGCCCATACGGGTTTTCATCTTGCGCTCTTCACTCTTGATGGTTTGTATCTTCAGGTTTAAATCCTGGTCGGATGTTAACACCTGCATAATTCCGGCCTTGTAAGAGAAATAGACCCACTTTTCGTCATCAGCAGCCACGTACAAATCGATGGAGTTGCCACTGCGTTTGCGCATCAACTCAGCCTTCACAGTCACCTGACGATTGAGCATTTGCTTGCGAATCAAGGTCAAGTCGGCAACCCCATTGGCAACATAAGAGCTGGAAGCCGTTCGCCATGTCCAATCCACATTTGCAAAGGAGAAGATTCCGGCAACAGAATCGGGCAAAGACTTGCTTTCGCCAACCGATGCACGCTCGGCCTGCAAGGCCTTCGCAGCAGGTCTGCCAATGATTTCGGCCATTCGCTTTTCGAAAGTCTCGGCCGAAAGCGACGAATTTTTAGCTTTTGAGTTCAAGAACATCGACTTGATGGCTTCCACCACCTCTTCGTTAAAGAAGAAGTCGATGCCATAACAGGATGATACCGTTATTTGATTTTTGTCACGCTGATGCAACACGGTACCGGCGGCACGATGCATGACCTGATCGAGGTCGATGGCCATGTTCAGACGCCCCTCACCATACACGTTACAGCCCGACTCGAGGAACTGCAAAATGGTTCCGGTGGTATCCGCACGTTCGTGACGATGTTTGGGAGCAATGTCAAACGAGGCGTTGGACGCATTGTAACGCAAAAAGCCAACCCCTTTGAGCACCGACATATCGCTGTAATCCTTTTGCGACTCGAGGAACGAAGAATAAAGATGCACCGAATCCTTGGTTAAAAAGAAATCAGCAAAAATATCATTTCGATCAGCGTCCATCAACTTATCACCCACGGGAATCATGATCTTTTGGGGGTCAACGAGACCTTCGAACTGTAAGTATGCCTGGGGGCCGGAGGGACAAGGATGCAACAGCTGCACGCCCCCGTTAAACGACAACAAGGTATCGAGGGCATTCAAAGCCACCTTCCCTTTGTAGGCAAAATGTTTATCAAACGTAAAAAAGTTACTGGGCGTGATGACACCCGATGCCGTTGTGTGAACGTCATCATCCACCTTAATTTGATCAAAACGAATCGGCAACACCTTGCCATTCCCATTGACAAAATCGTACCACCCGCGCCCTTTATATGATTTTTTACCTTCGATGGTCACATTGGCATTGTACATTTTGTGCAAACCGTTATTCAACTCAATGGTGGTACTATCCAGGGGATCCATGACCGCATCGGGACGAATGCGCACGATGCCGTTTGTGAGGAACACATTCACATCAGCCACATGGATATTCTTGACCTCTTCGGCCTCAATCATCTTCAGCCCCACATCGTAGCGAGCCAGGGGAGCATAAAAGTCGAGAGAATCCTGACGGCGGTGAGTCGAAACAAAACGGTTACCCTTAGAGCCTTTTTCACCCAGATAGATGTAGTTCCGATCCATGTCCCACGAAAAACGGTCGATGTAAGAGATGTAACGGTTCTCGGTAAAATCGACTTTATTGCCGGCATTTTTGGCCGTAAAAGTCCCCATCCGGGTCTCGAAATCAATGTTCGAAATCAAGTTGGTGGTATTAAAGGCCACCCCCTCAACCCCTCCGGTAGAGAGGTTGAAGTCGGACGAATCGGCCAATACGGTATGATGCCCAAACTGATAGGCAGGAGACACCAAACTACCATGAAGCATATAGAAGGTTCCTTTCCCCTCCAGACCGGTGGGTTTCACCTGAATAGATCCCTTCAACTGCGCTTCACTGTTGTACATGGTAAAGTTCTCTTCGAGGGATTTGACGCTCATGTCATCCGAATAGGGATGAAAATCCATATCGACATATTTGGCCGACACATCGGGAAACTGCACGCCCGAGGCCTGTTTTTCCATGGTAAACTGATGCACCTGAGCCAACACCTGATCGGGTAAGAAGAGAAAATCCTCGGAATAAGCAGTCGAGGTCAAATAGGTCAGTTTTCCATTCCCATGCAAACCTTTGTTTGACAAATCAATATCCTGATAATAATTGGCTTTACCACCATAGGCAGGGAAGCCATCATCGGGAGTCTTGCGTTTAAACCCGAGCGAATAATCGTTGCGCACAGTCAGCATCTCCCTAAACTCGGGGAAGATGCCCGACGTGAACTGCCCGGCAAAATTGATATTCTGCCGATTGAGCGTATTGACATTGGTAAGTGTAAATGTATCGAGTGCAAAATAAAAATGCTCGTGCTTATAGGCGTTGTCATAAATCTCAGGTTTCTCATAATACACCTTCGAAGTCTTGTCGCTTTTCAGAATCGGGAATTGCGGATTCTTCTCGCGCCCCGACTTGTTATTTGGCTTATCAATTTGCAAATACCCGGAGAGATCGGCAATGGTGCTGCGAACAAATGCCAGTTGGGGTTGTCCAAAATAATCGAGATCGCCGGTTTGCACTTGCATTCGCATAGAATCGATGACCTCCATGTCGATGCGAAAGTTGTCGTACGAAAACTTAAATCCATCCCCAAAAAAGTTGAGCATCCCGGCATTGATGCTGCCATCAAATGAAAAATTACGATTTTGCTTGAGTAGGATTTTTTCTTCGCGAGGAAAGAAAACAACGTTTTGATGGTCACAAATGGAGATGTTCGAAACGCCGTTCAAACGCAAGTCGTAGTTCTGCAGGTCGAGCTGAGCATTGGGCACACGCGCTTCGGTGGTAGAGTTGAATCGGATCACATCATAATCCTTCTTTCCAAGTCGGAACTGCAAATAATCCTCTAACCGATCGCGAATCTCAATCATGTCGGTATCGACGTTGTAACCGATAAACCCAAAAAACGAGAGATTCATCACCTGTTGACGCACCTGATGTTGTGGCATGCCCAAAAACTTGGCATAATCGGCAGCGGTAAAGGGGTGACCATGAAAGTAACGAGAGCAGTTTTTCAATCCCTGCAGCGGGTGAATGGCATCCATTCCCTGCAATTGGTTATAAAAATTTTCACGGTAATAACTGAGTGATTCAAAGAAAGCATAATTCTGAGCAGCACCGCTCACCATTTGAAAGTTGATGGTATTGGTATGCAATTGCCAACGAATGAGTTCCACATCAAGACTGATGTTGTGATAAGTATCGAAATAAGGACTTTGAGCCAACCCCTCACCGTTACGAATGAGATGCAACTCATTGTCGTTCATCACAAACTTAAACAACAATCCCGGATGATAGATAAATGCCGAGTCGAGACGGATGTAGACCTCGGCATCGGTAGAAGTGATGTAATCTTTACGCAAGGCAAAAAAACGAGATCGCGCCTCCACAAACACCGTGTCGTTGCGCACGATATTGATGCGAGCCGGTTCACCATCGGTTCCAGATCCCAAAAATTTAGCGCCATGCTGAGAAAAACCGCCCTCGTAAACCATATTGGGATGGATGTTGTCGATGCGGAAGCGTTCACCCGACGAACGGAATTTGGGATAAACAGCATCCTCGGGCGTCTTAATCCCGGCCACCTTATGCTCGATTGACCCTTTTAACGGGAAACTAAAAAACTGACGATTGTAAAACACCACATTAGAGGCTTCAAAATAAGGTTTCTCCAGTTTAATTTGAAATGTATCGAGAGTGGCATACACATCCGAGGCGGCAAATCCGGCCCGTTCCCAAGTCAAACTACCTTTGTCAGCTTTCCACACCAGGTCGTTCAACGCAAAAGATCCGGACGTATTAAAGATGGTAATGCTGTCGTTAAAAGCCTTGCAAGTCATTTCAAAGGGGCCGGGATAAACGGCCTTGAGCTGCTCCCCATCGTATTGATAAGAGAAAAAAGCGGGTGTTGCAGACCAGCTGACCGATGGCGTCGCATAGATAATCCCCTTTTGCAGCTGATTACGAGCCACGTCCATCAACCGATTGACAGTACGCAAAGCCACCCTGGGCTTTTTAATCATATCAGAGACAGCCTGATGCCAGGCATTAAAACTTTGGGCATCATGCTTGGTTTCCACAAAAACCCGATAGGTGGACAAATAAGTGTCATAATCCGGATAGGGCTGAGCCTTTTTAACATTGAGCAAATTGAGCGTGGCAATAATCTGATCGCGAGCCGCATCGGGCAGTTCGGGCGAAGACCAGAATTGCAAAAAGGCATCCATATAAGTTTTCACCTCCTTTTTTTCGGAAGTCAATTCAAATCGATCCTTTAACTGCACCAGAAACTCATCGTATTTGGCACTAAACTGATAAACCTGCTGAGCATCGGCATGATAAAGACAGAGGCACAACAGCCCAAACATTAAAATAAATCGCTTCATTTCAAGATAATCTGCAAGGGGTTTAAAAAAAAATCACATCGCCCTGTAAGTTACAAAGCAATGTGATGGAAAGATATAAAAAAATCGCTGGGATTATAGTTTCAAAAGAAAAGCAGGCGCCACCCAACGGTTTTGTTCGCGATGATCGACATAAGTGAGCCCGTTGCGCTGAGCCTCTTGCTGAATCAAGGGCAAGTCTTCGGCATAAAAACCACTCATAATCAACATACCACCGGGCTTCAGCACCGCTACATATTTGACCATATCCTCGAGCAGGATGTTGCGGTTAATGTTAGCCAAAATGACATCATAAGGAAGCATGCCGGATAGAGACGCAGCATCACCCAGTTGAACACTCATGTTGTGAATATGGTTGAGCGAACAGTTTTCGAGGGTATTGTCAACCGACCACTGGTCGATGTCAATGCCCACCACTTCTCTTGCGCCACGCATAGAGGCCAGGATGCCCAGGATGCCGGTACCACAGCCCATATCGAGCACCCGGAGCCCGGTCATGTCGTTGGCCAAAATGTGCTTGAGCATCATGCCGGTGGTTTCGTGATGGCCGGTTCCGAAAGCCATTTTAGGCTCAATGACAATACGATGCGGAATGTGCGGGAACTCGGGATGAAAAGGACCGCGCACCACACACAAGTCATCAATCACGATGGGCTGAAAATAATTCTTCTCCCACTCCTCATTCCAATTCTGGTCAGGTATCTCTTCCACATCATAAGTAAAAGAGACCCCATCAACGGGAATGATTTGCTGCTCGAGGCGCTCGCGCGAGAACAAAGGGCTTTGCACATAGGCTTCAAAGCCGGATTCGGTTTCAACAAAACTCTCGTAATCAATCTCACCCAATTGAGCAACAAAGATGTCGGAAACCGCTTCGGAATAGGGACGCAACGTCACCGTAACTTTCGTGTATGGCATAAACAGTTATAATAACAAAAGAAAAATCGTTTCTATGGGGAAAACACTTTAGAAACGAATTGTAAAAATAGAAAATTAAGAAAACGCACAAAAGTAGCCAATTTCAAACACCAAACGCACATCGGCTACTTGAAATGAAAAAGGCTGTCGATGGTTAGCGACAGCCCTTCAATATCTTACAAAATGGAATTAAGCAATCAGCTTTTTACCCATGGGCAACACCGTTTTTCCGGCCAGGTCGTTGATGATGATACCGGCCATCATGTACCAGGCAGCCAGTGCACACACAATCAAATCAACAGCCGCAATGGTGTTGAAAACCGAATCGCCAAAGTGACCGATTACCAGACCGATGAATCCGATTTCGAGCGTCAAAAAGGTGATGAACATGGCCATGTGAATGCGCATAGAAGCCACCAACATAATGGCCGTATACAACATCCAGGCACCCAGGAAAAATCCCACATCGTGATGATTGGATTCGTAAATTTTGAAATGGTTAAGGATCCAGATAATGCCCAAACCAATCCAGAAAGCACCATAAGCCACAAAGGCACTAAAGCCAAAGTTGTTGCCCATTTTTTGCTCCATAAAACCGGCAATCATCTGAGCCAAGCCTCCAAAAATGATCCCCATGGCCAACACAGGGCCTAACCCAAGCCATCCCAGGTTGTGAAATTGCAATAACAAAGTGGTCAGGCCAAAACCGGCCAGGCCCACAACAGCAGGATTTCCGTTCTTCATCTGTCAATAAATTATTATGAATTTGAGCCGCAAAACTAATGGTTTTTTCCATATCTCCATGGGGTGTTTGTGGTTGATGGAAAGGTTTTTTCGATGATTCAGCACAACATCAATAGGCACAGCAATCCATCAAACACAATGTAACAAAACCATGCATCATCCACAAATGCCCCTTTGGGCGACAATGTGGCTCCACCCCTGACATTGGGCAACGCCCGATGTCATAACGCGATCCTCCCAATCACAATCACCGCCACAAAAATAAAGGGTGCTGCCTTTCGACAACACCCTGAAGCCATTCAATATTAAATAAACTCATCTATTAAAACTTCCATCCAAAGGTCACCGACACCTGGTGATTGTATTGCGACACAGCGACCGGTGACACCGGCTCGAGATAATCATAAACCGAAGCATCGTAATTAAATGCGTAATGATCTTCCTTTTGAGTGGCCATCATGTAAGCCACATCGCAAAAGAAGAAATTGGTGCGATAGCCTAATCCGGCCGAGTAGGTGGTACGAGCCATATCGCTGATGGTGTATTCGCTTTTTATGGGACTACCATAATAACCGGCCCCCAAACGACCTAACAACTGGTCTGTCAGTTTCATTTCAGCACCCACGCGGATAGTATGAGCGGGCTGGTAATAGATAGAGATTGACTGATTAAGCGGATCGGTCACATTATCAATGTCGAAATTACCACCGGCAGGGGTAAACTTGGCTTGCGAATAATCAGTGTATTCATAATCGACACTCACCAGACCACGTTCCATCACACCGGCAATGCTGGCCACAAATTTACCGGGAGTTCGAAACTTATACTCCATATCAGAATAAGGCGAATCAACAATGGCATGATTGTTTTCAGCAGCATGAAAATGCGACACCATTCGTTCGTTGTACTCCTGAGTCACCTGATACCAATTGGGAGTATGGTATGCCAAACCAACACGAAGTTGTTGAATGGGTCGAACAATCACCCCCAACTTTGCATTGATTGAAGTTCCCCTTAAATTGGTATTTCTGTAATATTCAAAATAATCAACATCAAGGGGCCCCACAGCAATCACATCATAATTATTTTGCTCACGATAGGCATTGTTTTCATCATACACCAACGACTGAAAGTTAAGAGAAGCCCCCAATTGGATCAAGTTACTCACGTTCATCCCAAAGGTGAAGGCATATTCGCCGCCATAACCATTCTTCTCAATCTTTTGACGTTGATTGATGGTATTGGGCATCACAATTTGGTTTTGATCGCTGATGTATTCATGAGCTTGATAATATTCCGACTCCATCCCGGGGAGCAAGTCAAGCAAATAAGCATCATAAGCCAATTCGGCACCAAAACTCCCCAGTTGATTGGTGGCCTTGCCGGTTGCATCAATCACAAAACGACTCAGCATAGAACTCTTGAGAGAATTTCCTCCCATGATAAAATTCTGATCAAATCCATTGATGCGGTTGTATCCGATTCCGAAATGAGTGCTCACCACCCCGTTGTTCACTTCGCGCATGGGCATCCAGGTGCCCACGTAACCAATTTGATTGATGGGCAGGTTAAAATGCTCATCATTCATCTTGGTGCCGTGATAATCGGTATAAGTGCCATTGTAGTTGACACCCGTGGTGAAGGCGAACTCCGAAGAGCGATACACACCAATTCCTGCCGGGTTAATGGCAATAGACGACATGTCGCCCCCGAGCGCACCCATGGCACCCCCGAGCGCCACCGAACGAGCCGTCCCATTCATCTGCGTGCGGGACATCAATAAAATATCACTCTCGCCCTGAGCCATCAACAGACCCGAGCACATCAGGAGAGCAGTTGCGGAAAATATGATTCGTTTCATGATTCTTAACGTTTAACCCCATCATCCCCCAAAGGGTGATTTAAGGTGTTTAGTATGGATTTCTTAACACAACAGAAGTAATTATCAAACACAAACAGCTGCATCACCCCAACTTATCAACGACGCGAAGAGCGAGGATTACTGCTACCAGAACTGCTACCGCCACCCGAAGAAGATCCGGAATTCATAGAGCCACCGCCACTGCTGCTACCACCACCGCCATAGCTGCCCGAGCTGCGTGAAGGAGCTGAATAGGATGGAGAAGAAGAGGACTCGCTACGCGAAGGACGGGTGTAAGTACGAGATCCACTACTTCCTGACGAAGCCGGAGGAGTGGTGCTTCCCGATGACTGATAGCGCACCCCGGGAGATGACGACCGGGATGGCGTTGTCACATTGCCAGAGCCGGACGAACGTGTTGGCGCAGAACTACGGGCAGGCGCTTCAGTACGGTTGTATGAGGGTCGCGACGTAGATTGCGGTTGAGAGTATGTCGGGGTATAACTGCGACGTACCGCTCTGTCGTTGGTTCTCGACTCACTTGATGAGGGAGTGCCGGCAGACTTGACAGTTCCACCATTTTGCTGATACGAATCGCGCGATGGACGAGTATAGGTTTGTTGACCATTGCTGATCACGGTATTGCCTTGTTCATCTACCCGGCGAGTTGTAGTCCCGGCGGTACCGGGTCGACTATAACTGTCCCTTGTGGTAGAAGGAGCATACGAATGATTGGTCGCATTGCCACGACGGGGAACCTCGTTGGTATAGGTCCGTCCGCTACCTCCACCGCCAATCGGGTGATGATGATGGCCATAGTAACCACCATAATATCCATGATAAGGATAACCATATCCATACCAAGGATCATACCAGGCAGAATAACCGCCCCAATACCCCCAATTGCGATAATAGGGCCATCCAAAACCAAACGACAACGACCAGCGTGGAGAGGTATAATAATTATAATACCAGGGATTAGACCACGTGGGGAAAGCCCAGGCATAACTCCCGTCTACATACACGTTCCAATTCCAGTTGCTACCGTACACGATTTCGCTATAAAGAGGAGACCAATAAGGCACCCCGGCCAAAGAGCCATGAAACCGAACAATACGTTCGGCATAGTCACGATCCATATCCGACCCATCAAATCCATCGACCCAATAGCCGGTTTCATCATTGGCATAGACCAAGGTATCGACCTCGGAGATGGAATCGTTGGCCAGAATATTGGCATAACGCTCCTGAATGGCATTAAAATCGGCGTTTTGATTCGGAGTTTGAGGGATCTGATCACGTTTCAGTTGAGCCAACTCCCGATCGCTCGTCTTTTGGGCATCACGATCCAGCACGGCGGGTTCATTAAACCGTGAGGCACCGGCCACCTGATCGGTACGGGGATTATAATAAATGTCGTCCACATAACTGTAATCTCCACCCGGGCGGGAAGAGCCACAGCCTGCCGCAACCAGTGCAGCAACGACCAGTGATGTAAAAATGATGTTTTTCATGACATGTCCTCCTGAAACAAATTAAGAAACTCCTAATACAACAAATGCAAATTCTGTACCAACACACAACATCTCGCAAAGTTTAAATAAAGATTCATCAATAAAAGAAGGATACCGGAGTGTGAGAAGAAAAAGATGTGAGAATGATGACGAAAGAAAAGATGAACGGGAACAGAAGCCCCTAACACGTTCATCATTGAACTTCTAAATATTGAAAAAATGCACGATATAAAAGCCTCATTTCAAATACCCTTTCGGGAGACGAAGACACAAAAAAAGGGATGACAGCGACCGACCATCATCCCTCAGGGATAAATTGAGAAAAACCCAATTATCGAATCATGGGCACACCTTTGGTGGTGCGCACCACGGGCTTAATCAAGCCATTTTCGTCATACTCGAGCTTATCGATGCAAACACTGCGCCGAAAAGGACCACCATCGGGCAAACCGGCTGTGTGATAAATAAAATAATCGTTGCCCTTAAAGGTCACAATGGCCTGATGATTGGTGGGCGAATTGGGGATGGTGTCGTTAATCACCCCCTTGTACTCCCAGGGTCCCAGGATACTTTTGCTAATGGCATACTCAATGCGCGATGGATAACCGGCTGAATAGGTAAAATAATAAATGCCGTTGCGTTTGTGAATAAAGGGAGCCTCAAAGAAATTGGTCAAGCCGGGCACATCCACCACAGGGCCATCCAATTCCATCATGTTGTCCTTCATTTTGGCCATTCGCACCTGTCCCCACGACCCCCAGAAGAAATAGACCTGCTTGTCGTCATCGACATACACCGCGGGGTCGATATTGAGAGGGATTGAATTCGCGGTGGTATCGGTGATGATGGGCTCACCAATGGCGTCGTGATAGGGACCGGCAGGATGATCGGCCACGGCAACCCCAATGGCAAATCCCTCGTGCACTTTCACCGACTTATGAACCAATGGCGCATACCACCAAAATTTGCCGTGATTCTCCACCACATGACCGGCAAAAGCATTGGCCGCAGCCCACTTAAAATCTTCGACAGCAAGTTTGCTACCGTGACGCGTCCAATTGACCATATCGGTGGTTGAAAACACATACCATTTCTTCATCAAGAATCCATCTTGCCCTTGAGGAATTTCATCGCTTCCGGTAAAAAGGTAAAGCGTATCGTTGTGCACCAGCGCACAGGGGTCGGCAGTGAGGAGATCAGAAAAGAGGGGGTTTCCGCTGTGAGGGGTTTCGCAGCCTGTTGCAAAAACCAACAAGGACATCCACAACATTGCAACTGATAATTTTGGAATCATCTTCATAACAAAATGGTTTTAAAACAATTGATTATTCATGATTATATCCTCAAAGAAACCTAAACCAATGGCTTTTTCGGAGGAGGAAATGGCAAGATATGGGGATAAATGGATAAAGTAAAGAGAGCTGCACGCAAAAACGAGAAACACTAAACAACTCAATGATTGCTGATTGACATTTATTAACACATTCATTCATCAAAAAAAGGGCAAAACGATTCAAAAAAAGAACAAATGACCATTACTTTTGTTTTGAACATATGCTCATTTAAAATGCCACGTCCCAAACGCATCCGCAAGGTCACCAATCCGCCACACTTCAAAGGATTCAAGCCAATTGGCTTATCAGATGAAAGCCCGGTGACCCTGAACTATGAAGAATACGAATCGATTCGACTCAGTGATTTTGACCAATTGGGTCAAGTGGAGGCTGCCGCAATCATGCAAGTCTCACGCCCAACTTATGCCCGCATTTATGAAACTGCCCGCCGCAAAATCGCAGAGGCCTTTATCACCGGAAAGCCCATCTTGTTTGAGGGAGGAAAAGTCTTTTTTGACAGTGAATGGTATGGATGCAACCGATGTGGTTGTTGGTTCAATCATCCCGAAAAGGATATCCCGGTAACGCACTGCGCCCTTTGCCACTCAAAGGATATCATGCAATACAATGAACAAGACACATCAGCAACAGACACCTGCCCGGAATGCCACAAGCAGCTTGAACGCGAACAAGGCATGCCGGGTCACACACGTTATTGCCCCGATTGCGGACAAATGACCCACCATGACAAACAGTTAAAAGGAAACCACATGAAACGATGCCAACAGCATCGAAATCACAAAGCATGAAGGCTGGAAGAGAGGGGAAGAGGGGAAGAGTGGAGAAGTTTAGGAGTGGAGGAGTTTAGGGTTGTGTGGGGTGAAATGGGGAGTCTCATGAACAAATACAATCGCAGCAAATTAAATAATTAACAAAAACACATAGACATGTAACGAGCCATAAACGAACCTTTCTCACACAGAGGGATGATTATTGGCAAGTTCCACCAGATCATTAAGAAGAACAACACCCTCAAGTCCCCCTTTGGGGGATTAGGGGGCTAAATTATAAACATATGAAAGTAGCCATTACATCGACCGACAACAGCCTGACTGCTAAATTAGACAGTCGTTTTGGACGTTGTTCATTTTTTGCCATTTACGATACCGAAAGTCAGGGAATAGAATTCATCCCCAACCCCAACAAAGATGCGGTAGAAGGTGCCGGACCGGCAGCCGTACAACTGGTAGCATCCAAAGGGGCAAAAAAATTGGTTTCCGGAGAATTTGGCAACAAAGTCAAAAACCTGACCGACAGCCTTCAAATTCAACTGGTGATGATCAACGATCAGGAGAAAACCATCCAGGAAATCATCGACCTGCTAAAACAATCATAAGGCCATGCAAGCACTCAATCAGGAAGTCATTGAAGCCTGGGAAAACAGAGAGGGGGCCATTGTATTGACAACCATTTCGCCCGAAGGGATTCCCAATGCGATATATGCAGGCTGTGTGTATCTGCACGAGAACAAACAAATTGTAGTAGCCGACAACTATTTCAATAAAACCAAACAAAACATTGAGAACGGCAGCAAAGGATCCATTCTTTTCCTCACCAAGGAGCGAAAATCGTACCAACTCAAAGGAACCTTTAGCTATCATCATCAAGGCCCTCTATATGAGGAAATGAAGCGCATCAACCCACCCCAACATCCGGGGCATGCAGCTGTGGCTCTTCACATTGAAGAGGTTTACAAAGGAGCCGAACGATTAAACTAACATCCTGCCGAGGCAGGAGAACATCGAAATATTCACTTTAAAAAAAGGAGGTCATTATGCCCGGATTAAACAGAAGAGGCCCTCAAGGCGAAGGCGCCATGACCGGCAGACGAATGGGGCGTTGCAATCCCGACAACAAGGGACTCAGCAATGACGAAATCATGAGCAAACGCTCAAGTGAAACGCCCTTGCGACTCCATTTAGGCCGTGGCACCGGAGCCGGATTAGGCCGTGGACGCAGCATGGGTAAAGGCAATGGACACGGACATGGCATGAGATAATGTTCGTGCAATAAAAAAAGGGAGTGTGACAGTGTGGGTGATAACGAGTCATCGTGATGCAAAACAAACCGTATTCACAGCATTTCAATCACTCCCATTTTTTGGAACATCGTAAACAAAACAACAAAGAACAAACTACTACTAAACAACACCACACATCATGAAACGAAGCATTGCCATCCCCTTAGCAAACGGACAACTATGTTCGCATTTTGGCCACTGCCAACAATTTGCCATCATCAACATCGACAACCATGAGATTACCAACGAAGCATTAATCACCCCTCCTCCCCACGAACCGGGTTTATTACCGGCATGGCTGGCCAACAAGGGCGTTACCGATGTCATTGCCGGAGGCATGGGGCAACGTGCCATTCAACTTTTTAATGCACAAAACATTAAGGTTAACGTAGGCGTTCAACCCAAATCGCCTAAAGAACTGGTACTCGACTGGATGAACAACCGTCTCACCGTGGGTGCCAATTCATGTGACCATTAACACGTCAACATCCATGATATCAGACTACCGGTGTCACTTTTGCATGATGCGTGCCTTTGAACGCCTCCTGAACGAAAGTCAGCTGACCAGCAACGACAAGACACGCTTTACCATTGAGACGGCCAAGCTGACAGCACAGTTAAGCGACCAATTCTCGGCTCCGGCTTACGCCCGTGACTTGCATGCGTTATTAAAAAGTTACACAAAAGATCCCGACCCCTATCAAAAGGTCAAGAAGGAGAGCAACGATTTGGTGATGAGCTTATACCCCAAGCTCAAAAAGCAAATCATCGACTCAGACAATCCGTTCTCCACTGCATTGCGGCTGGCCATCGCCGGTAACATCATTGACTTTGCCGTGGGCAACAGTCATGATATCCGCGCCACCATTGAGCGGGTGCTCACCAGTGATTTTGCCATTGACCATTCGAGTCAACTCAAAACAGCAATTTCCAATGCAGAATCCATCTTATATCTGGGAGATAACTGCGGTGAGATAGTGACCGACAAACTTTTTATAGAACACCTGATGCATCCTCATTTAACGTATGCCGTGCGAGGATCAGCCGTGATTAATGACGCCACCCTTGAGGACACCGAGTACATTGGAATGCACCATGTGGCCGACGTCATCAGCAATAGTTACGATGCGCCATCCACCATCTTACCGTCCTGCTCCGATGAATTCAAGCATGCCTTTGCGTCAGCAGACGTGATTATTTCAAAAGGACAAGGAAATTTTGAAGGATTATGGGGCAAAACCGACAAGCGCGTCTTCTTTTTATTGATGATTAAATGCGATGTCATCGCCGAGGTGCTCAACCTGAAAAAAGGTGACTTTGTGGTGATTGACAATCACACGATACATGGCGACAGACATCAAGACCCGATGTCGATGGATGATACAAAGCTGACAACACACGTCACCAGCTAAAGCAAGACCGAACAACATTCTAAAACATCTGACTATAAATTCTGCACACAAAAGGAGGACAATGGTGAGAATTGCAAAGGATGACAAAGCGTTAGTCCGGTTGACACACCCTATTTAAACACGAAAACCACAACTCACCCTTAAGAGCATGAGGGGTTAAATGATAAACAGATGAAAATAGCCATTGCCAGCGGAAAAGGCGGAACCGGAAAAACCTTCGTCACCAACAACCTCTATTACACCCTGCTCAAACAAGGCAAAAAGGTACACATTGTGGATTGCGACTCGGAGGAACCCAACGTGGGAGAATTCATCAGCGGCCACATCACCCAAACGCAGGAAGTGTTTCAAAACATCCCGGTCATTGATGCAACACAATGCATCTACTGTGGCAAGTGCTATGAATATTGCAGTTACAATGCCATTGTTTATCTCCCGATGGGTCCCTTCATACAAGCCATTGGCGAGCTGTGTCACGACTGCGGCGCCTGCAGCCTGATGTGCGAAACGGGTGCCATTACAGAAATACCGCGTCGACTGGGCACCATTACCCACATCGATGTCACCGGGCAGGGTACGATGACCGAATTGCGAGCCGACATAGGCGTGTACACACCCGTGCCCATTCTCAAAAAAGCACTGAGCCAAATCACCGATGACACGCTCAACCTGCTGGATTCACCTCCGGGTATTTCGTGCCCATTTATTGCCACCGCCGATCAGGCCGACTTTTTGGTTTTGGTCACCGAGCCAACCCCCTTTGGACTCAATGACCTGAAACTGACGGTGGAAACACTTCGCGAATTAAAGAAACCATTCGGGGTGGTCATTAACCGGGCAGGACTTGGAGACAACACTCTGTACCAATGGCTGCAAGCAGAGCAAATTCCCTTGCTGCTCGAAATCCCCTTTGACCGCGAAATTGCACGCATCTACTCCGAAGGACAAATATTAGTGAACTGCAATGAAGACTACCTGAAACAGTTTGAACAATTGATCACGAACATCAACGCCTACATTCCCATTTCATAGTTCCGGCAGGCTCAACAAGGCATAAACTAATAAAGAAATCTTCTTCACACCCCCACTCCATTATATGCCAATGATTGAAATATCGATCCTTAGCGGCAAAGGCGGCACCGGCAAGACCAGCCTGAGTGCAGCATTTGCCACCCTGCAACACAACATCACGGTGGCCGATTGCGACGTGGATGCGGCCAACCTGCACATTGTGCTCAACCCGGTGAACACCACCGACGAGTCGTTCACCACCGGCTACAAAGCGATACTGGATGCGGACAAATGCACCCAATGCGGCTTGTGTGTTGACTTTTGCCGATTCAACGCCATTGGCTGGAAAGACGATCAAGTGGTCATCAACGAGACCTATTGCGACGGATGCAAACTATGCTCACGGTTATGCCCCAACGAAGCCATCACCATGATACCAAGCGACAAAAGCCATTGGTTCAGCGGCACCTATCGCAACGGACTGATGGTGCATGCCCGACTGGCACCCGGCGAAGAAAATTCGGGCAAGCTGGTGGCGGTGGTGCGCGATCAGGCGCGCAAGGCAGCCGAAGCGGCCCATCATCAGACCATTATTATTGATGGCCCTCCGGGTATCGGATGCCCGGTAATTTCGTCCATGACGGGCGCACAGGTGGCGGTGATTGTGACCGAGCCGAGCCGCTCGGGCTTTCACGACATGAAACGCATCATCGAAGTGGCACAAAACTTCAACATTCAATGTTGCGTGGTCATCAACAAATATGACCTGAACATACACATGACTGAAGAGATTGAACAATGGTGCCGCGATCACCACATATCATTGGCCGGCAATTTACCCTTTGATGCCCAAGTGGTGCAAGCCATGCTCAACTGTAAAAGCATTGTGGAGTGGCAACCCAATGGATCAACCACCAAGGCGGTGATGCAGATATGGCAACATCTGCAACAACTCATTCATGTATCAGGAAAAGAAGCAATCAACCACCATGCTCAATAGAATATTCAAATACGGGTCAGCCGTGCTGCGCAGGCAGGCCGAAGAAATCGGCTCCGAAACAAACACCCAAACACTGTCGGCCGAGATGTTTGCCATGCTCAAGAAATGTGGCGGCATTGGGTTGGCCGCGCCGCAGGTAGGCATCTCGCGACGCATCTTCGTCATCGACACCACCCCCATGGCCGACGAAGGCATTGCCCCCTACGAGCAGTGCTACGTGAACCCACAAATTGTGTCGACAAGCGACAAGCAGAGTTACTACACCGAGGGGTGCATGAGCATTCCCGACATTTACGAAGACGTGCTGCGTCCCGAAAGCGTGCAGGTGCGCTACACCACCCTCACGGGCGAGACGGTGCACGAAGAGCTGGACGGCATCAGGGCACGCATCTTTCAACACGAATACGACCATTTGGACGGCATCCTGTTCATCGACAAACTCAGCCCCCTGAAACGGAAGCTCATTGCAGGCAAGCTGAAACGACTCATGGATCGATGAGAGAGATAAGAAGACGTCAGACAATGAGACAGAGGATGAGATGAGGGAAAATGTTTAGATTCATTTTCTTAGTCTAATCTTTCTGTCTGACGTCTAATCATCTTCGTGTCTCACATCCGAACATCATTCACAAAACGACATTGATATCACATCAAAAACAGCATCATCAACATGGAAAAGATCACACTACCCGGCATCAAAAACCTCATCATTGTGGCCTCGGGCAAAGGAGGCGTGGGCAAATCGACTGTTGCGGCAGGCCTGGCGCTGCGTCTGGCCATGGAAGGCTTCAAGACCGGCATCATGGACGGCGATATTTACGGGCCGTCAATCCCCACACTGTTCAACATGGGCAACCAAACACCGGACTACCATCAGGAAGAGGGCAAGACACGCATCGTCCCCTTCGAGAAGTTTGGCATCAAGGTGATGTCCATTGGCTTTTTGGTAGAACCCGAGAAAGCCATTTTGTGGCGGGGCCCCCTGGCCTCTAACGGGCTTAAGCAAATACTCACCGACACGGCCTGGGGTGAGCTCGACTATTTGATTGTGGACACCCCTCCCGGCACCGGCGACATTCACCTGACACTGCTGCAACAATTCACGGCCAAAGGCGTGATCATGGTCACCACCCCGCAGGCCGTGGCCATTGCCGATGTGCAAAAAGCCATCGCCATGTTTCAGGATCCGCACGTGGGCGTGCCGGTGATGGGCGTGGTGGAAAACATGGCCTGGTTCAGCCCATCGGCACACCCCGACGAAAAGTACCTGCTGTTTGGCCAGGGCGGTGGGGCCAAAATGGCCGCTCAGTTCAACATCCCCCTGCTGGCGCAAATACCCATGAGCGAAACCATGTGCGAGACCTGCGACACGGGCAAGCTGGAACGCTTGTTTGAACACCCTGGCGTGAAAGCCGCCTTTGACCAACTGGTGGATGGCATCCTCAACCCCCGCATGCTGTTTAAGGGCAGTGTGAAGGCAGCCAACGGCAAAAGCTTCTTGCTCAAATAACATCATCATAATAAAAGAAAGATGATTGAACACGTCTCCTATTTCAGAGTGATGTATCCCGACACAGACAAGATGGGCACCGTGCATCACTCGAACTACGCCCGATACTACGAAACGGCTCGCTGGGAGCTGTTTCGTGCCATTGGCATTCCCTACCAGATGATTGAAACGGCCGGTTACATGATGCCTGTCATCAGCATGAACATGCGCTTTCTCAAAACCACCCGTTACGACGAGCAACTGACCGTGCGCACCTGTCTGAAAGGCATCCGTGGCCCACGCGTCAGCTTCTCGTACAAGCTTTACAATACCAACAGCGAACTGATTAACGAAGCCGACACCGAACTGGCCTTTGTCAAAAGCGACACCTTTAAGCCCTGCGCGGTACCGCCGTTCGTCACCAACGCCATTCAAAAACACCTGTTACACTCATCGACCCATGCAAGCAATTAACCTGTGCCCCATTGGCATTGTGAAAGAAACCATCGAAGCCGGGCACGACGCCGAGCGAAACAGCGAAACCATCATTGAGCTCACCTCGCAATTCACCCAAAGCTGGATACCGCCCAAGCAGCTGTCGCACCTCAACGTGGTATATGTCGACACATCGCAGTCATCGCCCACTCCGGGCATAGGCATCACCACGGGCTGCGTTTTAGAGCGCGACCAGCACAGCATCCGCCTTCGCGGCGAGATGATTCCCCGGCAGGCTCGCATCCTTCATTTGCAACCCTTTGTGGCACCGTACGATGTTTTTTAAAACCGGAAACGAAATCAGGAGATTTGTTTCAATCGTGTTTAGTTAAGAAAAAGCCCCATCGGGGTCAAACATCGGTAGCATTGGATGGAATCGGTTACCTCTCGCCCCAATCGGGGCGAAAGATGATTGGCTTACCTTCTTCTACCGAGCTTTGGTGCCCAAAGGCACCATCAAAGAACTCGAGAAGTCAACTCCGATCAATATTTTGAGACATGAAAATTGGTTGTAATAGATGCACCCGCAGAAATTTGATGAACAGACTTTGATAAAGTAAACCCACTAGTTAACTTTGAGCCATGATTAGAAGAGTCATCACATACAAGGATAACTTTGTAAACTTCTATAAAAGTCAAGATTCAAAGATTCAGGAGAAAATTGAATACGTTCTTGATTTAGTAAGATTTGAAAGACAAGTACCCAATAAGTTTTATAAAATACTTGAAAACACGGATGGTATTTGGGAAGTCAGAGTCATCACAACCTTCAAGAGCATTCGAATCTTATGCTTTCAAGACAAGGGCGACCTTGTAGTGCTGACCAATTGCTTTGTAAAGAAAACTCAAAAAACGCCACAGAAAGAAATAAAACTGGCTAAACGATTAAAGGAAGCGTATTTAAACGAGAAATATGGAGGGAAATAAAAATGAAAAACGTCACTGATTTTGAAGACCTGTTAAAAGAGAAGTATGGAGAAAAAGGGACTCCGACCCGAGATAAATACGATGCCGAATCGTTAGCATTCAGGCTTGGGGTGATGCTCAAAGAAGCCCGAAAAGAAGCTCAAATCACGCAAGAAGAACTTGCCGAAAAAACAGGTACCAAAAAGAGCTATATCTCAAGAATAGAACGGGGACAAAGCGATATTCAGATTTCGACATACTACAAATTGATTGAATTAGGTTTAGGAAAACATCTTCACATCTCAATTGGATAAACAAATTGTGATATTCATCAGAAAACCCTTGTCTGGTCATACATCCCCTACAGGGTTAAAATCTTTGCCCCATCACATTATAACACACCACACACACCATCATGACCACCGAACAGCAAAAAGCCTTATACACCGCCCACGACCTCCACATCATGCGTTTGGCCGAAGCAGCACGCCTGCCAGGTAAGAACCGCATTTTGGAACTGATGAACTACGCCCGTCTGGCCGGCATCCGTCGCATTGGCATTGCCAATTGCATCAGCCTGCAAAAGGAAGCCGACGCCCTCAAAAGCATCCTCGAACAGGAGTTTGAGGTGGTGGCCATCGACTGCAAAGTGGCCAAACTAACCACAGCCGAACTGCTTGACACAGATGCCAGAGGCATTTCGTGCAACCCGGCAGCACAGGCGGCGCTGTTGGCCGAAGCCAAAACCGAACTCAACGTGTCAGTAGGGTTGTGCATGGGGCACGACATGGTGTTTGCGAGTCACTCGCACAGCCCCGTCACCACGCTCATTGTCAAAGATCGCGCACACCGTCATAACCCCTGCATGGCGCTGTCGGCCGAAATGCAATACTAACCCCGCCCATGCAACCCCACACCCCCACACAAGGCTACATACACCTGTACACCGGCAACGGCAAGGGAAAAACCACGGCGGCCATCGGCCTGTCGGTGCGAGCTGCTGGTGCCGGCAAACGCGTCTTCATCGGGCAGTTTGTCAAGGGCATGCCCTATGCCGAGCTCGATGCCCTAAAGGCCCTCGCCTCCCACATCACCATTCGCCAATACGGACGCGACTGCTTTATCAACAACGCCCCCACCCCGCCCGACATTGAAGCGGCACAAAAGGGACTGGCCGAGATGACCGCCATTGTGTGCTCGGGAGCCTACGACGTGGTGGTGCTCGACGAAATATGCATTGCCCTGTATTACCGCCTCTTTAGCCTCGAAGCCGTGCTGCACCTCATCGACAGCAAGCCCGCAGCCACCGAGCTGGTGCTCACGGGACGTTACGCCCCCCGCGAACTGGTGGACAGGGCGCATCTGGTGACCGAGATGCAGGACATCAAACACTATTACCGCCAGGGCGTAGAAGCCCGCAAAGGCATTGAGTTTTAACTTACAAAACCACGACAAGCATGCGCATAGTGACCCTCATCGAAAACCTGGTGTACAAACAAGGACTGGGCGCCGAACACGGCCTCTCATTTTACATGGAGACGCACGGACGCAAAATCCTTTTCGACACCGGACAAACCGGCCAGTTTATGAAAAACGCCCAAACCCTGGGCATTGACATCACCGACATCGACACCGTCATCATCAGCCACGGCCATTACGACCACACCGGGGGGCTCTACCCCTTTTTGCTGGCCAACAGTCGCGCCAAGGTGTACATCAAGGAAGAAGCCTTTTTGCGCAAATACAACGGCCCCAAGCGGTTCATTGGCGTGCCCTTCGACCAGGCCATGCTGGAGCATCGCATCGAATACGTCAAGGAGATTACCCAGGTGGCACCGCAACTGTTCATCATGCCCGGCATTGCCATCCGCCACCCGCAGGACACCAACTTTGGCAACTTTAAAATCAGCTATCCCGGCGGCTTTGCCAACGACGAGTTTGATGACGAGCTGTACCTGTGTCATACCGACGGCCAAGCAATGAGCATCATCACCAGCTGCTCGCATCGTGGCATCAGCAACATCATTGATGGGGCGGTGGCACACTTTAAACTGCCTGTGGATTTGATATTGGGCGGATTTCACATCAAGGAGTGCGGCCCCGAGCAGTTTGAGGTGATCATGACCTGTCTCGAGCGCCATCACCCTCGTCGCATTGGCGCCTGCCACTGCACCGGCGTGGAGAAGTTTGCCGACATGAAACAACGCTTGGGCAAGGGCGTGTTTTACAACTTCACGGGGCACGAAATCACCCTTTGAGAGGTCATGGGCAGGGAAGGCAACGCCTGCGGAGGTGTCAAAAGGTCGTTGGGGGAAACCTGTTTTCGGCATGAGTCATCGGGTCATGACATCTGGCAATCAACGATCGTGTCACCGAGTTGCACCCGGGAAACACCGAGTTGCACTGAGATTCATTCAGTGCGACCTTTTCATCAGTGAATCACAGGGCACTCTCGACATCACCCGATGTAACAATCAGCATCACTCATGCCCCCCTTGCTGAAAGACGACGTGAATTGGTCTTTCATAGACGCATCAAACATGACACCGGCGTCCTTCATCCTACCAACGAACTAGCGACACACCATGCGTTTCCCACCTCAAGATGCATCCCACGGGCGTGGGAAACACTTTCCCATGGACGTGGGAATCGCTTTCCCATGGGCGTGGGAATCGCTTTCCCATAGGCGTGGGAATCGCTTTCCCATGGACGTGGGACACGATTGTTGACGTGACAACCGGGGTCACACAACCATCAATGCCTATATAACGCTCAACACCATACCGAAGGTTGCCATCCGCAAACCTTTCAATGTCACGTTCTTTCCATATTGCGTTTTCACCATCAGGCGGTAAGTTCCTGCAGTCAGCGGGGGAACCACCACAATGAGTTCCGAGGGTTTATTGATCACCACATCTGAGGGATCCACCGGTATTGCCTGGCCCGAGGGTTCGTGCACAAAATAAACGCCCACCTCGGCATGGGTGCCCTCGAGCTTGATTTTGCTCCCTTTAATTTTGATGTTTCGCAGGGGAGTGATGACATCGTTCACCGACCCGGTTCTCACATCAGTCACCTGCACGATTTCGGCACCCGATTCGGCCACCCCCAGAATGTCGACCTTCACATGGGGCAGCAATTGGCGCAATAAGTCGCCCTGAGTGAACTGAAACAGCAAGGCGTGTTTATTCGCATCAAAAGTCTCTACAGGGCTGTTGAATACCCCTTTCACCTGTGGCGCTGCCGTGAAATAGCCCGTATTAATGCTAAACCCGTCGCACAGCAAATAAGACATCTCCCTGAGAAATAGTTCAACCCCATGCTGAATGGTTTGAGCCGGCATATCGGCGTGCCCCCTCATGGCGGCCGACTTGCAAACATCAGCCACCGACAGCGACGATTCGCTGGATACCCGGGCAATGTAATCATTGGGAGTGTCCGAAAGGACATTGTCGTGAAGGTAAGCCTTCACACTGTGCTTCACTGTTATTTCCATGTTATAATTGTTTGATGTAAATAATCGTCAACAGTCAATGGTGATAGTTTGGCACGATGAAACGAACCATGAATACATCTTTCATCACACAGACGAAGATGATGATTGGCGAGTGCCATGTAGCCATTGAATCACATATTTTAAACACATGAAAATAATGAATTACTCCGTCACAACCCGCACCGTTAGAAAATATGATCATCACACGCCCGCTCCCCCATGCTTCTTATTTTTATTAATTCTTAACAAGCCCACATAATGACCGTTTGACAAAACATCTTACATTTGCAGCGATGTATCAGGTAAAACGCACATATCGCCAATGGTTGCAGTCGCTGCTGCCCCTCGTGCTGGGGGTGCTGTTTGTGACTTATTACGGTGGCACATCCATGTTTTACCACACCCACTCGGTCGATGGGGTGACCGTGACGCACTCCCACCCGTTTCAAAAGGGAGCCAACGACGATGCGTCGAACACCACCCACCATCACACCAAGGATGCCCTGCAACTGATTCAGCTTTTGAATCAAACCACCTGGGAAGCCTCATCCACCCCCTTGCTGGTACCTGCACCGGCTTACCTCGAAATTAGCACGCAACAACCCGTCACGGTTGAGTGCATCAAAACCCGTCATCTTCGTTATTTATCGCTCCGAGCTCCTCCGGCTTGCTGATCACAAAACGCTAAACGCTGAGTCTTCGCTTAGCGCACTTGGCGCAATCTTCGCGTCTTGGCGGTAAGAATTAACCGCTAATCGACGAAGTCGCTTGGCATAGCCAAGAAAGGGCGCAAAGGATTGACATAGCGATCCCGGCAGAATGACTGCGTCTTCGCGTCTCAGCGTTTAATCATCTAACGGGCACACGCCGTTTATCACCATTCCATTTAAGAACAAGGTGTCAACAGACCTGCTTTAATTCAAAGCATGCGACATGTTGTGCACACAAATCACTTGCAACATGCGTTACCTCATTTTGCTCATGGGCATGATGTGCCTGGGTGCATCGGCACAGCAACAGGCATGCGGCGTTTACCGCACGGTCACCGATTACGAGCAACAACAACTGCTCCCCTTTGCCCATGCCGGTGCTCACCACCACTGCAACAGCATTCACACCCAATCGTTACACATCGTCACCCCGCAAGGGCAACAACAGGTGCCAGCCGATAGCATTTATGCCATCCGCAAATGCAACGGCACGGTGTACCGCATGTGGCAAGGCGCCCCTTATCGACTGCTGGGCTCGGGCCACATCAACCTCTATGCCCGTCAATGCCGTCAATGGAAGCACTGCCGAAGGGGACATCGCATGCGCATGATGCCGCAAACCGTCGAGACCCATTATTTCAGCATCGGGAACAAGGGCGACATCGTCCCCCTCACCACCGGCAACCTCACGCAAATGCCGGGCGAACGCTTCTCCCCTCACCTGCACCTTTTCCCTTCAAACCAAAGCCGGCTCAACAAAGACGAAGCCGGCAATTACCTTGTTATTCAACTATTAAAACAATAACCATCATGATTAAACGCTGTTTAACCATTTTACTGGCCAGCCTGATAACCATCAGCATTATGGCCAACCCCGACTCAAAACCCAAAAGCGATGCGCACGTGGTCGGTCACGTCACCAGCAACGGCGAGCACCTCCCCTTTGTCAACATCGTGGTCAAAAACACCAACGTGGGTACCACCACCGACCAAACCGGTCACTACAGTCTCTCCAATGCCCCCACCGGCAAGCAGGTGCTCAAGGCGCACTTTGTGGGTTACAAGCCTCAGGAAATTGAGGTGGACCTGAAACCCAACGAAACCACCGAAATCAAGTTCGACCTTCAGGAAGACCGCATCGGTCTCAACGAGGTGGTGGTGACAGCCAACCGTGGCGAAACCAATCGTCAGGATGCGGCTGTGATTGTAAACGTACTCAACGCAAAACTCTTTCAGGCCACCAATGCCGTCTGCCTCTCCGAAGGCTTAAGCTACCAGCCCGGCCTGCGCGTCGAAAACAACTGCCAGAACTGCGGCTTCCAGCAGGTGCGCATCAACGGCCTCGAAGGCCCCTACTCGCAAATCCTCATCGACAGCCGCCCCATTTACAGCGCCCTGAGCGGCGTGTACGGCATCGAGCAAATCCCTGTCAACATGATTGACCGCGTGGAGGTGATTCGCGGCGGCGGATCGGCGCTGTACGGTTCCAACGCCATCGCCGGAACCATCAACATCATCACCAAAGAACCCCTCCACAACAGCTTCGACGTCACCGAAAACTACGCCCTCATCGACGGCACCACCGACGACAACACCATCCACTTCAACAGCTCGTACGTGAGCGACAACCGCCAGGCCGGGTTCAGCATGTTTGCCTCTAACCGCAAACGCGGCTCCTACGATGCCAACGGCGACGGCTTCTCGGAGCTGGGCAAGATTGAGGGCAGCGGACTGGGTTTCCGATCGTACTACAAAATGTCGCCCTACAGCAAAATCACGGCCACCTACCATTACCTCAACGAATTTCGTCGCGGTGGCAACCAGTTTGACCTGCAACCCCACGAAACCGACATCACCGAGCAAACCGAACACCGCATCAACGGCGGCGAACTGGTGCTCGACCTCTTCACCCCCGGGTATGCCAACAAACTCTCGACCTATGTGTCGGCACAACAAACCCTGCGCGACAGCTACTACGGCGCCGGTCACGACCCCAACGCCTACGGCAACACCACCGACCTGGCCCTGGTGGCCGGTTCGCAGTACACCCACCAGTTCGACAAACTGTGGCTCGCCCCGGCCACCCTCACCACCGGTGCCGAATATCAGCTCAACAACCTGCACGACAAAATGCCCGGCTACCAGCGCGACCTCAAACAAGATGTCAACATTGCCGGCTTCTTTCTCCAAAACGAGTGGCGCTTTAACCACGCCCAACTGCTGCTGGGTGCCCGCCTCGACAAGCACAACCTCATCGACGACGCCATCATCAGCCCCCGCGCCAACCTGCTCATCCACATCACCCCTAAACTACAATGGCGCAACACCTTCTCCACCGGCTTCCGTGCCCCGCAAGCCTTCGACGAAGATCTCCACATCATGGCCGTGGGCGGCGAAGTGATGCTCATTCAACTGGCCGACGACCTCTCCACCGAACGCTCATACAGCTACAGCACATCGTTCGACAGCTACTACAGCCTGGGCAACATCGAAAACAACTTCATGGTCGAAGGCTTCTACACCAAACTCACCGACGTCTTTAAGGTCGAAGAAATTGGTGTCGACGACCAGGGCAACAAACTTCTGGAACGCCGCAACGCCTCCGGCGCCAAAGTGATGGGCATCAACCTCGAAAACCGCATGATCTTCAGCCCCAAATACCAGTTGCAAATGGGCTTCACTCTGCAACAAAGCCGCTACCTCAGCCCCGAAGCCTGGAGCGACGACACCTCGGCCGAGCTGCTCGAAACCATGCCTCGCTCACCCGAAACATACGGTTACATGAGCTTCACCGCCAGCCCCTGGAACCGCTTCAAAACTTACCTCTCGGGAACCTACACCGGCTCGATGCTCGTGCCCCACTATGCCGGATACATCGATCAGGATGTCATCAAGCACACCCCTTCGTTCGTCGACCTCAACCTCAAGTTCAGCTACGACGTTAAAATCACCGACGGCGTGCTGGCTCGCTTCGAAACCGGCGTGCAAAACCTGTTCAACAGCTACCAAACCGACTTCGACAAGGGCGAGTCGCGCGACGCCGGCTACATGTACGGCCCCATGAAACCCCGCACCATCTTTGTGGGCATCAAAATCAGCAACATCCTGTAAATGCCCCGCAACACAACAAAAAATCCACTCCCGCATCCGGAAGTGGATTTTTTATTTCCATCGCATCGCGACGTCACACGACATTTCCCTCATCATGAGGGCGTTCCCCTGCGGGTCGGGCTTTCCGCTCCAAGTCCTCGCTGTGCTGCGGGCTTTCCGCTGCAATCCCTAACGCGACAAGTAATTGATGCCTGCTTTGCGTGCCTGCACATGTTGCAGCCGCCGCGGAATCACATACTGTTTCCCATCCTTCACCAACCGGGTCCCAGTCTGCTTAAACCAAAACGCCACACCTTGCTCCACGCACAACTGCTGCAACGCCATCACCCAGTCGAAGTGGCACTCCCGCGCCTCAGCCCCCGACTCACCGCCCACCACCACCTGCTCCACCCATTCACCAATGTCATAGGGTGTCAGGTCGATGCGCTCGAGCAGCGGCTCACAAATAATGATTTTATGCTGTATGGGAGCCTGCCGATAAATGGGCAGGCGATAATCGGCACGGCTCTGATTCTCAACCGTGCAGCAAATGGTCACATGCGGATATCCATCACCCCAGTCATCTGGCAGTACCTGTGCAAGCCGGTCAATGCGTTTGGTAATCATCAAAAAGTGCAGGTCACTTCGCTGCCGAATCATTTGCCAGGCCTCCATGCGCCATTCGTCGGCCTCACGCAGCAGAAAATCAGAAGTAAAACAGGTATAAACCATCGCCCCCGACGGTATTTTGTACTCCCCGTTGCGCTTCTTCTGAATGGGCAGGTCGAAACTCTTGGTTTTGCTGATCAGTGTGCTATCGATGCCGCGCCTGGCATCCCCCTGATAGACGTAACAATTCAGGCAGCCCTCGCTCAGCTTATGGCAGCCGTACCAGGGATTCCACATCTTGGATTGCGGTGCCAGACCATTTTGCACCATCAGCGCTTGAGTTGATATTGATTCACCAATAACTGTTGTGCATTGGCATCCAAACTCTGAAAATAGGCTTTCCAACCGGGGCAAAAACGAATGTGCCATCGCCAAAAACGCCCCATCAACGACTTTGAATTTCGATCATAACGCGCCCGCAGGGGGCAGGTGTCGCAGTTGTGTTGTTCCATGTCAATCGGGTTGAATAATGATGGTGGCGAAGTTACGATATATAAGCCAATATCGTTTAGACAGGGTTATTCGAAAAAGACAAGAAGATTATTAGACTTCATAGGGATTAGCTTTGGGAAATTAAGAAAACAGATCACAAAGTCTTGATTCATCTCATCATCTGTCTCATCGGCTGCAATCTTCTCATCTAAAATTAAGGACATTGAGTTTGAAGCTTTTTAATTACCAACTCAGATGCTATTCTGTCCTTCAAGTTTTTACAGTCAAAGACACAGTCAATTAATCCATTCAAAATTATACCTATTAATATAATGCATGCCGCAATAATTACAGTTGAATTCTTCATCAGGACCATCGTCATTGAAGTAATTATCTTCAGTAATTCTATTGTTTAATTAATAGGTAACAAACTTGCCCACAATGGCGTATGGCGAATTGCGGAGCAGATACGGGAAATCGTCTATTGAACCACAATGACACTTTTCCCCTTTCATTCTCTATCATTAATTGCATTAAAATCATTTGAAAAATCAGCATACCTGTCGTCTTCCAACAGCCTTTCCCGAACGTCTTTCAACTGTTCAATTAGTGGATCAGGTATATGATATTTTGCGCCAAAACTTCTTCGTCTTTCTGTTTCAGTGAAATTCTGACATTCTTCCCAATGTATTTCTGGCGTATTGACTAAGTCAATCATTTCTTTTAAAATGTCACAAAGTTCTATTGCCTGGTTTGAGTTTGGATCAAAATAGTCAAGTTGTTTTAGAATATCGATAGGAAGTGCATAAGGCCAATTTTCGATTGAGTTTCTCCGGAAAAAAGACCAACTGCCTTTTTTATAGTTTCGGATAATTATCTTTTGAAGAATGATTGTGTCCATCGTCACTGGCATGTCATAAGAAAATGCTTTTTTAACACTCACAATCTGCTGAATAGAACTTTCTGTTTCACGCTTTTTCAACACTTCAATGGTGTGGTTATCAAAACTCACCCCATATTTCCCCTTGGCAATAGTCAATTCATGGTCAATATAGTTGTAGTCTTTATGAAATCTTAAGTGATATACCGAATTGAGTTCATCTTGATTCACAGCAGTTGTTAATTGAAGCATAAATGCTGTCAGCAAGCAGCAAAGGAACGAAAGAAAAATCCAACTTCCTGCTTGGTACACAAGCCTGACAGCAAACCAACTTTGCATAAATACCACAATTGGCATTAACACGAAAAGAATCCAATATTCTTCATAAAGGTTTAAATGATTGTCGTAACCGGGTGCTCCGAACAAAACAATGGGTAGGATTGAGCCAAACCGAGACAATACCATCAGAATGACCCAGAAAATCAACAGTGCATTTGTGACAGAAAGATTTTTATAAATGCGATCCTTTGGCCTATTATGTTTCTTGTTCTGCATCCAAATCCATATTGTGATTGAAAGTCCTAATACAGCAGAAAGGAAAGAGAAGAAAAAATTAAAAAAAAGAAGCTCGTTTTCTTTTAAAATCAGCAAGTCCGCTGAAATACTAGTCAAAAACCGAAACGTTTCTCTTGAAAGATTGAAAAACAAGGAAATTGAAATAGCAGAAACCAGTCCTGCCAAAATTCCAATCCAAAATCTCATTCGATTGATATTCTGAACTGATATTTTCTCTTTTTTAAATTGAATCTTGGTCATTTGCGCGATTTATCAAAAAAACACCACAACACTAAATACATGCTCAGAGGCGTATTGCTGGCGCATCTCCTATCAAACACTATATGATTGATGCGAGAAACGAACCTTACGGAACGTGCTTTACTACCAGCAATGCAACACATTGGTGCTTCATCCGTTTTGAAAAAAAAATAAATGAAGCAATAAAACTAACAAAAAAAGGAGCAAGAAAAACAGAATGAATTGACAATGTACTGTGTTTTGCAGCAGAAAACGGCATAAAATAATCCAAGTCACTTATTGCAAGCCAAACACATCAACAAGAAAACACATAGAGATTTCAATGAACACAGAGGCTCGGAGGTTTTTGAAGTTATGATGTATGTTTGAGATAGGATTTAAACTGTGTTCAAATAAAAAAAGCAAAATGCGTCACACAGCGTATTCTACGAGTTGGGTGATGGCAACACGGAGGGAAAAAGAAGTGGTGCAGAGACGACACAGCGAGGGAGGAAAAGGCACTAATTCCAAAATCGTGTCAACCGAGCGAGAAAATTACGGCAATGATGTGAAATGTTTGTTATTCTTAATCAAATCAATCCAGTAGTATGGAAATGCGACATTCAATTTAGCCAACTCATCACCGATGTTAAATCCTTTGGGAATATTTAAGAAACCAGACCGCTTAATCTCAGGATTTAATTCATCAAGTCCATACTCAAAAATACAGTCTCCAGTAGGCATTTCGAAAAACATCAATTTACATTTTGCTAAAACAAGTCGCCCCTTAAATGTTTTGCATGACGAATCAGTATAAGTTGCTTGGTCGCTGATAGAGTCTTGATCTTCATCAATATTCATGGTTCGTTTTTTTAGCGTTCTAAAACCTAGATATAAGAATGATCCGGTGATGATGACCCCAATCGGAATCGATACGACCAAATTCAACATCAAAGCATGCAGCGAAAACAAGTTCAATTCAAGCGACCGAACTAAAAACAACAGCATTCCAATCATAAGTCCCGAACCGATTCCGTAAATAATGAACCTGGAATGAAAAACAAATTGATTCGGGATTACATAACCAGTAAATAATTTTGATAGCACACCACTGACCACGCCAATAGCAATCACGATAAAAATAAGCCCAATGGACTTATCAAAAAACAGAAACGACAACAAGCACAAACATATTGCACCAATTAAAGCTATGATATATTTTTTCATGTGATTAAAAATCATTAATAATTGATTGTCAAAAAAATATACAACAATACATATAATCAGGCGCCAATATATCGCTTGGTGATCGTCATGACTGTTTTCATTTTTATAATTCAAACACGATCATAAGTCTCAAAAAAAGCAATAAGCACTATGTCTATTTGTTTTCAAATATAGAAATACAAAAATAGACACATCAGCTAAATAACTTTGCTTGAATTAATTTAAAAGAGATAAAATTAAAAAAGCCTGCAAATCAATCGATTTGCAGGCTTATGAAATGAATTGGAATTCATTTTGTCGGGATGACTGGATTCGAACCAGCGGCCACACGCCCCCCAGACGTAATGGTTCTATTTTCTTTAGTTTTCACTAACTTTCATATATCAATATATCAAGTTTATACGTACATTTACTTTTCAATAAACATGCTTCAATTTTCATTTATTCATACATTTGTTTCAACTCTGTTGCAACTAAAACTATGGCAAAATTTAAGATTATACTATATAAGTGGAAACAGTATAATGATGGTAAATATCCTATCATCATACAATTAATTCACAATAGGAAGAGAAAGGTAATCACTCTTGGCTATACAGCTACTCCAGAAGAATGGATTGAAGAATTAGGACGCTTTTCTAAGTCGGTAAAAAATTATAAAGTATTAAATCAAGCATTAGAATCGACAGAGCTTAAAGCAGAGCGAATAATCAATGAAATAAAAATTGAAAACAAACTGTTTTCTTTTGAATTATTCCAATCTCGCTTTTCTAATGATGGGAAAACAATTTCTGTTTTTCCTTTTTATGAGGAAATAATAGGAGAACTCCTAAGTATCGAAAAAGTAAATACAGCCAACATATATAAAAGCTCATTTAATATTATCCGAAAGTTTCGAAACAATAAAGATTTGACATTCTATGATATCAATTATGAATTTTTAAAACAATTTGAAACTTACTTATTCGGAAGAAAAAATACTGGAGGTGGTGTTCATCACCACATGAGAACTCTTAGAGCTATTTATAATGAAGCAATTAAACGAAAATATATTGACTCAAGCTATTATCCATTTTCTAAAGGATCGGGACAAGAAGGTTATTCTCTTTCAAAATTAAAATCGATTGCAACACCGAGAGCTCTTTCTGCAAATGATCTCGAGCTTCTCAAGAACTTTGACATCAATAAATATCCCCAATTCACTGATTCATATTATCTATTCATGTTTAGTTATTATGCAAGGGGAATAAATTTCGTTGATATGGCTCAATTAAAAAAGGACAATCTATATGATGATCGCCTTATTTACAAAAGAGCAAAAACAGGGAAAATCTTTCGACTCAAATACAATGAGAAATTAAGAGCTATTATCAATTATTTCGATGATCCGACAAGTGAATATGTATTTCCTATCCTAAATTCTTTTCACCAAACCGAAACTCAAAAAAAACACAGAATCCATAAACGTTTAAGAGCACTAAATTCTGACCTCAAAGCAATGGCTCTAATTCTTAAAATTAAAGTCAAAGTTACATCCTATGTTGCAAGACATTCATATGCAACAACCCTTTTGCGTCAAGGTGTTGGCTTTAGTATGATTGGACAAGGACTTGGTCATAATGATATCGTAACTACAAATGCTTACTTAGCCCAATTCTCAGATGATGAATTGGACAAAACAGATGATTTACTTTAATCCTAATCTTTTAAGAAATTATGCGACTCGAAACTTTGAATCAATTTACATCACTGTCAATTAATATTGAAGAATGTTCTGAAATATCGTTTAGAGAAAAAGTTTATCTTGAAGAACTGGGTTCTGAATTCTTCATTTCAACACACAAAAACACAATCGAATATTTAACAGAAGCCGTAAATACCCATGATTTTAATCAGATTCCTCCTAAAGTCAATGGGATTTCAAATAATTTCTTTCGTTTTGCAATGTCACGTCCTCAAGTAGATTTTAATAAACTCATAAAAAAAATTGAACTGGACTGTTTTCAAAGAAATCTTAAAAACAATAATCCATTCAGAGATATTGATTCTCTAAAAGATAAAACCCTATATAACTTGGCATTCTTTTATAAAAACATGCTATTCATATGCGATAGATACCTTAAAACATTAAATCAACCTTTTTCAAAAGGCATTGTTGATGATGGTTTTATCGCTCAAATTCTTGATGCATTTATTGATTCTGTGATTTATGATGGACATTTTTATTCCGATCATCAAAAAAGATATGATAACTGGTTGATTTGTGTTCTGAAGTTTGTAAGAAAATCGCATTCGCACTTAACAATAAGAAATAAGCTTAATCTTTTTAATAATCAATTTCACTTACTATGCAAATACGAGACAGGACGAAGTGGTATTGACTTTATTCAATCACCTCAACTGAGAATGTTTCTTAATGACGAAATTGAAAATCTTAATAATAAGATTGAAAAGAACGCTCAGATCAAATTTAACTTTGATGTTGATATTTCAAGCATAAAAGAATTACATCAAATATTATTTGAATATGGATATATAGATACAAAATCTCGGGATTTTGTTCTGTGTTGGGAACTTGGAGAAGGCAAGATAAATTGGTTAAAAAGAAGATCGTCATTAGTTTTATTTCATACTATTCTTCGATCGTATACAACACTTTTGGATAATATAAATATCGAAAACTTCATATATCAAAACTACACACATTTAGGTGAAACTGAATTTAATATTAGTAGCTTCATTAAAAAAGGATTAAACAACCCCTGCCCCAAGAAATATAAAATATTCTTCAAAATAATTAGCACATTACCAGACAAGTACATCAAAAACAAGGGGGAATAATTACCCCCCTATTTTTTATGAAATTCGATAGAGCTTCTTTTGTTTTCAATAATTCAAAACTTATTGACATGGAAGAACTTAAACGCATCGAGCAAAAGGTAGACAATCTGATGTTAGCACTTCAGATTCATCAAAAAAGTATTTTAACAGTATCCGAGGCATCTGTTTATACTGGTTTTTCAATAAGCTTTCTTTATAAGCTGATTCATTTTAATAAAATCCAATATCACAAACCGTCTGGGCGAAAAGTATTCTTTAAACGCACAGAATTGGATGCTTTTCTTTTAGACGGTGCCGTAGATACATCTGTGAAACACGAACATGAGATTGCTAAACGAATAAGTAAAAGCAACAGGCACAAGGTTAATATTCGGTAAGGAGCAAGCCATGTTTTTGCTACGGTAAACCTTCACCAAAACGCTTGCCATTTTCTCACTTCGTATAAAAATGTGTCTCGGTGGCTCGACCTAAAAAAGAATGTGATGAATTGAGAATTTATCAGTTCAATATCCGATTGACGAATTCAGAAATGGAGTTCGCTAAAAAGCAGTCTGAATTGGCTGGATTGTCTGTTGCTAATTGGTTGCGAAAAGCGGCTTTCTCAAAAAAAGCATTGGTAGCTAAAGTATCTCCTATGCACAGAGCTTATTATCGACAATTGGTAGGTATGTCTACCAATCTCAACCAGATCAGTCGTAAACTAAATTCAGGGCAATACACAAAGATTCATAGCGAGATTCAAGCTGCAACCGAACTCCTCAAAAAGATTAACCAATTATTCCTTAAAGATGATAGCGAAGCAGATTAAAGGAACAAGTTTCAGAGGTGTGCTGAATTATATGGAAGCAAAAGTAAATGGTGGAGTAGCTGAATTGATAGATTCGAACATGTTAAGCCAAAATGCTCGCAATCTGGCCAAGGAATTTGGAATGATTAGAACTTTAAAGCCTAATCTAAATAAGGTGGTCTATCATACCGCACTGAGCATAAATCCTCAAGAGCATCTTTCAAATGAACAATTTGTGGAGATTGGGAAAGAATACCTTAAAGAAATGGGATTCGCGAATAGTCAGTATGCTATGTACAGACACTATGACAGAGATCATGCTCACATTCATATCATTGCAAACAGGATTGACTTTGATGGACAAGTAGTAAGTGATAAATGGGATTACAAACGTAGCGAAAACATAGTAAGACAGTTAGAGCAGAAACATGGACTGATAAGGGTTCCTGATTCATCTAAAGTTCAAGAAAGTGGATTGTCAAAAGGGCAAGTTGAACTTTTCAGACGCACTCACACCATACCTGTTAAAAAACAACTCCAAATGATTCTGATGGAGGCAATTTCAACATCCAGTTCTATCCCAGAATTATTACAAGATTTGAATCAACAAGGAGTTGAAATGAAACTACATAAGAATCAAAATGAACAAGTATTCGGGGTCAGTTTTGAACTAGAAGGGATTTGCCTGAAAGGATCAACACTTGGAAAAGGATACTCCTGGATTCAAATTAATAAAAAACTAACTGATAATTATGAAAGAAATCGAAGAAGCAGCCAGGAAATCCATCGAGGAACGGAAACAAATTCTCGATGGTCAGATAGAGAGAATTCAAAAGACCAATTTGAACAATATCGAGGCCTTAAATCAGGCTATAACCCCGATAGCAAACAATTTGAAAGAACTTCTGAAGGATTTAAAACAGGAAACCTTATTGATTCAGGAACAACAAATCAGATCAATGAAAACAGCGCAACTGCTGGATCAGAATATCAATGCGCTTACCATCAAAATGGAAGTTCTCAAGAAGTTGAATTCTATAATCGACATCAAAATGATACTAACAGCAATACTGACAGGATCAATGACTGGGGCAATAATATTCTTGACTTTTCATCTGCTGATGTAATCAATAATATGGATAAAGATGATGACAATCTTTTTTTAAATAGAAAGAAGAAAAAGAAAAGAAATCGGGATTTAGAAAGAGGAATATAAAAAAAAGGTGGACTGCCATCCACCTCACTTTCAAGCCCAATAATTTGGACAAAAACACAATACAAAAGTATGCAAAAAACGATTGATAATCCACCAGATTATGGATTTGATCGAATAAAAAACGACCCTTCCATACAACTCAGAATTATCCAGCACGTCTTTCCGGAAGCTGTTCCCGGAAAGAAATTTAAAACGCACTTGGAAAATACACCATCCAGTTGCCTAAAGCTGGATAATGGTAAATATTGGCTTAAAAATTTCGGTAACAATGAGAAAGCCAAAGACTGGCTGAATGTGGTACAGGAGCATTTGAATTGCAATGCATCTGATGCGCTATCATTTGTGTTAACCAACATTTTAAATGATACCAAATCGAAATCGTTTCGAAATCAAGATGAATATTCATCATTTGACAAAAAGGTTTTCGCAATACAAAACAACTCAAAACAGTTAGCCTCTCAATATCTTGTTTCAAGAGGTATTTTGGTGAACGAACTGCCAGAAGGTGCCTATTATCAATCAAATAACGAAGATAAAACAGTCAATCGCATCGTTTTTATTGATAGTGAAAAACAGCTTATCAATTCGCGAAAACTAACCATTGAGAAAGGACAATATTACAATGATGGGAAACTCAACAATGCTCTGTATGTTGAGATGTATCGCCCGTCAGATGAATGGGTGTTTTTGGTGGAAGGATGTATCAATGCTTTATCGCTACAAAGCCATTCATCAATAGCCTTTTTTAGTGCCGGCAATAATTTCAATGACTATCCCAAGCTTGAAAAATATATCAAAGAGAAAAGAGTCATTCTGGCTTTTGACAATGACAAAGCAGGCGAACAAATGGCATCACAAATTCTGTCATTAATCGTCGATCATAGCTTCTTAGATATTTCAGTTTTTCAGCTTAAACTTTCATCCGATCAAGATATAAATGACCTTCTCAGAGCTGGTGCTTTAGAAGATTTCTTGTCAAATGGAGAGAATTACCAGCAACTCTACCCTCAATTAATTGACGATTCGATAGATGAAGCAAATGATGTAAAAAAGCATGGTTACTTCAAAAGACAAAATTGCTATTGGATAGAATCAAATATTAAAGGGGTCAGACATGAACGATGTATCTCCAATTTTGTAATGGATGTCGTGTATTTTTTCCCTGATGGCACAGATAACGCAAAGCGGATATTTTATTTACAAAATAAGTTTGGTAAAACAGAACTAGCCATTATAACAGCAAAATCACTTTCTCTGGAGGATTTTAAAGCAGTGATTCGATCAAAAGGTAATTTCTCGTTTCGAGGTACCAAAGATGAGCTTGACCGAATTTTGGAAGAAGTCCTTCAACGCGATAAAGAAGCAAAAGAACTGACCACCCTGGGACAACATCTGGGTAAAGGATACTACACATTCGCCAATGGAATCATACAGAATGGAAAATTTCATAAAGTGGATAAGTATGGAGTTGTAGAATTGCACAGCACCTATTACTATTTACCAGCCTTTTCATTCATCAATAGGCATTCACAAGAATTTCTACAAGATCAGAAGTTTCAGTTTCGAATGGGTAAAGGATCATTTTCTCAATGGTCTCAAATGGTTGCTCAGGCCTATGACGAAAAAGGGATTATAGGTATTGTATTTGTGATTGCATCCATCTACAGGGATATCATCATTGATGAACTAGGCTTTTTCCCCTATCTGTTTCTTTTTGGTGATTGGGGCGTTGGAAAAACATCTTACACAGAATTCCTGTTGAGCTTGTTTTATAACAATTACAAAGGCATTTCATTAGAAGCCAATTCAACCCCAAAATCCATTGCCCGAACAGCTCATAAAATACGAAATGGATTGCTCTACCTTAAAGAGTATGACAACAAGATTGAAAAGAACATTATCGGATTATTGAAGACCGGATATGAAGGCATTGCTTATTCGAGAGCGCAATCGAGCAATGATTTCAAAACCATGGATACGTTTATCAATTCATCCATTATTATCGACGGAAACAGTCTTCCATCTGCATCATCCGCACTATTGAGCAGGATGGTGGTATTAGATTTCAGGAATAACAATTTTACGTCAGAACAGGTATCTGCATTCAAGCAATTGGAACAATACAAAGCAGATGGACTAGGGAAAACATTCATTGAAATCATTATTCACCGCAAGCACTTTAAAGCAGTCTTCAGTTCTTGTTTCAATGAGCAATTGTCCATCCTCAAAGAAAGAAATATGAAGTTGGAACACCTTTCGGAAAGATCAATCAAACACATGGCATTGTTTTTAGCGGTGTTCCAATCTCTAAGTGATCATTTGATCTTTCCGTTTACATATCAAAACCTCTTTGATTGGATAAAACGCACGGTCACAGATCAAGATATAGAAATCAAAAGCATCAATAGGGTTAATCGATTCTGGAGAGCTTTGGATTTCTTAAAGTCTGAGAAGAAACTCCATAAAGACATTCATTATAAATACGCTAGCAAAAGCGATGGAACTGAATATCTGGGTTTAAACATCCAGTTACTTCATAAAATCTATATGCAGACTCCGGCAACCTGGGATGGTGAACCGACTTCATACAATGATTTAATCAGACTCTTAATCAACGATCCAGCCTACATTCCCTCGTGGATGAATGGTCGAAGTAATACAGTCACTATTAAAGGCCTTGGAAGTGCTTATGCATTTGATATCAGCAAAATACAATTAAACTTAGATTTATGGGAAAGATAATTGCATTCATCAATCAAAAAGGAGGCGTTGGCAAAACCACAACCACCACTTCGGTAGCCGCAGCTTTGGCCAATATGGGGCATCGCACATTGGTCATCGACCTTGATGGGCAGTGCAATTTAACGACGTCGTTTGGAGTGGAGGATATGACGGTTAATTCGTACAATACCATGAAAGGGGAAAAACCTTTTAAGGCTGTCGAGATTTATCCAAAGCTTCATGTATTGCCCTCGTCGTTAGATTTAAGTGCCTTTGAACTCGAAATGGCCACAGAACCCGGTAAAGAATATTTACTAAAAGAACTTCTGACACCTGTGCTGGCGAGGTACGATTATATCCTTTGGGATTGTTCCCCAAACCTAGGCCTTATCTCTGTGAATGCATTGTCGGCTGCCGATTTCTACATCATACCATTGTTGCCTCACCATTTGAGCATTCAAGGGTTGACAAAGTTGATGGAGGTGACAGATAAAGTCAAGCGAAGGATCAATTCCAAATTAGAGCTTGGTGGTATTGTCATCACCCAGTATAACAACCACAAGGTGCTTCACAAGGATATTGCGGAGGTCATCAAATCGCACTTTGGGGAAAAACTGTTTTCGACATTTATCCGCGAGAACATATCGTTGGCCGAAGCCACAAGTTCTGGAACCGATGTGTTCAGATACGCTCCCAAAAGCAATGGAGCCGAGGATTATTTAAGCCTTGCACAAGAAATCACTAACATTTAAAAACTACCCTTATGGCAAAAAAGAACTTTAAAACAGGCATCGACATGCTCATCCAAACGTCGAAAACCAATATCGAAACAGAAAAAAAGGCTGATAAAGAAAAAAGCAAACCCGAGTTTCAAAAGGCCACCTATTATTTCAATTCTGAAACCTTGTCGACCATTAAGTCAATCGCATGGTACAATCGCCAGCCGATAGGCGAAGTGATAAACGAAGCCCTTAAAGCTTATATAACAACAAGTCCGATTGCCAAAGTGGCAACAGAAAGCCATGTAAGCAAAGGGTTTAAGCCCTAAAAAATTTGCCAGCGTTGCCATAAACACTATAAACACCATCATGTATGGCAATGCCATTACCTAACGATAAAGGAAACTTAAAACGATATTGGTGATATTTGATTGTAAACCTGTAAATCTGTAAACTAATGTGATTATATATTTGTATTATAAATCATTAAAGGTTTACAGTCGGTTTACAATGGATTACAAGGTTGCTAAATTCCACTAATTCCGATTTGAGTTTTCATTTTCATTTATGAGTTGATTCTTTTATTGTATTTTTCACATACTAGTGATCCCTACATTATGATTTGTTTATAACATCAGACTAACTCAATGGCTTTATGCTGCTCTTTAGTACAGAGTGTGAAGCTTATATATATATTGCACATATTATAAAAATGCGCAAGCTGAAAAACAAATCAAAATTTTCAAAAAATTGCAATTACTCCCAACGCTCAATATACTTTAGATATGAAAAGGCTCTTTGCTATTGGAGATATTCATGGTTGTTTTGATTCATTCAAAGAATTAGTTGAGAATCACATTATGCTTTCGAAAGAAGATAAAATTGTATTACTGGGGGACTACATAGATCGTGGAGGTAGAAGTAAAGATGTTGTTGACTATATCATCCTCTTGCGAAAAAATGGATTCGATATTACACCATTGATTGGAAATCATGAAGTGCTACTTCTTGACGCCTATAATATTGAGAGCAATTATTCAATATGGATTCAAAACGGAGGGTTAGACACATTAAAAAGCTTTGGGATTGAATCGGTTAAAGATGTTCCTTCATGTTATATCGATTTCTTTTCAACACTCCCATTCTATTATTTATTTGAAAATCATCTATTTGTTCATGCAGGATTTAATGATAGTATCCTAAATCCATTTAAAGATTCATATTCAATGGTTTGGAAGAGCAAGAGTGTATATTGTCATCCATTACTTGAGGGTAAGACAATTATTCATGGTCACAGACCAATCTCAGTCGATTTCTGTAATAAGCAGTTTGAGGACAACATATCAGTAATAAACATTGACACCGGCTGTGTTTATAAAGGAAAAGAGGGTTATGGTAGGTTGACCGCAATAGAGTTGTATTCTAGGAAACTATTTTCAATTTAATTTTATAAATTTGATCATTCGCAATTCGCGAATCGCGAATAGAAAATTGAGGTATGAAAAAACACAATGGGATGCGCCCCCAAGACATAGTCGTATTGTTGAAAATCATTGCATTGAGGCGTGATGATTGGTATAATTCCGATTTAGCTCAATCCTTAAAAATCAGCCCATCTGAAATATCTGAGGTGTTAAACAGGTGTAAAATTGCGGGTTTGATTGATTCGAAAAAGCGAAAGGTTAACGTAAATTCATTCATGGAATTTCTTGTTTATGGATTGAGATACGTATTTCCAACACAACCGGGTGCTGTCGTGAAAGGATTTCCAACGGCTCATTCTGCGGCCCCAATCAACGAACATATTTCGAGTGGCTCTGATGTATATGTGTGGGCTAGCGCAAAAGGAACACATCGAGGACAAGCTATTGAGCCATTATATAAATCAATACCTCTGGTAGTACATGAAGACAAACCATTCTATGAGTTGTTGGCTATCATTGATACTATTCGCGTTGGAAAAGCCAGAGAAATTAACATTGCTAAAGAAGAACTTGAAAAGCGATTAAAGCATGTCTAGTACAAATATTAAAATGCTGCAAACAGTAGCAAATGGTTTAGGGGATTTGAAAAATGAAATGGTATTTGTAGGTGGGGCTGTTGCTGAATTATATGCAAGCAATCCAGAGTTATCGGATATCAGGCCAACTCTTGATGTTGATTGTGTTGTTGAATTACGTTCAAAAATTGCTCATGCGAAATTGGAAGAGGATTTAAGGGCAAAAGGCTTTGCACATGACACAACCCAAGGTGCTCCTATTTGCAGATGGATTTACAAAGATGTAAAGGTTGATGTAATGCCTTCAGATTCGAATGTACTAGGATTTAGCAATAAATGGTATGACGAAGGAATTCAAAATAAAATAGTAAAAACACTTCCTGACGGGAGTGAGATATTTATATTTTCGCCTGAATACTACTTAGCTGCAAAATTTGAAGCCCATAAAAGTCGAGGCGGTAACGATTTAAGGCAAAGCCATGATTTTGAAGACATAATCTATATATTAGATAATTGCTCAGAACTACTCGAAAGAATATCAAATGCAAATGACAGTATAAAGGCATATTTAAAAGAAGAATGTTCCAACCTGTTAAAAAATGAAGGATTAACCGAAGGTATAGAAAGTGCGTTGCCTTATGGTTCAGAAGAGGAAGCTACTGAAATTATTATGGAACTCATTCAAAATATTGCAGATATTGAATAATGGAGAGAGGTAAACAAATATATAAATTACCTGAAGGGTGGATTTTAGAAGATTTAGGCAATATTGCTTTTATAAATATGGGACAATCGCCTCCTTCAAGTTCGTATAATTATGATCGAATTGGGTTGCCTTTTTATCAGGGAAAATCTGAATTTGGTGATATATACCCAATAGTTGAAAAGTATTGTTCAGAACCGATCAAGATTGTTGATTCTGATGATGTTTTAATATCAGTTCGAGCTCCTATTGGCCCGACAAATCTGGTCAAAGATAAATCATGCATTGGAAGAGGTTTGGCTGGAATAAAGGCATTTGGTGGAATGTCAGGAAAGTTTCTTCTTTATCAATTGCGTGTAAAAGTAGAAGAACTACAAGAAAAAGGTACTGGGACTACTTTTAAGTCCATTTCAAAGTCAATATTGGAACATTCTATTTTTAAGATTCCACCACTTAATGAACAAGAAAGAATTGTTTCTAAAATAGAATCCCTTTTTAGTGAGCTTGACCAAGCTGAAAAAGGATTACAAAAGGCAAAAATGCAATTGAAAATCCTCAGATTGACTTTACTCAAAAGTGCTTTTGAAGGAAAACTTACCGAACAATGGCGTAAAGAAAACAACTCGGAATCGATTGAGAAATTACAGAACAGCATTTATAAAATGCGTAAACAGCAATTTGAAGATGAGCTTGCCCTTTGGAAATTGGAAATAGATAATTGGAATAAAAACGGAAAAAAGGATAAGAAACCAATTAAACCTAAAGAACCTTACTCTGCTCCATTTATATCAAACAAAGAATTGAAAGACTTGGCTGATATTCCAAATAAATGGAAATGGGTTAAGACAAGTCAAATAATCTCTATAATCAATAATGGCTATACACCAAAATCTGAATTTTTAGGTGAAGGACAAGGTGAAATTCCCTTTATAAAAGTTTATAATTTGACCTTTAATGGTGTATTAGATTTTACTATTAATCCAACATTTATCCCAAAAGAAAACCATCAATTAGAATTAAAAAGGTCAATTTGTCAACCTGGTGATGTGTTAATTAATATTGTGGGGCCACCTTTAGGTAAGGTATCTATTGTGCCAGAAACTTACCGTGAATGGAATATTAATCAGGCAATTGTACTATTCCGACCTAATGAATATGTTTTATCGAAGTATATATCATTTTACATGCAGAATTCATCAACAATTCAATGGTTAACAGATACAGCAATCGGTACTGCGGGACAACGAAATGTTAAAGTTTCAACATGCAGAGAAATTCCAATCCCACTTTGTCCTGTCGAAGAACAAGAAAAAATTATCGGAATATTAGAGACTAAATTGTCATTAAAAGAAAACCTTGAAAAAACTATTGACTCATGTATTCAAACGTCAAATTCACTTCGTCAAAGTATCTTAAAAAATGCATTCGCAGGAAAACTTGTCCCTCAAGATTCTTTAGATAAACCAGCAAGTGAATTATTAAAACAAATCAAAGCAGAAAAGGAAACATTTTTAAATAAACAGATAGTCTCTAAACAGAATGCTCCCAAAAAAATAAAGAAAATGAGTAAAGCATTAGGTATTGAAGAAGTTCTTAAAAATTCAACTGAACCAATGTCAGCAAAGGAAGTTTGGCAAAAAAGTAAGCATAAGGATAATATTGAAGATTTTTATGCAGAATTAAAAGAATTAGGGGATAAAGTGAACGAGGTGAAAAAAGGACTAGAGTCATTATTAAGCCTAAAACAATGAGAATTGATAAAGTATATATTGAAGACTTCAAGAACCTTAAGAAGTTCTGTATTGATTTGGATGCAAGTCAGATGAATACTGTTCTTCTTGGACAAAATGCTACAGGCAAGTCAAATTTTATTGAAGCTTTGGTTAAAATCTTTAAATATCTTGATTTAAGCAGTGAGTCGTCAAGAAAATATCCTGAGTTCAAATACTGGATTAAATATAACTGTTACGAAAAAAACATCATTATTGATTATACTACCAATTCATACATTATTGAAATTGAAGGTCGAGATAAAGCACCATCTTTCAAAGAGTTTTTCAGTTCTGAGGGTAAAAAACTTTATTTCCCAAAATATGTATTTACCTATTATTCAGGAATAAGTAATAGACTTGATGAAGTTTTTTGGGAACATCAGAATAATTTTTACAAAAAGATAATAAGAGCCGATTTTAATATTGAAGAGCTTGATGATTTAAGGAAGCTGTTTTATGTAAAGCCCATTCATAGCTTTTTCGTATTACTTGCATTCTTTTCTCTTTCAAAAATAGAAACAAAGTCAAAGCAGTTTTTATTTAATGTGTTAGGGATTGAAGACTTAGAATCAGTTCTATTTGTAATTAAAAAAGCATTTTGGGCAAAAAAGGATGATGAGAAGTTTTGGGGTGCAGAAGGCTTAGTAAAAGAATTCCTAAGTACACTTTGGGATTATTCTTTAGCTCCAATATATGAAGACAAATCAGTTGATATTGATTTTAGGAGGCAGGAAACTCAAAAAAGGTTGTATTTATTCATTAAGGATAAAAAGAGATTAAAAGAATTTGCTGAAAAGTATTTTAACTTAAATAATGAAAAACCGAGTAATACATTCCTATTTAAGGCTTTAGAAAGCACATATATTTCAGATATGCTTGAAGAAGTTAAAGTAAAAGTAAAAAAGAGAAAAGATGGCAAGGTTACTTTTAAAGAGCTTAGCGAAGGAGAGCAACAACTATTAACAGTTATAGGACTATTAATTTTTACACGAGAAGATGAATCGTTGGTGCTTTTAGATGAACCTGATACACATCTAAATCCTATTTGGAAATATGATTACCTCTATTATTTGAAATCTCTGGTTAAGTCGAAAAATAAACTGGAAACTGGTGGAAATTCTGATGAATTAGAAGAAGATAAAACAACGCATGTAATTATAAACACTCATGACCCATTGGTTATTGGGAGTATGGTTAGGTCACAAGTCCGTTTATTTGGAAAAGTAATTGAAAATCAATACAACAATTCAGAAGAACCAAAGGATAGATATGAAGAATTAAGAAGGCAAGCTTTGAATTTTGCTATTGAACCTGACATTGACCCTCAGGGTTTAGGTGTTGCTGGAATTTTAACGAGTGAAATGTTTGGATTACCAAGCATTCTGGATAAAACCACACAAATAAAGCTTAATAAGAAGCGATATTTGCAAGGTAAAGCGATGAGAGGGGAATTAACTCAATCTGAAAATGATGAGTATAAAAAGTTAAAGTCGGAAATGGAAAAATTAGGCTTCTACGAGGAATCTGAGGATTATTGGTTCAAAGAATATCTAAAAGAGATGTCAAAAATTGATTCATTTCAGAAAGTTAATTTTACAGATGCTGAAAAACTAGAGCTTAGTAGAAAAAGCCAAGAGATTGCAAAAAAAATCGCTCAACGAAAAATGACCAAAAACGATGAGACGAATTGATATAAACCACTTAAAGGAAACCTTCGATAGAATAAAGGGAACAGGTGCTTTCTCAAAATGGGAAGAAAGTGCAAAAGCTCATTTGCTAAATATTGAGGGGAAAGATAAGAAAGAACGAGCTAATTATTGGCAAAAGCATAACATCTGGACAGATTTATACTCGGCTCTTTCGGAGTTATCTGGGGATAAATGCTGGTATACCGAATCCAAAGAAAATTCTGGAGAATGGCAAGTTGACCACTTTAGACCTAAAGGCAAATCCTTAGATGAAAATGGAAAAGAAATTTTAAAAGAAGGGTATTGGTGGCTATCATATGACTGGCAGAATTTTAGATTATCTGGTTCTTTAACTAATTTATTAAGAAAAGGTCGTTTTGGTGAAGGATGTGAGACTATGGGAAAAGGAAATTATTTTCCTTTAAAGGATAAAACAAAAGTTTCGAAGGAAAAGGATAAAAAATGCAGAGGAGAAAAGCCTCTACTTTTAGACCCAATAAATGCAAGGGATATAGAATTACTCTCTTTTGATAAAGATGGAATGCCTTATGAAACTTATAATGTTGATGATAATGCTTTAAATCATCTTAGAGCCTCTATTTCAATAAAATGTTATGGTTTAGAACATCAGCCTCTCGTAAGAGGGAGATTTCGAGTTTGGAACACATGTAATGAACTTGTTGAGGATGCCCAAAATGACCTATTTGTTTACAAAGATGATGAAGAAAAGGTGGAAGAAATAATTGAAGAATGTTTTAATGAATTAGCGAATTTGGCCAACATAAAAATGCCTCATTCAATCGTAGTTTTTAACTACATAAAAGATAAATCAGGAGAAGAGGGTTTTGAATGGCTTCAGGGCGCACTAACAGCAATAGTATAAAAATGGCAACAAATACATTAGTAGATAAAATTTGGAAATTCTGTGATACACTTAGAGACGATGGTTTAGGATATACAGATTATCTGGAACAGTTAACCTACCTGCTATTTCTAAAAATGGCGGATGAGAATCAACATAAATTCGATTTGCCTGAAATTTGTAATTGGGATGAATTGCAAAAATTGCAAAAAGGGGAATTGATGACACAATATGAGTCAATTTTGAAAACTTTGGCTAAATCAGGAGGAATGCTTGAAAAAATATTTGCCAGTTCTCAAAACAAAATACATGATTCTTTTAAACTAAAGAAGTTAATCAATCTAATCTCGGAAGAAGACTGGACTTCCACCGAATATGATATTAAAGGGGAAATTTATGAATCTCTACTTCAAAAAAATGCTGAAAGTAGCGGAGCCGGTCAATACTTTACACCTAGACCAGTAATTGCAGCTATGGTAGAATGTGTTAATCCAAAAGAAACCGAAAAGGTTTCCGATCCTTCATGTGGTACTGGCGGATTTTTCTTAGGAGTATTGGATTATTTTAAAAGAAATAAAACACTACTGACCGACAAAAAATAAAATAAGGGTTACCGCCCGAAGGTTTCACCCTATAGTTGTAGATTTATGTTGCGAAACAAAATACAACTATGGGCAAAGATATTGAAAAGAGTTTAGTCGGTCAGCCGATTTTCAAGCAGATGATGGATTTTTTACCACGTAATAAGTTCGACTTATTGGTTTCAAAACATAAATCGGATCGGTATTACAAGACTTACTCGTCGTGGGATCAATTGGTAACCATGTTGTTCGGCATCTTTAGCCGTTGCGACTCCATGGGGGAAGTCTGCGATGCGATGAAAACGCTCCAAGGAAAGCTAAGCTATTTGGGATTAGATAGTT
>NZ_QKZK01000002.1 GCF_003254275.1 Breznakibacter xylanolyticus | reverse complement strand
GTGCAAGTGAGGTTCTTTGTGTCATGTCGTTTTTTGACACCAAAGATAGGGGGACGGATTATGTGCTAATAGATGGGGTTGGTGGGGGGGATACGTTGTTATTATGACTTGACGGCAATGGCTTCAATCTCCACCAATACGCCCAAGGGGAGTTCTTTGACGGCAAAGGCGGCTCTGGCCGGTGCATTTTCGGGATAGTATTGGGCATATACTTCGTTCATGCCCTTAAAGTTGGCCATGTCGCTCAGTAAGCAGGTCGATTTCACCACGTTGGTAAAGGAGTAACCGGCTGCCGTAAGGATGGCGCCGATGTTTTTCATCACCTGCGTGGTTTGTTCGGTAATGCCACCTTCAAAAATTTTGCCGGTTGATGGGTCGATGGGTATTTGACCCGAAACGAATAACATGCCGTTGACTTCTACTGCCTGGCTGTATGGCCCTATGGCTGCCGGAGCCTGTGGGGTGGAAATGATGTTTTTCATGGGTTTATAATTTAGCCCCCTAATCCCCCAAAGGGGGACTTGAGGGGTTTGTCCTTCTTAATGAACTGGTGGAACTAGCCAATAATCATCCTTCTGTGTGAGGAAGGCTTACTCATGGCTCGTTTCATGTGATTATAATTTGTTTTTCATGGGGCATATGGAACTCGCCAATAGATTTCCTTCTTTGCTGCTTTGCCACTTTGCTCAGCTACTTCACTGCTCTGGCACTCCTGTACTTTTGCACTTCTCCCCTTCTCAACTCATCGTTTAGGCACTTAGTTCCTTTTCTGCTTAGGCACTTCCTTTAAAAATCGGCTCTGTTGGCATTCTGTTTTTCGTATTTGAGGTCTTGCAGCATGGATGAGTTGGCCGAGATGGTGAAGAAATAGGATTTGTAAGTCCCGATGGGTACCAGGTTGAGGCTCATGCTCCAGCAGTGCAGGTTGCGGCGGATGTTGAAGCTGGTGTGCGAGAGTTGTTTTTTGTCGAAGCTGTAGCCCGACGAAAACGAGATGGCCCATTTGGAGGTGGGACTGATGGAGCCGTTGAATGACACGTCTGAAACGATTTCCTTGTCATAGTCCATTTTTGTCTTGTTGAAGGCACCCTGCGCCAAGCGCATGTTATAGTTGAGGCTGATGTTCCAGGGGATTGAAAACTGGGCATAGCCGTCGGCGTCATATTCAACCGTTTTTTGTTGGTCGCGTTCCATCATGCGCAGTTCGCTTTGCGCCAGAGGTTGTCCAAAACGGTCGGTTTCGGCAGTCATTTCGGGGGCTATGTCTTCATCTTCGCCGGGCTGTTGTGCATCATCTTCCCCTTCTTTCTTTTTCTTCATTTTGTCGCTGCCCCACGAGAAACCGAAACTCAGGTTGGCTGATTCCAATCGGAGCAGTTGGTGATTTACTTTCAGGTGCGACTGGTTGATGCGAATAGGGGCTCCCAGTTTGTTGGTGTCCAGAGCGTATGGGTCGAAGCTGGCGCCAAAGTTGATGTCCGTTTTGAAGATTTTGGTGCGACCGGTCATCGACACCTTTTGCCATTTAAGCGAGTCGGCCAGGAAGTTATATCCTGTGCTGAAATTCAAACTTTCAAGAATCTTAATCTTTGAGAAACCGGTGGTGTCCTTGTCGTTTTTGACTTTCATCTCCAGTGTGTTGCCCAGGCTCATCGACATAGATCCCGAACGAGAGTTGCCCGGTGACCCGTAAAGCGAACCTTCGTATTTGGAATACTCATGGCGAACGATTTCATCGCTCTTGGGGTTGTAGTACTCAAACCAATCGTAATACCCATATTTGGCCTCGCCAAAATTGGGGTTGTAGCTCATGCTCACGCTGGGGGTCATCACGTGGCGAATGGCGTTGATTTTGTCGCCAAAGAGTGCCCGTGATGGGGTGTAGAAGGTGTAAAGCTTGGTACTGGTGCCGATGGAGTAGCTGTAGTCCCACACCCGGTTGAATCCCGAAATGGTGTCGGTGGTGACTACTTTTTGCTGGTCGGCGTCCCAGCCTTTGCGGATGGACTGGAAATACCAGCGCTCATTGTAATTGATGGAGGGCGATGACACAAAATACTTCAGGAATTTGAGGTTCATCGATACAGGGATGGCATGTTTCACGCCATTCTTCCAGTCATCGTTTGAGGCCGAAGTAAACAGGTCACTTTCCTTGGTGCTGATGTAATTTTTGGTGGTTGCTGAATAGGAGAAACTGATTTTTTCGTACCATACTTCTTTGCCGCCAACTTTGTTTTTCGATTTAAAGGGGGTCAAACGGTTCATGGTCAGGGTGAGGTCGGGGATGGTGAGGTCGATGGAGGTGTCGCGGCTGTTTTGCGAGTGCAACAGGTTCACCGATAAGTTGAAGGGATTGTCGGGCCAGCGTTGGGTGTACGAGATGCTCGATCGTTTGGTGTTTTGCGCTAGCAGATTGGTGTTAACTACGTTGGCGATATTTTTGCGATCGAAGGAGCTGGTGGAGTAGTTTACGCTGGCATTGACCGAGCGATAGGGATTGGCTTTGGCATCTTGCCGATGGCTCCAGGTGAGGCTCATGTCGGAGCTGGTGGCGTAATCGGGCAAATCTTTTTCGCTGGTGATGGTTTTGATGTATTGGGCATTGAAGTTCCCGCTGTATCGATACCGATTTTTATACACCGATCCGGTACGCAAACCCCACGAGCCGTTCATGTACACGTCGCCGGTGACGGTAAAGTCGAAGTAGTCACTGGCAGCCCAGTAATAACCCCCGTTGCGCAGGAAAAAGCCGCGTGTGCTCTCTTCGCCGTACGAGGGCATAATAATGCCAGAACTGTATTTGCTGGTGCTGGGCACGAATCCGAATGGAATAAACAGGAAATAAATGGGCACATCTTCCATCACAAAATAGGCCGGGCCGGTAATGATTTTGCGCCCGGGAATTACTTTTGCTTTGGTGAGTCGCAACCCGAAGTGGGGATGATCGTGATGATCGCACGTGGTGTACATGCCGCCCTTGAGGCAGAACACGTTGTCGTCGGATTTTTTAGCCACATCGCTCACCACAAATCCCTCGCCCTGTTCGGTGACCACGTGTTCGATCAGGGCTTTTTTCGATTCAAAATTGTACCGCATGGTGCGCATGGTGTACTCGCCCTGTTTGTCTTTGTATACGGGCAGGCCGATTTCGGCTCCCAGAGTATCGACTGTTCCGCAGGCATAGGCCTCTTTTCGTTCCAAATCAATTTCGATGAACCAGGCCTTGAGCTCTATGTCCTGATAAGTCACCACAGCATCCTGATAGAGGAATACTTTTTGTCCATCGAGCGAAAAAATGATGGAGTCCTTTGCGGTGTATTTGATTTCGGCAACGATGAAAGATTTTGCCGGAGCCGACTCCGATGCTGTGCTCAGGGTGTCGACAGACGAAACAGTTGACAACGTATCGGGTTGTTGCGCCTTAGCAATGGCAGACGTGAACACTATCGTGAGCAAGAATAAAAGCTTGATATGTATGTGATTGACCATTTGAAGAATCATGTGAATGGTGCTTGTGGTGAGACAAGTTGCGCAAAAATAAACAAAACAATCAACCATTTGCTCGGTGTCTGCAAAAATATGGATTGGTCACAGTTGGCTACCCCGTCAAGAATCATTAATTTTGGCACACGTTATGAAGGGCTATGTTAGCTCAAACGAATGTGATATGAAGTTCTTGTTTGCGTTTATTTTATTATTGATGTTGGTGCCTTGTTGGGTGACAGGGCAATTATCGGGGCGACTACAAACGGTTGTGATAGATCCTGGACATGGTGGAAAAGACCCTGGTGCTGTGGTGAAAAATATTCGGGAGAAGGACGTTACTCTGGCCGTTTCACTCAAGTTGGGGCAGGCCATTCAGGAACATTTTCCCGGTATCAAAGTATATTACACCCGCAGTACCGATGTGTTTGTGCCATTGGATGACCGGGCGAAACTGGCCAATGAAAAAAAGGCCGATTTGTTTATCTCCATTCATGCCAACTGGATTAGCAAGTCCGATATTGCCGGGACAGAGACATTTGTGCTGGGATTGCACCGTTCGCAGGATAACCTTGAGGTGGCCAAAAAGGAGAATGCCGTTATCGTGCTCGAGGACGATTACACAGCTAAATACGAAGGTTTCGACCCCAATAGCACCGAGTCGTATATTATTTTTGAATTGCTTCAGAACGTATACCTCGAGCAGAGTATCTCCATGGCTTCGCTCATCGAGAAAAAATTTAATCAACAATCGAAACGAACCAGTCGTGGTGTAAAACAAGCCGGCTTTTTGGTGCTTAGGCAAACAGCCATGCCCAGCGTGTTGGTTGAGCTGGGATTTCTTACCAATGCCAACGATCAGCGTTTTCTGACCAGTGCAGATGGACAGTCATCGATGGCTGCTTCCTTGTTGAGTGCTTTTAAAGATTATAAGACGCAGTTCGAAGGTCAAAGCGGTGTTGCCAATTCGGTCGATGATAAACACAACGCAGTGACAGTGGTCAATTCGGGGGAAGGTACCAAAGCACAGGGCGGTTCGTCCATTCGTGAAGTAACCTCGGGAACCTTACCTGTTTCATCGGTGGTATTTCGCATACAGGTGAAGACTTCGCCAACCCCCTTGTCTAAAAAACATTCGCTTTATAAGTCTTTTAACGACCTGTGGCGATATACCGATAAAGGTTCTTATAAGTACACCACGTTCAGCACCTCTTCGCACGACGAAGCCAAAGAGAAGCTCATTGAGGTGCGAGAAAAAGTGCCCGATGCCTTTATTATTGCATTTGAAAAGAATCAGCGAATTACCATTGCTGAAGCGCTGAATAAGCTTAAACAATAGGTGTGACGGTTGGTGTGTGCGGTGATGCGGTGACGGTACTTGCACGCGACGTTTTTTTTGTTAAAATTTACCCCGCTAAAAAAGGGAGGATGTCATTGGGTGTTGATATAGGCTAAATGGCTTTGTGATGACATACGCACATTGATGTGTCGTGTATGACTTGATTTCCTTTTTTGGGTGACGAGATTTTTAATCAATGTTTTGATAATACACATAACCAATGAAGTTAACCCGAGAGATTAAAATTGGCATGGTGGTGGTTTTTTCATTTCTGATTCTGCTGTGGGGCATGAATTTTTTGAAAGGACGCGACCTTTTTTTGGCAGGGAATAAATATTACGGAGTTTATTCACGAGTTGACGGGCTCACTGATGCCAGCCCCATTTATTATCAGGGTTTCAAGGTGGGCACGGTTCGCAACATCGAAATTCATCCAACCAATCCCAAGCAGTTTTTGGTCACTTTCACCATTACCGAAAAGGTGGCCTTTCCCGACAATACCATTGCCGAGCTTTATAGTTTAGACATCATGGGTGCCAAGGCCATCTCAATCAAGCCGGGTGATTCACAACGATCACTTTCGCCGGGCGATACCCTTATCTCGATGTTTCGCACCGATTTTGTGGATCAGATGAGTGACCAAATGTTACCCTTGAAGGAGAAGACGGAGAGTTTGATTGTGCGTTTGGATTCGTCGCTCATACGAGCCGGTACTTTTTTGGATGCCGACACCAAGAAATATTTTGATGCTTCGATGCGTGATATGAGCATCACCATGAATAATATGGCTGATATTACCTCTCAATTGAAAGAACAGATGAGCCGGGGGGGCGATATTCAGATGATTGTTGAGCATGTTAATCAATTAACTGAGATGCTAAACAGCAAGCGCGAACAACTTGGTCAGATGATTGATAATTTTTCAGAACTCTCCGGAACCCTGGCCGATGGTGGGCTTGAGCAATCGATGCATGCACTCGATTCGACCGTCAACACGCTTCGTGCGACGCTTGATGGTCTCAATCGGGGCGAAGGCACACTAGGGATGGCGCTCAAGGATGAGGCGTTGTATGAGAATATGACATTGGCGACCAATAATCTCAACAAGATATTGCTCGATTTTAAAGCCAACCCCAAGCGATATGTGTCCTTTTCGGCCATTAGTTTTGGAAAAAAAGTGTCGTTGAATGACGTTGCCGAGCAGGGAATTCAGTTTTTTGTCGCGTTGCAATCGTCGCAAAAGCCAATTCAATTCCCCAACCGGAATGTGATTGCCGGTCAAAAGGTGCATGAGAATTACGATGGAAAGATTTATAGCTATTGGAGTGGGGCATTTGAGACTTATCCGTTGGCTCAGCAATTTTTTGAAAGCGTGAAAGGGGATTATCCCGATGCAACAATTTTTGCCAAAGAAGATGGTCAGAATATCAGTCTTGAAAAAGCCATCCGAAAAAGTAAGTAACCCGCCAAAGTCGCTGAATATGTTTAGTGGACACCAAGTCTTGTGTGTAATGATTCTAAATAGTGAAGTGCAAAAAAATGTTACCAATGTCTTTAGTGTCAATTAGTTCACGGTAGTTTGGCATGGACTTCAAGTGTGGTTAAGTTATTTTGTGTCAGAGCTTTATGACGTGTTATTTTTAGCTTGTTGAAAATAAAGGGGAAATGCGGTTTTGAAAATAAACAAAGCATTTCCCATTTTTTTATCAACTTTTTTTTCGCAAATTTTGCTCTCCCGTAACCTGATAAAGTAACATAAAAAAAGGCTGAGAAAATCATGAAACCTGACCATTTAGAAGTATGGAAAAATTGCCTGACGGTCATCAAGGACAATATCCCGGCAGCAAGCTTTACCACATGGTTTGAACCCATTGTGCCCTTAAGACTAAATGGCGAAGTTCTCACCATTCAAATCCCCAGTTTGTTTTTCTACGAGCATATCGAGGAACAGTACATCGATATTTTGGGCAAGACCTTGAGACGGGAGCTCGGCCCCAAAGCAAAGCTGGAGTATAGCGTGGTGATGGATAAAAGCGCCTCGGACGTGCAACCCACAACCGTTAAATTCCCTGCCGGGAATCGCCCCGATGTGCGTAACCGTCAGGGGCAGATGACGGCACCCGCCAGTCGCCCCGAATTTCACAACCCATTTGTGGTGACCGGCATCAAAAAGCAGAATATCGACTCTCAGCTCAACCCTGAGTATACTTTTGATAATTACGTGGAGGGGGCTTGTAATCGTTTGGCTCGTTCGGCCAGTATTGCAGTGGCTCAAAAACCCGGGAAAACAGCTTTCAATCCCTTGTTTATTTATGGAAATTCAGGTTTAGGGAAAACTCATCTGGCTCAGGCCATTGGATTGGAAGTTCAGAAAAATATGCCCGAGAAAACGGTGTTGTATGTCAATGCCAATATTTTTCAAACTCAATATACCGAAGCCATTCGTCATCAGCGGATCAATGATTTTCTGCACTTTTATCAAATGATTGATGTGTTGATTATTGATGATGTGCAGGAGTTTGCCGGGAAACAAAAAACACAGAATACTTTTTTCCACATTTTTAATCACCTCCATCAAACCGGGAAGCAGTTAATTCTGACATCCGACAAGGCGCCTGTGGAGCTCCAAGATATGGAAGATCGCTTGTTGTCGCGCTTCAAATGGGGTTTGGCAGCCGATTTGCAACTGCCCGATTTTGAAACGCGCGTTTCGATCATCAAGCAAAAGTTATATAAAGATGGGGTGAGCATGCCCGATGATGTGGTGAACTATGTGGCCGGAAATGTTATTCACAATGTTCGGGAACTTGAGGGGGCACTCATCTCGTTGTTGGCTCAGTCAACCCTGAATCGCAAGGATATTTCTTACGAGTCGGCACGTGAAACAGTGGACAAATTGGTGCGCAAGACTCAACGCGAAATATCGGTGGATTACATTCAAAAGGTGGTGTGCGATTATTACGGTATTGATATTGACGAAATGCAGTCCAAGACGCGTAAACGCGAAATTGTGCAGGCTCGGCAGGTGGCCATGTATTTTTGCAAAACCATGACCACAAGCAGTCTGTCGGCTATTGGTTCAAAAATCGGGAACAAGGATCACGCCACGGTGTTGCATGCTTGTAAAACCATCAACAATCTTCAGGAGACTGACCGGGACTTTAAAAATCAATTGCTCGATATCGAGTATCAAATTAAAGAATAATCATCACCGATCTCTGACCACAGCCTTGGGGGAGATATGATGAGACAAGTACAGACCCGGCATTCGTCTAACGGATGCCGGGTTTTTTGTTCACTCTTTTAGGGTTGTTTTTGCTTGGCTCATGTGCTTTCGTTATTTTTGAAAGTTTTTTAACTGTCAATTCGTTTGTTAGTTTCTTATAATCAGTTGTTTTGATTGGGTTTATGAAATTACTTTCTTCTTACTTTGGTTCAAAACCGTTTGCCGGTTTCCTCAATATCGTTCGTCCGCTTTGGGTTGGTTTGTGCATGTGCATGGTCAGTCTGGTATTGATGCCTGTCTGTGCTCAAAAAGTCCCGGCCGGGACTGAAAAAGTGGTCGTGAATGGGGTCACCTATTACCTTTATAAGGTGCAAAAGAGCGAAGGGCTTTATCGGGTTTCGGTGAACACACAGGTGTCGCAAGAGGTCATTGTGCAACATAACCCCGAGGCCAAAGACGGGTTGAAAGCAGGACAAGTTTTGCGAATTCCGGTACAGGAGCCAGGGGTATCGGTTCCTGTACCGGTTCCTATATTGCAACAGGTTACTGAATCAAAAAATATCATTCATACGGTTGCACCGCAGGAGACGCTTTATGGCATTTCGCGTAATTATGGGTTGACGGTCGCAGAGCTGTTGAACGAAAATCCCGGTATTGCCAATGGTCAGATCACGCCCGGCATGCAGTTGCGAATCCCCGAGAAAGGGAAAGTGCGCCCCAAAAATTATCTTAAACACGAAGTGCAAGCTGGCGAAACCCTTTATGCCATTGCCCGAAAATATCAGTTGCCGGCTGCCGATATTCGCAATGCCAACCCGGGAATTGACGAAAATGATATTAAGACCGGGGTGGAGTTGACCATTCCCATTGAAATTGCCGAGCGGGATGCCGAGTGGAAGCAGACTTTGCGCGACAAGCCTTTTACCATGCATGAGGTTAAGAAAAAGGAGACCCTTTTTGGTATTTCGCGACAATATAATGTGACCGTTGAGCAATTGCAGGATTTCAACACGTCAGTGGACTTTGGTAACCTTAAAAAAGGTGACGCGCTGAAAATTCCCTCCGAAAAGTGGCTCCAGGCACTGCGGGATTCCGCAGCACAAACGACCACGCTCATTGATGAACCCATGGTGATGCCTGTTACCAGTGATTGTCAATATCAGTATTTTGTATCCCGACCAGCCATCAAAATAGCCATCCTGTTACCATTTAACGTTGCCGGAAAACATGCCGCTGCTGACGGAGACGATGAAAGCCATTCCGGCTCCAAAGCGGTTTCGGGGCGAAGCAGGGTGGTGGTCGAGTTTTATGAAGGTTTATTGCTGGCTCTGGATGCATACAAGAAGCAAGGGGTTAATTTTGAATTATTTGTTTACGATACCACTGATGATTTGGCCAAAGTGTCACAGATCCTTCAGAAACCCGAGTTGTCGACCGTCGATTTGATTGTCGGACCGGCGCATACGGCTCATTTGAAGACCGTATCAGATTTCTCGAAACAGCATGGGATTAAGATGGTGAATCCCTTTACGAACACTAATTCCGAGTTATGCAATAATCCAAATCTGTTTCAAATGATGCCGGTCGATACGTTGATGTGGGAAACGATGGCTCGGAAAATTGTTGCCGACGGCGCCGGTAAACGTTTGATTGTGATTCGTTCGGCGAATCCCACGCCTGCCGAAACGGCGTTGGCCGAATTGTTGCGAAAGCATACCGTGCAGCACAATGCCATTCAGCCGCTTAAAACCGAGTTGTTGGAGCATGTGTACGGTCAGGCCGGTAAAGGCGCATTGGTGGATAAACTCATTCCCGACCAGCAGAACCTTCTGTTTATCCCATCCACCGAAGAATTATTTGTGAGCAAGGTTGTTGCATCACTCGAATCGCTTGCGGGGCGCAACAACTCACACTTGGTGCTTTATGGGATGCACGATTGGTTGCGTTTTCAGAGCATTGAGGCTGAGAGTATTCACAAACTAAATACCCGTATCATATCATACTATGGCATCGATTATCAGAATGAAAACACCCAAAAGGTGCTTGCCGAGTATCGGGCGTTGTTTCATACCGAACCGTTTGCCATCACGCCCTATTTTCAAAAGCCTTCGGGGAATGGCGGATACAGTCGGTTTGGGTTGTGGGGGTACGATATTGCGACCTGGTTTGTAGGGGCTTTGGTGGATTATGGCCCAACTTTTGAACATTGCATGAGCCGTGTTAAGACAACTCTTGTGCAGTCGAATTTCCGTTTTCAGCGCATCTCAAATTGGGGCGGTTTTTACAACAACGGGTTGGTGATGATTCATTTTAATAGTGATTATTCGGTTACGCCGGTCAAAGTCACCCCCTAATTTTTCGGTTCGATTCATTCGAAATAAAGCATTGATTTAATATGATTTCCATACATCAGTTGACGGTCGATTTTGGCGGGTATACATTGTTTGAAGATGTTTCGTTTTTGATTAACCCGCGCGATCGCATTGGTTTGATTGGGCGCAATGGCGCCGGTAAATCCACCATGTTGCGCATTTTGGCCGGTCAAATGCAACCCACATCGGGTACCGTGGCCAAACCCAACGATTTCACCTTGGGTTATCTTCCGCAGCATCTGGATGTGACCGATACCCGCCCCTTGTTTGAAGAGGTGGAGACGGCCTTTGAAGAGCTGCGATACATCCGCCAGCAATTGGACGCACTCAACCACGACCTGGCGCATCGAACCGATTACGAAAGTGAGGATTACAATCGATTGATTCACCGCATAACCGATCTCAACGACCGTTACGACCTGTTGGGCGGGGGGAATTATCATGCCGCCATTGAGCAAACGTTGAAAGGTTTAGGCTTTGAACGCAGTGATTTTGCCCGAATGACTTCGGAGTTCAGCGGTGGATGGCGTATGCGGGTGGAGCTGGCCAAGATATTGCTTAAGCGTCCTAACCTGTTTCTACTCGATGAGCCAACCAACCATCTTGACATTGAATCGATTCAGTGGCTCGAGGATTTTTTGAAGAACTATCAGGGCGCTGTGTTGTTGATCTCGCACGACCGTGCTTTTTTGAATAACATTACCAATCGTACCATCGAAATTTCGATGGGAAAGATATATGATTACAAGGCCTCTTATGATCGATTTCTGGAGTTGAGAGCCGAACGTCGCGAACAACAATTGGCCGCTTATACCAATCAGCAAAAGCGGATTGAAGACACAGAGAAGTTCATTGAGCGTTTTCGGTACAAGGCCACTAAATCGGTTCAGGTGCAGTCGCGCATTAAACAGCTCGAGAAAATCGACCGCATTGAGGTGGACGAGATTGACACTTCGGGGCTCAATATTCGTTTCCCGGCTGCGCCTAAGCCCGGCGTGATGGTGGTGGAAGGGAACGACATCACCAAGCAGTATGGCGATCATGTGGTGCTGCAGTCGGTTGATTTCCGCATTGAAAGAGGTGAAAAAGTGGCTTTTGTAGGGCGTAATGGCGAAGGGAAGACCACTCTCTCGCGCATCATCATGAACGAGATTGAATACAACGGAGACCTGAAACTGGGACACAACGTCACCATTGGATATTTTGCGCAAAACCAGGCCGAGCGTCTCGATCCCAATCTGACGGTGCTCGATACCATCGATCGGGTGGCTGTTGGCGATATCCGCACCAAAATTCGTGACCTGTTGGGGGCTTTCCTCTTTAGTGGCGAAGATGTGGAGAAAAAGGTGGGCGTGCTTTCGGGGGGCGAAAAAACCCGTCTGGCCATGGTGATGCTCTTGCTAAAACCGGCCAACCTGCTCATCCTCGATGAGCCAACCAACCACCTGGATATGCGTTCCAAGGAGTTGCTTAAGCAGGCGCTCATCGATTTTGACGGAACGGTGCTGTTGGTGTCGCACGATCGTGAATTTTTAGATGGCTTGGTCAATAAGCTTTTTGAGTTCCGGGATAAAAAAATTAAACAACACCTGGGTGGGGTTTATGACTTCTTGCAACGCAAAAAAATGGAATCGTTTGCCGAGCTGGAGGTAAAACAAACCGAGCGTAAAGAGCAAAACGCTCAGGCGGCACCTTCGCAGGGCAAAATCAGCTTTGAAGAGCGGAAGGAGTTGAGCCGTAAGATCAAAAAGGCACAAAAGACCGTTGACGAGAGCGAGCAGGCCATTGCCCGTATCGAAAAGGAGATGGCCGTTTTGCATCATCAGATGGAACAGCCCGAGCATGCTGCCGACATGGCTTTGTTCAATCAATACGATGCCCTACAGAAATCCCTCGATCGGGAAATGGAAAGCTGGGAGGTTGCTCACGGCGAACTGGAGGAGCTTGAAAAACTGCGATTGGAGATGGATTGATGATTGGGGCAATCCATTTGCGTTGTCTGGTTATCGTGCTTATTGGGATTTGAACATTCCAAATCATCCATTCGAAAAAGATAGAACAACGAACTTTGCAGTAAACAGATACATCTACACATTATTGCTATATCACAACACAAATAAAACACATGGAACAACACCCTTCAAAATCAACCGCCACCCTGTTATTTGGCCTTCGTGCCATTATCGAAGCCATCCACGCCGGCAAAGAGGTGGATAAAGTATTGTTGAAGAAAGGTCTGGAGGGCGACTTGTTCAAAGAGCTGTTTGCCCTGATTAAGCAGCGTGGCATCCCATACCAGATGGTGCCCATTGAGCGCATTAACCGCGTGACGACTAAAAATCATCAGGGAGCGTTGGCATTTGTGTCGCCCATCGAGTATCAGCACATCGAAGATGTGTTGATGAATGTTTTTGAACGTGGTGAAAGCCCGTTGGTGGTGGTGCTCGATGGCATCACCGATGTGCGCAACCTGGGTGCCATTGCCCGTTCGGCATACTGTGCCGGGGCGCATGCCCTGGTGGTGCCCGAAAAGGGTGCAGCGCTGATCACCCCCGATGCCATCAAAACCTCGGCCGGTGCTTTGCTCGAGATCCCGGTTTGCAAGGCCAAGCATTTGCCCCGCATGGTCGATTACCTCAAAGAGAGTGGTTTGACCATTGCCTGTGCCACCGAAAAGGGAGCGCGCAACTATTTTGAGTGTAATTTTTCAGGGCCGTTGGCTTTGGTGATGGGCGCTGAAGATGTGGGCATTTCTCCATCCATCTTGCGCGTGGGCGATGAGATGTGTAAGATTCCCGTGACAGGTGCCATCGGGTCGTTGAACGTGTCAGTTGCCGCCGGGGTGTTGTTGTTTGAAGCCGTGAAGCAGCGTTTGGCCTGATGATGTCCATGGGTGATTTGCACAACGCCTTGCATGGGGTGGTTTGCCCACTTTGTCAATATGCTGGGGATGCAGTTCGTGTGTCGGGTCCCGACACACGACACTATTATGAGTGTTCGCGTTGCCGACTGATATTCGTACTTCCCGGCGAATACCCCGATGCCGACCGTGAGAAACAGCGTTATTTGGCACATCAAAATACCGAAACCAATCGAGGGTATGTTCAGTTTCTGGAGCAGGCCATTGATCCTGCTTTGCCGTTTTTGAGAGCCGGCGATCACGGCCTTGACTACGGTTGTGGCCCTCATCCCACGCTGAGTGGGTTGATGGGCGAACGCGGCTGGATGTGCGACAATTACGATCCCTTTTTTTATCCCGAGCTTCCGGCGGTGAGTTATGATTATATTTTTGCCACCGAGTGCATCGAACATTTCTTTTTTCCTCATCGCGACTTTGGGCAAATGTTGCAATGGCTTAAACCGGGAGGCATTCTCACCCTGCTCACGGGCATGTGGCAGTCGCACGCGCAGTTCGCCACGTGGAGTTACGCCCGCGACTTTACCCATGTTTGTTTTTATCATCCCCAAACCATGCGGCACCTGGCCGAAAGTCTGCATCTGACGATGCTCTACAATGATGAGCGGCGGGTGTGCGTGTTAAAAAAGAAGGTATAAAGTTGTGAGAATCCCTTGAGGTGGTTATTTTAGATGCCGTTTGCATTGTTTCGCATCAATAACCTTCCTCTATGTCGTTTCGCTCCCTTGTCATCACCTTGCTTTTTTGTGTGGTTGTATTGTTACCTCCCATGTGGGGGCAACGTCCCAAAATCGGTTTGGCGCTCAGCGGCGGTGGCGCCAAGGGGCTGGCGCACATTGGTGTGCTCAAGGCCATTGACAGTGCGGGTTTGCAGGTCGATTACATTACCGGCACCAGTATGGGAGCTATCATTGGCGCCATGTATGCAGCCGGTTATTCGGGCAATGAAATTGAAGCCCGGGTGAAAGCCCTCGATTGGGACAAACTGCTCAACGGCCGGCCCAATTACAGTCAGGTGAGTTTGGACGAAAAGGACGAGCTGGATAATTACACGGCCGAATTGCCCGTTCGTCATGGAAAGCCGGTGCTTTCGACCGGTTTTTTGGAGTCGGAAGAGGTGTGGCTTACTTTTTCCGAGATATTTTTTCCCGTTCATCACATCAAGGATTTTTCGCAATTTGATATTCCCTTTAGTTGCATCGCCACCGATTTATCCACGGGGCAGCCGGTGGTGATTAATCAAGGTGAAATTGTGTGGGCCATTCGCAGCAGCATGGCGCTTCCTTCGGTATTTGCTGCCACTACGTGGGGCGACACCAAACTGGTGGACGGGGGCATCGTGCGTAATTTCCCCGTGAGTGATCTCAAAGCCATGGGCGCCGATTATTTCATTGGGGTGAACCTTTATTCGGGACTTTCGCAGGCCAAGGATTTGAAAACCATGCTCGATGTGATGTATCAAATCACCAACTTTCGCGATGCCGAATATCTTCAGTTCGAGCGGGGATTGTGCAACATCCTCATCGAACCTGCCATGACCACTTATTCGGCTGCCAGCTTTAATAATGCAACAGAAATCATCGATATCGGCAACCAAACGGGGCAGGATTACTACCCCGTGTTTAAGCAATTGGCCGATTCGCTAAATCGTCTTTATCCCCCATCGGCTCAATCACGCCCCAAGCGCGTGAAATACGACAGGGTGGTGATTGACGGTATCAGCATCGAGGGGCAGGTGTACACCAGTCGCACCATGTTGTTGCAAACCCTCGATGTGGAAACCGGCAAGTCCTACACACCCGAGGAGTTGAGTGCCCGCTTTCGAAAGGCCTATGCATCGCTTTACTACCAGTATGTCTATTACGAGCTGGAGCCGACCACGCCCGGACATTGCCGTTTGCATTGCATCTTACGCGAAAATGAGATGCAGCATGTGAAGTTTGCTTTGGGCTATCACTCCTTTTATAATGCGTCGATGACGCTGAATTATACCTGGCGCAACCTCTTGCTCGACAAATCGGTATCGTCGGTAAAGGTGGCCATTGGTCAAAACTGGAAAACACGCATTCAGCACAAGCAGTTTTTTGGCAATCAACTCAATAATCTGGCCGATTTCTCAGCCCGGTTGGAGCGGCTCAAGATGCCCATCTACAACAAAAACCTTTTGTACGATATTTACCAGGGCTACGACTTGCGTTTGAACCTTGAATATCTTCGGTTAAAAGGCATTCATTGGGGCTATGGTGGCGGTGTTGGTGCCGGTTTTACCTATTTTGAGCCCGATGTGATGACGGCCAATCATTTTGAAGGGTCGCTAGTGATGCCCTACACATATATTACCGTGCGGCACAACTCGCTCGACCGACGTTTTCTGCCCACCTCGGGTAAGCTGCTTAATATTAAGTTTTCTGCCGGCATCTCCCGACAGATTGATTACATGACCCTCTCGGGTGGACAACGCGTCGATACCCTCTACTATCCGCCCAATCCCTTGTTTTCGTTTGCGATGCAATACGAGAGTTATCGGCAAACCGGCAGTCGAACCACCCTTTTTGCGCAAATGCATGGTGGTTACACGCAAAACAACGAGAATCTCATTTTCGATCGCATTGTGTTGGGAGGCATTCAAACGCATCTTGCCAATCAAATCCCCTTTGCCGGCCTGCTGGATGCCCAATTGACTTCCACGTCGGTGCTGGCCGCTTCCATTGGATGTCATTATCGCATGTTTGGCGACCTTTTCCTGATAGGACGAGCCAATGCTGCTGCCCATGGCTTTCGGTTTCCCATGGGAAATGAAAAGCCGGTGGCTCCTAAATTCATCAGTGGGTTTAGTTTGGGGACGGCTCTCAATTTCTCACTGTTGCCCATGGAGTTTAATCTCATGTATTCGCCCTACATCAATAGCATCTACTCGCATTTGCGGGTGGGATTTTTGTTCTGACAGGATGCAAATCGGGGCTGTGGCAGCGCTGATCTCAAATTTATATTCCAATGTCGTTCAGTTAGTGCGATTCACAAAAGAGACAAGAAGATGATTAGACTAAAGACAGATAGATTAGACTGAAGAGACGAAGAGAACGGATCTAAACATCTGTTTTCATCTCATCATCTGTCTCTTAGTCTGACATCTTTTCTCTTAACTAAACGACATTGATTTATATTCCCAACTCTTCTTTAATCCGGTTGATGATAACCATGCGATTGAACGAGTACGTGCTGCTTTGTGCTTCGGCTTCGCTGAGCAGGTGCAGAGCTTTCAATTTCAGGTTTTCGGCAATGTCGTGTCGATGGTGTTGATGGGCGATGTCGGCCGCAGTGTTCAGGAACTCCCCCATGCTGTCGGCAATGCCCGACGATGCTGGCCAGTCGGGTTGCTGCAGTTCATTGTCGGGCAGGTTTAGGAATTCATCCAACGTCATTTTATAGACTGATTCAAGCGTGCGCGTCATCTCGTCAAACGCCTGATGGGGTTGTTGTATTTTGAGTAGTCGAGCCAAGGCTTCGGCCAGGTCGGCCAGTAAACGGAGGATGTAGTCTTTTTGAATCATGGGGCGTGATGGTGTGGGGTTTGTGGCGTAAACTTATTTGTAATAAGTGATTTGTTTGCTGGCTTTGAAGGATTTTATTGGGAATGACGTGATGGGGCAGGTGCCAGCTTTATCGTCCCTTTTGACGATTTTAATGACCCATACTCCTGTCAAATGCGTGTAAATTGTGAACTGTTTTGACACTCATAAAAATGATGAAATTTTGATGGTGTCACAAACTTTAAAACGCTTAAAATATGACAAGAAAAAAAAGGAATGTTTCGTTCGTTCAAACCATGATGATGGTTTGGGGGATGATGTGGTTGTTTCCGCTGACAATGGGAGCCATCAATCGTCTCGATTATGTGTCGACCACCGCATCGGCGGGGGATTTCCCGTTAATTGTCAATGGGGTGCCGGCCGCCATTGTTGCTTCGCAAGACGATGAAGCCGGTGTGAAACGCGTGGTGGGATTGTTACAAAATGATGTGGCCATGGTGGCCGGTCAAAAGCCCGAGTTGATGTGGGACAAAACCGGCAATCATACGCACGTGATATTGGCCGGAACCCTTGGGAGCAATCCCATGATTGACCGCCTGGTGGCCGAAGGCAAGCTCGATGGGGCGATGCTTCGCGGTAAGTGGGAAGCTTATGTGGTGCAGGTGGTTCCACAACCGATGCCGGGCGTTGAACAGGCTTTGGTGATTGCCGGCAGTGACAAACGAGGTACCATCTTCGGCATTTTTGACCTTTCGGCGCAGATGGGCGTGTCGCCCTGGTATTTCTGGGCCGACGTTCCGGTGGTGGCTCAGCGGAATTTATATGTGAAACCCGGCGTGCATACCATGGGTGAACCGTCCGTGAAGTATCGCGGCATCTTTATCAACGATGAGGCGCCTGCTCTGGCCGGTTGGGCTCATAAATATCATGGTGGTTTCACCCATACCTTTTATGAAAAAGTGTTCGAATTGATTCTTCGCCTCAAGGGTAACTACCTGTGGCCGGCCATGTGGGGGCGTTCCCTGTTTGACGACGATCCGCTTAATGCTCCCCTGGCGCACGAGATGGGGGTGGTGATTGGCACATCGCACCACGAACCCATGATGCGTGCGCACGATGAGTGGCGACGGTATGGTTCCGGAAAGTGGGATTATACCACCAATGCACCGGCTTTGGAGCGTTTCTGGCGCGACGGGCTTACCCGCATGGGCAACCACGAGAGCCTGGTGACCATTGGCATGCGTGGCGACGGCGATGAACCCATGACCGAGGGCACGGCCATTGATTTGCTCGAAAATATTGTGGCTTCACAGCGAAATATCATCGAGGAGCTGACCGGCCAAGCGGCCGCGCAAACGCCTCAGGTGTGGGCATTGTATAAAGAGGTGCAGGATTATTACGACCATGGCATGCGTGTGCCCGATGATGTGACCCTGCTGTTGTGCGACGATAACTGGGGCAACCTCCGTAAATTGCCACAACCCGGCGAGGCCAAGCGTGCCGGGGGATACGGCATTTACTACCATTACGATTATGTGGGAGGGCCTCGCAATTACAAATGGATCAACACCAATCAGATTTCGCGCGTGTGGGAGCAAATGCACATGGCCTGGGAACATGGCGTGGATCGACTGTGGATTATCAACGTGGGCGACATCAAACCCATGGAGTTTCCCACCGAGTTTTTCCTCGATTATGCCTGGAACCCCGATGCCATCACCGCCGCTATGTTGCCCGATTACACCCGTCGATGGGCGCGTCAATACTTTGGCGGTCATCACACCGATGACATTGCCCGCATTGTAGATGACTATTCGCGCTTCAATTCACGCCGAAAGCCCGAATTGCTCGATTGGACGACCTACAGTCTGGTCAATTACCGCGAATTTGAACGCGTGGTGGAGGACTACAACCAACTGGCTGCATTGGCCACCAAGGTGGGAGAGCAAATGCCTGCTGCATACAAGGATGCCTATTTTCAATTGGTGTGGTATCCGGCCGTGGCCAGTGCCACCATCAATGAGTTGTATTTGCGCGTGGCTCAAAACCATTTGTTTGCCCGTCAGGGACGTTCAACCACCAATGCCATGGCCAAGGCAGCCTTCGAACTCTTTAACCGCGATGCCGAGTTGTCGCGTCAGTACAACGAAGATTTGGCCGGCGGCAAGTGGAGCCACATGATGGATCAAACCCGCATTGGTTATACCTATTGGCAACAGCCCGACTCGAACCGCATGCCCGATGTGAAAACCATTGAGCTGCCCAATGAGGTATTGCTGGGGGTAGCTGTCGATGGTTCCGATCAATGCTGGCCCGTGGATGTGACAACTTTGCGCTTGCCCGCTTTTTATACGTCTTACCCGCAGAAACACTACATCGATGTGTTCAATCGCGGCAGTCGCGATGCGATGTACTTCATTAAAAACAAGGCACCATGGGTAAAGCTGAGTCAAACACAGGGCGAGGTGGGTGACGGTGTGCGCGTGTGGGTTGAGATTGATCCGGCCCGAGTGCCGAAAAAGGGTGGGGTGACCACGCTTGACATCTCCGGACCTCAGGGGCAGCAAACTACCGTAACTGTCGAGGCAATTCAGTCGTTACCCGCGATTCCGGCCGATTTCAAAGGGGCTGTGCAGGTGAATGGATATGCAGCCATGGAGGCTGAACAGTTTACCCGCAAAACCGAAACACCCGGCATGCGTTGGGAAGTGGTGCCCGGTTTGGGGCGGACACTTTCGGGCGTGACGCCACAGCCGTCGACCCTGCCATCGCAAAAGGCTGCACTAGCCAATAATGCTGCTTTGCATTACGATGTGTGGATGCACGAGGCCGGCGATGTGGAGGTGCATGCTTATGTGTCGCCCACGCTCGATTATCTGTCGCGTGGCGGCATTCGTTACGCGGTGTCGGTCGATGGCGGCGCCCCCGTTGAGGCGGTGATTCACCCGCTCAAATCGGAACGTGAATGGGAAAAGGCTGTGGCCGACAACATCGTGGTGACCACCACGCGTCACCGCATCGCCAAGCCCGGCAAGCACACGGTGACCATTCACCTGATTGACCCCGGCGTGGTGCTGCAAAAGGTGGTGATGGCTTCCAGGCCGTTGCCGCAGTTGTATCTGGGGCCCGATGCAACAGTGAGGGGCAAGTGATGTGTGCGATTCTGGAATATCGCTTTTTATCAATAGCCGTCTGCTTTAGTGGATGGGTATCATGAACTGCATCAGTCGGGCTTTAGCCCATTGTCATTCGTATCGGGCTATGCCCTACGTCAATTCTAATCATTGTCGATGAGGTTGAGTGTTTTTCATTCATCATTCGTTGTACTTATAAATCCACAGGCGGTCATCTTTTTGCGAAGGTGGCCGCCTTTGCTATTTCGGTGAGCTTAAATGAGCGAAAAACTGTTTTTGGGGCTGTTGCGGGTTGTGCGAAAAAGCGTATTTTTGCCCCGTTTGAACATTAAACACTTTACAATGAACCCACAGGCACAGGAACTCAACAACATTATTCAGTCAAAAAATCCGGTCGTATTAGAACTGCTGTCGCAGAAAGGAAAAAATATTTTCTTCCCCAAGAAAGGGATTCTAGGGCAAGGCGCCGAAGCCAAAGGCACGCGCATCAATGCCACCATTGGCGCGGCCATTGAGGACGACGGGACGCCCATGCGCCTGAACTCCATCGACGAAAAAATCAATCTCGATCCCATCTTTTCATTTCCCTACGCGCCCAGCTTTGGTCGTCCTGACATTCGCAAGCGCTGGCAAGAGATGCAAGTGGAGAAGAACCCCGATTTGAAGGGCAAAACTTTCAGCTTGCCTGTGGTGACCAACGCCCTGACGCATGGCATCAGCATGGCCGGTTATTTGTTTGCCGATCCCGGTCAGGAAATTTTGGTGCCCAATCTGTTTTGGGGCAACTACAATCTGGCGTTGATCAATGGTTACGATGCCCGCATTGTGACTTACAACCTCTTCAGGGGCAACGGGCTCGATGTGGAATCGATGTATGAGTCGTTGATGACCGCCGGTGAGAAAAAAGTGTTGTTGCTCAACTTCCCCAATAACCCCAGTGGCTATTCACCCACCTTTGATGAGATGAAGGCTTTGGTATCGGCCATCAAACAGGCCGCTGAGAAGGGTAAAAAGATTGTGGTGATTTGTGATGATGCCTACTTCGGACTGGTATTCGAGAAGGGCATCGATGGTCAGTCGCCTTTTGCCTACCTGGCCGATATTCACGAAAACGTGTTGGCCGTTAAAGTCGATGGCCCTACCAAGGAAGATTACGTGTGGGGATTTCGCGTGGGATTCATCACCTTTGCCGTGAAAGGTGGCGATGCCTCACTGTACGAAGCGCTGGAAAACAAGGCGGCGGGTGCTGTGCGTGGAAATATCTCCAATGCATCTAACCTTTCGCAGTCGTTGTTGCTCAAGGCATTTGATTCACCCACTTACAAGCAGGAAAAACAGGCGAAGTTCGAGATCATGCAGCAGCGTTACGAGGCTGTGAAAGAGGTGTTGAAGGATACTCGTTATCAGGAGTTTTTCACCACATTGCCTTACAATTCGGGCTATTTCATGTGCGTGAAACTGCGCGAAGGTCTCGATGGGGAAGCCGTGCGTCATCTCTTGATTGAGAAATACAGCATCGGGGTCATCAACCTGAATAACATGTTACGTGTGGCCTTTGCCGCCGTGGCTGCTTCGGACATGAAAGCCCTGTTTGATGGCATGTACAATGCCTGCAAGGAACTGAGTAAATAATCCCAAAGTCCCTCACTACCTCTCCGAGGGGGAGGGGACTGTACGATATTTTAATGAGAAAATGAAAAGGGAGCTTGTTTCCCTTTTTTTTTGTAAATCCTAAATCAATGTCGTTAAGTTAAGCCCTGAAAGGGCGATAAGCAGCAGCGTTGGGCATCGCCCAACGATGAATGCAGACTCAATCTTAGAGCCCTGAAGGGGCGTAAGCTTACGCCCCTTCAGGGCTTGAGTTTGTTTTTTAATTTAAACAGGGCTTTGCCCTGCTCTGTTGCTGGCGCCCCATTGGGGCTTAACTAAACGATATTGAAACACAAAACACTCAAGTCAACGTCCCAAAACATTATCGTCATGCCAACCACACACACCATATTTCCGGCAGAATGGGCACCCCAAAGTGGGGTGATGCTCACCTGGCCGCACATCAACACCGATTGGGCCGATATTCTCAACGAAGCTGAGCATTGCTTCATCAACATTGCCCGTGAGATTCTCAAACGCGAAAAATTGTTGATTGTGTGTCACGATGTGTCGCATGTGCGGGCGTTGTTTCCCGAGGTGGATGACCATCGGTTGATGGTGGAACACGTGGAGAGCAACGATACCTGGGCGCGTGATCATGGGCCGCTCACGTTGATGCGGAATGGCCGTCCGGTGTTGCTCGATTTTAAGTTCAACGGTTGGGGATTGAAGTTCGCTTCGGGAAAAGACAACCTGATTACGTCTCGATTGTTCGACCGCGAGGTGTTTGCCGAGGGGGTGGGTTACGAAAATCATCGCAACATGGTGCTCGAAGGGGGCAGTTTGGAGTCGGATGGCGAGGGAACCTTGCTGACCACCTCGGAATGTTTGCTTTCGCCCAATCGCAACGATGAGTGGAACCGTCACGATGTGGAGCAACAATTGATTGAACGCCTGGGCGTGAAGCGGGTCCTGTGGCTCAACCATGGTTACCTGGCCGGCGACGATACCGACAGTCATGTGGACACTCTGGCGCGTTTTTGCTCGGTCGATACCATTGCTTACGTCAAGTGCGACGACCCCAACGATGAGCATTTTACCGAGTTGGATGCCATGGAAAAGGAGCTGATGGCCTTAAAGCAGCTCAACGGGCAACCCTACAAACTGGTGCCATTGCCCATGGCTGATGCTGTGTTTTACGAAGAGGAGCGCATTCCTGCCACCTATGCCAATTTCCTAATCATCAACGGCGCTGTGTTGTTGCCCGTGTATGGCAGCGCAAAGGATCGGGAGGCTGTGGATGCGTTGCAGGTCGCCTTTCCCGATCGCGAGATTGTTTCCATCGACTGCATTACCCTAATCAAGCAACATGGATCGCTGCATTGCGTGACCATGCAGTTCCCCGAAGGGGTGTTGGGGTGAGGGGATGGAAAGTAGCAAAGCGGCAAAGTAGCAAAGTGCCTGAGTGAAGAGAGTGGAAGAGTGGAAGAGTGGAGGAGTGGAAGAGTGCAAAAGTAAGAAAGTAGCTAAGCAGGAGAGTGCAAGAGTGCAAGAGTACAAAAGTGCAAAAGTGCAAAAGCAAGAAAGTAGCTAAGCATGAGAGTGCAAAAGTACATGAGTGCAGAAGTGCAAGAGGGAGTGAAGGTGAGGTTACTCCACAATAATAAAATCGAAACATTCCAAAGTCCCCCTTTGGGGGATTAGGGGGCTAAATTATAATCACATGAAAACCTTAAAAGTCGGATTGGTACAACAAGCCATCACTGCTGATGTGGAGGCCAACAAGAAAAAGCTGGCATCCAATGTGCGTCAATTGGCGCAACAGGGGGCGCAGTTGGTGGTGTTGCAGGAGTTGCACAACAGTTTGTACTTTTGCCAAACCGAAGATACCTCCCTGTTCGATCTGGCTGAACCCATCCCGGGGCCTTCGACTCAGTTTTATGGAGCCTTGGCTGCCGAATTGAAAATTGTGCTGGTGACATCGCTCTTTGAACGACGGGCACCGGGGCTGTATCACAACACGGCCGTGGTGTTTGAAACCGATGGGACAATCGCCGGCAAGTATCGTAAGATGCACATTCCCGACGATCCGGCTTATTACGAGAAGTTTTATTTCACGCCTGGCGATTTGGGGTTTGAACCCATTGCCACATCGGTGGGTAAACTGGGCGTATTGGTGTGCTGGGATCAGTGGTATCCCGAAGCTGCCCGCCTGATGGCTTTGCGTGGTGCCGACATGCTCATTTATCCCACTGCCATTGGCTGGGAGAGTTCCGATACCGACGACGAGAAGTCGCGTCAACTCAATGCCTGGATCATCTCGCAACGCGGACATGCCGTGGCCAACGGTTTGCCTGTTATTTCGGTCAACCGAACCGGTCATGAGCCCGACCCATCGGCGCAAACCAATGGCATTCAGTTTTGGGGCAACAGCTTTGTGGCCGGCCCGCAAGGCGAAATGGTGGCATCGGCTCCCCATCACGACGAAGTGAATTTGCTGGTTGAGGTTGACATGGCTCGCAGCGAAGATGTGCGCCGCATCTGGCCTTTTTTGCGCGACCGACGCATCGATGCTTATGGGAATATGGTAGAACGGTTCATTGATTAACGGCTTTTAAGGTGAGTATCTGTGTCGGGTCAAACGGCGACCGTTTGAGCCCAATCATTTTTACTTGAGCCTAAACGGCGACCGTTTGAGCCCAATCGTTTTTACTTGAGCCTAAACGGCGGCCGTTTGAGCTCAATCTTTTTTACTTGAGCCTAAACGGCGGCCGTTTGAGCCCAATCATTTTTACTTGAGCCTAAACGGCGGCCGTTTGAGCCCAATCATTTTTACTTGAGCCTAAACGGCGGCCGTTTGAGCTCAATCGTTTTTACTTGAGCCTAAACAGTGGCCGTTTGACCTGAATCTGTCTTGTTGAAACAGTCTTGTATCTTGCGTCTTGAGACTCACATCCGATCTCAATAATATTGAAACAGCGGCATTGATTGTCGTTTCAATATAAAAAGACGGGAGGTTGATGGTGTAAAATCCATCAACCTCCCGTCTTTTTTATGTGCATTTGTGGCTTCGGGCGTTATTTGAATGCATCCATGGCCGCAGTGGGTTGGCCATTGGTGTCGAACGCCCCCATGTTGTAACCATTCCAGCTGTTGTAGGCCTGAGGTTCCCAGTAAAACACACCCAGACACTTGTCGTTGGCGATGGCCTTGGTGCGGCCGATGAGGTCGCTCAGGAATGCCTTTGCCGTCAGGGGATCCGACACGTCGTAACCCACTTCGCAAATCATGACTTCGCTGTTGTAACGGCTTATCATGTCCTCAATATTGGTGACACAGTTGTCGTTGGTGGTTTTCCAGGGGGTGTCGGCAAGCAGATTGGGGTACAGCGACATGCCAATGACATCCCATTTGCCTCCATTGTTCTTCAGACCGTCAAAGAGCCATCGAAACAGGTTGTTGTTGTGCCCGTTTTGCAAATGCACAATCACCTTGGCGGAAGGGAACACGGCCTTCACGGCATCATAGCCGGCATTGTTGAGGGCAGCATATTGTGCCATGTTTTCCGATGCTTTCCCATCGCTCCACAACATGCCGTTACCGGTTTCGTTGCCCACCTGCACCCATTCGGGGGTGATGTTGTGTGTTTTGAGCAGGGTGAGCACCTGGGTGGTGTGAGTGGCCACGGCTGTTTTGAGCTCATCAAAGGTGAGCGATGCCCAAGCGGCAGGTTTGTCTTGCTTGGCGGGGTCGGCCCACGAGTCGCTGTAATGAAAATCAATCATCAATCGCAAACCCAGTTCGTTGGCACGGATGGCTTTCACCAACATGTCGCCCGCATTGCACCAGCCGTCGGCGGGGTTCACCCACACGCGCAGGCGAATGGCATTCATGCCCAGCTCCTGCATCAGTTGCATGCCTTCGGTTTGACGGCCGTTGACATTGTAGAACTTCATGCCTTGTTTTTCCATTTGGGTGAGCCAGCTCACGTCGGCTCCCTTGGCGAATTTTTCGACCACCGGAACTTCGGGCGTCACCGGGGTGTCGTTGTCATTGTCACTGCAGGCGGTGATGCCCAGGGCGATGACGGCTGCAAGATATATGTTGCGTAGTTTCATAAAGGTTTTTTTGCCCCTCATCCCCCCGAAGGGGGATGTCGGGAAATTGTTTTTTGGATGTTGATGATTTGAAAACCGATTGAAGTTTTCCCCGTGGGGAGAACAACCGTTTGTCATCAAATCAAAGTTGTTTAAAAAATGGTATATCTCCTCGGTGACCCTCTGTGCCATCTCAGTGTTTCTACTATATAACTCTTTTGAGTTATCAGCTTTTTTATTTGAACACAGGTGTAATCGTATCTCTAACGCACAACACAACTTTAAAAAAAAACTCTGTGCCTCTGTGTTCATTAAAAACTACTATATGACTCTTTGAGTTATCTGCTTTGTTATTTAAACGCATGGCGCAATAAAATAACTCAGCGCCTTTGAGTCTCTGCGTTTATTCTTACTCTGTGAAACAATGAATCACACCGGGAATCACCGGGCTGAATTATTGCAATGTCATTTGATAGGTGCCATTGATGAGGTCAACGTTGATGGTGTAGGTTCCCGGGGTGGCATCATCGGTGATGTTGCCTCCCTTAAAGTAAAGCGTTCCTTCATAGCCCCCAAAGAAATCATCCCAGTTGCCGTTCTCAATGGCCAGTTTGAAACCCCATTCCGATTTTTGAGTGACCACTGCGGTGCCCGAATAGGTGCCGTTGCCTGTTTTGGCAATGGTGGTGTTGAAATTCCATGCATCATTAAGGCCGTAAAGATACAACACATCTCCTAGTGCCTTAAAGGAGTATGTCAATGTGTTGAGGTTGACGGTGAGGATGTAGGTGCCGGCGGCCGGAGCGGTGATGCTCTTCTTGGGAGAACCGTTTTTCACCAGCGTGCCTTCGGTTTCGCCCATCGAGAAATAGGTGCTGCTCCAGTCGTCTTTCACTGTGTGCATGATGAAGCCTTCGTTTGAGTCAACATAGACCACACCAATGAAGATGCCTTCGTCCGACGATTGGTTGATAAAGCTGTCAAACACCCATCCGCCTTTTGTTTTGTCGTCAATACCGGGCAAATACAGGGTGGTGATAACCTCTTCCTCTTCTTCTTCGATGCCCGAGGTGAGTTCATACGTCCATTGGGTGGGGTTGTTCAGGTCAATTTTCAGGGTGTAAGTTCCGGCTTTGGCAACAGCAATGTTGCCGGCTGCTTCGGCAAGGGTGAGCACGCCGGTTGAGCTTTCGGCAAAGAAGAGATGGCTTTCGGTCGATTGCGAAGCACCCGTTGTAACATCGTATTTGTCTCCTTTGCTGCTGAGGGTGATGTTGGCGTTGTCGGCAGTGGTGATCACGGTGCCTTTCCACAGGTTGTCTTTGGTGTCGAAGGCCAGGGTTGCGCTCACGTCACCCCCCACGGTGATGTCGGGCATGAAGGTCGCTGTCCACGCTTTGTTATTGGTGCTCATGGTGATGTAGTAGCACCCCTTGGAACCCGGGAACCAGCAGTTCCAATGTGTTTTGGTGTCCGACGAGAGGGCAAAGTCTTTGCCGGTGACGCCATCATTTCCCCACAGGGTATCGTCTCCTTCCATCATGTAAACGTTCATCCATCCGGTTGCCGATATAAAGCCGGCGTATTCGCCGTTGGCCGTGGGCGATGAGAGGGTGGCCAACGTGGTGGATTGATCTTTACTCAATACGAACAACTTGGTCATGTCGATAAAATACGGGGTCACGCTCACTTTTATCACCTGGCTGATGGCGGGCGCCAGGTTGTTGCCCAGTTGGGTGAGCATGCGAAAGTAGAGGGGCGAGGCCACATCGACGGGCAAGCCGGCAGTGTTGGCCAGGGTGTTGAGCTCGGCACCGGTAAAGCTGTGCGAGAGCGACGCCTCGGGATAGGCAATGACCTTGCTGAAATCTTCGGAGGCCGATGCTTGTAGGGTGTAAATGGGAAATCCTGACGGGATGGCCGCTGACTCATCACTGACGGTGAGGTCACTGCTGCTCCACACCAGTGAAAGCACCTGCTGATTGCGCAACGATTTGTTGAGCACCAAATTGTCGGTGGTGGCAGTGAGTTGTGAGGCCTCCAGCCCCGACACCACCATCTGATCGCCCTCTTTATCGCAGGCTGCTATGGTGAGCAGCAGGCTTAGGGCGGCTATGTAGCTTTTTATATGTCTCATGTGATTATTTTTTTGCCCCCTTATCCCCCAATTGGGGGACTTAAGGATGCTGATTTTAAACGTTTATTGGTTCTTTATGCATGAATGGCCATGAGCCTTTTGTCTTTGATTGTCCGCCGATTTCGCAGATGATTCGGTTCTCATTTGCAGTTAGCATTCAATGTTGTGTCGTCAAAGGAAGAAGGCGATAAATGATGTGATGAAGAACGGTTTTAAATCTGTTGCCTTTGTTTCTTCAGTCTCATCTATCTGTCAGATGTCTGCAAATCTTCTTGTCTGACATTCACTAAACGACAATGAGTGATCATTTCCAATTTCATGCGTTGCAATTTTGGTACGATATCCCTTAGTCACTTTTTTTAATAATTCTCATTCTTCAAATTGGGGTTGGCACTCAGTTCTGTGGCCGGGATGGGGTAGATATTGTATTTCTTGTCCACCGCTTTCCCTTCTTTGATGCCGCCTTTCCATTGCCAGATGTAATCGGCAGTGGTAAACATCCCGAAACGAATCAGGTCGGTGCGTCGCACGCCTTCCCAATAGAGTTCGCGGGCACGTTCGTCGATGAGAAATGGCAGGGTGAGGGCGCTTTTGGTAATTTGGCCTTTGGTGGCATAGTTGTCACCGTAAGCACGTTCGCGCAATTGGTTCACGTAGCCGGTGGCAATGTCGAGCGAGGTTCCTGCTCCGCCGCGTACATGAGCTTCGGCCAGCATCAAATACACATCTGCCAGGCGAAACATCGGATAGTCGGTACTCACGCCGTCTTTGGCGGTGTTCGACACGGCTTCGCCGGCATCGTTCAGGTTGGTCCATTTCAGGCTTAAATACCCGTGCACCTGGTTATCCATGGCTTCAATGAATTGGGTTTGTCCCTGCGTGTAGAACATGCCCCGGCGATCGTCGTCGTCAAACTTGTTGGTGAGTTCGCCACGTGTGCGGAACGAGTTCCATTCGCTGCTCACGCCCAACAATGTTTTTGAATCGGCGTTGGATGCGCCGCAAATGATGCTGGTAGAGGCACCCCAGCTCGAGGTGAGGGTGGCATCGACCACCAATGGGAAGATGATTTCGTTGGTGCGAAGGTGGTTGTCAGCATTGAACAGTTTGGCATAATCGCCTTCAATGGTATAACCGGCTGCAATCACCTTGTTACACCAAGTGATGCACTGAGTGTAATAAGCAGCATCTTCTTTTTCGAGATACACCTTGTGGTTGAGGTAAAGACGGCTCAGCAACGTCCATGCAGCAGCCTGCGGAGCATGACCATATTCGACCGTTTGGCGCGCGGGAAGGCTCTCGTTGATGGCCAGTAGTTCCGATTCGATGTATTGAAACAGCTTTTCGGCTGTGTATCGCGGGGGAATAAAGGCGCCCACAGGGTCGTTTTCCGTCACAAAGGGGGCATTGCGGTAAAGATCGAGCACATGATAGTAAGCCAATGCTCGCAGAAAACGTGCTTCGGTACGATAGGTGCGCAAAGAGGCCTGCTCGGCGTCGCTAAAACCACTGATTTTGCTGTCGGTGGCGTTGCGGATCAACTCATTGGCCAGCGCAATGGTGTAATAAGCCCGGTAATACATGTCCGAAACCCAAGGGTCGTTGGCATCCCAGTTCAAAAAAGTGACATCACGCAGTTTGTCGCCTTCCAGCCAGGTGGAAGCCACTTCATCGGTGCCACACTCCTGAAGGTTAAAGTAATAACGCATGTAATCGAAGCCCAGGTTGCTCGAAAGGTCTTTGTTGCCGTCTTTCTCTTGTCCTGCAATCACAAAAGAGGCGTAGAGTTTGCCCAGCACGGCTTTGTAATTGGCTGCCGTGGTGTAAACCTGTGACGACGTGGTGCTCGTGTTGGGCATCTGATCCAAATCGTCGGTGCATGCGCTCAGCGAAGTGGCGAGCACAATGGCGGCGAGATATAGTGTTTTTTTCATTGTTGTATATTTTATGGGCACAGGATGTTTCTGTTGTATGGATCAATGAAACCTGCTGTGCGATGATTGAAATGATTAAAAATCCAATCCCAGGCTCAGTGAGAAAATGCGCGGGCGCGGGTAGAACGAGCGATCCATTCCCTGGGGAACCTCGGGATCCACACCGCTGTAGTTGGTAATGGTAAACACATTCTGCACCATGGCCGTGGCGTTAAGGTTGAACCAGTTGTTGATGCGTCCAAAGTTGTAGCCCAGTGTGAGGTTATCCATCTTCAGGAACGATGCATTTTCCACATAGTAATCCGATAGGTATTGACGACTGGTGAAGCGTGTATCAAGATAACTTGCCGACAGGTTGTTGAGCTGGGCGCTGTTGTACGACATGGTGTTGAATGCGCCTGTGTTCATGGCCATGCCATTGTACACATAGTTGCCCACATTGGCACGCAGGCTCATGCCCAGGTTCCATTGTTTGTAGCGCAGCGTGCTGCTCAACCCGAAGATGTAGTCGGGAGCCGGCGAGTGGTAGCGGTACAAGTCGGATGAGTTGATGGTGCCATCGTTGTTAAGGTCGGCATAGGCTCCTTCGATGGGTTTGCCCTGCGGATCGTACAGTTGATGGTAAACGTAGAACATATAAGGCTCGTAACCTTCGGTGAGAACCTGAAAATTATAGCTGTCGATGGTGGGCCCCACCGGCGTGTTGGTGATTTCGGCGTTCTTGACCAGCGAAAGATTCTTAACCTTCATGCTTTGTGTGCTGGCATTTACGGTCAGGTTCCATGTCCAGTTATCATTGTCCACCGGTGTGGCGTTGATCACCATCTCCCAACCTTCGCTGTCAACATTTCCAACGTTGGTCATGATGGTTTTATCAAAATTGGTACCTGCTGCCGATGGCACACGCGCTAATAAGTCCTCGGTTTGACGGGTGTAGTAATCGATGCTTCCCGACAGGCGGTTGTTGAAGAATCCAAAGTCGAGACCCCAGTTGTAGGCAGTGGTGGTTTCCCACTTCAGGTTGGCGTCATAAGCCTGCGGACGATAGGTGTAACTGTTGAAATAGCCGGCACCGTTTTGGCTGATGGTATAAACGGGCAGATAAGCATAATTCCCAATGCCATCCTGTTGGCCGGTGACGCCATAGCTGCCTCGCAGCTTTAAATTGGTGAGAGCATCCCATTCATTCAGAAAGGCTTCTTCCGATAAGCGCCATCCCAATGCCACCGAAGGGAAAGTACCCCAGCGGTTATCCTGGCTGAAACGCGAGGTGCCGTCCTGACGTACGGTAGCCGTGAGCATGTATCGCGACATCAGGGTGTAGTTCAATCGGCCATAGTACGAGAGCAATACGTGGCGCTGGTCGTTGGCTGCCGTTGAGGTTTGCGATTCACCGGCCACGTTGGTTTGTTCGTATGCGCCGGTGTAGCTTTTCCAGTATTGATAGTCGTAACCGGCAATGGCGTCAATGGCGTGCATGCCGATGGTTTTGTTGTAGTTCAGATAGGTGGTGAGCAGACGGTTGGTGTTTTCCTGTGGACCATACGAATAGTCGCGACCGCCCGACATGAAGTACTGAGCGGCTGTGGCAGGCACTTCAATGTCGCCCTGACCCTTGGCATAATCGTATCCCAGTGTGGCATGGAATCGCATGTCGGGCAACACATGCAGTTTGTAATCCACATCAAAGTTCCCAATCACCCGATTGATGGTGCTGGTTGAATGATGTTGCTTGAGTAAGCCCACGGGATTGATTACTGCTCCGGTAACGGGCTCTCCGTTTGATTCAAGCGCTTCGTTGTATCCGCCATAGGCCGAAACGCCCGAATAGATGGGCTGCGTGGGGTTCCAGGTCGAGGCTCCCCAAATGGCATCGTTGATCGCAAATCGGTTGCTGTTGTGCGATGCCTTTACATTGATGTTCAATTTCAAAAAATCGTTTAACAGCGAGGGTGATAGCGACAGGTTGCCGGTGGCACGTTGGGCGTTGTCGGTCATCAGGATGCCATCCTGATTGTAGTAACCCACCGAAACGCGATAGGGTAGTTTGTTGTATGTGCCCGAGAGACTCACGTTGTTGTCGGTGCCATAGGCCATTTGAAAAATTTCGTCGTTCATATCGGTTTGTGCACTTCCCAACAGGTTTTTTTGTGCGTCCGAACCGTTTTGATTCACCACCTGAACGAATTCATCTCTCGACAACATCTCGGCCAGCTTGGTCTTGGTTTGGATCGAATTGGTGGAACTCACGTTGATTTTCATCTTGTCGGCCGCACCTTTCTTGGTGGTGATGATGATGACCCCGTTGGAGGCACGCGACCCATAGATGGCTGTTGACGAAGCGTCCTTCAGTACGGTCATGCTCTCGATGTCGTTGGGGTTGATCAGGCTCAAAAAGTTGTTGCTGTTGCCGCTGATGCCGCCAATCTCCAGGGGCACCCCATCGAGCACAATGAGCGGATCGTTGTTGGCATTGAGCGAAGCGCCGCCACGGATGCGTATGGAGCTGCCCGCTGTGGGCGAACCGCCATTGCTCATGATTTGCACCCCGGCAATTTTCCCGTTGATGAGCTGCTCGGGTGAGCCAATCATCCCTTGGTTGAAGTCCTTGCTGTTCACATTGGCTATGGAACCGGTGAGATCGCCTTTGCGTTGCGTCCCATAACCAATGACCACAACGTCGCCAAGCGAATGTGTTTCTTCATTGAGCTGCGCATTGAGTACCCGGTTGGCCGGAATGTCACTCACCACTGTTTCGTAACCCATGAAGGAGATTTGCAGTTGGGTAAACTCAGCGGGTACCGACAGTGAGTATTGTCCATCATTGTTGGTGATGGTGCCCAGGGTGGTGCCCGGAACCATGATGGTGACCCCTATCATGGGAATATTGTCCTGGTCGGTGATGGTTCCGGTGACAGTGCGGCTTTGTTGCGCCTGCATCGGACTCATCCATCCGACCAATGTCATGCACAGCATCAAACAGAGTGTGCACCAGCGTCGATTGAGAACGTTTAAATTCATAACGGATTTTTTTGATTTGATAGACCTTGGATTTTTATTGAACATTGATTTGAATTGGTTTCGCAGTGATGTGCCCTGTGGTGGCTTTGATGGTGATTTTTCCCGGAATGTTGCCGGTACGGATGATGATGGATGCAATGCCGGCGCGTGCCGGTGTGTGTGCCGGGCCAATGACTTGTGCACCCTCTACGTCGAAGGTCACATTTTCGTTGTATAAATGTGCCTGCATATTGTTGGCGTCTGCAACGGTGGCATGAACGATGATCACATCGTTGCGTTGGGGTGCCTTGCCGCTTTCATCAATGATGATGGTGAGTTGTTGTGGTTCCCCGGCTGTGGTAACGGTGTGTTCAGCCACGGCTTTGCCCTTCAGGTATCCAATGGCTTTGATGGTGCCGGGTTGTGTGCAGGCCACATCAAAGGTAAAGGGAGGGTGGTGCAGATGATTGGAGATGTTATTCTGGTCGGGCTTTTGTCGTCCCATGGAACGGTTGTCTACCAGTAGCTCTACTTCATCACAATTGCTAAACACCCTCACGCTGTTGCTGATGCCCGGTTGCCAATAGGTGGCAGCAAACACCATGGGGGCGCTCATAACCCGATTGGCATCGACACTGCGTTGGCTTTGGAAGAAATAGTAGCTGAATTTGGGCAGACGGAAGATATCCATGATGCCCGAGTATTCGTGATCGGGTGCCATGCCCCGGTTGTAGTCGTACATCACCCAATAACCATCGCCAAAAGCATGTGTGGAGAGGTTGTCGTTATGGGCTTCCTGGATGTTGATGGCTTGTTGCAGCATGCGTTTCTCGCCTGATTCGCGAGGTTGGCGACTGGTGCGCTCTTCTTCGAGCAAGTCTTGCCAATCTTCCTGATTGAACCCGGCATTTTGGGCATAATATTCCCAATCGCCGTATTCGCTCACCAATAATGGCTTGTCGGGATAAAGGCCATGGCGATGTTGGCGGGCTTCGATGTAAATATCGTAGGCCTGACGCACCCATCCGGCCGAATAGCAGCTGTTAAAGGGATATTCACGATGTGCGATGATGGATGCGCTGTCCATGAAACTGGCCGGCATGGTGGTTTCGTTGATTGAAAGTTCCCACGCCAGCACACACGGATGGTTACGGTCGCGTCGAATGAGCTCGCGGCTCGATTGCAGCGCCAGTTTCTCAAATGCATCGTCGCCAAAATATTGCCAGCCCAGGATGGCGTCCAACACCATGATGCCCAATTCGTCGCAGGCATGCATAAATGCGGGTGACATGGGGTAGTGCGATGCACGCACATAGTCGAATCCGGCTTGTTTGATTTTGTATGCATCGCGATATTGTGCCGCATCGCTTAAGGCATATCCCACATGGGGGTATTCCTGGTGACGATTCACCCCGCGCAAAAAGGTTTTCTCGCCATTGATCCACAATCCTTCGTTGGTAATTTTGATGGTGCGGATGCCCACACGGGTCATTTGCTCATCGCTGAGGATGCCATTGGCAAACACCTGTGTTTTGAGGGTGTAAAGCGCGGGTTGGGAGGGAGACCATAACCGGGGGTGTTGCAGAGATCCGACTACCGGCAGCTCGCCAATGGCTCCCGAAGCCAGTGTGATGGTTTCGGAAGGGTAGGAACCAACGGTTTGACCCTTGTCGTCTATCAGGAGATTAACCACGTGAATATTAACATTGGTAGATCCGGCGTTTTTCACCTGTGATTTGATGTGGAACTGTGCTGCATCCGTACTTGCCTGTGTGGTGGCAAAGAATACGCCTCCGCCGGCTTCGGTGTTGGCGGTGATTGGATTGGTGAGATGAACGGGATTTTTTACCAACAGATGCACATTGCGGTAAATTCCGCCGTACATGTTAAAGTCGAGGATATCCATGGGCTTGGGGCCGGTCACCGGATTGTCGCGATTGTCCAGGCGCACACGAATGGTGTTGATCGTATCAAAGCGAATGACGTCGTTCAGTTGGATGACAAAGGGAAGGTAGCCACCCAGGTGACGGGTCATGTGTTGGTCGTTTACCCACACATCAGCCACATTCATGGCTGCATCAAATTGAAGGGACAATGTTTTGTCGCGATCGTCAGGGGAGACCTTAAATTGTTTTTCGTAATAACAGATGCCTTGCCATTGTTTCATAATGACCAAAGGCTCCACGTTGGCTGTGTGAGGCAGGCTCACCGAATCCCATGTGGCATCCACGGGGGGATGCATCAGTGTGTCGTCGCTTTTGTGGAAACGCCATCCGTGATTGAAGTTGACGTTTTGGGGCAAACCGGGTGGTGTGTTGCAGGCTCCCAGGAGCAACCCGGTCGCGGCAATTATCCCGAAAAATGATTGTCTCATGTTGTTGCTTTTAAAATATGATGTGTGTGATGTGGATGTCATTGAGAGTGGATTGAGCGGGACTTCACCGCAATCATCATCTGTTCTTATTCCATCCATATTTTTTCAATGTCAATATTAACAATGGGTGATTCACCGGGCATCACTTCCAGTTGCAGTGTTTCAGTTTGCGAAAGGTCAATGGGATTTTGGTTTGAATTGGTTTCATAGGGCAGGAAATCGGGATATGGTCGTGGAATGATGAGATATTTCGCCGGCTGCAACGCCGAAAGGGGAAGACTGTAAACCGATTGCCCCGGCTTGAGTGTCACCCGAGCTGCCGCCACGCTGCCATTTTTGTCCGAAAGACCCACTTCGATGGGCTGAGCTGTTGGTTGGTTGTTGGTTACTTTCAGCATCAGGTGTTTTTTCTCTGTTATTTCATGTTGACGACCATTTAGACGATGCCCCGAGAAGAATTTGAAGGCATAACTTTTTTTGTCAGGGTTTATAACGTCGGGAGCAGGCAGTTCCGGAAAGGCAATGTTGAGGCTCACGGTGTGTTGTGCTGTGGGCATCAGGTTCACCGTTGGATACCATGTTTTATAGGAGTGTTCCCAATCATTTTCGGCTTCCCAAAGAACCAGTTGACTTGCTTTGGGAGAGAGGCGTAGTGTGTAGACGGGATTGTGAATGTTGTCCCAGCGCCATGGATCGCCCTGCTCTCCTGATGGAAATGTATATGTGCCAGTGGTGGTCTCGATGATGATGCGATATTGCAATAATCCAACCCTGGGCATGTCATTGGGCAGGTCAATGCGGTAACTGTTGGCTCCCGTGCTGTTTGCGGTGAGGGTTTCCCAGCGTTCGTTGAGGGTCGTTACGCATTTAACCGCAAGAATGGAATCGGGGCTGACAGCCGTGAATTGGATGTTGACGGATTGACCGGCGATCTGTTCGGCGGGTGTGTGGTTCCATAATGCGGTGTTTGGCAGGTCGCTGGCCGGTGCTACATATTCGTTGAGGCGGATGTGACGATATGTTTGGGTGATATCCATGTTCAGTGATTCGGCGCGGTTGCTGAGCAGGTAAACACCCGGACGGATGGTAAAGGCTCCTTCTTTTACTGTGGCTGAAAAGTGGTTGCCATCATTGATGGCACGCATGGTGAATTGCTTTCCCAGCGTGGGTAGCTCGATGCACATGTTGCGGGTCGCATGCATCACGGCTGCTTTTTGAGCCGAAGGGCTTGCTTTGCTGTAAGGATCGTCAATCCACCAGGCATCGGGCATCACTTCCAGGCGCCACACGTCATTGCTGATTCGATCGAGAAAGTAGCTGCCGGTGCCATCATATTGTATTACGGGCGAGGAGCCACATCCGGCAATCTCTTGTAATGCGGTGACATTAATGGGATGATGTGATGTGGTGTTGCTATAAAAGAATTTTTCGGGTGTGTTCCATTGTGTCAGGTCGTTGGGGTAGTCAATCAGCAGTGCATCCGGTTGTTTTTGGGAGCCCATGGGCATGTTGTGGAATACTGCGGATGCAATTTTCAGGCTAATGGCCTTAGCCGGAGCGTATGCCAGATTCATAAAATGGGTGCCGTAATTGGTGTTGAATGGAGCCCAGTCGATGGCGTCGTAAGCAAATTGGTTGGCCAACTGCATGCCTGCTTTGCGAAACGCTATGGCCATGGCTGGATACATCACGTTGGTTCCCACATCGGCCGGGTCGAATTCATAAACAATCTTGGCCATCTTACCGAACTTGGGATGGTTGGCAAATGGAATGACATAGTCGGCCACATGAGGTAAAAAGTTACCGTCAATTTGGTGATTGGCCACCAGGTTAGTGGGATACCATTGAAATGTACCGCCCTGTATGTTGGCATTCATATAAGCATCTGCCAAATGAATGCTGTGGCTCATGTTATAAAAGATGGGTGTTTGGGTTCCGCTTTTGCGCATGGCCTTCACCATGGTGTTAATGTATTGTGTGACCTCTTTTGCTGTTCCTTTATGATGCGGCTCATTGGATATTTCCAGAGCCACAATGTCTGTTTCATCTTTATAAGCAATGCCGGTGTATGCATTGACATGATTGAGGAACTGGAACAAATAATTGGCTTGCGCCTTGATGGCTTCGGGGTGTGTAAGGCAGTCGGCTTTGCCATATTTGTGAGAGAATCCTGGCGTGGGTTCATCATTTTCGGGCCATCCGTTTCCCCAAAACGCAATGGGGGTGATGATGAAACGCATGCCACGTTTTTTCATTTGATGAATGGTGTAGTCGAACAGACGCAGATGGTCATTTTGGATGAGGTTGCCCAACGAGTCGGAAATCTCGGTGTCCCATACATGTACCCGATACAAATCAATGTCTAAGCGAGTCATGTGGTACACATCGCGGTCAATGGCCTCTTCGATGCGGATGCCGCGTTGTTTCACCATTCGGTATTCATGTGCAAAAGGCAGAGAATAGTTCACTCCAAAGCCGTGGAGCTCGGAGCCATCTGTCGCTTTGCGCATGACGCCGCGGGAGTCGATGACCACATGTGGCTTTTTTCCTTGAGCTGGTGAAGAAACGAACAGGGTTGTCAGCAATAGCAGTGATAAAAGGCGTGTGTATGACATATATTGGATGTTTATTTATTTCGATTTTGTAACTGGTGCAAATTTTAGCTTATGGCTGGTGATATAATGTGTTCTTTCGTATGGCTTGCACTTTTTAAAATTACAAACTGGGCAAGGAAATGTCCTGTCGAGGCTTGTCAAAGCATGACATAAATCGGACATGGTGGATATATTTTGGACAAAACAAGCCACAAAATAGACAAGGATGGTGATGAAGGGGAAAATACTGTTGAGAAAGGTTAACAGGTGTGATGGATAGTGTATTTTTGTTTGATGTATATGAGGCGTCAGTATCTTGTTTGATGTCTTGATACTCACATTTGATATTTATTGCCAAATGAAATGTTTTCGTTCTAATACTATAAAAATAATTCGATCCTGGTTATCGTTGATGGTGATGTTTGTAATGGGGACGCCGTGGTTGTGGTCACATGGTTTGCGTTCCCATGAATTTACATCTGTGGATCGGCGGCAGGGGCTGAATGCTTCGGTGGTACACAGTATGGTTCAGGATTATTGGGGAATGATGTGGCTGGGTACCAATAATGGTTTGTATGGTTACGATGGCTACATGGCGCGTCGTTACGGGCAGGCTGATACCATGGGCACTGGTGCGGTTGATGGGGTTATTAATACCATGTTTATGCCGGACTCTATTCATCTGTGGTTGGGCGCGGAGACCGGATTGCTGGTGTACAATATTCAAGACGATCGAATAGAAACCATGCCTGCGGGATTGCCCGATAATATTCGTGCCATCGAGCACCTCGATGGATCTCACTATTGGTTAGGTAGTATGAACGGGTTGTTTCGTTATGATGCCCTTACGGGCAAGGCGCTGCGCGTTGCTGAAAGTTTGTTGCCTCATCAGGCTATTTATACCATCATGCGATATAGCGCCAATAGTTATTACATGGGGACTTACAACGGGTTGTGTCGTTATCAAAAAGACGAGGATCGTTTTGAGATGATACCTCTGGGCAGTGATAATGACACATCCAATCGTTTAATTCTTTCGTTATTGGTCGATGATGCCCGATCGTGTATCTGGGTGGGGGTTGAAGGTGGGCTGTGGGCTTATTATCCGGCCACGGGGCAGTCGCATGAGGTGGCTTTGTTGCGTGGTAACTCGGTTAAGTCGTTGTTTCTCGATAATCAGGGATGTCTTTGGACGGGAACGGACAATGGTTTGTTTGTGTATGATCCTGTGAGTGGGGAGCATCGCTTAATTCGTCACAATGCGCTGAATAATCGTTCTTTGATTAATAATATTGTATGGTCGGTGTATGCCGATCGCGATGCGAATATCTGGTTGGGGACAGATGGGGGAGTATCGTTGTATGTGCATCACGATCATATTGTGCGACAGTCGGTGAATGAACTGACCGGCTCGACCGAGGGAAATCAGATCATTTCTTTGTTGACCGACACGAAAGGACGACTATGGTTGGGGGGTACCAACGGACTCATAATGACGGATCGCAAAATTGGGCGAAGCGTATGGTTTCAGCAAAACAGTAAGGAGCATCCCTTGCCCCACAATAAAGTGAGGCATATTTATGAAGACCGAGACGGAGAGATTTGGATTGCCACCGATGGCAGCATTTGCCGTTATGATGAGACATCGTCGGAATTTGAGCGTTATCGGATTGAAGACACTTCGGGCATGCGTAATGCTAACTGGGCGTATGCCATTACACAAGACGATACCGGTGCTTTATGGATTGCCACTTGTTTGGGTGGGGTGTTTGTGGTGGATAAACAGCAGTTGAAACAATCGAGGGGGCGACCGGTCACGGCACTTCGAAACTATCATTCGCATGGCGGAGCCAGTGCCTTATCAGGAACGATGCCACAAAGTGTCGCAGCTGATGTGTATGGTCATATGTGGGTGGCTGTATATCGAGGCGGGGTGAATAAAATTGACCATTTCACCGGGCGGGTGATTCAATTCACAACTCAATCGTCCACTAATGCATTGCCATCGGATGATGTAACGGCCATGTTGGTTGACAAAGATGTTTATGTGTGGGTGGCTTTGGGGAATCAAGTGGTACGCATGCGTGTGGATGATTATACACAGGAACAAATCACAGATGCCCGATTGAGTCAAGCCTCCATTAATGGATTGGCTGATGACGATAATCAAGTATGGGTCAGTTCTACAGCCGGGTTGTTTGTCATTGATAAGCATACATTGGCTGTCAGACAGATTAGCGCCGGTATCAATTATTTCTCATCGGTAAGCTATCATGCTGCATCACGCGCAGTGGTGGCGGGAGGGATTAATGAATTGGTGACTCTGACCACTGAAGGTGCCTTGGGATATCTTAAATATCGCCCTGTTTATTTGACCGGTTTGTGGGTCAATGATGAGCTGGTTGATGGTATTGGTGCTCAGAATTTGGGAGTGTTGGGGAGTCTTCGGTTTGCCCGTGATTTGGAGCTCAGGGCTCATGAGAACAATGTGTCGTTTGCTTTTTCGGGGTTTCAATATGGTGAATCAGCCGCGATACAATATGCTTATCGGCTGCAAGGCGTAGATGCACAGTGGCGTTTTTTGGAACCGGGTGCTTGTCGTATTTCATACACGGATTTACGTCCGGGTAAATATTTATTAGAGGTGTCGTATGTGGGCAGCGATGGGCAGCCGGTTGGAGACGCTTATTTGATGAATGTGACTGTTCGTCATCCCTGGTATCTCACATGGTGGTCCAAATTATTTTATTCGGTGATCTTTGTTTTATTGGTTTTCGCATTGGTGAATTATTGGTTGGTGTTAAACCGTTTGCGATACGAGCGGTTGGAGAAAATAAAAACCATGGAACTGACGGCACACAAAATCGACTTTCTGACTAATATCTCGCACGAGTTGAAAACGCCGTTAAGCCTCATTATTGGGCCATTGGGCAAATTAATGGAGCAGGTAAAGTCGCCTGAGTTGAAGGAAGCCCTGGCTGATGTTCGACAGAATGCTCGTAAAATGGGTGATTTAATTCGTCAATTGGTTGATGCTGGTCGCCAAGAGGGTGGAAGTGCCGGATTAATGGTATCCTCCATAGATGTCGTGGCTCTGCTCCGAGGGCTCATCGCCGTATTCGATAAATCATTGTCCATGCGGCAGGTTACCATTGCTGTTCAAAGCGTTTGTGATGTTTTGCCTATTGAAGGGGATGTGTTGAAGTTGGAGGCTGTATTCAATAATATCTTGTCGAATGCGGCCAAATTTGCCCCTGATGGTTCTAAGATTCAAGTCGTGATTGAAGCGATGGGCGATGACGTGATGGTTCGCATCATCGATCAGGGGCCGGGCATTCATCCGGACGACTTGCCCCACGTGTTTGATCGTTTTTTCCGTTCGGAGCACACTTTGGCGCAGAACAGGGAAGGAAGTGGTGTGGGTATGTCCATCGTAAGGGAGTATGTGACGCAGCATCGAGGGCGTGTGACCGCTTTGTCAGATGGTGTGCGCGGCACCACCATCGAGGTGGTATTACCCCTCCGTCAGTTGGTTCACGATGAAGAGCATGAGACTCACCCCTTGTTGGCAGTGAGTATTCAAGATGAGAATCGAACAGACAGGCCTTTGTTGCTCATCGTGGAGGACAATCAGGAGATTCTTTCTTTTTTGTCGACACAATTGTCGCGCGAATATCGTTGCCTGACAGCACAAAATGGTCTGGAAGGGTTGGATGCAGCCATGAGTGAGTTGCCCGATATCATTGTAACCGATCTTATGATGCCGGTGATGGATGGGTTGACGATGTGCCGCAAACTGAAAGAAAACATCACCACCTCGCACATTCCCGTAGTGATGCTCACAGCACGCGATGATAGAGGGACGGAACTGACGGGTTATCGTACGGGGGCTGATGCTTTTATTGCTAAGCCATTTGAAATTGGTTATTTGGCCGATCGGCTTCATCAAGTGTTGCGAGCTCGACGATTGATGGTGCAGAAGGTACGGCAGCAGGCCATCATTGAGCCCACGACACCAGAGGTTGTATCGGGGGATGAAAAGTTTTTGCAAACCATTACTGCCATTATTGAAGAGGAGTTGACCAACCCGGAATTAAATGTGAATCGACTTAGCGAAAAGTCGGGCTACAGTGCCAAACAGGTGTATCGGCGTATTAAAGCGCTTACAGGACAAACGGCCGTTGATTATATTCGCAGTGTTCGGCTTAAGAAAGCAGCCACACTATTGTCGAAAAGGACTTTTACTGTGGCAGAGGTGATGTATTTGGTCGGGTTTAGTAATCATTCGTATTTTGCCAAACGTTTTCAAGAGATGTACGGGAAATCACCAAAACAATTTATGGAAGGGGAGTGAATGGTTGTGTTGTCTGTAGTGGCTCTTAAATAAGTAAAAGCCCGAAGACGAAAGTCTTCGGGCTTTGGTGTTATTGTTCCAATTTTGAATTCTACATCAATTAGAGGAGAGTTTGATGTTGAGTTCATTTTTTGTGCCATCCGTGATCACCACGCTCGAGACCTGTTCGGTATAGCCTTCTTTTTGAGCGGAAACGTTGTAGGTTCCATTGGCCATATTGCGGATGTAAAAACCACCTTTGTTGGCACTCTTTTTTACCAAAACGCGATTGGCTTTGGTGCGCGAGTTTGGTGATACTTCTGAAAAGGTGATGGTGACTCCTTTAATGGGTTCACCTGTGAGAGAGTCAATTACTTGTCCTCGCAAATCAAGTTTGCTACTGCCCAGATCCACCACGTGGCGAGCCTGTTTGTAGGCCGAATAAAAATCGGATTGACTATTGCGAACAATTTCCACCACAGTGTCCATGGCTATCAGAATTTTATCGGCTTCTTTGAAACAAGAGTGGAGCAGTCGCGTGTTTTGAGTGCTCATGTTTCGGTTCATGTGCGTGCTGTTGAGCGACTCCCAAAAGCGGTCAATCGCAGCTTGCAAGTCTTGTTGGCTTTGTTCGGAGACTTGAAAAGAGCGAAGATCGTTCATGTTTTCCTGAGCACGACTATACATAAGGCTTGCAAAGTCGCGCAGACGAATCGCTGACATCGTAGAGATGCGGCTGGGTGAAATGCTGCAGTCGCTCATGAGTTGCACATTTCCAGTAAGCTTGGCGCACGCTTTAATTTTGAATAGTTGCTCAACGATGAGCCTCTCAAGGATGCTTCGTACCTCTTTTTGTGAGGCTGTGAGACCTTTTCGGTTTTCCATTTGCCGGCTCGAATGCGCCGAAATGTTGTTGATGCACTCTTTTAGCATCATTCGGTTGTTGGTAAATTGCGGCAATGAATCGGTGACCGATTGATATTGATCGCATGTGGAGCATACCACACCATACATCTTCAGTTTATTCTCTTGAAGATTGTTCATGGCATTAAGTTTTAGTTAATAATTAAGTTAAAATTAATATAGTGGAACAATAACTTCTTTGTTGTGAGTGTTTGTGTTTGTTTCTATTGTGTTGATTGTATGTGTCAATTAACCTGTTGTTTGCATCATATTGTTAATGCAGGTTGTAATTGATGGTGATATATGTTTCTCAATTTAAAACAGTTTTTGGAATGTGCAACAAATAAATTGACGAATGTTATTTAATCATTGATTTTTTTTGGGTCTTTCATCTTTTGGAGTGAGTGACTGAAATCAAAAACCTTGTGGTTAGGGCGGTTTTGTGATTTGCATCATGTCATTCGCAATGATTGGCAGTGCCTGAATCGATGTTCTAATCGTTCTCATCGTATTCCGAAACAGGTTTGTCGATCTCCGAATGACATAAATCATGCATTTGCAGGCTGCTAATGATGTATTGAAGCGCTTGCATCATCCTGTTGCAAGCTCGTGATTGAGTATTTACAATCCAACATGAATGTTTGCAGGTGTCGAATGATGCGTCGAAATGGTCTCATCGAGGTATTGCAGTACCCGGAATTGCTAGCTAACACATCGAAATAGGGTGTTGAAACGAAAGAGACATTGATCGAAGGGAGATGATTGGTGTGCGAATGCTGAAAAATGGTAAGTGATACGTTCATCGACATGTGCGATGGCAGATACATAGGCATGATGAGGTTGTGATTGTTGCAGATGAAGCTGTTTTCTGCATCGAGTATTGTAAATCAATGTCGTTTATTTTTGAGGTAAAGACGTAAGACGATTTGACGGATGATGTGCTGAAGAAACGAGCCATGAGAATCTCTGCTCGGCAAAGCCAAATTGATGTTGTTTAACATGTTTATATTACGGAATTGTTTTATGATTATATTCGATGCTGATTGATTAAAGGAGGCAGAAGGCTTATAGCCATCTTTTTTTTAGTCAATTTAAATCATGAGACTACATCTCGCTTTTAAAGATTTCAATTTATTAAGGTTTTAACTTGAACTGTATAATGCCCATTGAATCAAGAATGCAAGAAACCGTCACCACCTATCACAACGCGGCGAAGCGTTATGAAGAAAAAATGATGGAGATGGATTTATATCACGACACGTACGATCAGTTTTGCAGCCTGGTAGCACGGCGAGGCGCTCATATATTTGAAATTACCACCGGGCCGGGCAATGTAACGCGTTACATGGGGGTGAAGCGGCCTGATTTTAGGATTTCCGGAATCGATTTGGCTCCCAATATGATTGATCTGGCTCGGAAGAATTATCCGCAAGGCGATTTTGAGGTGATGGATTGTCGATCCATTGGTTGCATTCATCGCACATTTGACGGGGTGATGTGCGGGTTTTGCGCTCCTTATTTGTCTAAAGCCGAATTAAAAGCATTGATCGAAGATGTTGCCAATTTGTTGGAGCCATCGGGCGTGTTTTATCTGAGCACGATGGAAGATGACAATGAAAAATCAGGCTTTGAGACCACCAGTTTCAGTGACGGAGAGCGTGTGTATGTCTTATTATCATCAGGCGGATTATTTGATGGGCTGTTTGACGGAAGCCGGTTTTGAGGTGTTGACCGTTGAGCGGAAGGCTTATCCGGAACCCGATGGTTCTTTTCTGACGGATTTGATCATCATTGCCAGAAAAATGGGCACTGTTTGAGACTCGGGATCATGAGGATTAAAGGCGTGTGCTATCTTTACCACAGAAAAATGAACTGTTGAATGATGGAAGTAACGAATTATCATAACGATAAGGTGCGTCGGCAGGATCGGTTGTTAGATGAGGCGAAGGCAACAGAGCTTCTCCGGAGTGGGGAGTATGGCACGTTGTCGATGAGTTGTCCGGACGAGGGTGCTTATGGTATTCCTGTGAACTATGTGTGGGATGGCGATCAAAGTTTATACGTGCATTGTGCCCCGGTTGGGCGCAAATTGCAATGTATGGAAAAGGAGCCTCGCGTGTCATTTTGCGTGGTGGGCAAGACAAACGTGCTCTCCGATAAGTTTACCACCGAGTACGAAAGTATTGTTTTGCAGTGTACGGCTCATCGTGGCTTGTCGGATGCCGAGCGCATGAAGGCATTGTCTTTATTGTTGGATAAATATTCGCCTCACGACAAAGCTGTGGGGATGAAATATGCTGAAAAATCGTTTCATCGTACCGAAATCATTCGGTTGCAAGTGACGGAATGGTCGGGGAAGTGTAAAAGAATGATGGTTGAATGATTGATGATATCAATTTGTTGCCGGATGTCGTTTGTGTTAATTAATTTACATATTGAAATAGAATGCTTAATAAATCACTGTTTGTAGCCGCCTGTATGTTATTGGGGGTTGCGCAAGCCCAAAAACCAACGATTGGTTTTGATCATGCTCAAATACGTTATGAAGGTCGTATTGTCAATCGCGCCGATGCGGCGGAATTGTCGTGGCCGGGCACTTCGGTGACCATTCGTTTTAAGGGCACCGGAGTGTCGGCAACGTTGCAGGATTTGGATACTGCCAACTATTACAATGTCATTGTTGACAATAAAGTTGTAGGCAAAATTCACCCGGATAACGAAAAGCGAAGCTATACCTTGGTTGCGGGGTTAAAAAAGGGGGAACATGAGGTGACGTTGTTCAAACGAACCGAATGGGATAAGGGAAAGACGCTTTTTTATGGTTTTGATGTGACCCGGGGAGGAAAAGTGTTGCCGCCTGCACCGGCCAAACAGCGCCGGATTGAGTTTTACGGTAACTCTATCACCTGTGGTTATGCCAACGAAGATTTTGCGGGAGAGGATAGATGGTATGGTTATTTTCAAAACAACTATGAGACTTATGCTGCCATCACCGCACGTCATTTTGATGCTGCTTACCATTGCATCGGAAAGAGTGGAATTGGTATCACGGTGAGTTGGTTTCCCATGGTGATGGGGGAGATGTACCATCGAGCCGACCCAACTGATTCGCTTTCGCAGTGGGATTTTTCGCAATATGTACCTGATGTGGTGGTGATTAATCTGTTTCAAAACGATTCATGGCTTGTCAATAAACCCGAACATGAGCAGTTTGTGGCGCGATTTGGTAGTCAGGCACCCGATTCTTCTGCAATCATCGCAGCGTATGGTCGTTTTGTGGGTGACATTCGTGCCCGATATCCGAAAGCCAATATCATTTGTGCCCTCGGTAGCATGGATGCGACTCGTGAAGGATCCTTCTGGCCGGGGTATATTGCTTCGGCCGTGAATTCACTAGGCGATGATAAGATTTACACGTTGTTTTTTCCCTTTAAAAACTCGTATGGTCATCCCAGTGTCAGTGAACAACAGGCAATGGCCAAACAGTTGATTGGCTTTATTGAGGATAAGGGCTTGTTTGGAGGGAAGTGAGCCGTTGCCAGTGGTTTGAAAGTACGAAAGAATAAAAGTGCAAAAGTGCGAAAGGACCAGAATACAGGAGTTCAAGCGAAGATAAGTATAGAAGTAGATCAGTGCCACTCATTCAAAGTTCCACTTTAGTGGATTAGGGTGCTTAATAAAGGCTTATGAAAACCATTTTATCATTCAGTATCATGTGCCTGCTGGCGGGTATAACGATGCTGACAGGTCAGACGCATCACGAGCCTTTGTGGCCCGATGGTGTGCCGGGAAGTAAAGATGTGCCGGGATATGAGGCAATTGTTGATTCAAGCGACAATTGGGTGAAGATGATGCGAGTGGCACATCCTGTGATGGATTATTATCCGGCACCGGGTGATGGGCGTCGTCATGCAGCGGTGGTGGTATGTCCCGGAGGTGCCTATGGTTTGTTGGCCATCGGGCATGAGGGTGTTGAAATTGCGCGTTGGCTCAATGGATTGGGTGTGACGGTTTTTGTGTTGAAATATCGGTTGCCCAACGATGCCATCATGAGTGATAAAAGCATCGGGCCATTGCAGGATGTGCAGCGAGCCATTCGTTTGGTGCGACAGCATGCCATTGAATGGAACATTGATGCAGCTCATGTGGGGGTGATGGGATTTTCGGCAGGTGGCCATTTGGCCGCTTCAGCCTCCACGCGATACGATGAGGTGGTTTATGAGGCTACAGAAGGTGTGAGTGCTCGTCCTGATTTCTCACTGCTGATTTATCCGGTAATCTCGATGGATGCTGCCATTACCCATGCCGGCTCGCGAGAGAATTTGTTGGGGGCAAATCCGACCGAACAACAGGTTCGTTTGTTTTCTAATGAGGTGCAGGTGAATGCGACTACGCCGCCTGCCTTTTTGGTGCATTCGATGAACGATGGCGCAGTTTCTGTTCAAAACAGTGTGCGTTATGCGATGGCTCTGCAACAACATGATGTGGCCTGTGAACTGCATTTGTATGAAACGGGAGGTCATGGTTATGGCTTGGGGCGTTCAACGAATACCGAATCGACCTGGCCGATGGCTTGTGAGAAGTGGATGAAGGCGCATGGGATTTTTTGAGACGTGCTTTGGTGAGTTATTGGGACGAATGCGATGAGCGAAGAAACTAATCAGCAAAGTATCAACGGTGCAAAGTGACAACGGAAATCAATGCTTGACTCTAAAAATATTGCGAAACACCCCTCAAGTCCTTTTTATGGGGATTAGGGGCTTAAAAACAGACGATGAAGAACGAACAAATGAAGAAAATCGGGAATTGGTTGAATCCAATTTTTGAACGAATTGAAATGGTTGTCCTGGTGTTTTTCCTGCTGGGAATGGCGTTGAAAACCTTTTTTGATATCAACGTGTTGTTGATGGTGTCCCTATCGGTACTGGGGCTGCTCTATTTTGTGAAAGCGTTTGCCGACCCGGAGGGCGAGAATATAACGGCATTTGATCGATTCATGCATCGGGTGGTTTTTTATTTGATGAGTGTTTCTGTCTTTGGCATCCTGTTTAATCTAAATCATTTTCCGGGGGCATCCATCATGAGTTTGGTGGGCGGCGTTGGTTTAATTATAGCTTTAATCGTGGTGTTCATCATCAAAGCGCGTCATGGTGATGCTTCGGTATACGACACGCGTTTTGTACGGCGGATGATTTATGTGGCAGCGCTAGCTTTGGTTTTGGTGGTGTCAACTTTATTCCTGCGAGCCAAGGAACGTGCTTCGAATGCACCCGTGCAAGTGGAGGCTGAGTAAGTGGTTCTGGGTTACTGAGAGAGGAACATTATAATCCGATTAATGAAACGGGTCGCTCACGATGGGCGACCCGTTTCGTTTTTTATAACCAGATGACTTTGGCTGCATCACGAGCGGGGATGCGTTTGTATTTGTACTTTGGATACCCCAGCATGAGGGCAGCATGCACAGTATGGTCGGCTGTGAGGCCAAGGCGTTGTTTTAGTAGCGGCATTTGCTCAATGGCAATCATTAAAAAGCCAGCCCAACAGCTACCAATACCCACTGAAGGCAGGAACAATTCGAGGTGAGCCGTGGCGATGACAGCATCTTTGGAACCGACAGGGTGTGCTGTGGGGGTGTAGCAGATGGCCAAATGGGGAGCATGGCGACAGATGCGGTCGATACCGGCTTCCCAATTGGCGATGATGGCTGAAAAATTGTAACGGGCACCCATCTCGGGGGCACCAGCAACCACCTGACGCATCCATTGAATGGTTCCATCTGCCAGATCATGAATCAGTGCATCGTCATTGATGAGAATCCAATGGTTGAGTTGTCTGTTGGTGCCGGTGGGGGCGTAGCGTACCGCATCCATGGCTTGTTGCAATGTGTCGGGGGTGATTTTTTGTGCCTTAAACTGTCGAATGGAACGGCGTTGTTGCATATATTGCCCCAATTGATGGGCTGAAATAGAGTGTTCACTCTGTTTGACGTCGCTCATTCCCTGTGTTGCGGCAGGATGAGAGAGTGCTTGCGTGGGGCAAACGGCTTCGCAATGGAAACATTGAATGCAATAGGCATTGCGTTGGGCGGTAAGGAGCGGGAAGCGGTTGTCGTCGGCTTCGATGATGTTTACCGGGCAAGAGTCAATGCAAGCCCCGCATCGAGTGCAGGCATCGTTGTTGATGTTCAGTTGGTTCATGTCGTTTTAATGAGGTGAGTTTTATCGATCATTCTGTTAATGGTATGCCTGTGGTGTGAAATAAATCAGGAGTGCATCATCTGAATGATGCGATAAAAGTACTATTTTTGTGGAGTGATTAGTCAATCTTAAATAAAATAAATGGATAAACAGGAACAGATATTGCAGGCTGCGTTGAAACTCTTTGTGGAATATGGATTTCACGGAACACCCACGAGCAAAATAGCTCAGTCGGCAGGCGTTTCTAACGGAACGTTGTTTCATTATTACAAAACGAAGGACGAATTGGTGGTTGCAGTTTATATCTATATTAAAGAGCATTTGGCATCGTGTACACATCTGTTGCCACAAGAGGAGATGACGCTTCGTCAATACTTTAAGCAGTTGTATATGGCGTGGTTGAAGTGGGCTTTAAGCCATCCGTGTGAGTATCAGTTTACCCGTCAGTTTGTGACTTCTCCCTATTTGATGAAGGTGTCACAAGGGGTGAGGGAAAAATACTCAGCCCCGCTTCTTGATTGTTTAAAACAGGCCATAGACGGTCGTGTGGTGAAACCGTTGCCGTTGTCGTTGCTTTTGTCGCTGATTTCGTCGCATATTGATGGTGTTTATCTTTATTTGGAATCATCCGATTTGGATGAGACACAAAGGGATGAATTGGTGAATCGTACTTTTGATTTGATGTGGGACATGATTGGTTGATTTGATGAGTTAATCATTTATTGTCTGAATTGAATCCAGTGGGTGGATCGCAGGGCATTGTCAAGTGAGTATCTGTTGCACGTGCTTAAATCGGTTTATGAAATTAGAAAAAGGAAATCGGATGTTGTACATCGTTGTATTATTGATGTGTGGGTTAATTTTTTCGGGGTGGATGTTTGTACGGATGCCCAAGTTTGGTCAGTTGCCAGAGGGGGAAAGATTGGAGCGCATCCGAAAGTCGCCGCATTACGACGGTCAACAGTTTATGAATTTGAGTCCGACTCCGGCTTTTGCCGAAGATGCCAGTGTGTGGAAGACGATGGTTGAGTTTTTCATCAAAGGGAATCCCCGTCGTGAGCCGGATGCTCCGGTGCCGTCGGTCAAGATTGATTTGCGGGGTCTCCATAAGGCAACCGATTGCTTTGTGTGGCTGGGACATGGGGCATATTATTTTCAATCGGGAGGGCGACGATTTTTGGTGGATCCGGTATTATCGGATCATGCATCGCCGGTATCGTTTACCACGCGCAGTTTTCCGGGCAGTGATGTGTATCAGCCCGATGATTTGCCCGATATCGATTACCTGCTCATTACGCACGATCACTGGGATCACCTCGACTTCGCTACTCTAAGGACGCTGAGGCCGCGCATTGGGAAAGTGATCACCGGATTGGGTGTTGGGGCTCACCTGGAACATTGGGGGTTTTCGCCGGAACAAATCATTGAAGGTGATTGGTACGACGGATATGAGTTGGAATCCGGATTTAAAGTGGTGTTGACGCCGGCACGTCATTTCTCGGGGCGTTTATTTAAGCGCAATCAGACGCTTTGGGTGTCGTTTGTGGTAAAGACACCTACGCTGAATCTGTTTTTGAGTGGGGATGGTGGCTATGATTCGCATTTTGAAGCCATCGGGCGTGAACATGGCCCTTTTGATTATGCGGTTTTGGAGTGCGGGCAGTACAATGAGAGCTGGCGATATATTCACATGATGCCGCATCAGGTGATAAAGGCTGCCATTGAATTGCAAACGGCTTGTTTCGTTCCCGTTCATTGGGGGAAATTTCAGTTAGCCAATCACGACTGGGATGAACCGATTCGTCGGGTCTCGGCTATGGCCGTGGAGCAATCACTTCCAATGATATCACCCGTCATTGGCGCATCGGTACCGATGATGCGTGCGGGCAATGTGCAGGAAAATACGTTGGCATTTGAATGTGATGCTACGCAATAATGAACCGTTTTGGGTGTCGGGTTGTTTAATGATTTCAAGAGAGACGAGTTGTTTGTCGCATTGGGTTTATGATAAGTTAAAATCGTTATTAAAAGATCGTGAAAAAATATAAATGGCTTCTGTATGCGGGCATGGTCAATATCTGGGCCGGCTTAATGTTGCGTATTTTTGGCGTGGAATTTCCGCCACCCGCACTCTTCTTTTCGTTGGGTGGTACGTTAAAAGTGAGTTATTTGGTTGTGGCCATTCGCCAGGGGCGTTTCAAGCCCGGCATTGAACTGGTGTATCTGGCTGCCGGGTTGGTGATGCTGGCGTTGGGGATATATGTACGCAAGGTCAATCCGGCTTCGGCCATCGGGATTGCTTTGGTCGTGAAGGCGGTATTGCTGAAAGCCACTTTTTTGTTTCTGATGTTACGGAAGATGCGTGCCGCACGTTTGCAGCCGATTGAGGTGACGGTGAAGGACGATAATTGAATCAATCACGTTATTATTGAATAGATATGTGTACCTTGCGCCACTTTTGGTGCGAGGTTTTATTTTTTTAAGCACCTTATTTTTCAATTTTATTATCATACATGCAATTCGAATCATTAAACCTGATTGACCCCATTTTAAAAGCTTTAAAAGAAGAAGGTTATTCAACTCCCACTCCCATTCAGGCGCAAGCGATACCACAAATACTGTCTGGCAAAGACCTATTGGGTTGTGCACAAACCGGAACCGGAAAAACGGCAGCATTTGCCATTCCCATCCTGCAGTTAGCGGTTCAAAATCATCCAAACGAAAAGAAACGTAAGATACGCGCACTGATTGTTACACCCACGCGCGAGCTGGCCATTCAAATAGACGAGAGTTTCAAAGCCTACGGTCGTTACACCGGTTTGAAGGCAGCCGTTATTTTTGGGGGCGTGAATGCAAAGCCGCAAATTGACACGCTGCGTGCCGGAGTGGACATTTTGGTGGCTACTCCCGGTCGTTTACTCGATCTGATGAATCAAGGCTGCCTGTCGCTTAGTGATGTGAAATACTTTGTGCTGGATGAAGCCGACCGTATGCTCGATATGGGGTTCATTCATGACATCCGACGGTTGCTGGCGGTGTTGCCGGCCAAGCGTCAGTCGTTGTTTTTCTCAGCCACCATGCCTCCTGAAATTGTAAAGCTGTCGGGAACCATCCTCAATCAGCCAGCCCGGGTGACAGTGACTCCGGTGTCGTCAACGGCCGATATTATCAATCAGCAAATCTATTTTGTCGATAAAGGCAACAAGAATGCCTTGTTGGTACATCTGCTTCAAAGTGATAAAATTCGTACGGTGCTGGTGTTTTCGCGCACCAAGCATGGTGCTGACAAAGTGGTGAAGGTATTGCGTCGTTATAATATTACCGCAGAAGCCATTCATGGCAACAAGGCACAAAATGCCCGTCAGAATGCGTTGAATAATTTTAAATCACAGGTGACACGAGTGTTGGTGGCAACCGATATTGCTGCGCGAGGCATTGATGTGGATGAGCTGGAGCATGTGATTAACTTTGATTTGCCCAATGTGCCTGAAACATATGTGCATCGTATCGGGCGTACGGGACGAGCCGGTGCGAAAGGAACTGCCATCTCGTTTTGTGATGGAGAGGAGAAGGCTTATCTGCGTGATATCGAAAAATTGATTGCTAAACGGATTCCTGTTGTGGAGGAACATCCTTTTCCCATGGCTGAGGGTGAGATAACACCACAAAAGACCACACCACAACGCTCGTCGGTATCTGCAAAACAAAAAGGGGGGCATCCTAATCCTCCCAAAGCTGTTGTTCAAAAGAAAATCATCACTCGGGGGCATGCCTCCCGATGATCTGTTGGCTTAAACTTACCGTTCTATGACCATGATGACCCAAGACGAGGAGCCTGACGCCACGTTGCAATCGAAACTGAATGATTTGTTGTTGCTGGCCGGCTGCCTGGTGTTGGGTGGCGCTATGCTTTTGTATCCGCACCTGTTCGACGATGTGCATGTGCACGGTCGACGGTCGCTCATGAAGCTGATATTTAAGTTCATTTGGGGGATTCCGGTGGGCATCATCGTTATCGCGATTGCCGGATGGCTAGGGTATCGGTTTTATGCCGATTATGTCAAAAGGAAGTGAGCTGTTGGTGGCGGTCATTGGGTGACAAACGGGAGTAATGCCCCTAATTCAATTCCTTCAGGAGACACAACGGCCTGAATGGGAAACACCTCAACCCCAGCAGCCATGGCTTCCTTTAAGCCATTGGCATAATCAGGGTCAATGCTATCGGCGGTACCAAAGACAGTGACATCCGTGCGTTGAATCACATACACCATCACGGCTCGCAGTCCTTGCGACTTGAGGCGTATGAGTGTATGCAGGTGTTTGAGGCCTCTTTCGGTGCGCGCATCGGGGAAGAGGGCAGCATCGCCATCTTTCATGGTGACGTTTTTGACTTCGATGGCGCAACGTTCGGTGTCGTTTTCGGCCAGCACATCAAGCCGACTTTCATCAAATTTTACCTCCCGGGTAACGCGATCGTACTTATTAAGACCGGCAATGCTTCGGTTTTTGATGGCTTCATACACCAACAGGTTGGGGTTAGAGGTGTTGATACCGACCCATTTCCCGTTGATGCGAATCATCTCCCAGGTAAACGGTGTTTTGCGTTTGGGATCAGCAGCCGGCGACAGGTATACCTCGGCATCTTCTTCGATACAGCACTTCATGGAACCGCTGTTGGTGCAATGTGCCGTGACGATGGTGCCATCATCGAGCCGAACATCGGCCAAAAAGCGTTTGTAGCGCCGGATGAGTGTGCCATGGGTGAGGGGGGAAGTAAATTGCATTGTTTGTCCTTTTAAGAAGGGTTGTTACTTTTGTGCCCGAAAATAAAGATTAGTTTCGGGTTTTCTCGGTGAGGGTAATTGTTTCTTGTTTCATGTTATGGATTAAATGGGACTTACTTGTTGTTTTATTTAATCCTTAGCAAGTTCATATAAGATACCCTGCCACCAGAGATGACTGACCATAACGAGAAGCATGAAATCAGAAACCATTACAATGGATTGTAGAGAAAACTGTGGCGCATGTTGCATCATGCCATCCATCTCATCGCCCATCCCGGGCATGCCCCATGGAAAACCGGGGGGTGTAAAGTGTATTCATTTGACCGATGACTTACGGTGTGGCATCTTTCATTCGCCGGATCGGCCATCGGTGTGCGACGGGTTTAAGGCTGATCCTCTGGTGTGCGGCAGTTGCCGCGAAGAGGCGCTGACCATTCTGGGTGAGTTGGAAGGGGTGAATGCATTGCGCATCAAAGAGGTGGTCGGGTGTATACGCAAAGCTTAATGACATAAAAAAGCAGATGCTTTCACTTTTCATCCATGAAAGCATCTGCTTGTAGTTGTTGCGCGATTGGACTTTACTTGGCCACCTTCACCTCGCTTAGGTTAAGGTTGAAGTTTTCGAACACAATGTTTTTAGCGCCCGATATTTTGGTGGGAATCTGCACGTTTTCGAAGTGGCAATCCACAAATTTCACGTCCGAGATCTGGATGCTCTCATCGAGCCCTTCGATGTAAACACCATATTTACTTTTGTGGCTGGTGACATTGCGCATCTCCACGTTGCGCACCACGGGCAGGAATGGTCCGGTGCCTTCTTTTTTCTCATATTTAAATTCCACACGGAACACCGCTTCGACGCACAGTCCCACTTCAACGTTTCGCACAAAAATGTTTTCAATCACACCGCCGCGCACGGTGTTCGATTTGATGCGAATCACCCGGTCGAGGTTTGGACTGTCCATTTTGCAGTTTTCAACAAACACATTGCGTACCCCGGCCGATATTTCGCTGCCCATGACCACGCCACCGTGGCCGTCTTTCATCTCGCAATTGCGCACAATGATGTTTTCGGATGGGATGGGAGTGTTGCGGCCGTCGTTGTTACGACCCGATTTGATGGCAATGCAGTCGTCGCCGGTGTCGAAGGAGCAGCCTTCAATCAATACGTTTTTGCATGACTCGGGGTCGCATCCGTCATTATTGGGGCCATGGCTGTTGATGTGCACGTCACGCACCGTCACATTGTTGCAGAACAAAGGGTGAACTACCCAGAATGGTGCGCGAATGATGCTCACTCCTTCGATAAGCACGTTGTTGCACTTGGTGGGGCTTACGAATTGTGGGCGCAGGCAGTCGGCTTCGGTCATCACGCGCTGAGCCAGCGGGGTATCGCTGAGCACCATTTGCATGAGCCGGTCGCGGCCACCGCCATGCTCTTGACTGTTGAGGCCATCTTTCCAACCGTATTCCTTTTTTCCTTTCATATACCACCAGGTTTCGTCGGTGGCTTGTCCGTCGAGAGTGCCTTTGCCGGTGATGGCAATGTTATCTTGTTGATAAGCATAAATGAGCGGACGGTAGTTGATGCAGTCCATGCCTTCCCATCGGGTCTCTACAAATGGATGATAATCCATGGGGTTGTTTGAGAACTTTAGCACGGCGCCTTCGGAGATATGCAGGTTGACGTTACTTTTGAGGGTGATGGGGCCGGTGAACCATTCGCCGGCAGGCACCACCACGCGGCCGCCTCCTTGTTTGGAGCAGGCATCAATGACTTTGGCAATAGCCTTGGTGTTGGCTTTCATGGCTGCGCTACCCGGTTTGGCGCCATAACGGGTGATGAGAAAATCTTTGTTGGGAAATGTGGGGGCTTTGATGTTCGAAAGAATGGTTTGAGCTTCGTCCCACGGGGTGCTTGTTGATTGTGCCGATGTGTTCACCCCAATGAGCATGCATATCAAGACAATAAGCGATTTTGTTTTCATCTTTTATGTTTGTTATTTGTTTTTTGCTTTTGCGATTAGTCTGTGTTTAAACAAATATAGTGTGTCCGAATGATATCTCTATCGGGGAGAAATGTTCATGTTGAGGGCGATGGTTTGTCATGGGTTTATTTATGAGTGTGTTATAAGGTCGTATTGTCGGCTTTGTGACGGTCTGGTATCTTAAATAGGTCAATTTTTACACCATTTTTTCGTATGTTTAATGGGCTCAATCCTCCGTTGTTGTGTTGTGGTATGCAACAAAGAAGTGTGAGAGGGTGTTATGATACTATATATGATCAATTAATCATTCAGACTCATGATCCATCGTTTGGCCAAACAACTTGAACGTTTTATTTTGTGGACCCTCATTGCGATGATGGCCATTGTGTTGGTGATTGCCACCATTGAATTGGGATATCATTTGCTGAAGAGTTTTCAGTCAAATGGCTATTTGTTGCTCGATTTGAATACATTGCCCGATTTGTTTGGCGCATTCCTGCTCATCCTTATTGGCATTGAGTTGCTGGAGACCATCAAGATTTATTTTCGTGAGAGCATTGTGCATGTCGAGGTGGTGGTGTTGGTGGCCATCATTGCCATTGCCCGCAAGGTCGTAGTGATTAAGATTGAGGATTTGTCGGGTGTGATGCTGATGGGCATTGGGGTGTTGATTGCGGCATTGGCATTGGCTTATTTCTTAATCAAGAAAGCCGGGCTGTTGCGGTATGACCTTAAACGGGGACTGCCTGAGAAGAAGGAATGTCCTAATACGCCCAAAAAAAATGATTGAGTGTCGATTTAAAGAGTGACATTGGTTATAATTAAACGCAAAAGCGAAGTGAAGCTGAGCAATATCGGGTTATATCTTGGATGTTCAAGCGAATTCGTTGCAATCATCATCCCGATTGTCGGTGTGGCATTTTAACAAGAATCTTTGTACCATCGTGTTTTAGCGTTTCTGATAGATATTGCGTTGGTCGAAAGCCTTCCGTTTGCGAAGGAATAATTCGATAAAAGGTTGTGCTCCCTTTTTGTAACTCCACCACCTATTTCTATCTTTGCCGCCGTTATGGTAAAACTGTTTCGCTCTGAAACGGTTTGCAAGGGAACCGGGTGAGAACCCCGGACAGTACCCGCTGCTGTAATCCTGTTCGCCAATGGCGAAAAAAACTTTAGCAACGCATGCCACTGAATCACCGTTGATTTGGGAAGGCGCTAAAGCCGGGAGAGTCAGAAGACCTGCCACAACATTCGTTCGTAGCTTTCGGGATGAAAAGCGAAGAATCGGGTCGGGCTGTCCGGAAAGCTCTTTCTCTGTTTCTGCTGCCTTCATGCTCTTCGGCTACAAATAATTTACTGTTTCAATCAATTATTTGTAATCATGAAGTTCATTTTTTCCATTCTTGTTTTGATGTTGACATCCGTGTGGGTGTCATTGGGGCAAATTACCGACACCATGTTTGTGTTGCCCGAGTTTAGCGTCAAGGAGCGTCGCATGCTCTATTTCAATGCCGGCAGCAACGGTTCGGCCATCGACACCACTTATATTCAGCGTAACCCGGCGGCAACGTTGGGTGATATTTTATTGCACAATTCAACGTTACATGTAGATGCCTATGGCGTAGGGACGGCTTCGGTGTCGGCACGCGGGCTGGGTTCTAAGCGCACACCCGTGATTTGGAACGGCTTTAACCTGCAAGGGGTGAGCGGTCACGATGTGGATGTGGCCACCATTCAGGGATTCATGGTCGATAACGTGCAGATTGAAACCGGAAGCAGCTCGGCTCTCTTTGGAAGCGGTGCCGCCGGCGGTGTGGTATACATCGACAACAAGCCGATGATTGGAACCCCCAATCAGGCACGGGTGAATGTTGGCATGGGAAGCTATGGCCGCTACATGGGCGGATCGATGGTGCAGTGGGGCAACCCTAATTATAAAGGCACCTTGCGCCTGATGTACGAAACGGCCGATAATGACTTTGCGTACCAAGCCGATTATCTCAATCCCAAGACCAAGGAGGTGACTCATGTGGACACCACACAGGTGAACGCTGCCCGCCATCAGTTTGAGCTCATGAGCGATCATCACATTCGCATCAATCCCTTTCATTCGTTGCAAGTGCATCTATGGTTTCAGGATGTGAACCGCCAAATTGCTCCCACCGTGAAAGATGTGGTGGGTAAGAAAACGGCCGATGCCCTGCAGTTGGATCAAAACTACCGCGCATCAACCCAATGGAGTTATCGCAAGGGCATTGTGAACACGGCTGTTCGCACGGCTTTGCTGACCACCCGCACGCATTATACCAAGCCATCGACCGGCGAAGATACCCAAACCGATGGCAACAGCTGGATCACGGAAGCCGAAGCCACGGTGAATCCCGCGGACGAGTTGTCGTTCAATATGGGCGTGCACTACACTTACGAAGATTGCGAATCGTCATCGTACGGCAGTTGGAACGAGCGGAACCGCGGTGCGGTGTTCGGTTCGACGCGCTATCAGAATGACCAGAGCGGCACACGGGTGACCCTCAACGGACGTTTGGAACACATCGAAATGGAGAAATACCCCTTTACCTGGACGGTAGGGCTCCATCAGGCCATCGTTGGTCCGCTGGCGTTGGTGGCCAAAGCAGGAACCAGTTATCGCGTGCCATCGTTCAACGACCTGTATTGGGTGAGCAGCTACGCCGTTGGAAACCCCAATTTGAAACCCGAAGAAGGCATTAACTACGAAGCCGGTTTGCAATTGAAGCTTGCATCGGATGGCGTGAAGCTGGAAGCAGGAACCTCGCTCTTTGGCATGGACATGAAGAACTGGATGAATTGGGCACCTCGCGAGGATGGCATGTACACGGTGATGAACATTGATTCGGCTAAAATCAGAGGCTTTGAGGCGCAAGGGGTGCTCACCCTTGGGACTGAGCAGCAGAGCATCGCCCTTCGGGGAGGATATACTTATCTGGATGCTCGGGATCCCAAAACAGACAACTACCTGTCATACGTCCCCATGCACAAGGGCTCGTTGTCGGTGACGGGCACATACAACGGGTTGCAATTGCTGGTCAACCGTACCGAATCGAGCAAGCTGCCCGTCAATGCAGCCAACTCTGATTACCTGCGAGGCTATGTGGTGTACGATTGTGGCATCTATAAAAGCGTGGCGCTGTCGACGGCCGATTTCAACATCGGCTTGAAGGTGCAAAACCTCACCGATCAACAATATCAAAACCGTCAATACTATCCCATGCCCGGGCGGCAATATTTGCTGACGCTGGCCGTGAGATTGATGTAAGCACATGCTTGCATCTTGATGCTACCATTTATGTTGAACCGACGCATAAGCTGAATTAAAACCCATTACATGATGATTAAAAACAAACGTGCCGCCATCGTCTGGAGTCTTTTCGGGGTTGTCATCACTGCAGTGGTGGGGGCATCGGTGGGTGCGTCGCATATCCCGGCCATTGAAATCATCAAGGCGATGTGGAACGTGTTTTCCGGATCAGTTGACCCGGAGGATGCGTCAACGCACTTGATATTGTTCGACATTCGATTGCCACGCCTGGTGTTGGCGTTCATCGCGGGAGCGGCTTTGGCACCTGTGGGAGCCGCCATGCAGGCCTTGTTTCGCAATCCCATGGCCGACCCATATGTGATGGGCGTGTCATCGGGCGCTTCGGTGGGGGCGGCCATTGCCATCGTCACCGGCATCACGGCCTCGTTTGGCATCAGCCTGTCGGCATTTACCGGCGCTATGGTTGCCATCAGCATCATCTATTTGTTTGGGTTCAACAGTCGCCGTTTCGATCAGCGCACGCTATTGCTCACGGGCATCGCCATGAGCATGATGTTCGCCTCGGTGGTGTCGTTGCTCATTGCCATGAACCGTAACAATGTCGAGGGCATCATCTTTTGGACCATGGGCGGATTTAACGCCGCATCGTGGCAACAGGTGGTGAGCACCGGCATTCCGGTGTCGGTGGGTCTGCTGTTGCTGATGATATGGTCGGGGCGGCTCAATGTGTTGTCGATGGGCAACGACACGGCCTATTCGCTGGGCATTGCGGTAAAGCTGACCACCTTTTTGGTGCTGCTGGTATCGGCGCTCATGATTGCGTTTGTGGTGTCGGCATCGGGGGTGATTGGTTTTGTGGGGCTCATCATTCCGCACGTGAGCCGTTTGTTGCTGGGGCCCGACAATCGGTGGTTGGTGCCCTTTTCGGCATTGGCCGGCGGATGGTTTGTGATGATGTGCGACACGCTGGCACGCACCATTGCCATTCCCGTTGAGCTGCCCGTGGGGTGTGTCACCGCATGCATTGGCGCTCCCTATTTTATTTGGATGTTATTGCGTAAAAATCAAAATACATGATCACCGTCAAACAACTGCATTATTGCATCAACGACCGTCCCATTCTCAACAACATCAACCATGTGTTTGAGCGGGGGCAGTTTTACGCCCTGGCCGGACCTAATGGGTCGGGCAAGAGCACCTTGCTCAAGTGCTTGTGTGGCATTGAGCGGCATCATACGGGCGAGGTGTGGCTCAATGGGCAGCCGTTGGCGGAGTACGCGCATCGCGACCGTGCCCGCATGCAGACCTATGTGCCCCAGCAGAGTCATGCGGGGTTCGATTTTTCGGCACGGCAGTTTGTGATGATGGGGCGGTATCCCTATCAGGGCACGTTTGCTGCCGTGACGGCTGCCGACCGTGAGCTGTGCCATCGCACAATGTCGTTGACCGACACGCTGCATTTGGCCGAGCAGTCGGTGCTGACCCTCAGTGGCGGCGAATACCAGCGGGTGGTCATTGCCCGGGCGCTGATGCAGCAAACGCCGCTCATTTACCTTGACGAACCTTTTTCGCAGCTCGATCTGTTTCATCAGTCGGCCATGCTGCATTTGTTTCGGGAGTTGTGCGTGACGCAGGGCACAACGGTGGTGTGCGTGTTGCACGACTTTAATCAGATATTGGCCTATGCCGACCGCGTGGTGCTGCTCAGCAACGGCGCCATCGTGGCACATGGCGAACCCTATCAAACTCTCACTCCCAAAGTCATTGAGCAGGTGTATCGCGTGAAAACACGTTGGGCATCGACCGGTGCCGATGCCCTGCCCGGCTTGTTGCCTGCCATGCCTGTGACCGATACCATTGGCGCATTGGAGAAGCAGGCGGAGGCTGTGGGGGCGAAGTAACATGCAGATTTGGAGGAGTGGAGAAGTGGAGGAGTTGAGGAGTTGAGAAGTGCAAAAGTACATAAGTGAAAAAGTGCAAGAGTGCCATCTTTCAGTCATCATAACTCCAAATTCGTGCAATTCGTGGACAAAAAAACTTGAAATCCCGCCACATATCACATCATCACCACCTGAAACGATCCATGTCTATCCCTTCCACCCATAGCACGAAGTTGAATGCAACTCATCGTCTTGCGTCTTGATACTCACATCTTGATACTTTTTAAACCATGAAAACATCCCTCAATATCATATTAACCGGCAACGGTAAAGGAAAAACCACCTCGGCACTGGGCATGGTGCTGCGTGCCTTGGGCAACGATCAGCGCGTGTGCGTGATTCAGTTCATCAAGTCGCCCGACTCGGAATATGGCGAGAAGCGCATGCTCGACCGGCTGGGGGTAGAGAACTACCAGATGGGCGCCGGTTTTACCTGGGTGGCCGACAAGCAAAAGAGCCTGGAGACGGCCGCCGAAGCCTGGGCGATGGCCTGCAAGCGCATCATGAGCGGTGAGTACGACCTGGTGGTGCTCGATGAGGTGAATCACATCTTCAACTTCAATAAAACTGTGGGGCAGGAGCTCATCTCGACCGACCAGGCCATTGACCTGATGCGCAACAAGCCCGCGCACACTCATCTGGTATTCACCGGGCGGTATGCCCCCCAGGCCATCATGGATGCTGCTGATACCGTGTCGGACATTCAGTGCGTGAAACACCATTATCAGCAAGGCGTGAAGGCGGCTCCCGGAATTGAGTTTTGAGGAGAGGGGTAAAGGGGCAAAGAAACAAAGTAGCAAAATAGCAAAGCAGGAGAGTTCAAGAGTGTAAAAGTGTAAGAGTATATACTCAAAGTAGCAAAGCCACAAAGCAAGAAAGTGACTAATCGACGTAGTCGCTTTGCAAAGCAAAGAAAGCAGGAGAGTTTAAGAGTGCACTGCCTTAAAATTCTCCACTCTTAAACTCCTAAACATCTCCACTCATCCACTCCTCCACTTCTAAACTTCTAAACTTCTCCACTCCTCCACTTTTAAACTTCTCCACTCCTAAACTAATAAAACATGTCATCATTTATCCAACGTAGTTATTTCCTCTTCATCATTCTGATGATGATGGTGGGGTGTGGCAGTCCGTCGAAGCCGGCGGGTGGTTGTGTCACCGATTCTTTGACTGCTGAACCTTTTGTGGCCAATCGCATCATCTGTTCGGCGCCGTTGCTCACCGAGGTGGTATTTGCCCTGGGGCAAGAGTATCGACTGGTGGGGCGCACCGATTACTGTAAATATCCCGAGGCATCGCAACAGGTGGCGTCGGTGGGCAGCGTGATGGATCCCTCCATTGAAACCATCATCGACCTTAAGCCCGATGTGGTGCTCACCTCCACCCATTTCAAGCGCGAGGTGTCCGACAAGTTGAACCGTTTGGGCATCCGCACCCGGCGCATCTTTCACCAAAGCTCCAGTGACGGGGCTTACCAGACCATTCGCGATGTGGCGGCGCTCACCGACTGTGTGGAACGCGCCGATTCTCTCATCACCCGCATGGAAGCGCGCAAAACTGCCATCCTGGCATCCATCCCCAAGGAGCGACCGATGCCTTCGGTCTATTATGTGGTGGGATTTGGCAAAAACGGTGATTTCACCGGTGGTGGCGACACCTTTATTCATCACCTGATTACCCTGGCGGGGGGACGTAACATTGCCGCCGACTCGCAGGGCTGGAACTACAGTTTGGAAAAGCTGATGACCCAAAACCCCGACATCATCATGCTGCGCCAAGGGTGGAAAGAGGCCTTTTGCTCCCAAACACCCTATAATCAACTGAAGGCTGTGAAGAACAATAGGGTGTACGAAATCAACAAAGACCTGCTCGAAATCAACGGTCCCCGCACTGTCGATGGGTTGGCATTGCTTGTGAGTCTGTTTTACCCTGAGTGAGGTTCGTGGTCAGGTTAATCATTTAAGCCAAGAGGTGCTGAGACACCGTTTTGGGGATGATGATGCTTGCAGGGCAGATGTCCTTTTCTGTGTTTAGATGGTGAGATGGTGATTTTTATCGTTGTGAACCTTCAAACAACTTGCAGCACCATGCAGCAACCCGTTTGAAAGGTGCAAACACCTTGCTGCACGATGCAGCACCCCGTTTGACAGGTGCAAACACCTTGCTGCACGATGCAGCGACCCGTTTGATAAGTGCAAACAGCTTGCTGCACGATGCAGCAACCCGTTTGTAGTGTATGAATGCCTTGCTGCATGATACAGCAAGGCATTTGATATTTTAAAAGGGGCATTATCGGCACATAAGGCATCATTCTACTGATTGCGTTGGCTCTATTTTTTATTCATCTTAACAAATTTGTTTGCCGATGGGAAAATGAATGGGATTTTTCATATTTTTAACAACCGAGTCTCGTGTTGGAGCTCAGTTGTTAAATTATTAACCTATTCAAAATTTAAGAATCATGAAGATTTCAATTCCTCATTTGGCCAAGTATCTGCTTGGCGATTTGCTCGATTATGCTTACAATGTGGTGATGTTTTGCCGTCAGCGGCAGCCTTCGCCATCGCCCATCGACCCGCAGGTGGATGCCGTGCAAAATGCTGCCGAAGCGCTTAACAAGAACTTTAAATTGGAACAGGCCAACGAACACAGTGGCCGTTTGGCGGTGCTCGATATGGAACGATATCGTTTGATTGTCGGCTTTCGTACCACCACCGAAGGTTTGACCTATCACTTCGATTCAAATACCTCATCAGCTGCGGTACAGGTGCTTGCTGCGATTGATAAATATGGTGGCATTGCTCGTCTGCCTTACGAGGCCGAGAGTGTATCGATTAATAGTTTGCTTAATGATTTGGCAACTAATGCAGCATTGATTTCAGCTCTCGAAACGCTTCATCTGATGTCTTGGATTGATCAGTTACGGTTGGTCAATAACCAATTTCAAGAGGTTTATTTAACCCGGGTGGGCAATGTCACCGACACCAAGCACACGCCCACGACAGAGTTGCGTGCAGGGTTGGTGCAAGCCATTCGTGACCTCAATAGCCATCTGTCGGCGCATGCCATTCTGCATCCCGACGCCGCTTTAAATGCGCTCATCACCGATATTAACACGCTTACCGCACGTCATAACCAAATTGCCGATCATCGCACATCGCGCAATAAAAAAACGGCCGAACAAACAGCCGCCAATGCCAGCGGTTCACAGGATTGACCGCTGATGTGGGTTCAAACACTTTGCGCAGGGCACTCCAACGGGGTGCTCTGCGTATTTTTGCGGCTCTACATGATTTATTGGAGTGTTTGATATCCTGTTTTTTTATATTGCCTATTCATCGACGATGACGGCTAATTGCTGACTGATCACTACTAACTGATCACTGAATATGTTTCTAAACATCTTTTACACATCAAAACTCCTTCTATCTTTGCATCCTGAATCATGGTAAAGCGTAGCCCATCGGGGGCGCTTGCAAGGGAACCGGGTGAGAATCCCGGACAGTACCCGCTGCTGTAATCCTGTTTCAAAGCAATTTGAAACGTGCTTTTAACCAATGCAGCCACTGGCAATTGCCGGGAAGGCGTTAAAAGCAGGGAGAGTCAGAAGACCTGCCATCATTTGTTCCTCATACGTGACTTGCTTCCGGGTTTAGAAGCCGTTGTTTGCACATGATGCCTTGGTGGGGCATTATCCAGCCGACTCGTTTTCATATTTCCGTGCATGCAATCCCGCAGTGGGGGTGAACCTTTAAATCATTGACAAATGCATGCCACTGTTTTTTGTCGAATGGCCACGGGACGTTGGCCTTCGATGCGCCTTTTATCGGCTTTGATTGTTACACTGTTTTTATCTATCCCCATCATGGCACAAAAAGAAAAGACTCCCAAGACGGGCATTTTGCTCATTGCCTTTGGTACCAGCATTCCTGAGGCGCAACAGGCTTACAACCATATTGCCGAAAAAGTACAAGCGGCCTTCCCCGGCATGGAGGTGCGTTGGGGCATCACCTCGGCCATGGTGCGCCGCAAGCTCGCCAAAGCCGGTCAGCAGCTCGACTCGCCTGCTTCGGCATTGGCCCGCATGGCCGACGATGGCTTTACTCATGTGGCTGTGCAGTCGCTGCATGTGATTCCCGGCGCCGAGTATCACGACTTGCTGCGCACCGTCCATGCCCTGCAGGGGCTTCCCAAGGGGCTCACGCGTGTAACCGTGGGCGACCCCCTGTTGTGCACCCATCCCGACATGCTCAAAACCACCGATGCGCTGGTGGCCTGGGCAGCATCCTTCCGCAAGAGCGATGAGGCGGTGCTCTTCATGGGTCACGGCACGCACCATCCTTCCAACATCTATTATCCGGGCTTGAAATATTACCTGCAACAGCGCGACCCGTTGCTGTTCATCGGTACCGTGGAGGGCTATCCCGAGTTAGAGGATGTGAAGCAGAAACTCATCGACCGGCAAGTGAAAACGGCCTGGCTCGTGCCCCTGATGACCGTGGCCGGCGACCATGCCCTCAACGACATGACCGGCAAGGACGATCAGAGCTGGGAAAACATCCTCAACCAATCGGGCATCACCACCCGCCCCATGCTCAAAGGACTGGGACAGGTCGATGCCCTGGTGGATATTTGGGTGGAACATCTCCGTGCGGCCATCGATCAACTGGGCCTTCAGCATTGATGGGGATGAAAGATGCAATATCGTTGACTTAAGACAAGAAGACGTGAGACTGAGAGACTGATGATGAGATGAAGAGAGTTGTTTAGATCTGTTCTCTTTGTCTCTTTAGTCTAATCTGTCTGTCATCAGTCTCATCTGCGAATAAACTAACTAAACGACATTGACACCGGGCACCTGCTTCATTCCATCGGCTCTGTGTCACAGTGCCTCTGTGTTCTCTGCAAACTTTCAAATCATCTCCGCACCTTGGCGCCTCTGCGTTTAAACCTGAAATAAATATGATACGCCCCATTCACCTGTTCATCCTCGTCATTCTTATCACAACCGCCTGCCGGCCACGCACAGCCGCCGATGCCACGCAGACGTCGCAGGGCGAGACGTTGCAATATGCCCGCGGCTTTCGCATCTCCCCCATTGAGGGGGGCAAACTCTTGCGCATTGTCGATCCCGGCGATTCCCTGAGGGTGATGGCCACGCTGGCACTCATGGACGACGACACGCCACCGCCCGCCGGGGTCACGGCCGTGAAGGTACCGTGCCGGCGCATTGCCTGCCTGTCGTCCACTTACATGGCCTACCTCATTGAATTAGATGCCGTGGATGGCGTGGTGGCCATCAACAGCAGCCGCCATTTGATGAATGCCAAAGTCAATGCTCTCATCCATGACGGGCACATCCAAAAGGTGGGCAAGGAGGGAAACTTTAACACCGAAGCTCTGTTGGCATTGGCCCCCGATGTGGTGTTGGTGTCGCCATTTAAAACCGGGGGGTACGAAGCGCTGCAGCAGCTCAACTTGCCATTGGTACCCATGATGGCCTACGAGGAGGAGCATCCCCTGGGGCGCGCCGAATGGTTGAAGATGATGGGCTGTTTGGTGGGCAAGAAGCCATTGGCCGACTCGTTGTTTGCCAACATTGCTCAACAATACGACCACCTCAAACAATTGGCCGCCACAGCACCGCACCGTCCCTCCGTGTTCTCCGGCAAAATGAAATCAGGAACCTGGTATGTGCCCGGGGGACGAAGCTTTTATGCCCACTACTTTCGCGATGCCGGCGCGCAATATGTCTTTGCCGATGATGACAACCGTGGCGCCACGGCCGTCGATTTTGAAATTGTGTACCAGCGCGCGGCCAAGGCTGATTTCTGGCGCATCTATTCCAATACGCCCGGCGATTTGACGCGGGAACAGCTGGCCGCCGAAGATGCCCGCTACGGCCACTTTAATGCTTTTGAGAAAGGGAATGTGTTGTATTGCAACATTGCTGAAAAAGCATATTACGAACAAGGGCCGGTGAAGCCGCATGTGATGCTGGCCGATTACATTCATTTTTTCCACCCGGAATTGCTGCCCGCGCATGAGCCGGTTTATTATCAACGCATACAAGAGTAATTGATGGATATTTCCCAAACATCATCGACTCCCAGGTCAGCCCGTCATCGTTCCCAACTGTTGTTTGTCGCGATGGCGGGATTGGTGTTTTTGTTGTTTATGACCAACCTGGCATTGGGGTCTGTGTCGATCCCTTTAGCGCAGGTGTGGCAAATCATCATCCGCGGAAGCACTGATCATGCGGTGTATACCAACATTGTGATGCAAACGCGCCTGCCGCAGGCCATCGTGGCGTTGGGTGCCGGCATGGCTTTGGGCATTGCCGGGTTGATGCTTCAAACCCTGTTTAAGAATCCACTGGCGGGACCTTCGGTGTTGGGCATCTCTTCGGGTGCCAGCCTGGGCGTGGCTTTTGTGGTGCTGTTGTCGGGGCAGATGTTTGGATTGACATTGAGCGGCCTGCCCTTTTGGGGCGATATGGCTGTGATTGCGGCTTCGTTGGCCGGAGCATTGGGGGTGCTGATGATTATCCTGACCATTTCCAGTCGCGTAGCCGGTTCGCTGGCCGTGCTCATCATTGGCGTAATGATGGGGTATCTCTCCAATTCCATTGTGGGGGTGTTTAAATATTTCAGCCTCGAGGCCGATGTGCACAGCTACGTCATCTGGGGCTTGGGCAGCTTCAACCGCTTGTCGTTGCCACGGGCCATCCTGTTTGGGGGTGTTGCCGTTGCCGTGTCGGCGATGATGGTATTTTTGAGCAAACCGCTCAACTTGTTGGCCTTGGGCGACCGCTATGCGCAAAACCTGGGGCTGCACACCCGCCGGACGCGCCTGCTGGTGATATTGGGCGCCGGCTTGCTGACGGCTGTGGTCACGGCTTTCTGTGGCCCCATTGCCTTCATTGGCATGGCGGTGCCGCATTTGGCCAAGCTCACGTTTCGAACTTCGAACCATTTGACGCTCATCGTGGCTGCCGGCCTCATCGGGTCGGGTACCGCGCTATTGTGCGCCATCCTGTCGCGCCTGCCGGGGCTCGAGAGTGCCCTGCCCATCAATTCGGTGACCGCATTCGTGGGCGCTCCGGTGGTGATTTCGGTGATCCTGAAACGGCGGAGTGTGTGAAGAGAGGGGCAAAGGGGCAAAGGGGCAAAGCAGGAAAGTGGAGGAGTGGAGAAGTGGAGAAGTGGAGGAGTGCAAAAGTGTAGGCATGCACAAGGGCAATTACACTTTTAAAACAATGACGAAGTAATCCCAAGTCCCCCTTCGGTGGATTAGGGGGCTTTATAATAAACACATGGATATTTGCCAATTGTCTCATCTCACCACCGGTTATCGCACCGGTCAGGGGGTGAAAACCATATCTCAGGGGTTGGATGCCACGTTGCCATCGGGGCAGATGACCTGCCTGTTGGGTGCCAATGGAACGGGCAAGAGTACCTTGCTGCGAACCATTTGCGGATTCCTGAAGCCATTGTGCGGGCACGTGTCCGTTGCGGGACGCGAAGTGGCCGGGTTGTCGGCTCGTGAGATGTCGCGCCTGGTGGCCGTGGTGCTCACCGACCGGGTGGAGATTCCCAATGCCACCGTTACCGAATTGGTGCAGCTGGGGCGAAGTCCTTATACCGGCTTCATGGGGCGACTGGGGAGTGATGATGTGGCCATTGCCTGTCGGGCCATGCAGCAGGCGGGCATCTGGCACAAACGTCATCAAACCGTCACCAGCCTGAGCGATGGGGAGCGACAAAAGGCGCTCATCGCCAAGGCGCTGGCGCAGGAAACGCCCTTGATTGTGCTCGACGAGCCCACGGCGTTCCTCGATTTGCCGGCGCGTGTCGAAATCATGCAGTTGCTCCGTTCGCTCTGCTCCGATAAGGGCGTCAGCATATTAATGACCACCCACGACCTCGACCTGGCCTTGCAAATGGCCGACCGACTGTGGCTGTTGCAGCCCGACAGGCCGCTGGTGACCGGCAGCCCCGAGGATTTGATGCTGCAAGATGCCTTTGCTGCCATGTTTGCGCAATCGGGCATCGAGTTCGACATTCGCACGGGGCTGTTTCAGATTCAGCATCCCTATCGGCATCACATTGCCGTCAAGGGCCATGGATTTGGTTATGTGCTGTTGCGCCGCGCATTGGCTCGCTTGGGCATCCGCACGGTGGGCTATGGCGGCGGTCAGGCACTCTGGATCGACATCCGTGGCATCGATGTTCCCGAATTCGCGGTGATGTACGATGCGCATCCGCTGTTGGTGTCGCCTTCCGTCGAGCGGGTGGTGTCACAAGTGGTCGATGCCATGGCTTCAATGCCGATGGCGAAGCACATGAATGTATCGAACGATGCAATCATATAGTCCGGCTAAACAAGTACAAGACTGATGATTGACATGATCAGTCTTGTGCTTGTGTCTTGATACTTATATAAGATAAGAAGACGTGAGACGATGAGATCGAGGATGATATGAAGACGGATGTTTAGATCTGTTTTCTTCGTCTCTTCAATCTAATCTGTCTGTCTTTAGTCTTATCATCCTCTTATCTATTCTGCGAATGCACTCACTAAACGACATTAAATCTTGATACTCTTTTATCTCAATGAACCACTCCCTATCCATCCGATCCATCGCCATGGCCAGCGTTGCAGGCGACCCCGATGCCAATCTTGGCACTCTGGAGCGTCATCTGCGTCAGGCTCGGGAACAAGGCATTGAACTGGCCGTGTTTCCCGAGATGAGCATTTCGGGGTACATCACCCGTCCCGAGTCGGTCGCCCGATTTGTCGGGCGTCAGCACGATGTGCTGACCCGGTTGTTGGCCTTGTCGGTTCAAACGGATGTGGCCTTTACCGCCGGCATGCCCTGGCGGGAAGACGACGATTGCTATGTCGCCCAGTTTTTGTTCGACGGGGGGCGCCTCATTGGTTCTCATCGAAAGATGTATCTTGCCGGCAGCGAAGCAGCTGTGTTCACCCCCGGCCGGCGCATCGACACCTTTATGGTTCGGGGCATTCGCATGGGCATGCAGTTGTGCCTCGAGAGCCACATGCCCGAGCTGGCCTTGGAACAGTCACGGCAAGGGGCCTTTCTCATTGCCATGGGCTTTGCTTCGCCCCGCGAAGCGCCTCATGAGAAGCTGGAGCGTTGGATGCGTTACCTGCCCGCCCGTGCCTACGACAACGGCGTGTATGTGGTGGCGGCCAACCAAAGCGGCTGCAGCGAGTCGGGGCGCGAATTTCCGGCCGTCGCCCTGGCCATCGACCCCAAGGGGATTGCACTGGCTACTCAGGCAGTGAACCACCAGGTGTCGGCCTCCGCTCTCATCGACCCCGCCCATTGTTTGCGCATCCGCGATTCCCGAATGGGATGGTTCGTGGGCATGCGGTGACTTGGGGGTTGTCTTACATCCATCCTAAACGAATGTCATTGAGTTATGATATGATGATGTGAGACGAAGGATGAAATGAAGACAGATGTTTAGATTTGATCTCTTTGTCTCTTCAGTCTCCTCTGTCTGTCTTTAGTCTCATCATCTTCTTGTCTCTTCTAATATTAAACGATATAGAATACTAAACTTAAAAAAATGTCTTACGCCTTTTTAATCGCCGCTCCCACCTCCAATTCGGGCAAGACCACCGTCACGCTGGGGTTGATGCGGGCATTGATGAATCGGGGTTTGTCGGTGCAGCCCTTTAAGTGCGGGCCCGACTACATCGACCCCATGCATCATCGTCAGGTGGCCGGGCGCGACTCCTATAACCTCGACACGTGGATGTCGGCCGAAGCGCACGTCAGTGACCTTTTTGCCCGTCAGCGCCGCACGGCCGATGTGGCCATTGTGGAGGGAGTGATGGGGTTGTTCGATGGTGCCGTGCGTGACGAGGGGAGCCCCGCCCGGCTGGCCATGCTGCTCGACATCCCTGTGGTGTTGGTCATCAACGGCCGTTCCATGGCCTATTCGGCTGCCCCGTTGCTGTATGGCCTTAAGCATTTCGATCCCCGTGTGCGCATTGCCGGTGCCATCTTCAATATGGTGAGTGGCGACAATCATTATGCCTTTTTGAGAGATGCTGCGCAAGATGCCGGCGTGACGTCGTTTGGCTACCTGCAACGCAACGAACGGCTGGCGCTGACGTCGCGTCACCTGGGCTTGTCGATGCCTCACGAGAATGGCATGGATGAGCTGGTGGGGGAGATGGCCGGCATGATGGCGCAGTCCATCGACCTGGATGCCCTGTTGGGTGCCGTGGCCGCTCCGGAGACGGTCGCCACGATGTCGTCGCCTCATAGCCCCGGCTCGTTGCGCATTGCCGTGGCACGCGACGAGGCCTTCAACTTTATGTACCCGGCCAATGTGGATGCCCTGGCCCGGCTGGGCGAGGTGACATTTTTCAGCCCTCTGGCCGATACCCGCCTGCCCGACGCTGATGTGCTGTGGCTGCCCGGCGGTTATCCCGAGCTGTTTGCCGATGTGCTGAGCGCCAATACCTCCATGATGCAGGCCATACGCGACCATGTGGAGGCCAATAAGGTCACAATTGCCGAGTGTGGCGGTTTTATGTATCTGAGCCGATTGCTGCGCAAAGATGACCAAACCTATCCCATGGCCGGCATCTTCGATGTGGAGACATCGTTTCACGATGCACGCCTCACTCTGGGATATCGCCAGTTGAATCTGGACGGGCGCACCTTTCGGGGGCACGAATTTCACTATTCCACGGCCAGTTTCGGCAATCAACGCGGCATTGCGCAGGCGTTGACTGCGCGAAACCAACAGGTGGAAATGCCCGTGCTGCGATATAAAAATTGTCTGGGGTCGTACATGCATTTTTATTGCGGCGAACCCCATAAAATGAACGAATTGTTGGGGTGGCTATCCACGTAGAGACAGGGCATGCCCTGTCTCTACAACCCAACGCAACCCAAAAAATCATCATCAATCACCCCCATGAACATCTATCCATTCACCGGCGTGGGCATCGGCCCCGGCGACCCCGAACTAATCACCCTCAAAGGCCTCAAGGCATTGCAGCAGGCCGATGTGGTGTACTATCCCGCCACCCGTGTGGAGGGAACCAACGTGGTGAGTTTTTCTAAACGCATCATCGACCATTACGACCTGCTGTGCCCCTGCAAACCGTTGCACTTTCCCATGAAGCCGGCCTCGCGCCACGACGATTACCGGCAGGCGTGGGAAACGGTGAAAGCCGACATCGTGCGCGGTCTTCGGGTGGCGGTGGTGAGCGAGGGCGACTTGCTTTTTTACAGCACCTTTGGCTATCTGCTGCGTCTGGCCAAGGCCGAGGGTTTTGACTGCGACCTCATTCCGGGTATCCCGGCATTCATTCACACGGCTTCCATTGGGCAACTTCCGCTGGTGGATGAAGACCGATCCATCACCGTGATGGCGCGCCCAGGGTCGTTCGACAAGGTGCAGCAGGCTCTCGATGCCAACGAAGTGGTGGTGGTGATGAAGATGAGCATTCTGCGCGACGACTGGGCTGCATTTGTCAAACAATGCAACCGCCCTTTCTTTTACATTGAGAAGGCAGGCACGCCCGACCAGTTTTTCACCTCCGATGTGACCGAACTGGCAGCAAGGGAGATTCCTTACTTCTCGCTCATCGTGTTTCAATAGCACGGGCTTTATGACCATTGTTCATCTGAGAGATATGAAGATGTTTAGACGATAGACAGATAGATAAGACAGAAGAGATGATCAGATCTAACCGAACCGGCATCCAAAGCAATTATTGATAATCAATTAACAACACGCCCTGTCATGCACACCCTTTCGGGGGGTAGGGGGGCTTTCACTTATGAAAATATTCATCATCGGCATTGGCCCCGGCCATGCCCAATACCTGACCCCACAGGCTTCGGCCACCATCGCGCAAAGCGATGTGATTGTGGGTTATTCGATGTACCTCGACCTGATTGCGCCGCTCATTGTGGGCAAAGCCACCTTTGGCACCGGCATGAAAAAGGAGACCCAGCGTGCCCGTGAAGCCTTCGATTTGGCCGAAGGGGGTCAAACGGTGGCGGTCATCAGCAGTGGCGATGCCGGTGTGTATGGCATGGCTTCGCTCATGTGGGAGATGAAGGCGCAAACCGCCTCGCCCGTGGAGCTCGAAACGGTGCCCGGACTCAGCAGCATGTTTGCCGCCGCCGCCCTGATGGGGGCACCTTTGGGGCACGACTTCTGCGCCATTTCGCTCTCCGACCTGCTCACGCCCTGGGAGACCATCGAGCGGCGTATTGTGGCTGCCGCGCAGGGCGATTTCGTCACGGCCGTGTACAACCCCGTGAGCCACGATCGTTACTGGCAGTTGATGCGCCTGCGGGAGCTCTTTTTGCAGTGCCGATCACCGCATACGCCTGTGGGCATCGCCAGGCAGGTGGGGCGCGACGAGCAGTCGGTGCGCGTCATCACCCTGGGTGAACTCTCGGCCGCCGATGCCGACATGTTGTCGATCATTATCATTGGCAACTCCCAATCGTTTGCCTTTGACGACAAGCTGGTGACACCGCGCGGCTATGCCGATAAATATGGCCCGGCCAGGGGGGCGACGGGTGAGCCCGGCCGTCAAATCATGCGCGAGAGCTTCGGTCACATCCTCGATCAACTGGGCAACACCGACCATCTGCCTTTGGAAAACCTGTGGGTGGCGCTACACTGCATTCACACCACGGCCGACTTCTCTATGGCAGAGCTTGTGGAGATGGCTCCCGGCACGGTCGATGCCATTCACCGCTTGTTGTACAGCGGTCAGCCTCCCGTGATTGTCACCGACGTGAAAATGGTCACCGAAGGCATTCGCAAGGCCAAACTGCAGGAGTTGGGCATTGAGGTGAAGTGCTACATCAACGATCCCGAGGTGGTGCAACTGGCCTCCGACAAGCACATGACCCGTGCCCAGGCCGCCATGCAGGTGGCTGTGCGCGAACATCCCAACGCCATCTATGCCTTTGGCAACGCCCCCACGGCGCTGATGGAGTTGGTGCGTCTTACCCGTTTGGGCAAAGCTGCGCCCGCTGCCGTGGTGGCCGCACCCGTGGGGTTCGTCAATGTCGAGGAGTCGAAGCACCGCGTCAAGTTCGGTCTCGATGGCGTGCCGGCCGTCATTGTGCGCGGTCGCAAGGGCGGGAGCAACGTGGCAGCCACCATTCTCAATGCCATTCTTTCGTGGAGCGATGCCCTGGCTGTCAATCCCGGGGCGGGTATCCACTCATAATGTCTTTCACGCCCAAACCCTCAAGGTTTTCAAAACCTTGAGGGTTTAGTAGAACCAACACATCTCATGAACCTCACACTCATTGGCCTGACCGACCGGGAGGCACCCGTGTTTACCCCCGAGGTGGCCGGGCTCATTGCCTGCCATCGTCATTTTGCGGGGGGGGCACGTCATCGCGAATTGGTGGCGGGGCTGTTGCCCCCAGGAGCGCAGTGGCTCGACGTGACGGTGCCCCTCGACCCTTTTTTGCAGCAGTTGAACGATGGCCGCGACCGCGTGGTGTTCGCCTCGGGCGACCCGATGTTTTTTGGCATTGGCAACACCCTGATGCGGCATTTCCCGCAGGCTCACATCACGGTGCATCCGGCCATGAATGCCTTACAGATGCTGGCACATGCCCTGCACCTGAATCCCGGCCTGTTTAAAACCGTGTCGCTCACCGGACGAAGCTGGAAGGCCTTCGATGCTGCCCTGATGCTGGGCGAGCCGCAGCTGGCTATCCTCACCGACAAACACAAAACGCCCTCGGCCATCGCTGAACGGATGGTGCAATATGGCTATCATCATTACACCATGCACGTGGGCGTGCGGCTGGGCGGGGCACACCAACAGGTGGTGACGGCGCCCGTGGGCGAGATGGCGGGACGTTGTTTCGACCACCCCAACTGCCTTTTGCTCACCACCACCGGCCACCATCCCGTGCGACGGGGCATCCCCGAGGGGGAATTTCACCTGCTGTCCGGGCGTCCCAAGATGATTACCAAAATGCCCGTGCGTCTCACCACGCTGGCGCTCATGCAGCTGCATGAGCGCACGGTGATGTGGGATGTGGGCAGCTGCACCGGCAGCATGGCCATTGAGGCACGTTTGATGGCGCCCCATTTGCGGGTGACTGCTTTCGAGAAACGTCCCGAGAGCTTCGACATCATCACGGCCAACTGTCGCCAGTTTGGCGCGCCAGGCATCGACCTGATGACGGGCGATTTTTGTGAGGCCGACAAATCTGCCCTGCCGGCCCCCGATGCCATCTTTTTGGGTGGATATGGTGGCGACATGGCACGGGTGCTCGACCTCTGCCACACCCATCTGCTCCCCGGGGGTGTGCTGGCCTTCAATGCCGTGTCGGCGCAAAGCCGCCTCACCTTTGTGCAATGGTGCCGGCACCACCATTACCCCCCTGTGCACGAAACCCTTTTGCAGGTCGATGACCACAATGCCATTTGGGTGCTGGTGGTGCAAAAGGCATTGTGCCCCGACGGCTGAATGAGGCCTGGAGGCAGGCGCGGAGTCCGGGAGCATGGGCAAAGGAGGTGGGGTGCATCCTCCCCCTGAACGGTAGACGTCCGTCTACCGAATAAGTCGACGCTCGTCTACCGGATGGGTAGTCGTCCGTCTACCACATCGGGAGAGCATCGTGTACCATATCAGGGAGAACACGGTTGACCTTGATGGCCGACGGCGCTCGTTTGCAGATGGTGTGGGGCATGCATCGATGATGGCCGGGGAGTTGTTGGGGAAATTCACTCAACGCTCTTGGGTGTTGTGTTCTTTACAAATTCTATAATAAATCTCAATGTCGTGTAGTGATGATGATGAAGTAAGCCCATGAGACAGATGATGAGATGAAGAAAAGCTTCTGGATTTGTTCTGATCGTCTCTTCAGTCTAATCTATCTGTCTGGTGTCTGTTCATCTTCATATCTTTTATCACGATATCAAAAAATCATCTATCCTTTGAAATCATCCATTCTCATTCCCTTTTCGGAAGCGGGTCGGCAGTTGGCCGATCGTTTGGTGGCCTTGGGCTTTGATGCCGACCGGCTGGCCGGGGGCGATGCCATCGACACTGCCCTCTTGTTTGAGCGTTACCGGGCGCTGGTGTACATTGGCGCCCTGGGCATTTGCGTGCGACACATTGCCCCGCATCTTCAAAACAAAAAACACGATCCTGCCGTCATCAACATTGATGTCAATGGTCGTTTTGTGCAGCCCGTGGCGGGTGGACATGTGGGCGGTGCCAATGAGCTGGCTCAGCAGTTGGCGCACCTGTTGGGCGCTACGCCCGTCATCACCACCGTGAGCGACACCACGCAGTTGTGGCCTCTCGATCTGTTGCCCGCCCGCTACGGCTGGACGATGGAATGCAGTGGCCGAATGACCGAGCTGATGGCCCGATTTGTCAATGGTGAGCCCACCGCCTTGTTGCTCGAGGCACGAGATGCCGGAACCCTGTTTCTCGAGAGCGACTGTCCGCCTCATGTCACGATCTATCATGATGCCTTGCGCATCCCGGTCGACGAGGTGGCGGTGGTGCTGGCCGTCACGCCCCGGGTGTACGACTTTGGTCGTAAGGCCGTTTATTATCGCCCCCGCATGGTGCATCTGGGGGTGGGATGTCAACGAGACACTCCCGAAGTTGAGTTGATACAGGTGGTGACTGATGCCTTGGTCGCAAAGGGTTTTTCGCCTCTGAGCGTGGCATCGGTGGGTACCGCCATGCTCAAGCACGATGAGCCGGCGCTGCATGCCCTGGCACAGCAGTTGGGCGTTCCGCTGGTGCCCATCGACGAAACCATTTTGGCGGGCTACGATACCCCCTCGCCATCCGACCGGGTGCAGCAGGTCACCGGCAGTCCCAGTGTGGCCGAAGCGGCGGCCATGCACCTGTCGGGCAACGTCCCGGCCGTGACCAAGCAGAAACTGCGTGCCGGAGAGAAGCATGCCACCCTGGCGTTGGCCATCGACCGCGACCGGGAGCGTCGTGGCTTTGTAGAGATTGTGGGCGCCGGCCCCGGGGATCCGTTGTTGGTGACCGTGCGTGGTAAGATGCTGCTGCAAAGCGCCGATCTGATTTTGTACGCCGGCAGTCTGGTGCCTGTGGAACTCACCCGCTATGGCAAGGCGGGCTGCACGGTGCGCAACTCGGCGGCCATGGATTTGCATGAGCAGATTGCCACCATGAAAGCCTTTACCGACCGTGGTCTGCTTGTGGTGCGTCTGCACACGGGCGACCCCTGCATATATGGCGCCATACAGGAGCAGATGGCCGAGATGGATCGGTTGGGCATTCCCTATCGCATCACCCCGGGGGTGTCGTCGTTTCAGGCGGCGGCAGCTGCTCTGCAAAGCCAGTTCACCATTCCCGAAGAGGTGCAGACCATCATCCTCACCCGTGGCGAAGGGCGTACCCCCGTACCCGAGCGAGAGCAACTGCGTCATCTGGCCCGGTCGCAAAGCACCATGTGCATTTTCCTGAGTGCCACGCTGGCTGGTGAGGTGCAGGCGCAACTGCTTGAGCACTATCCGGCCCACACCCCCGTGGCCATTTGCCACAAACTCACATGGAAGGAGCAGCAGATATGGCGCTGCACGCTCGATGCCCTGGCGCATACCATCGCCCAGCATCAGCTCACGGCCACCACCCTCATTGTGGTGGGCAAGGCCATCGACAACCGTTCGGGTCTTTCGAAACTCTACGATGCCAACTTTAAACACCTCTTTCGGCCATGATATTGTTATTTGGCGGCACCACCGAAGGCCTGGCGGCGGCGCATCTGCTCGATGTGTTGGGTGAGTCCTATCTGTATCTCACCCAAACGCCCACCTCGCAACGCGTGAATGGCGAACATCGTCACGGGGCGCTGGATGCTGAGGATATGGTGGCGTTGTGTCGTCAGGTGAGGGCGCGCCTGGTCATTGATGCCGGGCATCCCTTTGCCTCGCAACTGCATGGCAACATCTTTACGGCATCGGAACAAACCGGCGTGCCGGTGGTGCGTTTTGAGCGTCCGGGTTTGATGACCGACATGCCCGGTGTACGCTTTTTCGATTCGTTTGCGCAGATGTGCGATGCTCTGGCTTTGCATTCAGTTGAACCGGTGCTGGCGCTCACGGGGGTGCAAACCATTGTTCATTTTAAAGCGGTGTGGGCAATGCCCGTCCATTTTCGCATCCTCGACACCGATTTGTCGATGCAAAAAGCCTTGCTGTCGGGCATCCCGCCGGGGCAGGTGCATGCGGCTCCGGCGCACATCACCGCCCAGTCGGTGCAACAACTTATCGACCGTACGGGTGCGCGCCTGCTGCTTACCAAAGAGAGTGGGCAGAGTGGTTATTTTAGTGTGAAGCAGGATGTGGCGCGGCGCAACAATATTCCGCTTTGGGTGGTGCGCCGGCCCCCCATGCCGGCATTTTCGCACACGGTGTTTGATGTGAAAGCTTTGCACCGTTTGATGCTGAGCATGCGCAAGGAGTTATGGAAAGAAGATGCCAATTTGCGTTCGGGCTACACCACCGGCACCTGTGTGACGGCCTGTGCCAAAGCGGCACTCGCGGCCATCGCCACGGGGCACTTCCCGACCGATGTGACGGTGGTGCTTCCCGAAGGCGAACGGGTGCGGCTGGCCATCTATCCTCAGCATCTCGACGGGGCTAGCGCCTCGTGTCTCACCATCAAGGATGCCGGCGACGACCCTGATGTGACCCATGCGGCCGAAATTGGTTGTCGGGTGGATTTGGATGCGAGCGGGCAAATCACTTTTGAGCGGGGCGTGGGTGTGGGCATGGTGACGCTGCCCGGGCTGCAATGCCCGGTGGGCGAGCCGGCCATCAATGTTGTGCCCCGGCGGATGATCTGTGAGGCGCTCACCCAAACGGCTCATGAACTTGAGTTGCCGTTGGGAATGCGTGTGACGCCCTTTGTGCCCGATGGGGAAGCATTGGCGCAACGCACCTTTAATCCTCGCGTGGGGGTGGCGGGGGGCATTAGCATCATTGGTACCTCGGGGCGTGTGGTGCCCCTGTCGCACGAGGCTTTTGTGGGCGCCATCCGGCAGCAGATTGAGGTGGCCCGGGCCATGGGTTGTTGCGAAATGGTGGCCACATCGGGACGACGCAGCGAACTGTTGGTGCAGCCGCGTTTTGCCCATTTGCCGCATCAGGCGTTTGTGCATCATGGCAACTTCATTGGCGACACTGTGCAGATGGTGGCTGATGCAGGGTTTGGCCATCTGGTGCTGGGCATCATGGTGGGGAAGGCCATCAAATTGGCCGAGGGGCACCTCAACACTCACAGTCATCGCGTCACCTTCAATGCCGATTTCGCAGCCCAAATGGCGCTCGATGCGGGTTATGATCACTCGGTGGCTGATGCCATCCGTCAACTGACGCTGGCCAATGCCATTTGCAACCTGATTCCTTTTGGGGGGCAGGAACCATTTTATATGGCGATGGCTTGCCGCTGCCACCAAGCCATCAAGGCCACATTGCAGTGCAACATGGCCTTGACGGTGATGATTTTAAATGATGACAGGGAGGTGACGTTCAGCGATTTTTCAGTGTGTTGTTGACGAAGCTCATCACCAGCAGCAACAGGCCGATGGCGAAGCAGAGGTGGCCGAGTAAACCAATCAGGTTAAAGACAGTATAGGCAGATGTAATGTGGTAATCGTATGAAAGCAAATTAAATTTAAAAAGGATGGGAATGATGATGGCGTAAAATAACGAAGTGATGAATGACAAGATGGCTCCGATAAGTAGGAGTGCTGAATAAGTCTCTTTTGTTTTTGAAAATAACATGCCGGCTGCCACCATGATGATGATGTTTGGGATGATGTAGGCATAGCTGAGCAGGTTTCCCAGGAATTGGATGAAGCTGTTTGATACGATTTCCATAGTGTTTGATGGTTTAAATGAATGGATAAGATTCGAAGTTATCAGAATATTTTGGATGGCCATGGGCGAAGCATCCAAAATCTAAATGGTGACATTAGAGTAGGGCAAAGCCCTGCTTAGATGTAAAAAAAGAACTAAGCCCATGAAAGAGTGCAAGCTTAACGACATTGTCTCTATGATTTGTGAAATTCTTTGCTATCTCTAAATCGATGCAGCCATTTTGTTTAGCAATGAAAGTGCATCGCGATTTTGTGAATAATAGATTAAAGGTCTCAACCCTTAGACACTATTTGCTGCACAACATTGATGATTTGCTTATTGATGTTTTTTTCCATTTATCGCTTGCCTGCCCGATTATGTCTTTAATTTTGCACCCGTTATGACAAATTCTGCTGAAAGCACTTCTTTATCCCAAGGACAACTGCAAAAGGGGCGTCTTTTTATTGCCGGCACCTGTTCCGATGCGGGCAAGAGCATCATTACTGCCGGTTTGTGCCGCATCTTTAAGCAGGATGGGCTTCATCCCGCGCCCTATAAGGCACAAAACATGTCGCTCAACAGTTATGCCACGCCTGAGGGGCTCGAGATCGGTCGGGCGCAGGCCGTGCAGGCCGAGGCATGCGGCATTCCCTGCCACACCGACATGAACCCCGTGCTGCTCAAACCCACGGGTGACCTCAATTCGCAGGTCATTCTCAACGGCAAGCCGGTGGGCAACCGTTCGGCGCGAGAATATTACAACAGTGAACATCAAAAGCCGTTGTTCGACAAGGCTTACGAAGCCTTTGAACGTTTGGCGGCACGTTACTACCCCATTGTGATGGAGGGCGCCGGCAGCATCAGCGAACTCAACCTGCGACACCGCGACATCGTGAACATGCCCATGGCCTTGCGCGTGGGGGCATCGGTGATTTTGGTCACCGACATTGAGCGGGGAGGGGTGTTTGCCAGCGTGTATGGTTCCATCATGTTGCTGCCCCCGCAGGAGCGTGCGCTCGTGAAGGGAGTAATTGTCAATAAGTTCAGGGGCGATATTTCGCTGTTTGATGAGGGAAGGCGCATCCTTGAGGAGATTACCGGCGTGCCCGTGCTTGGCATTGTGCCGTGGTTCAACCACATCCACATCGAGGAGGAGGATTCGGTGTCATTGTCACGCAAGTGCAAAACAGCTGTTGATGGTCGTCTGAACGTTTGTGTGGTGGCCTTGCCCCGCATGAGTAATTTTACCGATTTTAATGTGCTGCAACGCATTGATGGTGTGAACCTCTATTTCTCGGCTGACGCTGCCCAGTTGCAGAGAGCCGATGTCATCATTCTGCCCGGATCAAAAAACACCATTGGCGACCTTATGTTTCTTCATGAGAATCAGCTTGGGGATGTGATATTGCAGGCGCGTCGCCAAGGCAGGTCGGTGGTAGGCATATGTGGCGGTTATCAAATGATGGGCCGCATGGTGCACGACCCGCACGGGGTGGAGGGCGATGTGACCCAATGTCCCGGACTGGGGCTGTTGCCCATGGATACCACCCTCGAGAAGGAGAAAACTACCCGACAGACTGAATTCCGTTTTCGCGGGAGTGAGGCGGTTTGTCGCGGTTACGAAATACACATGGGCATCAGCCGTGTTGATGCCTTTCAGGAACCTTTGACCATGACGCCCGACGGCCACCGCGATGGCGTTTGGATGGACGAGCGTTGTTGGGGCTCCTACATGCATGGCATTCTCGATAATGCGGCCGTGTTGCAGTCGCTGTTGTCGCCCTATGGCATCGACCTGACGGGGCTTGAAGATGATTATACCTACAAAGAGCGTCAATACAATCTGCTGGCCGACCACTTGCGGGGTTGCCTCGATTTGGACGCCATTTACCGAATGATACAATGACCCTGCATCCTCAAGAAATACCTTCAACGGCAACACAGTCGGTGCCTCATGGCGACGACTTGTTTCGTTATCCGGGCATGGTAAAGGCCAATTTCAGTTCCAATGTTTGGCCGGGCGGTATGTTGCCACAATTGCGTCAATGCCTTTCCGGACATATCGACAGCCTGGGTTCCTACCCGCCGCCTCACGGCGAAATGGTGACGGCACGTTTGGCGCTCCATTTGGGCGTGGCGACGGGGTGTCTGTTGCTCACCAATGGCACAGCCGAGGCTATCTACCTCATTGCCCGTTTTTTTGCCGGACAGGTGAGCCGCATTGTGATGCCTACTTTTTCGGAGTACGAACATGCCTGTGCTTTGTTTGGGCATCAGGTAGAGCCCTGGCACGATACCGAACACTTTGATGGATGTCATTTTCGCCATGGGCTTTTCTGGGTGTGTAATCCCAATAATCCCACGGGTCGAATTGTTTCCCGTGAGGCCATCCTGTCGATGGTGGCCGACAACCCGTCTTGCTGTTTTGTGGTGGATGAGGCTTATCAGGGGTTGGCCCAGGAGGTTCCTTCGCTGGTGAATGCTGTGGAGATTTTTCCCAATTTGCTGGTTTTGCGTTCACTGACCAAGACTTATGCCGTACCCGGGCTTCGGGTGGGCTATGTGGTCGGACATCCTGATTTGATCGGACGTCTGGCGGCTTTTCAGCCTCCTTGGAGTGTCAATGCTTTGGCCTTGCACATGGTCGATTTTGCCGTGCAGCATCGACCATTTACGCCCGACGAGTTGTCTGATTACCTTCGCCGTTCCCGGCATTTGCAAATGGCCATTGGACAGATTGCAGGGTGTGAGGTAACAGCATCGCCTACCGGCTATTTTATCGTTCGCACCCCGGTGCTTGCCGCGCAATTAAAGGAGCAACTGGTGCAGCGGTTTGGTCTGTTGGTGCGTGATGCGTCCAGCTTTAATGGTTTGTCGGCGTATGACATCCGCATCGCCGTGCAGGAGGATGAAAGCAATCGACTTTTGTTGGATGCCCTGCGGCAATTGGTTGCCGGGGAATAAACGCTTGATTATATTTTTTTTGATGATGGATTTTTTGATTGTTGTTGCCATTGTGTTGGCCTATTTGCTCGACTTGTGTGTGGGTGACCCCATTCATTGGCCACATCCGGTGGTGGGGTTTGGACGGTTGATTGCCGGTGGTGAAAAGCGTTGGAACAACGGGGCGCATCGTCTGCTCAAGGGTGCATGTTTGGCGGTTGGGTTGATTGTTGGCACCGGATTGTTTTTTGGGGCGTTGATGTGGTTGGGGCGTTCTGTTCATCCCGTCCTCGAAGCGGTGCTGGTGTTCGTTTTCTTTTTTTATGGCATTGCCAATCGAACCCTCGTTCACGAAGGGCGCATGGTGTTTCAGGCGCTTGACCGTCAGGGGCTCGACGCCGGACGTGTGCAGCTCTCGCGCATCGTGGGACGCGACACATCGCAGCTTACGCCTCAACAAATCCGTACGGCCGTGCTCGAAACCATGGCCGAAAATCTGAGCGATGGTGTGGTGGCTCCTGTTTTTTGGTTTCTCGTGGGCGGCATTCCCGGCATGATGGCTTATAAAATGGTCAACACCCTTGATTCGATGATTGGTTACAAAAACGATCGTTATTTATTGTTTGGCCGTGTGGCTGCCCGCATCGACGACGTGGCCAACTATCTCCCGGCTCGGATAACGGCTCTGTTGATGGCATTGGTCACTTTTTCGGTGCGTGCTTTGCAATTTATCGTTAAATTTGGCCGCCTTCACAGTAGCCCTAACTCGGGTTTTCCCGAAGCTGCATTGGCCGGTATCCTTAACGTGCGTTTTGGTGGCCCCAATGTATATCACGGCATTTTGGTAGAAAAGCCCTTTATCGGGATTCATGCCCGGGACATTGTCAATAACGACTTCCGGGTGGCTGCTTATGTCAACCATGCCGTTTGTTTGGTCATGGTGTTGTTGGCGCTTGTTTTTCAATTTGTTTAAAATGATTTATTTATGACGGTGAATATTCCACCCCTTCATCACGAGATGGCCGATGCCATTCAGTATAAGATTGATCAAAAGACCAAGCCGGTTGGTTCCCTGGGCAAGATGGAACGCATTGCCAGGCAAATTGCACTCATTCAGGGGACTTTTCAACCTCAACTGTGCAATCCGGTCATGCTCACCGTGGCGGCCGATCATCATATTTGCGAAGAGGGAGTCAGCTCCTGTCCGGTCGAAATCACCTGGCAGCAGTGCATGAATTTTATCAATGGTGGTGGGGGCATTGGCTTGTTCAGCCGCATTTATGGGTTTGAATTGTTTGTGGTGGATGCCGGCGTCGATTTCGACTTTGTGGCGCATCCGCATCTTATTGATAAAAAGGTTCGCAAAGGAACCCGTAACTTTTACCGCGAACCGGCCATGACGCTCACCGAATGTCGCAAGGCTTTGCAAAATGGCCGTGATGTTACAGCTATGATGGCCGAGCGGGGCAGTAATGTGCTGGGTTTTGGTGAGATGGGAATTGGCAACACTTCACCGGCTTCGGCGTTGTTGTCGGTTTTCTCTGGCTTGTCGGTTCCCGATTGTGTGGGGCCCGGCGCCGGTCTTTCCGACGAGGGGGTGCGCCACAAGGCTCAGGTCATTCAGGCAGCCATTACCCGGCATGGCATTTCAAAGAATCCGATTGAGAATTTGGCTCGTTTTGGAGGGCTGGAAATTGCCACCATCGCAGGCGCCATGCTCGAAGCTGCCTCCCGGCGTATGATCATCATCACCGATGGGTTCATCACCACATCGGCGCTCATGGCTGCGGCTGCCATCAATCCGTTGGTGCTCGATTATTCGCTTTTTTCACATCTCTCGCACGAACGTGGCCATCGTCTGATGGTCGATTTTCTCAATGGTGAACCCATCATGCATCTTGATTTTCGATTGGGCGAAGGGACCGGGGCTGCCGTGGCCTATCCGGTCATTAAAGGAGCTGTGGAGATGTTTAATCACATGACCTCCTTTGATGAAGCCGGGGTGTTCAATACAGCCAATGAAGTGTTGAAAGTTTGATGATTTTGTCAGTTAAAATTTTGTTTCATCAATAAATATGATAGCAATGGTGCCTGAAGTAACGTCATTTACCGGAAAGACTTTTTTCACGCAAGCGCCGACCATGAACGAGCTGATGATTGCCGGAATCATCGTGGCTTCGGCGGTATTAATTGGAATTTTCATAAAGCGGGTGTTGTTGGTTTGGTTAAAAAAACTGGCTGATAAAACCGAGTGGGAGGGTGATGATATTGTCATCGAGTCACTACAAAATATGGTGGAGTTCTTTTTCCTGTTCATCGGGCTTTATTTTGCCGTGTTTTATTTGCCTTTCAATGAAAAATGGGCAGGATTGTCACAGCGCTTCATTCAAGTCGCCCTGGTGTTTTTGGTGACGGTGTTTGTGGCTCGTGTTGGTTCTAAGGCCATTACCTTGTATCAGTCCAAGCAGGAAGGGGTTGCCAAGTCTACCAGTATATTTGGTTTGGTTCTCAAGGGAATTGTATATGTGTTGGGGGGATTGGTGATTTTACAATCCATGGGCATTTCCATCACGCCTTTGCTTACAGCGTTGGGGGTCGGTGGTTTGGCCGTGGCTTTGGCGTTGCAGGATACGTTGTCGAACCTGTTTGCCGGTTTGCAGATTTTGGCATCAAAAAGCATTCAGCCGGGAGATTATGTGCAGCTTGAGTCGGCCGACGAAGGCATTGTGGAGGACATCAGTTGGCGTACCACTTCCATTCGTGCACTCCCCAATCGCATTATTGTGATTCCCAATAGCAAACTGGCTGCATCCACGGTTCGCAATTTCAGTAAACCCGACCTTGAAATTTCTGTTCCTATCGAAGTGGGGGTGGGATACCAGTCGGATCTTGATCATGTCGAGAAGGTTGTTATTGAAGTAGCTAAAGAGGTGTTACAATCTGTTGACGGAGCTGTGGCTGACTGGAACCCCGTGGTGCGTTTTCACACTTTTGGTGCTTATAGCGTCAATTTCACGGTTGGACTTCGGGCTAAAGAGTTTGTATTTCAATTTCCTTTGAAGCACGAGTTTGTCAAACGCCTTCACAAACGCTTTAAGCAAGAGGGCATCGAAATTCCGTTCCCCATCACCACCATTCAAATGAAAAAAGATAATTAATCCAATATCAGTTTGTGAGATGAAGAAGATTTACAAGGTCGTTTATCAGCCATATAAATGGTTGGTTTACCTGCCGTTGATGATTGTGTTGAGTTTATTGGCTTCTTTCTGTGCCATCTTTTTTTCGTTGGTCGTATCGCAACGGATGGGCAACCGAATTGGCGGCATTTGGTGGTCACGTGCCGTGGGCTTCATCACTCCCATGTGGGTGAAGGTGACCGGACGCGAGAACATCGACCGCAAACAATCATACATCATTGTGGCCAATCATCAAAGTGCTTACGATATCTTTTTGTTGTATGGATGGTTAGGGGTTGACTTTCGGTGGATCATGAAAAAAGAGCTTCGTAAAATTTTTGGCATCGGGTTGGCCTGCGAAAAGGTGGGGCACATCTTTATTGACCGATCTTCACCCAAGGCCGCCATGCAATCCCTCGAAGAGGCCAAATCGAAACTGCTTAAAGGAACTTCGGTGGTTATATTTCCCGAAGGTACGCGTACCGGGAAAAATCAGTTGGCCAAGTTCAAGCGTGGTGCGTTTAAAATGGCATACGACCTGAATTTGCCCATCCTGCCCGTCACCATCGTCAACACTCATAAGGTGATGGGGAGCGGTTTCTTCAATTTGTTGCCCGGGAGGGTGCGTTTGGTGATACATCAACCGGTTGACATTGAGCAATACAAAGGCAACGAGGAGGCATTGGTGGATCGTATTCGCACCGATATCAACAGTGGGTTTTAAACGAGTATGGATGATTGTCGTTTGGTTTAGTGAAAACGGAGTTTGATTGTGAAACCGGGGATGAGAGGAAACGAACCCTGTCAACAGCTTCTATAAATAGGAATATGATTGTTGTAATGAGTGCAAGAGTACAACAATACCTTTTCTAAACTGCATTAGAATACTAATACTAATTGATTTTGTTTTGTGAATAAAATTGACGTTTGCGTCTCTCCGGCTCTTTATTCGTTGCACCACAACCCCGAATCGGTGGTGGTGGTGGTGGATATTCTCAGGGCTACTTCGGCCATTTGTGCCGCTTTTATGAATGGTGTGAAGCACATCATCCCTATCGGAACCATTGACGAAGCTCGCGCTTGCAAAGAAAAGGGCTATATGGTTGCCGCCGAACGTGACGGCTTGGTACTCGACTTTGCCGATTTTGGCAATTCACCGTTCAATTTCACGCCAGAGCGGGTGGCCGGTCGCGACATCGTTTACAGTACCACCAACGGGACACAAGCCATTCAAATGGCCTCCGGAGCCCATCACGTGGTGGTAGGTGCCTATTTTAACATCTCGGCTTTGGCCAGATGGATTGTTGCCCAAAAACGCGATGTGGTGATATTGTGTGCCGGATGGAAGAATCGTTTCAGCCTCGAAGATACTTTGTACGCCGGAGCTTTGGCGCATCAGCTCATCGGTAGCGGCGCGTTCGAAACCATTTGCGATGCCACCAATGCTGCCCTCGATTTGTGGCAGGTTGCGCATCACGATTTGCAGAACTATGTGCTGAAGGCAGCTCAAAAGGCGCGTTTGGCCAAGCATGGTCTCGATGATGTGATTGATTATTGTCACACGCCCGATTTGTCAAACATCATCCCATTGCTCGACGGGGAGCGTTTGGTACCTGTCGAAGCCTGAGGCGCATCAGGTGCTTGCATCCGGGTGGAGTTCATACTCGAAAAAAATAGTCTGATTAGAGAATTAGTTCATCATTTTTAATAATTTTGCGCCATCCAAAATAACAGTTGTTATAAGCTCAATAAAATACGTTAGATCCATCACAAAATTTACACCATGAAGAAGCACAACTTTTCTGCCGGTCCATCTATCTTGCCGGATTTTACCATTAAAAATACTGCCGAAGCAGTTTTGAATTTCGCAGGAACTGGTTTGTCGTTGTTGGAAGTGTCGCACCGGGGCAAAGAATTCGTTGCCGTGATGGACGAAACGCGTGCCTTGTTCAAAGAAGTGTTGAACGTGCCAGCCGGTTACGAAGTGGTATTCGTAGGTGGTGGTGCCAGCTTGCAGTTTTGCATGGTGCCTTATAACCTGATGAACAAGAAAGCGGCTTACCTCATTACCGGAGAGTGGGCAAACAAAGCTGCTAAAGAAGCCAAATTGTTTGGCGAAGTGGTTGAAGTGGCTTCTTCTAAAGATAAAAATTTCAACTACATCCCCAAAGGGTGGAGTGTGCCCACTGATGCTGATTATTTGCACATCACAACCAATAACACCATCTACGGTACCGAAATTAAAAAAGATCTGGATGTAAATATTCCATTGGTGGCTGATGCTTCTTCTGACATCTTCTCTCGTCCAATGGATATTTCTAAATATGCCATTGTATATGGTGGTGCACAAAAAAACCTGGCTCCTGCCGGTTTGACTTTCGCCATTGTTCGCGAAGATGTATTGGGTAAAGTTGAGCGTCCTATCCCTACCATGTTGAACTACAAAACACACATGGAAAAAGAATCGATGTTCAACACGCCTCCTGTACTTCCTGTGTATGCAGCATTGCAAACCCTTAAGTGGTTGAAACAAAACGGTGGCTTGGAAGTAATGCACAAACGCAACAACGAAAAAGCCGAATTGCTTTACAATGCCATCGACAGCAGCAAAATGTTTAAGGCAACTGTTAATGATGCCGAAGACCGTTCTATCATGAACGTTTGCTTTGTGATGAAAGACGAATATGCCGAACTTGAAAAAGAATTCCAGGCATTTGCTTCATCCAAAGGGATGGTCGATATCAAAGGTCACCGTTCTGTGGGTGGTTTCCGCGCTTCTATTTACAACGCCATGCCCATCGAGAGCGTAAAAGCTCTTATCGATGTGATGAACGAATTTACCAAAAGCCACTAATGACTGGCAAAATGATACTAACCGGACAGTTCGCTTGTCCGGTTATTTTCGTTTATGGGCAGTTCTTTTCTTAAAAACTGTTTTATTTTCCGAAACATACAAACTATAATATCAAATGAAAAAAGTATTAGTCGCTACCGACAAGCCTTTTGCCAAAATTGCTCTTGATCAAATCCGTGGTATCGTTGAAGGTGCCGGATATCAATTGGCATTGTTAGAAAAATATACAACGCCTCAGCAATTGCTCGATGCTGTGGTGGATGCCAATGCCATGATTGTGCGTTCCGACTTGATTACTCAAGAGGTTGTGGCCGCTGCAAAAGAATTGAAGATTGTGGTTCGTGCCGGTGCCGGTTACGATAACCTCGACCTGGCTGCCTGTTCGGCTGCCAACGTGGTGGCCATGAACACTCCCGGACAAAATGCCAATGCCGTGGCTGAACTTGCTTTCGGTATGATGGTGATGTTGGTGCGCAACAACTACAACGGTACTTCAGGAACTGAGTTGCGTGGTAAGAAAATTGGTATTCATGCTTATGGAAATGTTGGCTATTATGTGGCTAAAATTGCCAAAGGTTTCGGGATGGAAGTGTTTGCTTTCGACCCCTTTGTGAGCAAAGAAAAAATGATGGCCGATGGAGTAACGCCTGTGGCTACGGTTGAAGAGTTGTATAAAACTTGCCAGTTCGTATCGCTGCACATCCCTGCAACAGAAACAACTAAAAAATCGATCAACCATGGTTTGTTGTCGTTGATGCCTAAAGGTGCAATGCTGATTAACACTGCCCGTAAAGAGGTGATTCACGAAGAGGACTTGGTGAAATTGATGAGTGAGCGTGCCGATTTTCGTTACGTTTCAGATATCGAACCGGGCAACAAACAGGAGTTTGCTGATAAATTTGCCGGTCGTTATTTCTTCACTCCTAAAAAGATGGGAGCTCAAACCGAAGAGGCCAATATCAATGCCGGTGTGGCTGCTGCCCGCCAAATTGTCGCTTTTTTCGAAAAAGGTGATGAAACTTTCCGTGTGAACAAGTAATTTTTGTGCTAGTACGAATCAAAAAGCCCGCTTCAACAAAGCGGGCTTTTTGATTATGGTGTGTTGGATGTGTTGATTATTAGTTGTTTGTAAAAAGTTCTGCTTCCAATTCCCCGGGATAGCCCCCCTTTTTGGGGTGTTGTAAATGCAACTTTATTTTTCATTTTTCACGAAGTTATGGTTATTTCTGATCGGCATAACGGTTTTATATTTGTATCAGAACAAATGACCATGGGTTACGGGAATAACAAATGGTTCTTTTTTCTCAGCTTGTGTTTTGTAATCGTGTAAAGTATTAAATGCATTCGATAATCAATAGCAATTGTGATTCGTAAATTTTAGGTTTTAATGGTTGAAACAGTGTGTCAGACAGTCTTTTTAATTCAGGTTTTGTACATTTCTGATTTTGAATTTTGATGCCTCTAGTTTCTCTTTATCAATTGGTTTTTATTCAGACTGTCTGATTTTAAAAAAGACCCGGTAAACGTACCGGGTCTTTTTTTTATGCATTCAGTTTCTCTTTTTTTCCGTCGGAGATGCTGATGTGTGAGAAGAATAAACATGACGTGTTTAAGCTTTGAGAGGGCTCGTGTTTCTTGAGTAATGAAATGCACAAGCCTTTCAAACAGTGGTTGTTATTGATTGATGGCATCATGTGAGCGACATGCACAGTAATATCGGATGATGCGTTCAATAGAAGGGGCGCAGATTTGTGTGTAGTCGATCTCCCCGGGAGCTACAAATAAATAACCGCTGATGTCATCGCAGGCCGTGATGTGGGAAAAGTCTTTCACCCGCACCACAAAACCTAAATCGGTTGTATACACCGTAAAATTAGAAAAAACATATTCATTGGGGAACGAAATCAGGTATTGGCTTTGGGTTACCTCGAGATGTAATTCCTCGTCTATTTCACGTCTGAGTGCTTCTTCGGCTGATTCCAAAGGGTCAACAAATCCTCCGGGCAGGTCGAGCATGCCTTGATTGGGAGCAAAGGCGCGGCGGGTGAGCAATATTTCACCCCGGTCGTTTTCAATCACAGCCGCAATTGCCGCAGCTGTGTTGATGAAAAAGTGGAAGTCGCATTGTCGGCATCGAAACGATTTGTGTCCGTCGAAGGGAAATTCCCTACTCCCGCACTTGGGGCAGTAGTGAAGCACTTTTCCGGGGTGTGTCATAATTGTGGGTTTTTGTGTTTAAATCAGTCCAAATATCGGGGAAAACAGGGGACTTTTTGTTATCATTGGCGGACTTTAATAATCTTTTGGGTGTATGATATTTCTTGCTGCCATCGATTTTTCATTACCACTGACGAGCCCTGTGTTGATATTTTCACTTATTCTTTTTGTGATCTTATTTGCTCCATTGTTGCTCAATAAGTTGAAAATCCCCTATTTAATTGGGCTCATTATTGCGGGTGCGCTCATTGGCCCAAATGGGTTTAATTTGTTGTTACGCGATAGCAGTGTGGTTCTTTTTGGAACGGTCGGGCTTCTATACATCATGTTTCTCTCAGGACTCGAAATCGATTTGGCCGAATTTAAAAAAAACAGTGGACGCAGCCTGGTATTTGGACTTTACACTTTTTTGATTCCCATGTGCATTGGAACAGTTGCCGGTGTGTATGTGCTGGGATTGTCGCTGATGTCGAGCGTGTTGCTGGCCAGTATGTTTGCTTCGCATACACTGATTACTTATCCGATTGTCAGTAAGTTGGGAGTGGTTCGTAATCGAGCCGTTACGGTGGCCGTTGGCGGAACCATGATTACTGACACGTTGGCTTTATTGGTGCTGGCAGTGGTGGCCGGTATGGCAACCGGTGAACTCACCAATTTGTTTTGGATTCAATTGAGTGTGTCGATGGTCGTGTTTGGCGCAGTGGTGTTGATTGGTTACCCCATGTTGGGGCGATGGTTTTTTAAGCGGTTTAACGATCATGTTTCGCAATATATTTTTGTATTAGCGATGGTGTATTTGGCTGCGTTCATGGCCGAGATGGCCGGTGTTGAGGCAATTATTGGGGCATTTTTAGCCGGATTGGGACTTAACCGGCTCATCCCCCATACTTCATCTCTTCTGAATCGGATTCAATTTGTGGGCAATGCTTTATTTATCCCTATTTTTCTGATAGGGGTGGGGATGCTCATCGATTATCGTGCTTTTTTTTATGATTGGGAGGCGCTTAAGGTGGGGGGAGTGATGGTGGCTGTGGCAATGGGAGCCAAGTATTTGGCTGCATGGTTGACTCAAAAAACATTTGGTTATACCACAGACGAGCGTAAGGTCATTTTTGGCTTGAGCAATTCTCAAGCTGCTGCGACTTTGGCCGCTGTATTAGTGGGATATAATATCATTTTGGGATCAGATCCCGGAGGAGAACCCATTCGTTTGCTCAATGACAGTATCCTGAATGGAACCATCCTGATGATTTTGGTTACATGCACGGTGTCATCCTTTGCCACGCAAAGGGGGGCTCAGCTATTGGCTCTTGTTGATGCCGCTCAGACAGACAGAAGTCAGGAGCCTTCTTTGTGTGATGAGCGGATATTAATCCCGGTCAATAATGTTGAGACAGCCGAAGATTTGATTCACCTGAGTGTGGCTCTTAAATCGCGCCACAATCACGAGGGGATGTTTGTGCTCAATGTCATTAAATCGAACGAAGGAGTGGGCCATGGAGAGAAAAATGCCCGACAGATGCTCGAAAAGGCTCAAATCATTGGGGCTGCCACCGATGTTGCTTTTCAGCAACTGATGCGATACGATCAGGATGTGATCAATGGTATTAAAAGTGTGGTGAGGGAGAAAACCATTTCTGATTTGATTCTTGGACTTCATCATCAGAAAAACATCTCCGACTCTTTTTTAGGAGGACTCACAGATGGTTTGCTGGCCAACAGCAATGCCACGACCTTCGTTTATAAGCCCTTTCAGCCTTTGGCTACAGCTAAGCGCACGCTGGTGTTTATTCCCGAATACGCCGAACAGGAAATCGGTTTTGTGAACTGGTTAACTAAAATATGGAACTTGGGACGTAACAGTGGTTCTACGTTGGTGTTTTTTGCGGCTCCCGAAACCTTGGCGGTGATTCGACATGTGCATTTGCGCCATCCGGTGGAGGCTTTGTTTTATGAGTTTACCGACTGGGATGATTTTTTGGTGTTGGCAAAACAAATTAAAAAAGACGACATGTTGCTGATTGTGATGAGCCGTAAGGGACATGTGTCATATCATCGAGCCATGGTGCGCATTCCTGATTATTTGAATAAATATTTTCAGGGTCACAACTATATTCTCATTTATCCGGTTCAGGCAGGGGAGTGGAATAGTGAGCCGGGAGTGCAGAATATTTCATCATTTGAGCCACTTAAAGCCAATTTACAGCGCATTGAGCAAATGGCTCGTACCATTAGCCACTTGCTAAGTCGGAGATGAGTCCGAAACTATAAAAACAAAAAAACCATCTGTTGCGATGGTTTTTTGTTGGGTATCATATCCGAGAATTAATCCTCGTCTTCATCTTCGATTTCTTCGACGGCCACATCGTCATCGTCGTCATCGTCAAAGTCTTCTTCAGCGTCATCGGCTTCGTCGGCCTCTTCGTCGTTGCCAAATTCGTCTTTAAATTCAGCATCCAAATCTGGCTTGCCGCTATCTTTAATGAACACATCCTCAACAAAGTCATCTTCTTCGTCAATGATTTTGGTTTCTCTCACGGGCATCTTGACCAAATAATAGCGGTCTTCAGTTTCGAAGGGAAGGGCGCTAATTAACATGCCATCTTTATTGGTAATGGAAATCAGCGCATTTCCGTACCCGTTGGGATAGGTTTCTTTAATTCTCTCTTGAATAGCTACATCCAGCTTTTCGTAATCCTTAATTACCCGAGGCTTGTTATTGTTCATGTTGACCTATTAAAATAGTATTTTGATATTTATTTAGATTGCTTGTTTTTCTTTTTAACGATTTCCAGTGGAAAGGTTTCAAAAAAAATCGGGCTTTTCAACACCCCTTTAGTGTTGTTTTTCGATGGGATAAACCGCATCTATCCTGTCGCAAATATAGAATGCTGTTTTGAAAATGGAAATATCTTTTTCATCTTTTCCCTAATTTTTAATTGATGATAGTCATTGCTTGATTCCTTGGTGGTTGTGGGTTTGGATGTTCGTCTTTCTGAGGTGTTGTTTGTTTTTTTCGTGTGGCGGTGGTATGGGGGGGAGGTTGGTTGGCGTAATCTTGCGCCTGGTTATTGAAATGGTGCGTTTGATTGATATTTTTTTTCCACATGCCGCATTCGTTTATTTTTGTAGTATGAATAAGAGTGTTTTCAATCAGTGGATGGAAATCCTGGCCCATGCTGCCATTTGGGTGGGATATAGTTTTTTGGTTTTTTCAGTGCCTATTGCCAGTGCTGATACTTTGTCGTTGGCTTGGTTTTATGTGTTGCGGGCGTTGGTGGTTAATTCATTGTTGTTTTATGTTAATATTTATGTACTGTTGCCCCGTTACATTGCTAAAAGCCGATACCTTGGGTATATCCTCATCACGCTGGCTCTGTTGATGATTACCACATTAATGTTTCAATATACTGAGCATTGGTTTGGGTTAGATGAATTTAAGGAGCGTATGGGGCGGTTTCCCGAACATTTTAACGGAATGGAGGGGCGTGAAGGAGTGCCTCCATTGCCCGACGGAGAGAGAGGAAGGCTGATGTTGAAACCTCTGTTAATGGGGCCAACCATGGCCTTTGGATTTATGTCGGCCTTGGGGATTTTGTTTATCAGCACCATTTTTTGGATGATGAACGAAACGCGGATGCGCCGTCAGCGTGAGATGGCATTGGTGACTGAAAATTTGATGACCGAGATGAAGTTCCTTAAATCGCAAATCAATCCTCATTTCTTGTTCAATGCCCTCAATAATATCTATTCCTTGTCGAGGTTGCGATCCGAAAAGGCTCCCGATATGATTCTGAAACTCTCAGACATGCTTCGGTTTGTGCTATACGAGTCGGAGGATAAAAAAGTACCGCTGGGGCGTGAGATGGACTACATTTATCATTATGTCGATTTTCAGAAGATCAAGATTGAAGGCGAACCTCGTATTGTGATGGAAATGGATGGAGCCGACCGGATGCTCAAGATTGAGCCGATGCTCCTGATTCCCTTTGTTGAAAACTGTTTCAAGCACAGTAAAATTGAGGACGTGCGTCACGGGTGGATGCACATGAAGCTCACCACGGCTTACGACAAGCTTTATTTCGTGGTGGTTAACAGTCTGCCATCTACGGCCGTGCAGGTCGATCCCATGGGGGGAATCGGCATTGAGAATGTGAAGAAGCGTTTAAATTTCCTGTACCCAGGAAAACATCGTTTGGATATTGAGCGTAAAGATAAAGAGTACCGCGTTGAGTTGGTATTAGAGTTGAAGTGACGTTTGTGCATGGTTTTTTTATTGAATGAAATGGGGCATCACTAACACTCCGACACGCAGGTGTATAATGATTCGCCGATGTGCAGAATTATTGAAATGTAAAAATTCATTAGCGCAAAATGTCCAGTCGTGAAATGGGATTAAACGAAACAGCTTCGATTTCCCTTTTGGGGGGATGAGGGGGCTATAATTAATTATACATGAAACAATCATGACGGTCACCAAGCGACATTTAGGTAGATGATTAAACCTCTTCTTTTCCTTGTGTCATGATAATCAAGTGTTAATGCTTTTTTAAACACATGAAACGAGCCCATAGCAAGCCTTGCTCACGCTCAAGGATGACTATTGGCGAGTTCCATATGGCCAATGAAAAACAAATTATAATCATATGAAAATGAAATGTATTGTTGTGGATGATGAGTTTCCTGCCCGTGCTCTGTTGCAGGATTACATTAGTAAGTTTCCCGATTTGGAGTTGGTGGGCAGTTTTGCTTCCCCGGTGAGCGCCTTGTCGGCCATTCAAACCGGTGGCTGTGATGTGTTGTTTCTCGATATTCAGATGCCTGATATCAGCGGAGTTGATTTTTTGAAGTCACTCACGCGTAAACCTCTGGTGGTGTTTACCACTGCTTATCAGGAATACGCCATTGAAGGTTATCAATTGGATGTGTTGGATTATTTGCTCAAGCCTTTTTCGTTTGAGCGTTTTGTGCAAACCATTAACAAGGTAAACGACCGTATGCTTAAAGAGGCTGCAGCTTCTGCGTCAGTTGTTGCGGGAGGCGATTCAGGAACTGACTTAGATCAGTTCATTGCCATTAAAGCCGATCATAAGGTGCACCGGATTCGTTACGAAAACATCGTGTACATTGAGGGACTTCGGGAGTATGTTTCATTTTTTTGTAAAAATGAAAAGATCATTACGCTTGAGTCGTTGCGCAATCTCGAAAACACTTTGCCACAGAACCGTTTTATCCGTGTTCACAAGTCATATATTGTCAATTCGCAGCATGTGAAATCGTTGTATGGGAATATGTTGATTTTGGAAGGGGTGAAGGAGCCTATTCCTATTGGCAAATCCTATCGTGATGCTGTGCAGGCGCATCTGTTTGAGGGGCAAAAGTAAGAAGTGATGCGGGGCTGAAACGCAAAAAAAAAAGGCAGATTTTTAATCTGCCTTTTTTTATAGAATTATTTGATTGAGATCAATCGTTGTCGTTTTCGTCAACTTCAGCTGTGGGGTCGAACACAAAGATATCGTCCAGGTCGAGAGATGATGTTTTACCCAGACCAACATAACCTTTGTCACCAACGGTAAATGCAATGGCTTCGTTGCGGGCAACACCTTCAAAGTTGGTTCTTTCAGTCCAAAGATCGGTGAGTGGGTTGTACTCCCAAGTGATTTTACCGGGTGTGCCGCTGCCGCCGGTGGTCACATAGCCCAAGCCTCCCATGACAAACGATACTTTATTGGTGCCGATGATGGTTGAGTAGTCATCATCATAACTCTCGTCGCTGACGTTATAGATTTTACGTTTCTCAGTCCATGGCGATCCAGTTCCACCCAAAAGCGATGGGTCAAATACATATAGCTGCTTGGATACGGTGGAATTGTTCGATCCGCATACCACATAGGCTTTGTCATTGATTACAAATGCAGTGGCATCGCGTCGTTTGTCACCGGGGATTTCAGGGATGGCCACCCATGAGTTGTCAGCCGGGTTAAATTGGTAGAAATCTTTTTTTGCACCATCTTCAGTGTATCCGGTTCCTACATAACCTTTGTCGCCAATTGCGAAAGCCACAGCACCATAGCGCGCATCTCCGGGGAATTCGTTGGTTTCTGTCCATTCGTCGGTGGCCGGATTGTAGACCCAGAAGTCTTTACATTTGTTTTTTCCATCAAAACCCGAACCGACTACACCTTTGCCATCCACCGCAAACGCGACAGCTTTGTTGCGACCTACACCCGGGAAATCTTTCAGTTTAGTCCATTCTTTTTTGTTGACGTTATATTTATAAAAATCCTGATAACGTTTGGTTTCTTCGCTGTTGTAACCGAGCCCCATGTATACTTCTTCGTTGATCACAAATACAACGGCACCGCTGCGAGGAGCTCCGGTAAAGGTGTCGTATTTAGTCCAGTTTCCCACCAGTTCTTCTTCGTCATCGTCGCTACATGCGGTCATGGTCAAGGAAAGTAAGAGCGCCATTAAAGGCCATTTTATCCAACTTTTTGCATTCATTTTTAAATAATTATAATGGTTTAAGCAAATATAAAACGATGTTGATGTCAGCAAGGTATCTATTCAATGAAATCCCAATTTTTAAGGGGCAAACGACGCATTTCAACCGATAATAACTACCTTGCAGAAATTTTGATAAAAATACAGTTTTTTATAGAAGCAAATACCCGATTGATTGAAAAAAATTCGCAGTTTCGCCCCATCAGCGTAGTTTTGAATTTTATTGAAGCAAATTATTGAATGAAGATGTATATGAGAAAAAAGTGGCTTGAGGTTTTCGCAGGTGTTTTCCTGTCCGGTTTGATGATGACTGGCGGATTCGGTTGCAGTTCCGGTGATCAGGATGGCGTGGATGTGGGTGGACAGTTTATTGAGTCCTCTACTTATGCTGAGATGATTGATTCTGTGTCGATTCGCTTTTCGACCATTCGGGTCGATTCGATACAAACATCAGGCATGGGTGTGGCATTGGTGGGAACACATCTGCAGCCCGGGGTGGGAACTTCTTCGGCGCATTCATATATGGCCATGACTTATTCGGCGGGCATCCCCGATGAAAAAGAGATTTTCGATTCGTTGACCATGGTGCTTAAATATTCGGGCTATTGCAAAGGTGATACCATGCAGCCTTTTATACTTGATGTTTATCGCATGAATGAAATGTTTGAGTCGAAGAATGCCGATAGAACCAATTATTATTTCAATAATCAGAGCTTTACGCATGATACCGATCCGGTTGGTTCTCACGCTTTTTGGCCTCAACCCAATGTTGGGAAAAAAATCGTTGAGTTTCGTCTTTCGGATGACCTGGGACAGGAAGTCTGGTCGTTTATCAATACGAAACCTACTGAAGGAACTACAATAGATGATATTTTTAAAGGGTTTGTGTTGAAGGGCGATCATCCTGATAACAAAGCTCTGTTGGGTTTCTCTATGTCTGATACGCTTGGGTACATCAAGGTTTATTCACACAAGGTGGGAAGTGAAATACAGGAAATCAGTCGTCGTATTACTCTCAAAGGCACCTCATATCAATTTAATCACATCGACCTTGAATTGGAAAATAGCCAATTGGCAGGAAAAATTGAATCGGGTGAGTGGACTGAGCTGAATCGATTGGACGAGGCCGACAATCTTGGCATGAGCTTGACGCATGCTGGTACAGGTTTTCAAACTCGTGTGGATATCCCTTATTTGGAGCGTTTGGTGGCATTTAAAGACATGGGGCGTTTTGTGAAAGCGGTTCTGTATGTTCGTCCGGCGGAGGGAACCTATGAATTGAATAATTTACCATCGGCCATCTCAATTGGTCTGCTCAATAAGGTGAATGGGGTAGAACAATATTATACTGATGCCAACAAAAAAACATTAACCGGCAACCTGGTGAAGGATGGAGCTGAGAATGTCAATACCTATTATTCTTACGATGTGACCTCATATTTAAATACCATGCTTGCCAATTATGAGTATTATAAGGATTATGGACTGGTACTGACCATTCCTTCTGAATCATTTAACAGTTCCGTCGACGGAATTGCATTTGCTGGCGGGTCATTAGGGCGAAACAGTCGTTCGTTTATAAAACTGTTTTATTATAGTTACGACCAAGAGCGGCGTTAATGGTTGGTGTGAGTCAGGCTCTAATTGCTGCAACGATAAGTATTGGTGTGTAATGATGATTTTTGAACTTAAGTAATTGACGTTAATTCAGATGAATTCGATAAATAAAATTCAATCAGCCATTGTAGGGGTAATGATGATGATGATGGGAATCAGCGTGACGGGGCAGCATCAAACCGGGTCGCCTTATTCCATGTTTGGGGTGGGAACCATTAATCCCGGTGGTGATGTGGCTGCCATGTCGATGGGGGGAGCCGGTTTTGCCCTGCCGTCGCAAAACCGCATTAACTTATTGAATCCCGCATCGCTAACGGGCATCGACACGTTAGCATTTTTGATGAATGCCCAGTTGGGGGGGTACATGAGTCGTTATGGTACTTCGGCTTCGACTCAAAATGCTTCGGATGCCAACTTTGATGCCGTTTCGTTTGCCTTCCGCATCAAGCCGTGGTGGGGGTGTGCCTTTGGCCTCAATACGTATTCGCATATCGGTTACACGGTATCATCGACCAATGACATTCATGGAAGTTTTTCAACTTATAGTAATCAATATAAAGGCTCCGGAGGGGTAACGCGTTTACAGTTGAGCAACGGTTTTCGTTTGGCCAAGGGTCTTTCGGTGGGGATTGAAACCTCTTTGTTGTGGGGGCAATTGGTGTCAACCGAAACAAGTCAGTTTTCAAGCATTAGTGGGCAAGATATCAGCAATGAACGAACCTATCATTTGAGTAATTTCTATTTCTCGGGAGGGCTTCAGTATCAGTTGGACATCGACACAAAGAACACACTGATGTTGGGGCTTGTGGCAAATGCCAAAACTACGCTTGCGACGAGTTATAATCAGATGATTGCCAGTTCGGGTGGTGAGCAGTATGTAAATAAAGACGATCGTGCTGCGGATTATCAGTTGCCTGTTGGTGGCGGTTTAGGATTCGCTTATCGATACAACAATACCTGGACTCTGGCTGTAGATGGTTTGTTTGGCCAATGGTCGGATGTCGATAAAGATATGCGCTATGCTAAGTATACCGATAGTTATGGGGTGAATGCCGGTTTGGAATACGCACCACAGAAAAACGCCTTTCAATCGGTTTTTTATCGCATGAAATATCGGGCAGGACTCTTTTATCGAAACACTTATTTGAATATCAGCGGGAATGATATTGTTGAGCGGGGTTTTTCAGCCGGTATTTCTATTCCTATGCGCAATGTGCGTAATGCCATTCATTTGGGGTACGAATATAAATTGTTAGGAACCCAGTCGGCCGGTCTGATTCAGGAACAGGTGAATACAGTAAAAATTGGGATGTTGCTCTCTGAGACTTGGTTCTTTAAATCGAAGTTTGAGTAATTTTCCCTTGTTGCAAGGATATAAAAAAGGTGCTTCATTTAGATTGAAGCACCTTTTTTGATTTTTAAAGTCTCTCTTTTTTTATGGTTTCAGAGCTTGTCTTTTATTATACCGGAATCGGATATTTCCATTCATGAGCTGCTTTGTACATCTCGATGACATTCTCGATGGGGGTTTCGACCTTTAGTTTATGCGATGGCCCTAAGATGAAGCCTCCTCCGGGAGCCATGGTTTCGAGCAGTTCATTGACGCCCTGTCGCACTTCGTGGGGAGTGCCCTGTCGAAGCAGTAATTCTTCATCGAGGGCTCCCGAGAAACAGATGTAATGGCCGAAATCTTTTTTAAGACCTTCGGGGGACATCCCGGTCATACGCGTTTGAATGGGGTCGAGCACATCGGCACCAATAGCAATAAACTCAGGAATGAGTTTACGCACACTGCCGCAACTGTGCATGTAAAAGTGGGCACCGTGTTTGCGTGCAATGGCCACGATTTGTTCAAAAGCCGGTCGGCACAAGGTCTCCCAATGTTCGTGGCTAATCATCAGCCCTTCGTGGGATCCAAAATCATCGGCTATGCGAAGGAAGTCGATGCGTTTGCCGGCGACTTCAAACATTTTTTCAACAAAATCGACATAGAAAGCAGTGATGCGGTGCACTATTTCGTTGAAGAATTTGGGGTGATACACCATTACATCTAAAAATGTTTCGCGCCCAATTAATCGTTGAATGATGCGGAACAGGCCGGGTGAAGAATAGCCCGGAGCTGTCATGATGGCATATTGCCGGTATTTCTTTAGTTGTGCATCCAGCGATTTGAAGTCGAATAAATCGGTGGTGGGCCAGGGATATTTTTCAAGTGCTGCCAGGTCGGTGATGCCGGCCAAAGGAAACTGATCGGCTTCCCAAAATTCATATTCACCATGCTTGATGCGGCTGTAACCGACTCCCCATATGTCTTTTTTTGTGCTTGAGCTAATTAACTTGGGGCCGATGTATTTGGGTTCAACCCATCTGAAATCAACATCTAAATATTCAAGTAATTCATCCCTTGTTTTCAAGCCTAAATGCGACATCATTTTTTCACCAAATTCCGGCACGTCCCAGTAAAATAAGGGAACCCTGTCGAGATTTGGGTCTCTGTTAAGAGCCGCCATGACTCGTTCCTTGTGGTTCATAAATGATGATTTTTGTTTTTTGTCAATAATTTGATGAAATCAGAAAAACTTTCCGAAATTATAAACTTATTTCAAAAAAACAAATTTTTAGGGTTGTTAAGATTTGATGATGGTGGTTAAAGTGATGATTCTTATGAATTAGTGGGTTCTGGTGGGTGTTTACATTAACGTTTAGGGGTTAAGGATGATTTAGTTCGACCGTGTCACCACACCGGAGGCCTTCATGAGTGTGGTTTCACGCACATCTATAGAGACTTGGGGAGAACCACTGTAGTAAACTGAGCCGGTTGAATAAATCACGGCATTGAGTTGTGCCTGGCAGTGGAGATAGCAGTTGGCATTTGAGCGATGGGTGATGTTTGTTTCTTGGGTGATTAATTTGCTAGCATCAAGGCCGGTGCAGCCTTCGAGGTAATAATTGGCCTGTTTTACTGTGCCTTCGAGGTGGTGCATGCTTTGATTAATGCCCCCGTAAACTGCCAGTTGAAAAGTGTTACAGTTGAGTTTCAGGTCGGTTTCGGAGTAGATGCCACTGCCGTTGACAACAATATGGAGTTGGGTGACGGTAATGGGAGATGGACTGCAGATTATGCCCGGGGCGTTGAGGGTGATGTTTTGGATCAGAGATGCAGGAAGCGTGAGGGTGCCTATTTTCTCTTTTTGAAGAATGGATGATTGTTGATGCCCGATGGTCAATGTGCCATTCTCGACCGTTAATTGATAGCCGTCAATGATGAAATCGATCCCATGTAGCCGGGTTTCATCGGACGACAATCCATTGGTCAGTTCTACTCTGCAGGGTGCTTGCAGATTGATGGCGTTAAATGGTTCAAGCGATACCGGGATGGTATCTTGTTGACCCGTTTTGTCAAGGTTGGCGATGTAGTCGCATGACGTGAATAGGGCGAGGAATAGCAGGAGACAAATGGCTTTCATGTGGAGGGGTGTCTGTGTTGGTTGGTGCGGTATTTCAGGCGGTAACCCAGCCCGAATTCGATGAACTCGGCTGCGAAAAAGTTGGCTTTGATGCCAAAGTGACCCAATAGATGGGGAGTGATTTGCTGACGAATGCCCAGTCGGGCATAGACGGGCTGGCGCGGCGGGGTGCTTTTGTATAAATAAACGCCCGTATTGACATATAAAGTGGTGGTTCCCAAAAGTGCCTGCGCACCGGCCAAGGCGCCCACATAAAGGTTGTCGGCCATGGTGTAGCGGGCGTTTTCGTCCATGTTTTGGAATTTAAGATTGGCATAGGGTGCTCCGCCAAAGTGTATTAAATCGAGGCCTCCGGTGTAGGCCACCGTTTTTTTACGAAACCATACATGGTTGATGGTAAGGCTTCCCGACCAATAACGCTGGGGGTTATAGGCTGCAGCTTGGTTGCGTCCAATGCTTCCCGTGATGATCCATTCTCTGGAGTTGTCTAATGGTGCGCGTTGTTGCGCAATGACGGGTTCCGGGCTGGCATTGGGAATCCACGTGGTGCCTAGTGAAATGGTGGCCGTGTTGATGCCATTGTTGGGTTTCTTTGACGATCCGTTGGAGAGGTGGTTGAGTGAAAAGGTGGTGTTGATAATCAGTTGTTTGCTAATCCGGTAATTGAGCAGGGCTCCCAATCCCACGTAAGCGTTCAGGTGCGAACCAAATACTGTGTTGTAACTATTGGTTTCCACATCAAAGGGCTTGGTGGCGTATCCTAGGCCTAGCGCCACTCGATATTTGGCCGAGAAGCGTCCTGCATCAAACATCCTGAAGTTGATGAACGGATACACTGCGAAACCATTTCCGTAAATGTTGGCGTTTCCGAAGCTGCTGACCCATAGTCCGATGCCGGTTTCCGGCTTGTTGAGATAGGTTTCCCAAAGGTTTTGTCGGTAACGTTTACGGGTAATGTTGATTTCCATGCCCCGCGAGTAATCGTTAATCAGGTAAGTCATGGAGGTGTGGTGGGGCACCACGATGCCGTAATGGTAGCGTCCCGTGACCTGTATGCGGGTGCTGTCGTTACCCGGCAGATGTTGTTGTGCCAACATGGGCGAGGAGAGGCTAACAGCAAGACATAGTAATAGAGCTTGATAAAACGGTTTCACAATCAAATGGGATAGGGCAGTGTCGTAATTGTGTTAAAAAACCTCGTTTGCCTTGCGAATGTGTGGGCAAACGAGGGGTTTGTTTCAATGAAGTTTAAAACTGATTGACTGCTTTTCTGATTTCCACCAAGCGGGTGAGCAGACCTTCCAGTTTGTCGAGGTGCAGCATGTTGGCGCCATCGCTTTTGGCATTGGCGGGATCGAAGTGGGTTTCCACAAACAGGCCGTCGACCCCTACGGCCACGCCGGCGCGGGCAATCGTCTCAATCAGTGCGGGTTTGCCTCCGGTGACACCCGAAGCCTGGTTGGGTTGTTGCAGCGAGTGGGTGATGTCGAGCACCACCGGAACTCCCATTTGTTGCATGGCCGGGATGCCACGGTAGTCAACAATCAGATCGTAATAGCCAAAGGTGCTGCCGCGGTCGGTGAGGATCACCTTGTCGTTTCCTGAGTCGCGAACCTTGTCCACGGCAAATTTCATGGCTTCGGGGGCCAAAAATTGTCCCTTTTTGATGTTCACCACCTTGCCGGTTTGAGCTGCGGCAATGAGCATGTCGGTTTGACGACACAAAAAGGCCGGTACTTGCAACACGTCAACATATTGGGCTGCCATGGCGGCTTCTTCGGCTGAGTGGAAGTCGGTCACCGTTGGCACGCCAAAGGTGTTGCGTACTTTCTCGTGTATCTTGAGGGCTTTTTCGTCGCCAATGCCGCTGAACGAATCGATGCGCGACCGGTTGGCCTTGCGGTACGATCCTTTGAAGATGTATGGGATTTGCAGCTTGTCGGTAATCTTTACAATGTGTTCGGCAATGCGCATGGCCATCTCTTCGCCTTCGATGGCACAGGGACCGGCCATTAAAAAAAAGTTGCCGCTTTGTGTGTGGCGCAGCTGGGGGAGGTGTTGTATCATATTTGTATGGTGTTATTTACCGTATTGGTTCTTCCAGAGTTCTTTCATCAATTGAGCCGTTTTTTGTTCCTGCGGGTTGTTTTGTGGGGTGTAAAGGCGGTTGGTTTTTAATTCGTCGGGCAAAAATTGTTGTGCCACAAAATTGTTGGGGTAGTCGTGCGAATATTTATAGTTTTCGCCGTAGCCCATTTGCTTCATCAGTTTGGTTGGCGCGTTGCGCAGATGCAGAGGGACAGGCAGGTTTCCGGTTTGGCGAACCACTTCTTGCGCCTGGTTGATGGCCATGTAGGCTGAGTTGCTTTTGGGGCTGGTGGCAAGGTAGATGGTGGTTTCGGATAAGATGATGCGCGACTCGGGCCAGCCCACCATTTGAATGGCCTGGAAGCATTGTGTGGCCAGCAACAGGGCATTGGGGTTGGCCAGGCCGATGTCTTCGGATGCCGAGATGATGAGGCGTCGGGCAATGAATTTGGGATCTTCGCCACCCTCAACCATTCGGGCCAGCCAGTAGACGGCCGCATCGGGGTCACTCCCGCGTATTGATTTGATGAAGGCCGAAATGATGTCGTAATGCATCTCGCCGTCTTTGTCGTACTGGGCGGGGTTTTTCTGAAGGTATTCGGTGACCTTGTCGTTGGTAAATTCTACCATGTCGCCCTCTTCGCCGTTGGCCACCAGCTCAATGATGTTGAGCAGTTTGCGTGCATCGCCACCTGCAAAACGCAGCAGGGCTTCTTTGTTGGTGAGTTTGAGCTGGCGCTTTTGCAGCAGTACATCCTCGGCAAAGACGCGATGGAGCAGGTCGAGCATGTCTTGTTCTTCAAGCGACTTGAGAACGTAAACCTGACAGCGCGACAGCAGCGGGGTAATGACTTCGAACGACGGGTTCTCGGTGGTGGCACCAATGAGGGTCACCACGCCCTGTTCTACGGCTCCCAGCAGACTGTCTTGTTGTGATTTGCTAAATCGGTGTATCTCGTCGATGAACAGGATGGGGGCGGCTGAGTTAAAGAAACGGCTGTTTTTTGCCTTCTCGATAATCTCTCGAACGTCTTTCACCCCCGAGTTGATGGCCGACAGTACGTGAAACGGTCTGTTCATTTGGCTGGCGATGATTTTGGCCAGCGTGGTTTTTCCCACTCCCGGAGGGCCCCACAGGATGATGGACGACAGGTTGCCCGACTCGAGCATGCGACGCAGCACGGCTTTTTCGCCCACCAGATGTTTTTGCCCAATGTATTGGTCAATTTTGGTGGGGCGCATGCGTTCGGCCAATGGCGGGTATCCGTTCATCGTGGGAGTGTTGTGACTTTTGTATTTTAAAAAAGCAGACAAATTTACAAAAACCCCTCGTTGGAGGATGCCTTTATTGAAAATTGTATCACCTTGTTTCAACCTTTCGATAGCGATGATTGTTTGGTATCATAAACAGACCACCATGGTTTCCAGAAAGTGGGTTGTGTTGGTGTTCATCTTTCTAAGTTATACAACGATGACAGTATCGGGTCAAGGCAATGTGCGTGAAACAGCCACTCTGGGGGGTGGATGTTTTTGGTGCTTGGAAGCACTGTTTCAGATGGTTGACGGGGTTGAGGCTGTGGTGCCTGGTTATTCGGCCGGGCATACATCTGAGCCGACTTATCGGGATGTTTGCACCGGGCTGACCGGCCATGCCGAGGTGGTGCAGATTGTTTTTAACCCTGCGAAAGTGAGTTATCGGCGGTTGTTGGAGTTGTTTTTTGAGTCGCACGACCCTACAACCGTGAATCGTCAGGGAAATGACATTGGCGATCAATATCGATCCATTCTATTGTATCATACCCAGCAGCAAAAACAGGTGGCCATTGATGTGATTCAGGCTCTTGAAAAATCGGGCGAGTTGGGTGACCCCATCGTCACACAAGTGGTTTCATTCGAGCGTTTTTACCCCGCCGAAGCTTATCACCACGATTACTATCGTCGCAATGGCGGTCAGCCATATTGTCGGGCTGTGATTGGCCCCAAGGTGGCCAAATTTCGTCATCTGCTCAATGTAGAGCCATGATGATTTAACGGCGCCAGGGGGTGATTTTTTGTAACGTTTTTTGCGCTTTGTTTTTCTCCCCTTCACTGCCGTTGATGATTATTTCTTCAAGGATCAGTGCCAGTTCGTTAGCCAGGTCGTGGTAACGGCAGGTCAGGCGATAAAGAATTTCCATGCAGTGTGCCCGGTTGGCGATGGGCGTTGCAGGGTTTTGTAACCATTTAAAGCAGATGTCGGCCAATTCGCCATCTTCGAGTTGATCGACGGGGAGTGTCGAGGCCATTTTGAGGATGTGGCGGCGCACGCCGTTGCCGGTTACCTGAGGAAGTGCCGCTATTAAACGGGGGAGAATGGGGGCGATTACCTCGGGGGTGTTTTGTTGCACGTGGTCAATCACCCAGGCTGCTCGCCAGTTGTATGGCGTGTGTTCCGATAGCATGATATCTGTAAGCACTGCAAGCCATTCGGGGTTGGACGACACTTCCTGAGCCATCATCACTGTGAAATTTTTACTCAAATTGTCACCGAGCAATGTGACGAGATGTTGCTGTATATCGGTGATGGGTTGTGGCATGACTTGGGGTGTTGATTTTATGTTGATTTGTGAATGAGGGTTCAAAAATATGTTTATTTTTACCTGTTTTTTTACAGAAATCAATATTGTTAATCAAACCCAATGATTGAAATGAAGCAATTTGCAAAAGTCTTTATGACATTGGCCGTAACCATGGCCGTGGGCGCTCTTTCGGCCCAAAAATACGATTTAAAATACACATTGAAGCAAGGTGACAAGTGGGTCTCCAAGCAGGTGGTGGAGCAAAACATCAACCAGCAGGTGATGGGCATGGCCAACGACATGAAAGTGTCGATGGATGCCACCACTTCAATGGTGGTGGAGTCGGTGGCCGATGGCAACTACCACATGACCATGACTTATGATGCTATGGTGATGAAAATTGAGAGCCCTTTTATGAACATGTCTTACGATTCGTCGCAACCCGCTGACGCGCAAAACCCGATGGCCGCTGCCATGGGGGCTGTGGTGGGACAAACCTATCGGTTTGTGATGACCAACAAGGGTAAAGTATTAAGTGTAACCGGTTTTGATGATTTGATGAGCAAGCTGGTTACGGCAGCCGGAGGTAACGAGTCTGCCGCAAAGCAAGTGGCCGAAGGCCTGAAGCAACAATTCAGCGACGAGGCTATTAAAAGTAGCATCGAGATGTCATCGGCCATGTTTCCCGCTCAGGAAGTGGCCATTGGGGAGACGTGGACGGTTGAGACCGGCATTGCCATGACCGTGAGCATGACCAATGTCAGCACCATGACCCTCAAAGAGGTGAAGGACGGCAAATGGATTGTGGAAGGGGTTTCAAAACTGACTTCGTCTAAAGACAAACCCATCGAAGTGAGTGGCATGACGCAGCATGTTGATATGAACGGCACCACCACTTTTTACTCCGAAATTAGCGCAACAACCGGATGGGTGGTGGCCAGCAAAGCCGACATGAGCATTGATGGCACTGTGACCATGGAAGGTGGCCAGCTCCCCGCTGCCATGGAAATTCCCATGAAAATTAAAGGTACGGTGTCGTCATCCGTCTTGTGATGATTGATGGATGATTTCCGACCAACAAAAAAGCGCGACTCGTATGGGTCGCGTTTTTTTTGTGGTCTCTTAATGGATGTAAGCATCAGTTATCAAGGCTGCCACTCCATTTTCTTATCCATTGGCGGATGTGTTTCAGTGATTTCTCTGACGGCGATACCCCTTCTTGTTGGATGGTTTCGTCGGGCATCAGCTCAAATAAAAAGAGCAACTGACCGGCCATTTGTTCTGGGGTGAGTGTTGTGGTAGAATTTTGTTGCATAGGCACGTTTATGGTGGTTTATATGCATCAAAAACGTGCCCGGGGGGTGAATATTGTGACAGTGTGTTCTGATTTTTTTATACGGTGAGTGACATTTGTCGTTCTTCCACCAGTTTGCGCAGATTGATGATGGCATAACGCATGCGTCCCAGTGCGGTGTTGATGCTCACGTTGGTCTCTTCGGCAATCTCTTTGAAACTCATGCCCTGGTAGTGGCGCATCATCACCACCTCTTTTTGTACGTCGGGCAAATGGTGCACCAGTGAGGCCACATCTTTGAGAATCTGCTCGTAGCTGATTTGTTCTTCAATGGAGGGATCGGAATATTTGGCAGAATTAAAAAACGGGTATTCCTTTTCGTCGGTGGACACGGTGGCCATGTTTTTTTGTCGACGAAAGTGGTCAATCACCAGGTTGTGGGCAATGCGCAAAATCCACGACACAAATCGGCCGTTCTCGGTGTATTGTCCGTTGCGAAGGGATAATAAGGCTTTGCAAAAGGTGTCCTGAAAGATGTCTTCAGCCAAGTGTGGCTGTTTGACGTTCATTAATATGTAGGTGTAAACCCTTTTCTTATGGCGGGAAATCAACACGTCCACACACTCATCATCTCCGGCGATGAATTGTTGTACCAATTCATCGTCGCTCAGTTGCTGTATCCGTTTCATAAATTGTCGATTTTGAATTCAGCGTAGAGGTGTGGCGATAGGCAGAAGGGTTTTGCGGGTGATACTCTCAGGTTTCAAAAAACATTCGAAGAAACTAAAATTAATGTGAAAATCCAAATGCCTTTCGACCATTGTCGCCCGTCTTTTGATGAATGCCTGAAAAATTTCAATCAACGGGCACAATAAAAAAACGTGTGTCCGTTGCCCGACACACGTTTCAATGTTATCATGATGCTGTAACGGGGTTATTCCTGCGGTTCCACCTTGCCGCCAAACGACTCGGATTTTTCAACCTTGGCAGGGTTGCCCATGTAGTAAATGCGGCCACCACCGCCGGCCGTGGCGCTGATGCGTTCTGAAACGTTTACGGTGGCCTGTGCGCCGGTGTTCACTTTTACAAAAGCTTCCTGTGAGGTGAGCGCATCGGCATTGTAACGGGCCGCCGTGTTGGCCACCACGTGCTGCGCCTGGGCTTCGCCAATGAGTTGGATACGGCCGGCCGTGAGCGAGGCCTCCAGTTTTTTCACGTCAACGTCCAGTTCAATGGAGGCGTCGGCACCCACGCTCAGGGTGAGTTTGTCGGCTGTGACCGTGCCGTCGGCATCAATGCTGGCACCGCCTCCGGCATGCAGTTCGGTGATTTTTTTGTAGTGCACATAAGCCGTCACGGCCACACCGGTTTTCATCATGGTTTTCATTTTCAGCACCAGGGTTTTGCCTTCCAGCTGGGTAATCACGTCCTCGGGTTCGGCATTGAGGATGTGGATCACAATTTCTTCTTTATTGCTCTCCACCAGAGTGACGTTGATGCCTTTGCCGGCTTTCACTTTGTCGTAGGGCCCCATGGTGCGGGTGTCGACTTTGGCGTTGGGGTTGGCCGGTTGTTGCGCCATCAGGGGCATCATCATCATGCCCATCAGTAGTAAAATCAAGTTTGCTTTCATTATGTTGTGGTTTTAATTTGTTTAGTGTTAAGTATCAAGTATCAGGTATCAGGTATCAAGTCCCCTTTGTTCTTACATCATGCGTCTTGATACTTGATACTTGATACGTGCATCTTTATACTTATATCTTGCATCGTGCGCCTTCCCAATACAAATATCATGCAAAAAGTTCGCGGATTTCATCTTCCGATAAATCGGCAATGGGGTTGTTGCTGTTAATGAAGGTGTCGGCGAGTTTGGATTTTTTTTCTTGCAGCAGGGCAATCTTCTCTTCGATGGTACCGGTGGAGATGAAGCGGTACACGAACACGTTGCGCGTTTGGCCAATGCGGTGCGAGCGGTTGATGGCCTGCAACTCGGCTGCGGGGTTCCACCACGGATTGAGCAGAAACACGTAGTCGGCCTCGGTGAGGTTGAGCCCCACGCCCCCGGCTTTGAGTGAGATGAGGAAGATGCGGCACTCATCGTTGCTCTTGAAGCGGCGAATGACACCGTCGCGGTCGGTGGTGGCGCCGGTGAGTTTGCTGTAGGTGAGCTGACGTGTCTCGAGCTCTTTTTCAATCATCTGAAGGTCTTTGACGAACGACGAAAACACCAGCACCTTGTGTTTTTCCTGCACGATGCTCTCGAGGTTTTCGAGTATCATTTCGTATTTGCCCGACGAGCCTTCGTAGTTGTCGATCACCAGGGCGGGGTGGTTGGCCAGCTGCCGCATGCGGGTAAGGGCTTGCAGGGCGATCATGCCCGACTTTTGCATGCCGTCGCGCTCGATGGCGCGGATGAGTTCGTTGCGCACGCCTGATTTTTCACGCTCGTAAACTTGTTGTTGCTCGGGCGTCATGTCGCAATAGAGCACCTGTTCCGACACGGGGGGCAGGTCGGTGGCCACCATTTCCTTGGTGCGTCGCAGGATGAAGGGGTGAATGAGGGTTTTGAGCCGTGTCTCCAGTTCCTGCTGTTCGCCGGTTTCTTCTTTTTGGCGGGTGATGGGGGTGACGAATTTGTTTTTGAAAAAGTTGAGCGTTCCCAGCACGCCGGGGTTCACAAAGTTCATTTGTGCCCACAGGTCGCTGAGCGAGTTTTCGATGGGCGTGCCCGTGAGCACCAGCTTGTGGGTGCTTTGCAGCGCCATCACGGCATCGTAAATCTTGGAGGCGGGGTTTTTGATGTTTTGGCTCTCGTCGAGAATGATGTGGTGAAAGGGCACCTGGCTCAGGTAGTCGATGTCGTTGCGCAGGATGCCGTAGCTGGTGAGCACCACGTGGTAGTGGCGCAGCACTTTGGCAATGTCCTTCGACTTGATGCGCTGCTGACCGGTGTACACATACACCTTGAGGGAGGGGGCAAACTTGCGTATTTCGTGCTCCCAGTTGTGCACCAGCGAGGTGGGCATGCCAATGAGCGACGGGGGCAGGTGGCTTTGGTTGAATCCCGTGATGGCCGGGGCATCAAACAGCGATAGCTGCATGGGGGCTTCCGTTTTGGCGGGAGGTGTTTCGTGCTGATGCTGATAAAAATGGAGCAACATGGTGATGGTTTGCACGGTTTTACCCAAACCCATGTCGTCGGCCAGGATGCCGCCGATTTTGTTTTGCGCCAGGGTCACCATCCACGAGAAGCCCATTTTTTGATAGGGGCGCAGCGTGGCTTGCAAGGCGGCGGGGATGTCGATGGTGGTGAAGGCCGCCGATGTGTCGAGTTGGTCGGGGGCGATGCTGTCGAGGCTGGTGGTGACGGCCACGGCTTCTTTGAGCAGGTTAAAGTGGGCCCGATCCAATATCAGGTTGTCGTCGTCGCCCGGTTTGGCAAAGTGCATCAGGTCGCTGTAGCGGGTAAACCACACCTCGGGGATGATGAAATAGGTGCCGTCGGGCAGCTCGAACTCGCGGGTGCGGTGCAGGATGTGTCGCCTGAACTTGTGAAAGGCAATGTAATAGTTGCCCACCTTGACCAAAATGCGCAGGTCGAACCAGTCGTTGCCTTCGGTCACGCGGCTTTCGATGTCGGAGGAGCCAAGGTAGTATTGGGCGGGCATTTGCGACTGTTCGACCTCAATGCCGGCTTCGGTGAGCGTCGCCTGATTGGCCGTTAGCCACGTCACCATGTTGTAGAGCGACAGTTGCGGGTCGTGGGCAAGCATTTGATGGGGGCGGTAATAGCAGTCGGTGGCAGCATCTAACCCCAGAGATCCCAGCAGGGTCACAATTTGCTGTTCCCAATCGGTGTGGCGTTGCAGTTTCACAAAGGTGTAGCGTTGGTTGGTGTGGCGCATCTCCACATACACGCTCGACTTGGTGCCGGCCAGGTAGCTTTTGCCGGCGTAGTTAAATTTGAGGATGAGCACGGGTTGTTGTCCCAGCCCCATCTCGAGCGAGAGGATGGCCTTGCGGGAGCCTTCGCGCTCAATGATGTCGAAGCCCGTGGCCGTGACGGTGAAGTCGCGGATGCAGTTCTTCACAAACTTCTCCATGTAAGTGGGGATGCTTTGGGCGGCAATGCGGATGTGTTTTTTCTCGATAAAGGGTTGCAGTTTTTTGCTGTCGATGTCGGTAAAGCGGTACAGACGGTTGTTGAGGATGAACGAGCAGGGGGCGTGGGTGATGAACCGCGGCTGACGGCCGGTGAGGGCGAAGTCGCGCCCCAGGTCACGCACCAGCAGGCGGTAGTCGAGGGCCTCGGGGGTGAGCTCAAAGCTGAAGACGGCCTCCGAGGGCACCATCGACACTTCGAGCAGGTCGCTGGGGTAGAGGTGGCTGTAGCCGGCATCTTTGAAATAGGCGGGGGTATCGTTGGCCAATGCCAACAGTTCAATGCACTCGAGCATGCGTTTTTCAATCTCGGGGCGGATGTTCTTCTCCAGCGTGTCGTTGGTGAGCTTGTCGTAAAACTCCTTGATGGTCTTCTCGCGCGAGAATTTTTTGTGCAGACGGCGGTCGCTCAGGTAGTCGAGCGTTTTCACCACCTGCTGTTGCAGTTCCGAAAAGGGGCGATCGTAGTCGTTGAGCCGTTCGGGCGTGGCCTGTTCAATGATGCGGATGGGCTGGTTCTCCTGCACCGGTTCCACCATGTAGGGGGTGGCGGTGAGGCCCAGGCGGTGCCGTTCGGTAAATACCACTATCAGTTCTGCGTTCATGGGGCGTAAATGTTTAACATGGGCGCCCGCACTCGAGGCCGTGGCGCGCCCACAAGTTGGCAAAGATATAAACCCGCCCGCCATTTGGGAAGAGGCCAATCTCCTTTTTTGACCGATATTTTTTCAATGTTGTTTCGTGAAGATAATAAAGACGTCAGACCATGAGACAGATGATGAGATGAGGAAAGACTTTTAGAGATGGTCTTCCTCGTCTCTTCCGTCTCATCTGTCTGTCTTTCGTCTCATCATCGTCTTATCTTTCCGTGGACACGCCAATGCATATTGTTTTAAAAGATGTGAAATACCCCCCCGGCATCAAACAATCGTGGGTGCAAGGCGTTTCAATGAGTAATCGCCGCATGGCGGCTTCACCTTTATATCATCAACGTATGCAACATCTCATCATACTGGCCCATCCGTCGCCCCATAGTTTCAGTCATCAGTTGAAGGATGCCCTGGTGGCTCACAGCCTCACGCGGGGCTGGCAGCCGGTGGTGCGCGACCTTTACGCCATGGGCTTCGACCCGGTGCTTTCGGGCAACGACCTGGCGGGTTTCAAAAGCGGGCAAACGCCCCCCGATATCGCCACCGAGCAGCAACTGGTGGCCGCCTCGGGCATCATCACCCTGCTGTACCCGCTTTGGTGGGCCGGCTTCCCGGCCATCCTCAAGGGGTATATCGACCGCGTGTTTGCCTATGGCTTTGCCTACAAAGCCGGCGCCAACGGCATCGAGGGGCTGCTGGGCGGCAAGCGGGTGGTCATCTTCACCACCATGGGCAACGCCCTTGAACCCTACGAGGCCAAAAACCTGGTGGAGGCCTTCCGGCACACCATGGGGCACGAAATATTTACCTTTTGCGGCATGACGGTGGCTGACCATCGTTTCTTCCCCCAAATGACCGACACCGGCGGCAGCGACAAAACGGACTTGGTGGAGATGGCCCTGCGCAGTTATGAGTGAGGCGGAGCGGGGCTTGGAGGGATGCCCGGGAGTGTTTCTTTTTCTTTTTTTGAAGATGGGAGGAGCCTTCCAACCGTCCGAGCTGTCGGAATGCTTGCCGACAATCGGCGACACCCGTTCCGACGTGTCGGAATCCTTGCCGCAAGTTGGCGGCAACCGTTCCGGCATGTCGGAATCCCTGCCGCAAGTTGGCGGCAACCTTTCGGCCATGGCCGAATGTTTGCCGCCATTTTTCGGCACCGGTTGGCCGCAGACTTCCGGCATCCATCAAAAAAAACGCTGAGTCTTTCAACTCAGCGTTTCAATGATATTCTCCAAAAAATGAATGCCTCCCTCCCTTGTCACGCCATCGTTTTCAATATTTTTTGCAGATGTGGGGCAATGAGGGTGGTGGTGAGCCCAATGACGGCAATGACCACAAACGACCATTGCAGGCTGGACCAATGGGCGATGTACCCGATGATGGGCGGCCCGATGAGGAAGCCCATGAACCCGATGGTGGCCACCGTGGTGATGGCGATGCCCGGGCGCAGGGTTTTCGATTTGGCCGCCAAACTGTAACAGAGCGGCACCACCGATGAGGTGCCCAGTCCCACCAGCAAAAAGCCCAGCGTGGCCGTGGCCAGGTAAGGAAACACCACCGACAGCAGCAGACCCGTGGCTATCACCAGCCCGCTTGAGCGCAGCAGGGTGATGATGCCAAAACGTTTCGAGAGCCACTCGGCAGAGAAGCGCCCCAGCGCCATGGTGCTCATGTAGGCAATGTACCCCAGGCGGATGTATTTATCGTCGGGCTGCACCACTTTTTCAAAGTAAACGCCGCTCCAGTCAAACATGGTTCCTTCGCATATCATGCTGCCAAACACGGTGAGCCCCAGCAGCACAATGTAACGGTCGGGGCGTGCAAAGATGCGGCGTTTGCTCCCCTCGGCCGTTTTGGGCGGCGTGGCATCGCGCGGCAGCAACATGGGGCGCATGCTCACCAAAATGGTGAGCGCCACCAGGTAGATGACCACAAAATGCCAAAAGGGCGTCACCCCATTGCCGGCCATGAAACTGCTGATGATGCCGCCCGTAAATCCCGCCAGACTCCACAGCCCGTGAAACGTAGGCATGATGGTGCGGCCGTAAAGCCGTTCCACGCCAATGCCCTGCGTGTTCACCGATATGTTGATGAGGTTGGCCGTCATGCCAAACACGTACAACCCCAGCGCCAGCTGCCACCCGCTGCTTACCGTGCCCAGTCCGATGAGCGCCGCAGGGTATATGAGGGCGGCGATGGTGAGCATGCGTTTGCTGCCAAAGCGACTCACCAGATAACCCGAGATGGCCATGGCCGTGAGCTGCCCCATGGGCAACCCAAAGAGGATGCTCCCCAGGTCGGCCTCACTCAGGTCAAGCGCCCGTTTGATGTCGGGAATGCGGCTCGTCCAGCTGGCAAAGGTGAGGCCCTGCAAAAAGAAAAAGGTCGATGCCGCGATCCGGTACAGGCTGCGCGTGCGGTGTATGTTCATGTGGATGGTGGCCATGATGGTGCTGTTTGATGCCGCAAAAGTAATCGACCCGCGGGTCTGTTGGTGGTCTAAAAGGCTTTTTTGGCTTTTGTTGACATTTGTGGGGGAATGATTTTCGGGGCTGGTTTTTTACTCAATTTCGGATGTTGTGGGAAAATAAAATATGGTAGCACGAAATCAAGCAAGGTAACTAAGCCGCCTTCGGAAACGAGCCCTGTCTAACACTTCGATACACAGGAGCTGAATATTGGCGAGTTCCATCTGACCAATTGAAAACAAATAATATACAGATGAAAATGGCGTTAAAAAAATCATAGGCCTGAGCGTTAAGAAATATGCGCTGTTTGAGCTTGCGAGTTCGCAGATTTTAGCGAAGGCCTATGATTTTTAGCCATTTTACGTCAGCGGCGGCCTTTTTTGCTTACTTTTTGGGGCTGTAGCCAAAAAGTAAGAGCCCGCCCGGCTTGAGGGCACGAAATAATGGTTAGTGTGAATCTCTGTTCACAATTAACCACATGAGTCATAATAGAATCATGTTTTTTTTGATGCCTCCGGCAGATGCCTTACATTTAAAGTCCTGATGGCGACCTGCCGTACCGCATCGTTGAAGGTTGTCATTCATCATCACCTTTTAAAACCCCATTCCCATGCACCACGATTCCCGTTTTTGTCCCCTTCCCGGCCACCCGGTGCGGGTGAGCGATTTCTCGACCCACGAGTCGGCCAACATCAATAAGGAGGATGCCGAAGCGTTGCTCTCATCCAATGTTGCGCGCATGGCAGCCCTGCAGGATATGCTGTATGCCCACAACCGTTATTCGGTGCTCATCATCTTTCAGGCCATGGATGCGGCCGGCAAGGATGGTACCATCAAGCACGTCATGTCGGGGCTCAACCCTCAGGGCACGCAGGTCTACAGTTTTAAAACGCCATCGGCCGAGGAGCTCGATCACGACTACCTGTGGCGCACCTACAAGTGCATGCCCGAACGTGGCCGCATCGGCATCTTCAACCGCAGTTATTACGAAGAGGTGCTGGTGGTGCGCGTGCATCCCGAGTACCTGCTCAACCAGCAGTTGCCCCGGGTCACCTCGCTGCCGCATGTGCCGCCCTCGTTTTGGATGGATCGCTACCGGCAAATCAACAACATGGAGCAGCACCTGTCCGAAAACGGCACCATCATCCTCAAGTTCTTTCTCAACGTCTCCCGGGACGAACAAAAGGAGCGCTTCCTCAAGCGCATCGACGACCCGGCCGCCAACTGGAAGTTCTCCATGGCCGATGTGGCCGAGCGGCAGCATTGGGACAGCTACATGGAGGCCTACTCCGATATGATGACCCACACCAACACCCTGCACGCCCCCTGGTACGTGATCCCCGCCGACCGCAAATGGTTCATGCGACTCACCGTGAGCAACATCATCGTCAGCCGCCTCGAAGCCCTGGGGCTGCACTACCCCGAGCTCGACCCCAAAGAGAAAGCAAAGTTGGAGGAGGCGAGGTTTCGGTTGATGAATGAGCGGAACTGACGGCTTAAAATAAAATTAAACGCAGAGGTGCAGAGGCGCTGAGAAAAAACTCAGTGCCTTTGTGTCTTTTGTTGGTTGGCAGGTGTCCGGATATAACCTGCATTCGTCAATCAATGCTGAGTCATCTCTTCTTATCTGAGCGAGATTGGCTTATCTTTGTAAAAAAATAGCATTATGAACATTCCGGCTGAAAAAGAACTGTTGATTCGCATGATTCGCGATACCGACGATCCGCAGATTTTGGCGTCCATCAGGAATTTGTTTTCTGAAAACAGGGTGGATTGGTGGGCTGCATTGAATGATGATTTGAAAAATGAGATACTGGCAGGGATGGATGAGGTGAATCGGGGCGAGTTTGTCGATTATGAAGACATCATGAGCAAGCACCGCAAATGAGGACGGTCATTGTTTCGAAAAGGTTCAGCGGGGAACGCTGATTCATTCAGCCTAAATGAAATATAATAACGACAAAGGCACAGAAAATACTCTGTGCCTTTGTCGTATGTGACATCATTCTTTTGCGTTATCTGCATACTAATTAAACCACAGATTGCAACCTCGATTAAAACGCATCATTTTAATAAAAAACTCAGCGCCTTCGCGTCTCTGCGTTTTAAAATTGGTCATTGATTTGCAAACGTCCTGAAGTATTTGCACTCCTGAATCACGTCGTTGTAATAATCGGTGTTGGCAAACTCCTTTTTCATCATCCTAAAATATTTGCCCGAGCGAAAGTCCTCGTGCTCGCCCAGTTCGTTGCGCATGTAGCGGATGTTTTGCTCGCATTTGGCGGCCATGAAACAGCATTTGGCCTTGAACTCGGGGTTTTTGCTTGCTTCCATGGCCTTGTGGTAGTATTTCATGGCCTGGGTGCAGTCGAGAATTTTGGCGTTCATGTTTCCAAAGTCGCCGGTCCAGTAGCTGAAGTAGCCCCAATCCACCAGGTCGGTTTGGTAAAAATAGCGGGCATTGCCAAAGTAGGTGGCGTTGTAAAAGCCATTGGCCAGCTTAAAGCTGCAATCGGCCACCCGGTCGGGGTTTTGGGTCATGATGGTTTGGTACTCGAGCATTTTTTCGATGAATGTCCGCTGGGTGTAGAGGGGGGAGGTGTCGGCATGGTCGCAGTCGTGGCAGTCGTTGATGCGGATGCGGAAGGGGTCGCCCAGCAGGTCAAAAGCTCCGGCTCCGGGTACCTGATCGAGTTTGCGCAGGGCATCGGCCAGTCGGTTGTCGTAAAAGAGCTGCACGGCCTGGTGTTGCACTATTTGTTTTTGGGTGTAGGGATAGATGCTCAGGGTGAAACGTTCAAAGTCGGTGCGCTGGCCATTCATGTAGGCGAGCATGCGATCGCAGTTGTCGCTTTCCAAATAGAAGCGTGGGTTGGTGTATCGGTTGAGCACGTGTGCTTTGACAGCATTGCCGGCGGCCAAATGTTTTTGAGCCAACCGATACAGGCACCAGGCAAAGGCGTAGCTGCTTCGCAATTCGCCCTCTTGGGGGGCGTCATGCAGCCATTTGAGCTCGGGGGTGATGCGGGCTTCAAAGGCCGCATCGGGGAGGGTGGCACGGTCGATGTCGTTCACCAGCTTGAGCAGTCGGGCTTGTTGCTTCATCAGGGGCGATGCCTGGGGGGCACTGCTTACTTGTGCCAGCCAGGCGTTGGCCTGGTCGTATTGCCCGCTCACCAGGGTGAGATAGCCGGCGGCCAGTTTCCACAGCAGGGGATTGGCGGTGTTGCCGGCTTGTGCCATCTTTAGGATCAACTGCAGTGCCTCGGGGGCTATTTTGCCATTGGCCAGGGTGTAGTCGCCCTGATCTACGGGCTGTTGCCCGTAATAGTCCGATATTTCGCACAAAAAGCGTTCTTCGGCCATGTTGATGAGGCGCACCAGCAGCAAGTCCATCTGGTCGGATGTGGGGTCGATGGCGGCAATCTCGGTCAAGGCACGGAAGGGGTCGTGTTTCACGCCGGTGATTTGCCACAGCACACACTTTTCGCGGTTGTTGCGAGCCAGGGCGAGGGTTTCCTGCCAGTCGCTCTCGTCGGCCGGGGCAAAGCTCATGTATGCCGACAGGCGCAGGGGCTGGCAGCGGTCGTACACCACCGAATAAAGATGGTTGGCCTTGGCCGTGTGCCCCGTTCGCAGGTAGGCACCCGCCAAATATCCGATGATGCGGTACTGAATGGTGTTGCCGGTTTTGATAACGGCTTTATGGGTCATGTAGGTGTCGATGCAGCCCCGGTAGTCGCCTTGCATAAAGCGTAACCGGATGACCTGAAAGAGGTAGCGTTCGCGGATGAAATCGTTTTGCACCAGCCCCATCATCTTTAGGCCGCCTTCTATCTGGGTTTGCATGGCCGAGGGGTCGGTGCGCCAGCTTTGGTCGCTGTCGCCGTAGTACCACTGGTTGGCATCGTAGGTGACGTAGGGTTCGCAACGGCGGGCATAGCCGGCGTAGTACAGAAAATCCTTGGCGTCGGTGGCGTTGGGATATTTCATCAGCGAATTGAGCATCAGGCGCGGCGTGAGCGGATAGTTGCGGCTCTTGATGTAAAAAATGGCCGTGTCAATTTCGCCCGTCGAGGCCTGGTACAGCAGGTAGCTGATGTCGGATGGCTTCACCTGTTGGTTGAAAAACTTTTGCCACTCCTTTACGTTGGTGTCGGTAAACAGGTCGATGTTGTTCTCCACCATCTGAATGTCGTAAAACTGCAACATGGATCGATACAGGGGATCCTTGCCTTTTTCGGCAATCATCTGCGGGGCAAACATCGAGGCATACCAGTTCTGGGGTTCGAACCAGGCACAGGCCTGCACGTATCCCAGGTATCCGGCACCGGTGAGGGTGAGGCTAACGAAAGCAATCCACAATGGCTTGAATCTCTTTTTCTTCATAATGTAATAATGTGAGGGAATCTAAACGGAATAAGGCCACCCGCCGGTGTTCTGCCCGAAGGTGAGGAGCCAGCTGTCGGGCCGCTTCGAGCGCCAGTGCCGGGGGCACAGCCTGTGCACGCAGCCGGTCGCCCCGCCGAAGGTAAGCGCCCCGAAAGTACTGTGCCTGCTCCACCCGGTAATGGCCGCCATCGGTACGCACCACGCCCGGCAGCGTGTCGAGCTCGTGGGCGTAGGTGTTGCTCATCAGTTCAATGATGCGCTGCTCGCGCTCGTGCACCACCCACGAAAACAGGGGCAGCGCCACATCGAGGGGCAGCGGGTAGTCGCGCACCGATGTTACATATTTGGCAGCGTCGCCACTGTTATAGATGCTGTTGGCGGTGCTGTCGCTCAGGTTGCCCATGTTGTAGAACATGAGCATTCCCCGGTCGACGGGCGGGATGCCGGTGCGGGCAGGATATTTAACCTGATGGAGCCGTATGGTGGCACTCAATGGCAATTGTAAGGGTAACAGTTGTTCCTTCAATTGTGATAGAAAACCAAAGTAGGCTGCTTTACTGCTCTCAGTCCAGTCGCAGTCGATTTGTATCTCGCTCATTTGCAAATGATGTTCATCGGCCATGTGGCGAATGGTTGACCACACATTGTTGGCCAGTTGTTTCACTTCTTCCGGTGGGGCTTGCTGGAACACCCGGTTGGTGATAAACACCACGGGGATGACTTTGAAGCCGCGCAACGAAGTGTCGCGCACCGTGAGCATGCCCAGCGGTTGGGCTTTGCCCTGTGAGGCCTCCCGGTCAACGTCGAAGAAGCGGACAAACAGTTCGTCCACCTGTTGCGAGGCCAGCAGACGATGCTCGTGGGGCGAGAGACGAAAGGTGGTTTTCCAGTAGTAAAATGAGGGGGTGATGCGGTTGCCCTTCAGTGCATACAGCCCAATGGCGAGCAAAACAACGGCAGTAGCCGTGATGGCGATGGGGCGGAGGTGCTTCATAATGGCTATTGGTGATGGGGCGCCACAAAGATATACAAGTGGATGCCGTTTTGTTCGGGGGCATTCATAAAAGAGACGAAGTTTTTAGCGTCGGACTGATGGATGGGGTGAATAGAGTACTGTTTTTCGTGCTTCAGCCGCGAAAATTCGTCCCGGAGGGTTTCATCCTCTCAAAAAATTCTACTTTTGACTGTCGGAAACCTGTATGTTCAACATCACCAACCCATCTTATGAGTACATCAACCCCGCGACCCAAAACCATCGCCATCCTCACCGGAGGGGGCGACGTTCCCGGCCTCAACCCGGCCATCTATACCCTCACCACCCGTGCCTTGCGCGAAGGCTTCAGGGTCATTGGCATTAAAAACGGCTGGAAGGGCGCCATGTCCATCGACCCGACCAAAGACTTTGAGTTTCAGGATTACTGCATCGAGTTGGACGAGAACATCGCTCTGGTGGCGGCTCACTCGGGCAGCACCTTTTTGCACTCGAGCCGTGTGAACCCCGACAAGGTGCCTCTGGCCGATGTGCCGTCGCACCTGACCGATCGCTACACGTTGCCGGTCAACGACCTCACCGAGGCGGTCATCGAGAACCTGCGCTTCCTCGAGGTCGATTATCTGGTGCCCATCGGCGGCGACGATTCGCTCACCTTTGCCGCCCGTCTGCACAAGCAGGGCATCAAGCTCATTGGCATCCCCAAAACCATGGATGGCGACGTGCCCGGCACCGAATATTGTATCGGGTTCAGTACCTGCGTAACGCGCACCATCGAGCTTACTCAGGCCATCCGCTCGAGTGCCGGCGCCAACGAGCGCCTGATGGTTATTGAGGTGTTTGGCAAAAATGCCGGTTTCTCGGCCTTGTTGCCCACCGTGGGCGGTGCGGCCAACCATTGCGTCATTCCTGAGCATCCTTTCGACATCGAGCGACTCACGCAACTGATGGTGGAGAGCCATCACAACAGCCTGGAGAAATATGCCGTGGTGATGGTGTCGGAGGGGGCTTCGTTTGAGGGCATGCAGTCGCACTATCCCGGCCAAAGCATTGGCGAGCTGGTGTCGCAGGAACTCAAGCACCGTTCGGCCAAATACAACAACGGCCGCGAAATCAACGTCATCAACCAAAAACTGGGTTACCTGGTGCGCTCGGGCCATCCCGATGCGCTGGATTCCATCGTGCCCACGGCCTATGCCAACCTGGCGCTCGACCTCATTCGCAAGGATATGCACGGCCGCATGGTGTGCATTCGCGACGGGCAGTACACCCACATTGCCATCAATCAGGTGTTTCGCGGCGATGGGCAAATGACGAAAAAGAAGGTAGATGTGGACAAGTTTTACGACACGCAGCACTATCGTCCCAAGTACGACTACATTGTGGGCGAACCCATGCTGATATTGACCCGCGACTAATCATCATTGCACTTTGGCGTACGATGATTCATCCGGCGCTTTTGTGCTTTTTTATTGAATCCAACCCGTTTCTGCCATGCCTTTTTACTCCCTCATTGTCCCCGTATATAACCGTCCCCACGAGGTGGACGAGCTGTTGGCTTCGCTCGCGCAGCAGACCTTGACCCATTTTGAGGTGGTGGTGATTGAAGATGGTTCCACCTTCCCGTGCGATGAGGTGGTGAATCACTATGCGCACCGGCTCGAATGCCTCTATGCGCGGCAGCTCAACACGGGGCCCGGCCCGGCTCGCAACCATGGTGCCCGATTGGCCAAGGGGGATGTGCTTATATTTCTCGATTCGGACGTGATTGTCCCCCCTGCCTACCTCGAAGCGGTGGACAAGGGGCTGGCTCTGCACGACTACGATTGTTTTGGCGGCCCCGACTGCGCCCATCCCGACTTCACGCCCGTGCAAAAGGCCATCAGCTATGCCATGACCTCGGTGCTCACCACGGGCGGCATTCGCGGCAGCGGCCAAAAGATGGATCGTTTTTACCCCCGCAGTTTCAATCTGGGCATTCGCAAGGGGGTGTTCGATGCCTTAGACGGTTTTGCGGCCATGCGTTTTGGCGAAGACCTGGACTTGAGCATGCGGGTGATCGAGGCGGGTCATTCGACCGGACTGCTCTCTGATGCGTGGGTGTACCATAAGCGGCGTAACACCTTTCGTTCGTTTTTCAAGCAGGTGTTCAATTCGGGCATTGCCCGCATCAACCTCGAGAAGCGGCATCGCGGTACCCTCAAGGCGGTGCATCTGTTGCCTTCGCTGTTTGTGCTGGGGCATTTGGCCATGGTGTTGATGGCTTTGTGTTTTCCCCCGGCGGCATGGCTGTTGACAGTTCCCGCGCTGCTGTTTTTTGGCGGGGCGTTGCTCTCGACGCGGGAGCTGCAGACGGCCTGGCTGGCTGTGCCCGCATCGTACACGCAACTGTGCGGTTATGGACTGGGCTTTTTAAAGGCGGTATGGCTGAGGGTGGTGCTTGGCCGTGGTGAGTTTCACAGTTTTGAAAAGACGTTTTATAAGGGGTGAGGCCTGGGGGGGGAAGGAGATGTATGTCTCAAGATATGCGTATCAGGATTCAAGACACCCCATTCATCTGTCGCATCACCCCGGTCATTGATTGGAGCCTCAGGAACTTCTGGTGGGTTATCGGGAAGTTTGGTGCTGTTATCCCGATTATCCGGAGGGGCATCGGGATTTTTCGTACAGTCATACGCATCTTTCGTTCGGTCATCCGGAATGATGGGATGGTTATCCGGAACTATGGGATGGTCATCCGGAACTACGGGATGGTCATCCGGAATTTTCGGATGATTATCCGGAATGATGTGCCGGTTATCCGGAACCGTCGGATGGTTATCCGAAACCATCGGATTTTACAACCATGTCCCCCCATATTCATTTGGGTGTGTTGTTTTTAATGGGGTGGACGGCGTAATGTCGTAGAGACAGGGCATGCCCTGTCTCTACCCTGGCAATTGTGATCCCCAATTTTTATATTGTGTCATGTTTGCATCACCCAAATCGTTGATTCATCATGTCGCAATTATTTCAAAACAAATACCGAATTGCCTCTGCCCGTTTGCAATGCTGGGATTATCGTTGGGCGGCGGCCTATTTCATCACCATTTGTACCCACAACAGGGCGTGTTGTTTGGGGCAGGTGACAGAGGGGTGCATGCAATTGTCGCCCGTGGGGGTGATGGCCGATGTGTTTTGGCACGAAATCAAAAACCATGTCGCCCATGTTCAATTAGATGCGTTTGTGGTGATGCCCAATCATGTGCATGGGATATTGATTTTGAATGAATGTGGGGATGACGTTGATACCGTAGAGACAGGGCATGCCCTGTCTCTACCAAAAACCATCGGTCAATCACGTTACCAACGCATTGGCCATCGTTCCGTATCATCCATCATTGGTTCGTACAAATCGGCCGTCACCAAACATGCCCACCGTTTGGGGTACCATTTCGGGTGGCAAACCCGCTATTGGGATCACATTATCCGTGACCAACCATCGTTTCAACGCATCCAAACCTACATTGTCAACAATCCCGCGAAATGGGGCGATGACCGGTTTCATCGGTGACGTCGTGGTAGAGACCGGGCATGCCCTGTCTCTACCACAACCACCCCACGTTATTATTTGTCCTGTTATATTGTTATCCGCCCCGGTCGAAAAACATTATATTTGCCCGATTATTATTCATCCGCATGGCAAACGACACATCGCTCAAAAGTGGCGCCATCCAAATCAAGGGGGCGCGGGTTCACAACCTCAAAAACATCAGCCTTGATATTCCCCGCAACCAGTTTATCGTTATCACCGGCGTGTCGGGCAGCGGTAAGTCGTCGCTGGCTTTCGACACCCTGTATGCCGAGGGGCAGCGTCGATATGTGGAGAGTTTGAGTTCCTATGCCCGCCAGTTTTTGGGGCGACTCGACAAGCCCGAGGTCGATTTCATCAAGGGCATTCCGCCCGCCATTGCCATCGAGCAAAAGGTGAGCACCCGCAACCCGCGTTCCACTGTGGGCACTTCTACCGAAATATACGATTACCTCAAGCTGATGTTTGCTCGCGTGGGGCGCACCTTTTCGCCCGTGAGCGGGGTGGAGGTGAAGCGTCACCAGGTGCAGGACGTGGTGGCCGCCATCATGGCCTTGCCCGATGGCATCCGTTTGGCCATTGTTGCGCCCCTCATCATCCCGGCCGGCCGAAGCAGTGAGGAGCAGCTCACCATGTTGCAAAAACAGGGCTTTAGTCGGGTGGAGAGGGAGGGGGAGTTCCTCCGCATCGAAGAGCTGTTGGGGCAGGGCAATGTTGATTGCGATGGATTCCGTCTGCTCATCGACCGGGTGAGCGTGCAGCGCGACGACGATTTTGTGTCGCGATTGGGCGACTCCGTGCAGACGGCCTTTTACGAGGGCAACGGCGAATGCCGCTTGCTGGTATATGATGCCGATAAGCCCCGAGAGCTGAGTTTTACCAATCGCTTTGAGGCCGATGGCATCACCTTCGAAGAGCCCACTGAGCACCTCTTTGCCTTTAACAGTCCAATGGGGGCTTGTCCCACCTGCGAGGGGTTTGGCAGTGTGATTGGCATTGATGAAGATTTGGTGGTTCCCAACAAAACCCTGTCGGTGTACGACGAGTGCATTGCCTGCTGGAAGGGCGAAAAAATGGGCGAGTGGCGCGACGAGTTGGTGCGAAATGCCCATAACTTTCACTTCCCCGTGCACACCCCCTGGTACCAACTCACCGACGAGCAGCGCGAACTGGTGTGGAATGGCAATCGTTATTTTGAAGGGTTGCATCGTTTCTTCAAGTATGTCGAATCTAATCAATACAAAATTCAATACCGGGTGATGCTGGCTCGCTATCGCGGCAAAACGGTGTGCCCCGATTGTAAGGGCAGCCGCATCAAAAAAGAGGCGTCGTGGGTCAAAGTGAATGGCAAAACCATTCACGAGTTGGTGATGATGCCCATTGCCGAGCTGGTGACTTGGTTTGAGACCTACACCCCTTTAGAGGGCGAGGCCAAAATTGTGGATCGCCTGCTCATCGAAATCCGCTCACGCATCAGCTTTTTGATGAATGTGGGGCTGGGATATCTCACCCTCAATCGCTTATCATCGACCCTCTCGGGGGGCGAAAGCCAGCGCATCAACCTGGCCACCTCGCTGGGCAGCAGTCTGGTGGGGTCGCTTTATATATTAGATGAGCCCAGCATTGGCCTGCATCCGCGCGACACCAGTCTGCTCATTGGCGTGTTGAAGCATCTGCAAAAGCTGGGCAACACCGTGGTGGTGGTCGAGCACGACGAGGAGATGATTCGCGCCGCCGACCAAATCATCGACATCGGCCCCGGTGCCGGGCGATTGGGCGGCGAAGTGGTGTTTCAGGGCGACTTTCACCAGCTCGAAGCATCGCCCGAGAGTCTCACCACGCAATACCTCAAGGGCATTCAGCAAATTGCCGTGCCCCGTTCGCGCCGCACCTGGAACCAGGCCATCGAAGTGGTGGGAGCCCGCGAAAACAACCTCAAAAACGTGACGGTGAAATTTCCGCTTAACGTGATGACGGTGGTCAGCGGCGTGAGCGGATCGGGTAAGTCGTCGCTCATTGGCAAGGTGTTTTATCCTGCCCTTAAAAAACGATTGGGCGGGCAGGCCGATAAAACCGGTGCCTTCGACATGATTCGCGGCGACATCAAAGCTGTGAGCGATGTGGAGTATGTCGACCAAAACCCCATTGGTAAATCGTCGCGCAGCAACCCGGCCACTTACCTGAAGGCTTATGACGAGATTCGCAAACTCATGTCCGACCAGCAACTGGCCAAGCAAAATGGTTTCACGGCATCGCATTTTTCGTTCAATACCGACGGTGGGCGTTGCGAAGCCTGTCAGGGCGAGGGAACCATCAAGGTGGAGATGCAGTTCATGGCCGACATCATTCTGACCTGCGAAAGCTGTCATGGCAAACGCTTTCAAAGCGAGATTCTGGAGGTGACCTATCGCGGAAAAAACATTTTCGACATTCTGGAGATGACCGTCAATCAGGCCATCGAGTTCTTTGGCGAGAAGCCCGGCAGCACCGAAAAACGCATCGTGGCCAAGCTCAAGCCGCTGGCCGATGTGGGATTGGGCTACGTGACGCTGGGGCAGCCCTCGAGCACTTTGTCGGGTGGCGAAAGTCAGCGTGTCAAGCTGGCGTCGTTCCTGGCCATGGACAAGATGAGTCCCACGCTCTTTATTTTTGACGAACCCACCACCGGCTTGCATTTTCACGACATCAAGACTCTCCTGGTGGCCTTTGGCGCCTTGCTCGACAAGGGGCACAGTCTGCTCATCATCGAGCACAACATGGATGTGATTAAGTGCGCCGACCACGTCATCGACTTGGGGCCCGAAGGCGGTAAAGATGGTGGTAACATCGTGTTTGAAGGTACGCCCGAGGAACTGATCCGATGCAAAGCGTCGCACACCGGTAAGTTTCTGCGTTTATAGTTTTTCAATTTTTCATTTAAACCTTCAGTGTTTTATAAACCCTGAAGGTTTGTAGCTTGTCAAATGCTTCCCATTCAAGATATCATCCCCGACGTAAAGGCCAAACTGGCCGAGGGGAACACCCTCATCGTGTCGGCTCCTCCCGGTGCCGGTAAAAGTACCCTGTTGCCATTGGCTTTAATGAACGAACCCTGGCTCGAGGGGCAAAAAATCATCATGCTCGAGCCCCGTCGATTGGCGGCGCGAAGCATTGCTACCCGCCTGTCGCAGCTCAATGGTTCCGAGGTGGGGCACGCCATTGGGTATCGCATCCGTTTCGAAAATAAAACCTCCCAACACACCCGTTTGGAGGTGGTCACCGAAGGCATTCTCACCCGCATGCTGCAAAGCGACAATGCCCTCGAAGGGGTGGGATTGGTGATTTTTGATGAGTTTCACGAGCGCAGCATTCATGCCGATGTGGCGTTGGCATTGTGTCGTGAGGCGCAGCAGGTGTTGCGCCCCGATTTGCGCATGGTGGTCATGTCGGCCACCCTCAACATGCCGCAACTCTCGTCGTTGCTCAGCGCGCCGGTGGTCGAGAGTCAGGGGCGACAGTACCCCGTTGAGGTGCATTACGGCACCCGTGGCGATGAGTGGATGATCCCCGAAACCACTGCCCGTGCCGTGGTGGAAGCTTCGCAGAAGCACGGGGGCGACATCCTGGTGTTTTTGCCCGGCGAAGGGGAGATACGCAAGTGCGAGGAGATGCTCAAAAAGCAGTTGCATCATTTTGCCATTCATCCGTTGTATGGTCAGTTGCCGCCTTCGAAACAGCAAAGCGCCATCATGCCCAATCGCGATGGCAAACGCAAGGTGGTATTGGCCACTTCCATTGCCGAAACCAGTCTCACCATCGAGGGCATCTCGGTGGTGGTCGATTGCGGGTACGGGCGTACCCTCCGTTTTGATACCCGCAGCGGGCTGTCGCGGCTCACCACCATTGAAATATCCAAGGACTCGGCCGATCAGCGTGCCGGACGTGCCGGGCGATTGGGGCCGGGCGTCTGTTACCGCCTTTGGTCCATGGCCGATCATCATCGACTGGCCGATCATCGCACGCCCGAGATTCTCGAGAGTGACCTCTCATCGCTGGTGCTCGACATGGTGCAGTGGGGTGTCACCGACGTGAATCGCCTGGCCTGGCTCACCCCGCCGCCCAAGAGTGCCCTCAGTCAGGCCTCTGAATTGTTGCACGAGATTGATGCCCTGCAAAATCATAAAATCACCGAACATGGTAAGCAGCTTCACCGCCTGCCCTGCCATCCGCGCATTGCCCACATGTTATTGCTTGCTCAGAAGGACGGTTTGTTGCCTCTGGCCACCGATGTGGCGGCCATTCTCGAGGAGCGTGACCCCTTGCCCCGCGATGCCGGCATCGACATCAACCTGCGCGTGGAAGCGCTGCGTCGCTATCGTCTTCAAAATCGAAATGATGTGTTGTGGAGCCGCATTGAACGGGTGGCAGCCAGCTATCGCCAGATGTTTGATGTGGAACCTCAAAACGTGGCTGTCAATCCCTTTGAAACCGGGCTGGTGCTGGTGCATGCCTATCCCGAGCGCATTGCTTGTGCACGACCCGGGAATAATGTCCGTTTTCAACTCTCCAACGGCGCCATGGCCGTGGCCGGACACCACGACGACCTGGCGCACGAACCCTGGTTGGTGGTGGCCAACCTCGATGCCCGCGATGGCTTGGGAAAAATATTCCTGGCCGCTCCCGTCAACCCCACCGATCTGGCACCTCTGCTCAAAGAGCGGCAGACGGTGACATGGGACACCCGCAAGGGCGGCTTCATTGCCACGCGCGACTTGCGTATTGGTAACCTGGTGTTGCAATCCAAACCCCTCGAAAAGGTGGATGATGCCTTAAAGGTGCAGGCCATTTGTCAGGCATTGCAGAAGGAGGGGGGCAACCTGCTCGATTTTAACGAGGAAACGGAGCAGTGGCAAAACCGTGTGTTGTGCCTGCGCGTGTGGCGTCCCGACGAGCTTTGGCCTGATGTGTCGACCCCTGCCTTGTTGCAGCGGGTGGATGAATGGCTGGCGCCTTATCTCTCGCAGGTACGTCGTCCCGACGATTTGAAAAAAATTGACTTGGGCCAGGTGCTGCACAACCATCTGCCCTGGGAAAAGCAGAGCCGCCTCAATGAACTGGCACCTGCTCGCATCGATGTGCCCAGTGGATCGAAAATTAAACTTCAATATTCGGCCAATGGCAGTGCCCCCGTGTTGGTCGTGCGTCTGCAAGAGGTGTTTGGGTTGGCACAAACCCCCTCTGTTAACGAGGGGCGCACGCCGGTGTTGATGCATCTGCTCTCGCCCGGCTACAAACCGGTGCAGGTGACCTCCGACCTCAACAGTTTTTGGAATAACACCTACTTTGAAGTGAAAAAAGAACTTCGCACCCGCTACCCCAAGCACGTGTGGCCCGATGACCCCTGGACTGAAAAGGCCATTCGGGGGGTCAAACGCAAGTGAACGTGTTTGTTTGGGGCGTTGCAGATGATTCTATCTAGTAAAGCAGTGGTTGCTCAAAACTCCTTTTTGTCTTAAATTTGTACACGACGACGTACAAAACATCAAGCCATGCTGACCACCACCATTTCCGATTTCCGAAAAGATGTTAAGAAATATCTTGACCGGGTGACCGATGATTCTGAAACCCTCATTATCAACCGAGGCAAGGACACGGGGGTGGTGATCATTTCGCTCGATGAATATAACTCATTGCGAGCCACGCAGCACGAACTCTCATCCAAAGTCAACGAATCGCGACTTGATGCGGCCATCGCCAAATTGGAAAATGGCTCATCCTTTCCCAAAGAGCTGGTTGAGGAATGAAGTACGTATTTGTGGATGAATCGTGGGACGATTATCTCTACTGGCAAGCGACGGATAAGAAGAATTTGCGTCGTATCAATGATTTGCTCAAGGATATTTCCCGCACGCCTTTTTTCGGGATTGGCAAACCCGAACCTCTCAAATACAAATACAAAGGCTTTTGGTCACGACGCATCGATGGCGAGCATCGATTGATTTATCAGGTGCGTGACGATGAGATTTTAATTGCCAAGCGCAGGTTTCATTATGATTGAACGATGGAGTCAAACCAATTGGGTTTGATTTTCGTTGATGGCGTTTTTCCTGCAAACCATTCTCTCAAGGGCATCTCCAGCCCCAGTCCATGCATGTAATTATAAGTTGCTTTTCGCAATCCTTCGCCCAGCATATCCAGGTCGATGTGTTGATGGTCGGTGAAGGCAATCTCGTTGTTCGCAAATGAGGCCGTAGGCACGGGAATGCGGGTGGCGCCGAATTTCTCCGGCTCGATGCCCGAGGGACTGTGCAGGGTCATGGCGTATCGGTGCCAAAAGGCTGATTGCAGTATGCCGGCATCAAACATTTGTCGCACCATCTCCAGTCCATCGATGGTTTCCTGCACCGATTGGGTGGGGAATCCGTACATGAGGTAGGCATGCACCATGATGTCGTGCCCGGTGAGATGATGTGCCGTGGTGGCTGCCTGCTCGATGGTCACACCCTTGTTCATAACCTTGAGCAGGCGGTTGGAGGCCACCTCGATACCGCCCGATACGGCAATGCAGCCGGCTTTCGACATGAGGGCGCACAGTTCAGAGGTATACGACTTCTCGAATCGGATGTTGGTCCACCAACTAATGACCAGCCCGCGCCGGATGATTTCGTTGGAGAGCTCGCGCAACAGCTTTGGCGGTGCGGCCTCGTCGGTAAAGTGGAAGCCGCTGGTGCCAGTTTGTGCGATGATGCTTTCGATGTGGTCGCAGAGCGTGGTGGCCGACGCCGGTTCGTAACAGCCAATGTAGGGCAGCGACGTGTCGCAAAAGGCGCACTTGGCCCAATAGCAGCCGTGTGCCAGGGTGAGTTTATTCCATCGGCCGTCGCTCCACAACTTGTGCATGGGGTTGGTGAGTTCGATGGTGGAGATGTACAGGTGCAGTGGCAAATCGGTGTAATCGGGTGCCGGCACGTGGTCGAAGGCAATGTGGATTTTGGGATGCCCGGGAACGAAGGCCACTTTTCCATCCTCATTTTTGTAAAACGTATGATGAAGCGTGTTGGGTGAGGTGTTGTTTTCAAGATGGCTCACTAATGCTTTCAGGGAGGGTTCGCCATCATCGAGCAGCACATAATCGGTGTAATCAAACACCAAAGCGTCGCTAAGTTGTCGCAGTTCTGTGTTGACATATCCGCCACCCCAGGCGATTTTTATGTGGGAATGATTTTGTCGGATGCGTTTGCCGCATTGCAGTGCACCCATCAGGTTGCCTGGAAAGGGGATGCTGAAACCCACCAATTGTGGCGCGAAAGTGGCGAGTTTCGCTTCAAGCAGTTCAACGAGCATGGTGTCGATGAGGTTGCCGGGTTGTTGTAGGATGTGGTGTAAGGGTTCAAATTCGGGCATGCGCATGCACAGGCGCTCGGCGTAGCGGCTTAGCCCGAAATGTGGTGTGATGAAGTGCTGTATCAGGTCGGCGAGATCTTCAATAAAGAGCGTGGCCATGTGTCGGGCCCGCTCTGTGATGCCGATGGCACCAAAGGCCCAGTCGATGTCGGCCATCTGCGCAAAACGCCTTCCCTGCGGCAAAAATGACGTGTCGGCAATGCGGGTTGCCAGCGTGGCATCGCGTCCTTGCAAAAATCGCATCACCCCTTCGATGCAGAAAAGGTACTCGTCTTTTCGCGCAATCATTTGCTTGAAGTGCACGGGGGATTTCTTATGCAGGGTTGTGGCAGCGGCATCAAACACCTGTTGCAATCCCCGGCGCGAAAACAACCTGTCGATGAGTTCAATCCCCAGGTCGGCCTGCATCACCTCGTGTCCCTGTTGTTTTAGGTAGCCTTTCAGATAAGGCGTGGCCGGATATGGCGTGTTGAGTTGGGTCAGGGGAGGGGTGATAAGCAGAATTTTCATATGTTGAGAAAAAAGTAATAAGATTTGATTATCAAAATATAAGATGGCGTGTGTTGTTGTAGATACTCAGTTTGCCAGAACACACGGTTATGACAATTTCATCTATTTTTATCCACGAATTTCACGAATGCCGATTTTGGGATAATGGCTAAAAGATGGTACTGATTTACTCTTGTACTATTTCACTTTTTTACTTTATCTCTGATGATGCCTATAAGTAAAACCGGCGTGCAAATTTAGCAAGATATTCGGATGCTGGCGTTTGTCTTTTTTATTGGCTTAATATGGTCGAATCTGCTTAAATTTGATGTTTCACAGATGCAGTTTTCCCTAAACCTCGGTTTTTATGAAAAAATTATTACCTCTGTCGACTTTTTTGATGCTGTTGATGTTGGCCGGATGTCACGACGATGCGGATGATGTGGGTGGGTCTGTTGCCAGAATAACTTCTTTCGCCGTTGATGGGCACCTTTTTTCGCTCGAAGGTGCTGCCTTTACTTGTTTTATTCCCGATGACATCGACAAAACAACTTTGGTTGCCGATTTTGAAGCCACCGGTCAGGTGTTTGTCAACGGTGTACCCCAGCTGAGTGGTGTCACGGCCAACGATTTTACTCCGGCTCTTTTATACACTGTGGTCAATGACGATGGTTCGAGGCAGGAATACACCGTGCGTCTGGTTACTTTTACGCGTTTGCCGCGCATCCATATTGATACCGATAACGGGTTGCCCATCACCTCCAAGGATGTGTACGTGACGGCTCGCGTTGCCATCGACCCCAATCACGACGTCCCGAGTTCTCCGGCAACGCTAACGGGGCGGGTGAGGGGGCGTGGAAACTCAACCTGGGAGATGCCCAAAAAATCGTACAAAATCAAGTTCGATCAGTCTTATCCCATATTGGGCGAGCGTCCCCATAGAGAATGGGTGTTGTTGGCGAACTATGCTGATAAAACATTGTTGAGAAATGCTTTGGCCTTTCAGTTGTCACGTCACATGGGCATGTCGTTCACGCCTTGTGCCCATTATGTCGAGTTGTATGTCAACAATGTTCACATGGGCAATTATTTGTTGACCGATCAGGTAGAGGTCGCACCCTATCGGGTGGATGTTGACGAACTGGATGTGAGTGACGACGGCGCCATGGAGATTACCGGAGGATGGTTGCTTGAAGTCAATCAGGCTGTGCTCCGTAAACTCGATGAACCGTTTTTTGAAACCGAATATTATCCCATTGTGGTGAAATCACCCGAAGCGCCCACGGCAGCTCAAATGTCATATATTCGCCAATATTTTTGGGATTTTGAATACACACTCTATACCGATGGCTTTAAAGATCCGGTGAATGGTTTCCGTAAATTCATGGACGACACCACCATGGTGAAGTGGTTTATCATTAATGAGCTATTCAAGAATGTGGATGCCCAGCGGTATGGGAGCATCTATTTTTACAAGGCACGTTCTCAAAAACTCAAGATGGGACCCGTGTGGGATTTTGACCTCAGCTCGGGCAATGCCTTTCACAATCCTGATTGTATGTTACCAACCGGGTGGTATGTGAAGGAAAATAAATGGATTGTGCGAATGATGGAAGATGAGGCTTTTCGAGCTTTGGTTAAAGCAACTTGGCAACAGCATCGAAACCACATCGGGGCTTTACTGACTGATATCGATGGGTTGGTGGAGCGCTTGGAGTTATCATTGGCCATCAATGAGAAGCTTTGGCCCAAGTATCACGACCCTGCTGATTATGTGGTGCCCAATATCAACACCTATGATGGTCAAGTGCAGTGGCTCAGTGATTTTCTCTCACAGCGCATGGCGTGGATGGATGCCCAGTTGGCCGGGTGGTGAGATGGGAATCTATGATTGATACAGCCAGATTTTAGTCTGGTTTAGCCCGTTGTTAATGTTTTCTTGAGTAAGTGCTGTCGAAATCCTTAGGCAGAAATTTAAGCTATTTTAAATTCCCCATCAAGTAATTCGATGTTGAAATTGACTCTGGCTTTTAGAGCTTTAAAAACTTTTAAGATTGTTTCGATGGTTACGTTTTTCGCATTCCGCTCGATTCTGGATATTTGAGATTTTTGTACGCCAATTAATTCTCCTAACTCCGTTTGGGTCATATTTCTTTCTTTACGGGTTTGCTTTATCATCTCCCCAAGCAGGTCAAGTCTCAATTCATATTCATATTTATCTCGACTTTCGGAGCCAACTTTACCAATGAATGTATCCTTTGCTTGTTCGAGAGTGTAGCTGGTTAATTTGTTGTTTTCCATGGTTTTATTGTTTGTTGTCAAAGTATAATTTCATCATGGTTTTGGTTCTTTCAATGTCTCCTTTATGGATTTTGTCTGTTTTTTTTATGATTCCATGTGTGGCAATGACCAGTGTTTTTGTGTTTCCTGTTTTGTCCCAGAAAGCAAAAATTCGGTAGTAAGTCTTACTATATTTTGTTCTAAATTCCCATATTTCCTCATCCAATTTTTTAAATAATTCAGGATTGTTTACATATTTCGATTTGTCGATGTTGTAAAGTATCTTCTCTCTCGATTTTTCATCTAAAGTGCATAGGAAATCCCATACTTCTTCAAGAAGGATGACTTCAAATTTTTGTCTCAAATCTTTTCGTTTAATTCATACAAAGTTACTGAATGTTCTAATAAATGGAAACTACTTTCGGATTGGATATATTTGCTTAGCGTCTTTTGTTGTGAAAATTAATTGTTTATGTTGCATTCGTTGTCTTGTTTTGCGTTGACGCAAAAAATAACCCCTTATCGATTATTGACAAGGGGTGGTATGCGTTTAAGCCTGTTGCTTTCCGTGCGATTCTCTGTTTTTTGCCGCCAAGGCCATCTTTCGTGGCAGGGGGCTGTTAAAAACCATCTCCTTGCCCAATACGGGATGGATGAATGCCAGTCGGTGGGCATGCAATCCCAAGCGACCTATAGGGTTGGCCTTCGAACCATATTTTTTATCTCCCACAATCAACACACCAGCTTCTTTGAGTTGCACGCGAATTTGGTTTTTGCGGCCGGTGTCGAGCTTAAGCTCCAGTAGCGAGTATTGCTTGTTTTGCTTGAGGGTTTTGTAATGAGTGATGGCTTCCTGCCCCAATTCGGGGTTGTTGCTTACATGCACGATACCGGTAGGTCCTTCCACCAAATGGTGCATCAGCATGCCTTCGGATGGAAAGATGTGCCCTTCCACCAATGCCTGGTACTGACGGTCGGTGACCACTTCGTCCCAGTTGCTTTGCATTTTGGTTTGTACCTCCTGGCTTTTTGCAAACATCATCACACCCGATGTGTCCCGGTCTAAGCGATGGAGAATGAATATTTTGGCTTTTTCGTTCTGTTGTTTGGCGTATTCACTCACACGTCGGTAAGCCGTGTCTTGCTTCTCATCATCGGTGGCTATGGAGAGCAGTCCCGATGGTTTGTCGATGACAATGATGTGGCGGTCTTCGTACAACACTTTTAGGTTGTTATCGATGATGGCCTGGGGCTCATTTTCAAAACCCACGACCACTCGGTCGCCCGCATTGAGAGGGTGGTTGTATTGTGAAACGGGTTTGCCGTTGACGTGTACAATTTTGTTGGTGAGCAGCGATTTAATGTTGTTGCGGCTTTTGCCGGGCATCACCGAGAGCAAAAAAGTCATCAGTTCGGCTGGGGCTTTGACGGTGAAGCGGGGGATGGATTTCATATCATCTATTGTGTTTGTTCTTCGTATTTGCCTGCAAATATACAAAACCCCGCTCGTTTAAATCAGAACGCAGGGATACTAAGAGGCAAAGTGATGTTTTTGTTTTTCTTCCCCTTGTGTCTTGGTTCCCTGCGTTATTAACGTTTCATGTGAGCTCTATCGACCTGCAAACCGTTGTTTGTGGTCTCTGTCTCTCACTAGCAAGGTCATGCGGTGGTGCATGGGGCCGTGGTATGACATCTCTTTCCCGCTAACGGGGTGTATCATGCCCTGTTGATGGTCGTGCATGACCATTCTGTCCAATGGGTTTTTGGTGGAGCCAAATTTTTTGTCGCCGCCAATCACGGTTTTCGAATATTTCATGTCGTGATAGGTTTGAAGAATGTGCCGGGTGTGTGGCGCATACTCGGGCGCGCGATGCCCGATGGTTGAGTGGTCGGTGATTCGTTCGACGTGTTCCTGTCCTGAAGTGTGACTGAGAGCTTCGAGCATCACGTGGTAGTCGTCACCAAAGGTGACACGGTCGCCCGGTTGCAGCATGTCATCTATTCGGGTGGCCGCATGTCCGTTGACATACACCATTCCGCTGGCAAGCATGGCCATGGCGTAGCCGCTGCTTTTGCCCGGCATGCGCGACAATAGGAATGTCGTAAGCTCTGTCGGGGCTTGTACGGTAAAGCGGGGAATGAATTGCATGGTGGCATTGGTTTTATAAATACCCATCTTGTGATGTGGGCTAATACAAATATACAACATCCCATGCCCCTTGTAAATCTTGTTTTTTGAACTTTGATGGCATAAAAAATGGATGAACCACCTCCGGGATTCATCCATCTTTGATATGCTGTTTTTTGAATGTGTGCAGAATAACACATTTGAGAACTCTTTATTTTTGTCCCGCTTTAAGGGTGTTGATCATCAGTGATGCAATGGTCATGGGGCCTACGCCGCCGGGTACGGGTGTGATGTAGCTGCACAGGGGCGCCACTTCGTCAAATTTTACGTCGCCCTTCAGTTTCCATCCGGTTTTGGTTTCGGTCGACGGTACTCGGGTGGTTCCCACGTCGATAACTACAGCACCGGGTTTTACCATGTCGGCGGTTACAAATTCGGGAATGCCAACGGCGGCAATAATGATATCGGCCTGACGGCAAATTTCCTTCATGTTTTCGCTTTTGCTATGCAGCACGGTTACCGTGGCGTTACCGGGGGTGCGTTTTTGCGACATGAGGATGCTCATGGGGCGCCCCACAATGTTGCTGCGTCCTATCACCACGCAGTGTTTGCCGCTTGTTTCAATTTTGTAATGATCCAACAATTCCAAAATGCCTTGAGGTGTGGCACTCACAAAGGTATCCATGCCCAATGTCAAACGGCCGATGTTTTGTGGATGAAAACCGTCCACGTCTTTGGAGGGAGAGATGGTTTCGGTCACTTTATCTTCAGAGATGTGTTTGGGCAGTGGCAATTGCACGATGAACCCGTCCACATTCGGGTCGTTATTGAGTTCTTCTACTTTGGCCAGTAGCTCAGTTTCCGAAACGGTGTTGTCAAAGCGGATGAGGCTTGAGCGAAAGCCGACCTCTTCGCAAGCCTTTATTTTGTTGGCGACATAGGTTTCGCTGCCGCCATCGTTGCCTACCAAAATGGCGGCCAGGTGCGGTGCCCGTTTGCCTGATGCGGTGATGTGTTTAACCTGGTCGGCAATGCGGTTGCGCACAGCCTGCGACACTAATTTTCCGTCAATGAGTTGCATGGTATTCAAAATTAGGAATGATTCAAATACAAAGGCACAGAGTTTTTATGTTGTAAAGTTAAACTCTGTGCCTTTGTGTCTCTGTGTTATTATGTTTTTTATCGTTTCCCTAAAGGCATGTTGCCCATCATGCGAGCCATGTTTTTACCGCCTGCACCGGTCATCATTTTCATCATTTTGCGGGTGTCCTCAAACTGCTTGAGCAGTCGGTTTACCTCCTGAATCGAAGTTCCGCTACCATCGGCTATCCGCTTGCGTCGGCTGCCGTTGATGAGCTCGGGTGTTTCGCGTTCGGCCGGGGTCATGGCGTAAATGATGGCCTCAACACTTTTAAAGGCGTTGTCGTCAATGTCAATGTCTTTCATCATCTTGCCCATGCCGGGAATCATACCTGCCAAATCCTTGAGGTTACCCATTTTTTTGATTTGCTGTATCTGGCTCAGAAAGTCGTTGAAGCTGAACTGGTTCTTTGCAATTTTCTTTTGCAGTTTGCGAGCTTCTTCGGCATCGAACTGCTCTTGAGCGCGTTCAACCAGCGACACAATGTCACCCATGCCCAAAATACGGTCGGCCATCCGTGAAGGGTGAAAGACGTCCAGTGCATCGAGTTTTTCGCCTGTCCCCACAAATTTGATGGGCTTGTTCACCACACTGCGAATCGACAAGGCCGCACCACCACGGGTGTCACCATCCAACTTGGTCAGTACCACGCCGTCAAAGTCCAAACGGTCGTTGAATTCTTTGGCTGTGTTTACCGCATCCTGACCGGTCATGGAATCCACTACGAAGAGGATTTCGTTGGGATTCACGGCTTTTTTGACGGCAGCAATTTCGTCCATCATCTGTTCATCAATGGCCAAACGTCCGGCGGTATCGATGATGATGAGGTCGTGCCCTTTGTCCTTGGCCATCTTGATCCCGTTTTTGGCAATCGATACGGGGTCTTTACTGCCTTCTTCGGTATAAACGGTCACGCCAACTTGTTGTCCCAATACCTGCAACTGATTGATAGCGGCGGGGCGGTACACGTCGCCGGCAATCAACAACGGATTTTTGCCGCGTTTGGTTTTTAATAGGTTGGCCAATTTCCCGGTAAAGGTGGTTTTACCCGATCCTTGCAAACCGGCAATCAATATGATGGAAGGATTGTTTTTGATGTTGATGTCGGTGGTGGCACCGCCCATGAGTTCGGTCAGCTCGTCGTGAACGATTTTGATCATCATTTGCCCTGGTTTCACGGCATTAAGCACGTTTTGACCCATGGCTTTGTCTTTCACGTTGTCGACAAAGGTTTTGGCTGTTTTGTAGTTCACGTCGGCATCGAGCAGTGCGCGGCGTACATCCTTGAGTGTTTCGGCAATATTGAGTTCGGTGATTTTTCCTTCACCTTTGAGTAGTTTTAACGAGCGTTCAAGCTTTTCACTAAGATTCTCAAACATGGTTTGACCTTTTTTAATTCGTGTGCAAAATTATAAAAATTATCGGTTGTAAAAACCCGAGTTTCAATACATGTGGAGGATTCATAAAAAAACCTCAGCGTTTTGAAGTCTCTGAGGTTTTTTGTGAATAAAATCAGTGTTTTATAGGAAGAGATTCAGGTTGGCCTGTTCAGCTTTTTCCAAATAGGTGGCGACTCCGCCAATTTCAACGCCGTCCATCAATTCTTCAGCATGAATGCCCATCACGTCCATCGACATTTGGCAAGCAATGAAATCGGCACCGCTGGCTTTGGCATTGGCCATCATCTGCTCGAGCATTTCAACGTTTTTATTGCGCATGATCATTCGCATCATTGATGCACCCATGCCCATGAAGTTCATTTTCGACAGGCCAAGTTTCTTGCTAGACGAGGGCATCATCATCCCAAACATTTTTCCGAAAAAGTCTTTTTTGACGGTGGGTTTCTTATCTTTTTTGATGACGTTGAGTCCCCAAAACGTGAAAAAGATGGATACTTTTTTGCCCGCTGACAAAGCGCCGGATGCCAGTACAAAGGTCGCCAGTGCTTTGTCGAGGTCGTCGCTGAAACAGATAAAGGTGGCATTGTTGCCGCTACGATTGCCTCCTCCTGCCGATGAGGGTGCACCTCCTTTTTGGATCACAGCAGTGATTTCGGCGCCCGACTGGGTCACTTCCAATACTTGGTTGCCGGTGAGTTTGGCCCACGACTGCACATCTTTGTAAAAGCCAGGATCCGAAGCTTTTATTTTTACAGTTTGACCATTGGAAATGGAGTCCATCGAGGTTTTGAGTTTCAATACCGGGCCGGGGCACTGTAATCCACAGGCATCCACTTCCAGTTGGGCAATGGCACTGGCTGCCGGGTGTATTTTGTCCTGTGAGCCTTGATAAATGAGGTCATCGTTACCAATGTAATCGTTGGCAAAAATGTCCTCGTTGCTCTGTTTTTGGGTGGCAGTTTCGTATGTCTTCAATCCGCCGGCAAGGTTGTAGACCTCGCTGAAGCCGTTTTGCATTAAAATTCGGCATGCCACGTGCCCACGAAGGCCAACACCACAGAATACCACAATTTTTTTGTCTTTGGGGAGTTGGTGCAGGTGGTCGCGCAAGTTATCGAGCGGGTAGTTAACTGCCCCCTCAATAGAACCCAGACTAAATTCGTCGGCTGTGCGAATATCCAGCAGAAAGAGTTCTTTGGCTTGCGAAGTGGCCAGTTCTCGCCACCAAATGGTTTTTGTGGTGCCATTGAGAATGTTTTCGGCCACCATTCCGGCAATGTTCACCGGATCCTTGGCCGATGAGTAAGGGGGCGCGTAGGCATGTTCAATTTCGGCCAGGTCGTAGATGGTGGCTTTTTGGCGAATGGCTTCGGCAAAGAGGTCGATGCGTTTGTCCACTCCTTCGTAACCCACAACCTGAGCCCCCATGAGTTGGCCGTTGTCGGGCGAGAACGAGATTTTGATGCTCATGGGTTGGGCACCCGGGTAGTACCCGGCATGTGATGAGGAGTGAGTGATGGAGTCGATGTGTGGTACATTGAAGCGGCCCAGCATTTTCCCCGATAGTCCTGTGGAGGCCACCGTGATGTCGAAAACTTTGGCAATGGCAGTGTTGATGGCTCCTTTATATGTCTTTTTGTTCCCGAGAACCAGGTTGTCGGCCACTATTCGACCCTGCTTGTTGGCCGGGCCTGCCAGGTAGGTAATCATCTTTTTACCAATGATTGGATTGGTAAATTCAATGGCATCACCCAAGGCGTATATGTTGGCATCAGATGTTTGCAGATATTCGTTGACCACGATGCCGCCAGTTTCACCAATTTCCAAGCCGGCTTCCTTTGCCAGTTTGTTTTCGGGGCGCACTCCTATGGAGAGGATGACCAAATCGGTTTCAATTTGTCGGCCGTTGTTGAGGCTGACCGTGAGACGGTTATCTTTTTGTGCAAACGAAGAGACGGCAGTGTTCAGAAAAAACTCTACGTTTTTGGTTTTCAGGTGCTGATGCACCAGCGCAGCCATTGAATAATCGAGGGGGGTCATCACTTGTTCGGCCATCTCCACGATGGTGACGTTGACACCGGCCTGGTGCAGGTTCTCGGCCATTTCGAGTCCGATAAATCCGGCACCCACCACCACGGCATGTCGCGGTTTTCGGTCAGTGATGAATTGTTTGATGCGGTCGGTGTCGGGTACATTACGCAGGGTATAGATGCCTTCGGAATGGATGCCCGGCAGGGGTGGTCTCACCGGTTCGGCTCCGGGCGAGAGTACCAGTTTGTCATAGGTTTCCACATAGGTGCTACCATCGCGAAGGTTCTTGACCGTTACCGACTGGTCGGCTTTGTTAATCGAAACTACTTCGTTCATTATCCGCACTTCCATGTTGAATCGTTTTCCAAACGATTCTGGGGTTTGAACAAACAGCTTGTCGCGGTCGGTAATGGTTCCGCCTACATAGTAAGGCAAACCGCAGTTGGCGTACGAGATGTATTCACCTCGTTCGAACATGATAATTTGGCACTTTTCGTCCATGCGACGAAGACGGGCGGCGGTGGTGGCTCCTCCGGCAACGCCCCCAATGATGAGGTATTTCATGTGTTTATAATTTGTTTTTCAATGGCCACGTGGAACTTGCCTATAAACATGCTTCTGTGTGTCGAAGTGTTAGATATGGCTTGTTTCATGTTTTTTGAATCAAGAATTGAATTTTGATCTGCACAAAAATAAATAAATACATATCGATATAACTATATTCATTCAAAAAAATAATCACAAAACCAGAACAAATGGTCGAGCAATGATCATTTGTTCTGCATGTGCAGTAATTCAGTACTGAAATTGAGGTTGAAACGTGTGGCGTTATTTTTTCTTGCTGGTTTCCATGCCAAACAGAATGCCCACACAGCCATGCTCTTTGGTGGCTTTCTTTTGGTCGAGCACCTTAATTTGTACCACCAGCATCTGCGTGCTTTGCACCTTAAAATCCCATGAATGGGTGTAGTTCATTTTTTGGTTGTCGAACAGTACGGCGCCGTTTTTGTCGACCACCCGAATGTAAACAGGAGGGAGGTTTGGTGCTTTTGCAACGATGAGCCGGTAGGATTGTCCTTCAAAAAAAGTCTTGTACATTTCGGCCGTTTCGCCTTCGCGCATATCGCAGGCGTTGTAGTTCCCATCGGCCACGTAAGGCGACATCTGAGACGAGGCCGTTTTTTTTGCAAAATCGAGGCATTGGCTCATTGTGTTGATGCTCATCAACACCATTATTGCCAATAATATGAAATATTTAGTCTTAGCCATCAGTTCTCGGTTATGAGATAAATTCAGAACGAATCTCTTTTACTTTATTACACAATTTGTCGAATGTTTCTTTAGAGATAAAGGTTTCAGAATCGGCTTTGATGACGGTCATTCGTTTTTCGGTATCGGTCGAGGCTTCTACATTGGAGGTGTTAACGATTTTCACTTCGTCGTAAATAAGCTTGAGGTCGTTCATGCGATCGTACAGTTGTTGGATGTCGGCATTGTCGCCTTTGTATGATTCCAGCATGTTGAGAACGGTGAAGAGCGAGAGTTTTTGGTATATAATTTTATCGAGCAGGCGGCGGTTATTGTCCATGTTGCCATTGGTGAGGGTGGTGGCCAGGTAAAGCCCTTCAATCCATCCCCCGGTAAGCACCATCACGGCCAATGCCGGGCGATCGTTTTCATTGAGCAATGAGTTGGAGTTCATAAACGATTCGGAGATGATTTCCAGCACCACATCGCGATTGTTCATGTTTTCTTCAAGTCGTTGAATGGTTTGTTTGTCAATGGCTTCCATGATGCCCAGTCCTTCAGCCAGTTTTTGGGCATTGTTCATGTACTTCATGGCCGTTTGGGTTTGGTCAAACAGGCTGGTGTAGCTCAGGTCGGCTGAGTAAACCCCCAAGTTAAGAGCCATTTGCTTATTGGTCGTGTAGCGCGATACATTGGCCAGTGGATTCAGAATACCTTCGTTGTACGATACGCCCGATTTTTTAATGAGCATGGCTGTTTCGAGGGGCGAGGGTAGCGAGTAGAAAATAAGTTTCGACTTGGAGAAATCTTCCATCAGTTTGTTATCAACTTTGATGGAATCGGCGTTTCCCACCCGGTTCTTTTGACCTTCGCAGGAGCAGGAGGTAACTGTAACTGATAGATAAAGAGTGATGATGGCCAGTGAACTCAGATGTAAAAAACGTTTCATATCCGCTAGTTTATGTATGAGCGCAAATGTAGATTTATCAACTTGAAATATAGAACTAAAATAGAAAATAATCAACTTGATTTTTAGACAAAAAAAAGCAGGAATGCTGATTCATTCCTGCTTTGTAATGATGAATGCTCACTGCTTATTCGAGCCCTGAGAAATATTTCATGAATTGTGCCCTTTCAAATATCTGGGGTTCACTGATGTGTCCGTAATTGAGCATGCCTCTGAACTCCTCAATGTGGTTGAAATTTTTATTTTTCATCCATTGGTTGAGTTCCGATACCATTTTGGTGAGGGCTTCGGGACCATGTTTATAAATGACCGAACAAATTTGAACCGCTTTGGCTCCGACCAGCAGTTGTTTGATGGCAGCTTCGCCTGTGTGAATGCCGGTGGATGCAGCCACGTCGATATTTTTGATTTTTGACGATACGATGGAAACCCAACGGATCGATTGGCGAATGTCGGCCGGGGTGCTGAATACATGTGCGGCTTTAATGGCCAGGTGGTCAATGTCGATATCGGGCTCGTAAAAGCGATTGAACAGAACCACCCCTTGTGCTCCGTGTACCGATAATTTGTTGACCACTGCAACCAGGTTTGAAAAGTTAGACCCCAGTTTCATGGCAATGGGGATGGTGACGTGTTTTCGAACATTGCTCAACACATTCAGGTAAAGCTCTTCGTATTCGGATGCCTCACTGTTTTTGTCGGTGTTGACCACAAATAGGTTTAACTCAATGGCATCGGCGCCGGCTTGCTCTATTTGTTTGGCAAAATCGACCCACTCATCGGCCGAAAAGCAGTTGATGCTGGCAATGATGGGCACATCCACTTTTTGCTTGGCTTCTGCTATCAGTTTCAGGTAGTCGTTGACTTCGTTGTTTTTGACATAACCAGCCACGTAGTCGTAGGCCTCGGGATAATCGGTTCCCTGACTTTTATGAATGTGTTGGTTGACGCTGTGGTTGAGCTGTTCTTCGAATAGCGATTTGAGGACAATGGCTCCGGCGCCTGCAGCGGCCAGTTTCTCAATTTTCGCAGCAGTATTGGTCAAACCTGAGCTGCTGACAATAAATGGATTTTTGAGTTTTAGTCCCAGGTAGGTGGTTGAAAGGTCTTTCATATGTCAATAATTTGTTTTTCAGTGGCTATGTGGAACTCACAAATAGTTAGCCTTTTGTGTGAGCAAGGCTTTCTCATGGCTCGTTTCATCTGTTAATTAATTAGCTCCCTTATCCCCAAGGGGGACTTAAGGATGGTTGTTCCGGAAAAATATGATTTGCGGAAAGTTGTGCAAACGTTTGTATTTGAAGGCTTGAAAATAATCAACCTTTTGGCTTCAAACAAATTTTAAGCTGTTTTGTTTCGGGTAAAAATTTCAGGGAGATTAAACGGTATAGTCCCGATGCCCAAAAATAGAGCTTCCCACGCGCACCAAAGTGCTGCCTGCTTCAATGGCAATGTGAAAGTCGTCGCTCATGCCCATGCTTAGGGTGTTGAAGGAGGCCTGATTGGTAAAAAGGGTGCTTTTGAGCTGGTCGAAGAGCTGCTTGAGGGTGTCGAATTCCTTGCGAACTTGGGTGTTGTCGTCCGTAAAGGTGGCCATGCCCATTAGTCCTTGTATCTCGATCCATGGCAGTTCGCTGATTTGTGAAGGGGTGATCGCCTGGATTTCGAGGGGTGAGAAACCAAACTTGGTTTCTTCGCTCGCAATGTGAACCTGCAACAGGCAAGGGATGACGCGCTGAATCTTTTGGCCTTCTTTGTTAATGGTTTGGAGCAATCGAAGGCTGTCCACCCCATGAATAAGCGTAACAAACGGAGCAATGTATTTCACCTTGTTCGATTGCATGTGCCCAATCATGTGCCAGTGAATGTCTTTGGGCAACGCTTCGTATTTGGTGGTGAGTTCCTGTACTTTATTTTCGCCAAAAATTCGTTGTCCGGCCTGATAGGCCTCCATGATGGCTTCCTGGGAGTGGGTTTTTGATACGGCCACCAGCGTGACGCCGGTGGTAAGCTGTGATTGGATGTGCCGGAGGTTTTCTGCGATGGACATGATGGTTTCCTTTTCTGCAAAAATAGCGCATTGAGGATGTTTTCACAACCTGAAAGTGTGCCAATGCAAGCATGTGGTGATGTGGCGTTGCACCGCTTGTAATCGTTACGAGACTGTATTACATGCTAACGGATTGCTGAGTTGTTGTTTGTGTTCACATCAAATCGAGTAGCAGCTGTTCGGGGTTTTTGCCTTGCGTCATGAGTTGGATTGGGTTTTCGACCAGTTCTTTCACCCGTTTGAGGAAGCCGACCGAGTCTTTGCCGTCGATGAGGCGGTGGTCGTACGACAGGGCGATGTACATCATGGGACGAATTTCAACCTTTCCGTCGATGGCTACGGGGCGGTCGTTGATGGCGTGCATGCCCAGAATGGCCGATTGGGGCGGGTTGATGAGCGGTGTGGAGAGCATGGAGCCAAACACGCCGCCATTGGTGATGGTGAAGGTACCTCCGCTCATCTCATCGATGGATAGCTTGCCCGCCCGTGCTTTTTCGGCCAGCTCCTTTAGGGTGTGTTCAATTTGTGCCAGCGACAGTTGCCCGGCGTTGCGGATCACCGGAACCATAAGACCTTTGGGGGTTTGCACTGCTACCGATATGTCGGCATAGTGAGCGGTGATGATGTCGTCACCGTCAATCATGCTGTTGACGGCCGGGAACTCTGTCAGTGCAAGGGTGACGGCTTTGATGAAGAATGACATCAGACCCAATTTGACCCCATGTTTTTCCTGAAATGGTTGATTGTATTGATGTCGCAGGCTCATCACGGCACTCATATTCGCCTCGTTGAAGGTGGTGAGCATGGCCGTTTCGTTTTTGACGCTTACCAGCCGTTGCGACAGCTTTTTGCGCAAGGGCGACATTTTTTGCCGGGTACTCTCGCGCGATTCAGCTGGTACTGAAGCACCCGTAATATTTGAGTTTTGGTGGATCACCGCCTCCACGTCGCGGGCTCCGAGGCGGCGAAGCCCGTTGAGGACATCGTCGATGCTCAGGTGGTGGGCTTCCATCATTTGTTGAGCCACGGGCGATATCTTCACTTGCCCGCTGTTTTCGTCATGACTGATCGGGGCTGCCTGGCCATCGGTGTTGTCAGTCGCCTTTGATGGATGAGGGGAAGCGGGTACTGCTGTTATGGCTTGTGGGGCAAAGTCGGTGTCGATGGTGCAGGCCGTGGCGTTCACTTTGGCGCTGCTGCCCGCTGGTAGCATGATGTGTATTTTGCCGCTTTCGGTGGCTGTGAGGGCGAGGGTGGCCTTGTCGGATTCCACCTCGGCCAGTTCCTGATTTTTTATCACCAAATCACCATCATTTACCAGCCAGTTGGTGATTTCTACTTCGGTGATCGATTCGCCGGGGGTGGGTATTTTAATATCGATGAGCATGGGAAATTGTTTTGTGCTGATGGGGTTGTTTGACGTATCTAAAATGACATTTTAAATGGAGAACCGCGACGGTTCGGTAAAGTAGAGGTGTTGCTGAAGGATTTCTTCGCGTGTTTTGCCTTCCATGCATTGTAAGCCGCAATATTTAAGTCGCTTGTCGCAATGACACGGTTTGAACACTTTATTGATGATTTCATCCTGTCCCTTTTGGTGGAGGCGGTTGAGGCCGGTGGCCGGACTGGCGCTGACCAAACGCGCGATAGGAATCAACTCCACCGGTAAATTTTGGCTGCGCAGGTACTCCCATGCTCCCATGTTTTGGGGTTCTTCTTGTACCCATAGGTGCAGCAAGGCATTGGGATATTGAGCCACTGTGTTGATGAATGCGTTTAGTGGAAACGGATGAAGCTGTTCAATGCGGATGATGGCCACATCTGATGCGTTGAGCGCCTGCTTGCGGGCTAGCAGGTCGTAGTAGATTTTGCCCGTGCAGAATATCACGCGAGTGACCGATGGTGCAAGCACGTCTGCATCGTCAATGATTGGCTGAAACGCCCCGTTGGTAAACGCCTCTAATGGCGACAGGCAGAGAGGGTGGCGCAGCAGGCTTTTGGGCGTGAACACCACCAGTGGAATGCGGATGTCACGCATCACTTGCCGGCGCAACAGATGAAAGAAGTTGGCCGGGGTGGTGGGGTTGACAATTTGCAGGTTGCCGTTGGCGGCCAGGCTCAGGAATCGTTCCAATCGGGCGCTGGAGTGTTCGGGTCCTTGTCCTTCGTAGCCATGTGGGAGCAGGAGAACCAACCCGTTTTGCAGACCCCATTTTTCCTCGGCCGAACTCAGGTATTGGTCAATGACCACCTGAGCCACGTTGCTGAAGTCGCCAAACTGTGCTTCCCACAGGGTGAGACCTTTGGGAGCGGCCAGTGCATGGCCGTATTCAAAGCCCAGTACGCCGTATTCCGAAAGGAGTGAGTTGTAAACCGTAAACGGCGCCTGCGTGGCATCCAAATGTTGAAGGGGGATGAATTTTTCGTCAGTATCCTCGACGGTGAAGGCCGCGTGTCGATGGGCAAAGGTTCCCCGTTGGGCGTCCTGTCCGCTCAATCGCACCGGGTAGCCTTGAGTGAGCAGTGAGGCAAAGGCCAACTGTTCGGCCATGGCCCAGTCGCATTGGTTGTTTGCGATGAGTTGCAGGCGGTCGTTGATGATTTTGTGCACCTTCTTGAAGAATGGTTTTTCGACAGGCAATTGGTTGACCTTTTGAGCCAAATCCTGTAGCATATCTTCGGGAATGGCGGTCGGCAAATTTTCCTCAAAGTCGGCTTGAGTGGCATATCTGAAGCGCTGTGTGCTGCCGGCATTAAAGGGATGTATGACGACGTGTGGAAAGCTTCGGGCTATTTCATAGCGGCTTTCGAGGTGCTGGTCGTAGGCCTCCATGGCTTGATGATGTTCCGCAGGTGTGAGCAGCCCTTGTTGCATCAGGTGTTGGGCGTAGATGTCCCTCACGTTGGAATGGGAGGCAATGGCCTTGTAGAGGGTGGGCTGGGTGAAGCGGGGTTCGTCGCCTTCGTTGTGCCCGTGCTTGCGGTACGAGAGCACATCCACAAACACGTCGGTGTGAAAGCGGTGGCGGTACTCCATGGCCAGTTCCATCACGTAAACCAAGGCTTCGGCATCGTCGCCGTTGACATGAAACACCGGGCAGCGGGTCACTTTGGCCACGTCGGTGCAATAGGTGCTTGAGCGGGCTTCGAGATAGTTGGTGGTGAACCCTATTTGGTTGTTAATGACCACATGAATGGTGCCCCCGGTGTGATAGCCAGGTAGTTGAGCCATCTGCACCACCTCGTACACCACGCCTTGTGCTGCAATGGCGGCATCGCCGTGAATGGCCACGGGCACCACTTTGTCGGCATCGCCTCCGTAGTCGCTGTCGATGCGGGCACGGGCAACGCCTTGTAGCACGGGCAGCACTGCTTCGAGGTGCGAGGGGTTGGGCACAAGCATCAGGTTGATCTGGCCCCCCTCGGGCGTTTGTGTTTGGTTTTCGTAACCCAGGTGGTACTTTACATCGCCCAGTGAAAGGCCGTTGGCGTAGTCGTCGCCTTCAAATTCTTTAAAGATGTATTCGCAGGGCTTGCCCAGAATGTTGTTGAGCACGTTCAGTCGCCCCCGATGCGCCATGCCCATCACCACGTGGCCGGCTCCCAGGTTGGCCGCCTTTTCAATAAGGGCACGCAGGCCGGGGATGACCACTTCGCTGCCTTCGAGTGAGAAGCGTTTTTGGCCTACAAATTTTTTGTGGATGAAAGCTTCCAGGCCTGCCGCCTGCTTCAGTTGGTGGTAGATGTTGCGTTTTTTTTCGGCCGAAAAGGACGGTGTGTTTTGTATCGACTCCATTTTTTCGCGAAGCCAGTTCACCACTTCCGGCTTGCGGATGTAGAGGTATTCGGCGCCAATGCTTTTACAATAGGTTTGTTGCAGATGAGCGATGATGGCTGTAAGAGGTGCTACGCCCAGTCCCAGTTCTTTGCCGGCATGAAAAGGTCTGCTGAGATCGGCAGGGGTAAGGCCGAAATTCTCGATGTCGAGGGTGGGCTGGTAGCTGCGCCGCGCTCTCACGGGGTTGGTTTGCGTAAACAGGTGGCCTCGTTGCCGATAGGCGTTGATGAGTTCCATCACCCGAAATTCCTTGTTGACCTGTGTTCCCGATGTGTCAGCATAGGCCTGTCGGGCAAAGTCGAACCCCCTGAAAAATTCGCAATAGGCGGGGTTGACCGATTGCGGATCGGAGAGATATTGCTGGTAGAGCGATTCAATGGCTTGCGGGTCACTGTTGCCCAAAAATGAGAAGTGGTCCATGCTGATGTAATTGGGTGGATGCTGTGTGGTGTTGATCGCTTAGCCGGGGCTGCGGGCATCATCATTCTGCGTGTCATGCTCTGGTTTGGGCGAAAGATTGGTTATCTTTCACGGCTTAAAAAACCATTTTCGCTCCGATAATTTTTTTGCATGAACGATTACTTCTTGCGCCGTTTGGCCGACTATTATTATCAACAATCTGAAACAAATATTTCGGACATTTGTTTTGTGTTTCCCGGTCGTCGTGCCGGCATCTTCTTTACCAATTACTTGTCGCAGATGAGCCGGTCGCCCATGTGGTCGCCGGTGGTGCTCACCATCAACGAGTTTGTGGAACAATTGCATGGGGGCACTTCGGCAGATGCCGTGACATTGTTGTTTGAATTGTACGAGGTGTATTGTGCCACGGTGGAGCGGCCTTTGCCTTTTGATGAGTTCATGCCGTGGGGCGAAACGCTTTTGTCCGATTTTGAAGATGTGGACAAATACCTGGTGGATGCTGCCGCGTTGTTTGTCAACCTCACCGACATCAAGAAGATTGAGAGTGATTATACCTTTTTGAGCGAACAACAGGTGGAGGCCATTCGTTCCTTTTGGAGCAGCTTTAACCCCGAACGCTTGTCGGAGCATCAAAAGATGTTTCTGCGAAATTGGGAAAGCATTTACCCGCTTTACCGGGGGCTCAATGAATCGTTGACCCGGAAGCAACTATCGACCACCGGCATGCAGGTGCGCCATTTGGTGGAGACCATTCGGCAAAAGCAACCGTTGACCATGCCCTGGCCGAAGGTGGTGTTTGCCGGTTTTTTTGTGCTTACCCCGGCCGAAAAGGAGTTGTTTAGATACATGCAGCGACAGGGCGCCGATTTTTTTTGGGATTATTCGCCCTGGTTGCTACCCAAAGCCGGCAGCCGGATGGCAGAAAAGTTGGTGTCGTTGCCCTTTAACGGGCCCGATGTGTTTTTGCGCGAAAACACCGTGGTGTTTCCATCGCCCGATGACTGGGAGCAGCCTTTGGTGGAGACCTGGCCCGAAATCACCATCACGGGGGTGGCATCGCCCACCGAACAGTTGCGCGTGGTGAGCCACTTTTTGGAGCAGGTGCAGCAGAGCCGAGCCGGCGAGGCGACTGTGGGCGACACCACCGACACCGCAGTGTTGCTGACCGACGAGAACATGCTCATTCCCGTGCTCCATGCCATTCCGCCTGCGTATTCGCAAATTAACGTCACACTGGGGTATCCGCTTAAAAATACGCCCATCTATGGCTTGGTGGGGGCGTTGCTCAACTTGCAAAAGAATGCCCGCTCCACCAGGGAGGGCAAGACGTGGTTTTATTTTCGCGATGTGCTGCCCGTGTTGCAGCATCAATACATCACTGCCGTGGAGCCCGAAAAGGCTGTTGCGGTAAAAAACACCATGCTCAAGCGCAACACTGTGTTTGTAGAAGCCTCGGAGTTGCATCAGTCGGACTATCTGGTTTTTATCTTTCAAAAAATTCAACACGGGGGCGATTTTCCTAAGTACATCGAAACCATTTTGCTGCGTACCTACGACCTGATTCGGAATCGCGAACAAAGTTATTTTGAACAGGAATTCATTTTTGCGCTTTACAAAAGTGTGGTGCGGTTGGGCGATTTGCTCACGCGCATCGAGGCATCGGTGGAGCCCGAAACCTGGTTGCGCCTGTTTCGCCGCATCACCGAAACGCAAACGGTGGCCTTTAAGGGTGAGCCGTTATCGGGGTTGCAGGTGATGGGGGTGCTCGAAACCCGTGCCCTCGATTTTGAAAATATGGTGATTTTGAACCTCAACGAGGGGGTGTTCCCAAAAGACAGTGCGCCCAATTCGTTTGTGCCTTACAACTTGCGACGGGGCTTTGGCTTGCCTACCATCGAGCATCAGGATGCCATTTTCTCGTATTATTTCTTCAGGTTGTTGCACCGGGCCAAACGGGTGCAACTGGTGTACCATACCTCAACGCAGGGCTTGCAAACGGGCGAGATGAGCCGCTTGTTGTATCAGTTGATATACGAATCGCCCCAGCGGCCGGTGTTGCAAACGGCTGTGGAGCAGGTGAAGCTGTCGCGCGTGGCACCGGTAACGGCTCGCAAAAACGAGGCGGTGATGCAGCGCCTGGCGCAATTTACCCAAGGCGGCGAGCGGGCGTTGAGCCCCAGTGCGCTCAGCCTTTATTTGGAGTGCCCATTGCGTTTTTACTACAAACAAATAGCCGGCATTGCCGAACCCGATGAGATTTCGGAGGATTTGGATGCCCGCATCTTTGGCATCTTGTTTCATTATTGTTTGGAGAAGTTGTTGACGCCTTACGTGGGGCAGGTGGTGTCGGCCGATGTGTTTGCCCGCCTGTCGGGCAACAATGCCCTGATTCGTCAAACCATTCAGGAAGCGTTTGTTAATGAGTTTTCGGCCACATCGGGCAAGGGCGATGAACTGGGGCAGTTGCAGGGCAAAAACATCCTGGTGGCCGAGGTGTTGCACAAATACATTGTTCGTTTTTTGGTGAATGAGCAGCAGCATTGCCCGCTGGTGATTCGCGGCCTCGAGAAACGCGTGGCGGCTCCTTTTGCTGTCAATGACCAACTGACGGTCAATATTGGCGGCATCATTGACCGGATGGACGAAACGGGCGGCTATTGCCGGGTGATGGATTACAAAACCGGCAGTGGCAAAGCCGGGGTCGGTGAGTTGTCGTACTTGTTCGACCCCGGAAAATGCAGCGATTACAAAGCCATTTTTCAAACGTTACTTTATTCTTGGGTGGTGCGTCACAGCGAGCCTGTCGGTCTGCCCATTCATCCCTCGGTGGTATGGCTCAAGCAGTTGTTTGAGGGCAAGGGCTACGGATTGACGTTGGGCAAATACAAGAATACTGCCGAACTGACCCTCGAGTTGGTGGAAGAGGAGTTTGCTGATGGGTTGCGCGGTGTGCTCGAGGAGCTATATAACCCCGAGGTGCCTTTTGTGCAGACCAGGGAGGTTAAGAAATGTGAGCATTGCACCTACAAGGGGTTGTGCCGCCGTGGCTAGGGCGCATGATGACTGCCGATTGCCAATATCCCGGATCGCTCAGTAATTTGTTGAACAGCACGACTGCGGGATCCTCACCGTTTTGAGCCACCCGGTGAAACTCCATCGCGGACGCTTGGCGGGCAGCACCTCGTGCTCGAGCTTGTCGGAGGGGAAAAACACCAGGCGTCCGGCTTCGGGCTGGATGGAGTGGTGCCCCGCGTGGCCGTACACCACCAGTTGTCCGCCATCGGCCTCGCACCATTGGTCGTTGAGGTACACAATCACGGTAAACCGACGTTCGTTGTTGTTGGCAAAACGATCGAGGTGACGCTTGTAGTAAGCGCCGGGGGCGTAGTGTGCCAGGTGAAACTCGCTTTGGTTGATGCCTGCGTAGCAGCTTTGGTTGAGCCACCCGGTGAGATGGTCGATGTGATGGTGCAATGTTGGGCACCACACGGCCAGCGTGTCGGGCGTGAGCCACAGAACCTGGTCGTTTCGGATGGTGTGGTTGGTGTGATGGTGTTGTCCCTGACCGATGCCCGCCGGGTGAAACGCCCGATCGGCCATGGCGCGTTGGGCATGTTCGCGCAGCTTTGCCACCGATGCCCGGTCAATGAATTCGTCCATCACGGCAAAGCCTTGTTGTTCCATTTGTGTCAGCAGGGCGTCAAAGGTCGCTTCCATCGATGATGTTTTTGGGAATAATAACACATCAACCGTGCGAAAGGTTGCCAAAAAAAATGCGGCAAAGAGTCAAAATTAACTCTGCGCCTTTCTTGGTATAGTCAGGCGACTGTGTCGATTCGCGTCTCAGCGTTTATTTCTGACTCCGTGTAATGAAAAGCGTGTCGATGGGCAAAAAAAATGTCGCTCCGGAGCGAAACCCTGCGCCACACGTCAGGGAGGCTTTCGCTCCGGAGCGATACCTTGTCCTCACATTAGGGAGACTTTCGCTCCATTGCAACGGTCGATGAGCGATGTTGCTCCAATGATCTATGGTGATTGATGGGGGATATCCCCTAAACTCCTACACTTTTAAACTTCAAAAACTCCTTAACCATTTCAACTTCTTTCGCTCTTCCCCAGCAAGTCGGGGCGGAGCTTGAGGGTGCGTTCGTGCGCTTGTTCTTCGCGCCATTTGTCGATGTTGGCCTGATGCCCCGACAGCAGGATGTCGGGCACGCGCCAGCCGTTGTATTCGGCCGGACGGGTGTACACCGGGGGCGAGAGTAGGTTGTCCTGAAACGAGTCGGTGAGTGCCGAGGTTTCGTCGGAAAGCACCCCGGGAATGAGGCGCACCACCGAGTCGATGAGCACGGCCGCCGCCAGTTCGCCGCCCGTGAGCACGTAATCGCCAATGGATATTTCACAGGTGATGTAGTGTTCGCGAATGCGGTGATCGACGCCTTTGTAGTGTCCGCAAAGAATCATCAGGTTGCCCGCCAGCGACAGCGTGTTGACGCGACGTTGCGCCAGGCGTTCGCCATCGGGCGTCATGTAAATGATGTGGTCGTAAGGGCGTTCACTTTTCAGTTTGTCGATGAGCGTGGCGATGGGCTCAATTTGCATCACCATGCCGGCGCCCCCGCCAAAGGGGTAGTCGTCCACCCGGTTGTGTTTGTCGGTGCTGTAGTCCCGTATGTTGTGAAAATGGATGTCAACAATCTGCTTGTCGCGAGCCCGTTTGATGATGGATTCGCTCAAGGGACCTTGAAACATGTCGGGAAACAGCGTGAGGACGTCGATGCGCATGAGTGTGGAGTTTGTTTTAGAGGCGCAAATTTAAGAAAAATGGCCATGCCGCGTGCTCTTTTCCGTAAAGATGGCTGGAAGGGGCAGCGCAGGAGGGTATCGTGGACAACGAGTTTTAGTGAATACAGAGTCAAAATATACGCAGAGGCGCGAAGGCGCTGAGTTGGTTTGATTATGTAGATTGCGTTTAAATATGAAAGCAGATAACTCAGCATTTAATCATCTTCCTCAACTTAACGAACTAAGAACTGATGATGAATTGCAGTGAGATAAGATGAGAACCAGTGAGGAGAAAAAGCCACAGTGCCACTCGGTAAAAGAGTTATATAGTAGGCTCTCAAAGACTGAGATAATTTGTAACGCCTTGCTTTTATCTAAAAAATCTCTGTCTCCGTGTCTACTATATAACTCGTTTTGAGTTATCTGCTTTTTTATTTGAACACAGGTTTAATGTTTCTCAAACTTTCATCATAATCTAAAAAACTCTGTGGCTCCGTGTCTCTGTTTTCATTAGAACACTACTATATAACTCTTTTGAGTTATCTGCTTTGTTATTTAAACGCATGGCGCAACAAAAAAACTCAGCGCCTTCGCGCCTTTGCGTTTATTCTGACTTTGTGTTTTCTTAAGACTTATGTTTTGCTTCAGTTTTGTGATGCCTGTTCGGTGCTCATCAATTTCTTCACTGCCACCTGCAGCGGGCAGTTGATGGGGATGGGCATGTTTTGCCGGTATCGATCGAGCACGGCCACCGACAGTTGTGCCAGCTCCCGGCGCACGGCGCGTCGTTGCCCTTTCACGGGGGTAATTTTCAGGCGATCGTACGCCGTGGTTTGATGGCGCATCCAGGCAATGACGGCGCGCGATGCCCGTTCGTGCAGCGGTATCATGGCCGTGCGCGCCACCGTGCCGCTGCCCACCGGGATGGCATGCCGCGTCACGGCATCGGCTACAGCCTCCTCTAGTGCCTGGTGGGATTTGTCGAAGTGGAGGTAACGACGCACGGCGTTGAAGAATTCCACTTCGTAATGCTCTTGTTTTTGCTGACGACGTTGCCGGTCGCCGGCCAACCGTTTTTGATACGTCTCGGTGCCGCGTTGCGCTTCCACCTCTGCCTGAGCTTTGGCGATGAGGGCAGCTGAGGCCCAGATGCCCTTCGAGATGGTGCGACGGCCTTTTTTGACCTGTACCCGCCAGTAATCGCCGCCGGCCGTGACCTTGCGTGTCACCCCCGCATCGCCTGCCGGCAAGAAAGCCCAATGGGCTGGCGGGGTGAGCGGCTCACCATAATCGCCAATGAGTTTTCCTTTGGGGTCTAACCCCACAATGCGTCCCTGGTAGGCCATGTTATTTGGTTTGATGATGATGCGGATTCAACGGGCTCCCGTGCCACGGGAGTGAGCATTTGTGACCGGGTGCGTGCAAAAGTACAAAAGTTCAAAAGTCCCCCATGCGATTCCTCGTCAATCTCGATTCATTATCCTTTCATTGGTCAATTTTTTTCATCGATGGCTTCGACTTCGCTTCGATCTTTCTTCGACCCTGCTTCGGGACTTCTTCGACTCTTCTTCGACTCCGCTTCGATACCGCTTCGACCATGAGTCGAAGAAGACCCGAAGAAAGTACGAATTTGGTACGACGCAGGTGTGTGAAAGCAGGGGTGTGTGCCATTTTGATGATTGTGGGTTGGACGGGTGTTTTTTTGTTTATTTTTAGGCTCCCTTGTGTCGCGCTGTTGATCCTCGGGGGGGCGTTATTTTTTTTTTTTTTTGAATGCATCACATTTTCAAACATCCTTCTGTTTCCTTTATGGGGATGGGTGGCTAATCTTTAACCTGATGAGAGTCATAATTTGTTTTTTCATGGCATCTGCCATGTTAGTTTCATGCCAGCAACATCCAAACGAACTATCCGTTGACGCGTTTATCGACATGGCGATGGAGGAGGAGATCATTCCCGCTACCCAACAATCTGCCACTGCCCCACCGCCACCGGTCAACGAGATGACGACGTCTGTGGTGGTGCAGAAGAAAATCATCAAAGACGGCCGCATGGGGCTTCGGGTGACCGAGTTGGAGCAGTCGAAACAAAAGGTGGACACCCTCGTTAAAGCGAGCGGCGGTTATTATGCCAACGAGAGCCTCAGCAATTCCGACAGGGAAACATCCTATCAGTTGAAAATCCGAATCCCGGCGCCCCATTTCGAAGCGTTCGTGGCCGGTATTGAACGAGGGGCCGGTAAAATTCTATACAAGCAAATGGATGCGCGCGACGTCACCGATCAGTTTGTCGATTTGCAAATTCGGTTAGAGTCTAAGCGCAACTATCTGCAACGCTACCGTGACTTGTTGAAGAAAGCCGCCACCGTGAAAGAGATTCTCGAGATTGAAGCACAAATCCGTGCCCTCGAAGAAGAAATTGACAGCACCACCGGCCGCCTGAGATATTTGAGCGACCAGGTGGATTACAGCACGCTGGAATTGACCCTTTCGAAAGAAAAGGATTTCGAATACAGCCCCTCCCGGCGCGACCGCTTTTCCGAACGATTAAAGCTTTCGTTGTCCAAAGGGTGGTTTGGCTTTGTCGATTCGTTGCTCTTTTTGTTCCGCATCTGGCCTTTTGGGGTGCTGGTGGCTCTGGGGATTTATTTTTGGAGAAAAGTGAAGGGAAGACGACGGAACGTGTGAGTGGGATGTGATGATAGAATGTCACTCAATTTTTTGCAGTTTTGAAAGGGATTTAGCCTGTATGATGAGCTGTTGTGAAAAGTCTCCGTCAATCGAAAACCACTGTACCTTTGTGTCTTCATGTTTTTAAAGACTCAATTTATCATCCGCCCCCGGGTTCTTCAAAAAAGATCATGTCGCGTTTTCGCATTGATGGTTGAATCTGTTTGGATTGAAAGCCAAAAGATTAATCCAAAAAATTTGTAACATTGCCAAGAAGCCATATATTCGTATCTCGAAAATGAACTTATCCCCATCATCAAAACAGTTATTGGATGGAAACAAATGATCTAAACAAATTGACTGCATCTGCGTCAGATTTGCGTTCAGAGGATTGCTCTGAAACTACTTCCGGAACAGGAACCCTCCTCTCTGAGGAAACAATTAGCAATGTATCACACCCCGAAATGGAAGAAGGTCCTCATCCTGAGGATGATTTTTCGTCGTCTGGTCCCAATATTGCCGATCTCGAAAAGATCGACTGGGATACCTTGAGTAAGTCTGAGTTGGTGGCACGCCTCAAGATGGTGGTGCAAACCTATTCGCCCGATCAGCTCAAGGACGAGGTGGAAGGCATTAAATCGGCTTTCTACAAGCAGTACAAGCAAGAGGTCGAAGAGATTAAGAAGCGGTTTGTTGAGTCGGGCGAGCTTGAGGAGAACTTCTCGGCACCCAACGATCCCCTCGAGCACGAGCTGAAAGAGTTGATTAAGGTGTACCGCGACAAGCGTTCCGAACTCAATGAGAGCATCGAGGAGGAAAAAGAACGCAACCTTCGCGACAAGCAGGAGGTCATCGAGAACATCAAGGCATTGGTGAATCGCCAGGAATCGCTCAACGACACGTTTCGCGAGTTTCGTGACCTGCAGCAGCGCTGGCGCGACATTGGTCCGGTGCCACAAAGCCATGTGCGCGATTTGTGGGCCAATTATAACTATGCCATCGAGAGTTTCTACAACTATATCAACATCAACAAGGAACTGCGCGATCTCGACCTGAAGAAGAACCTTGAGTTGAAACTCGAGTTGTGTGAGAAGGCCGAGAACCTGTTGCGCGAGCCCAACATCGTTCACGCCTTTAATACTTTGCAGAAGTTTCACGACGAATGGCGTGAAACAGGTCCGGTACCCAAGGAGAAGAAGGACGAGGTGTGGGAGCGCTTCAAGGAAGCCACCTCGCTCATCAATAAAAAGCATCAGGAGCACTTCGAGAGCATTAAAGACCAACTGAAGAAAAACCTGGATGCCAAAACCGAACTGTGCGAAAAAGCAGAACTCATCATTGAAGCGCTCGGTAAAGTGACTTCGCCCAAAGAGTGGGAGGACAAGAGCAAGGAATTGATTGAGTTGCAGCAAATGTGGAAAACCATTGGGTTTGCACCCAAAAAGGATAACAACCGTATTTATGAACGTTTTCGCTCGGCTTGCGATAGATTTTTTGAGCTGAAACGCGATTATTTTAAAGATTATAAATCGGAACAGCACAACAATTTGCAATTGAAAACCGAATTGTGCCTGCAAGCTGAAGCGCTTAAGAACAGCACCGATTGGAAGAAAACCACCGATGAATTTGTGAAGATTCAAAAGCGGTGGAAAGAGATTGGCCCCGTGCCCCGTAAGTTGTCCGATCCCATTTGGAAGCGTTTTCGGTCGGCTTGTGATGAGTTTTTTGCTCACAAATCCACGCATTTTAGCAGCAAGGATGGCGAAGAGGGGCAAAACCTGCAACAGAAGTTGCAAATAATTGAGCAGTTGAAGGCTTTTGAGCCCTCCGAAAACCCCGAGGAAACGTTTAAGGCTTTGCAAGAGATTCAGCGACGATGGTCCGAAATCGGACATGTGCCTTTTAAGGAGAAAGATCGCGTCAACAATGAGTTCCGAGGCATGGTGAATCGCTTGTTCGACAATTTGAACCTGGATGAGTTCCATAAAAACATCTCCAAGTTCGGGAACAAAATTGAAGGCATGAAAGGTAATGGTGGGCTGGATAAGGTGAATCAGGAACGCAATAAAATTATCACCAAGTTACGTCAGCTCGAGGCCGACATTACTGTGTGGGAAAACAACATTGGTTTCTTTGCAAAGTCGAAAAACTCCGATGCCTTGGTTCGCGACTTCAACAATAAGATTGAAACCGGCAAACGTAACATCAAATTGCTCAACGAAAAACTTGACATGCTCGATGAGATGTTAAAGGCGAAGTAATTGTTGCATAATTGGTTAATAAATTTAAAAACCGACTTTCGAGTCGGTTTTTTTGTACTTTTATGTTTGAGTCGTCAGGACACCATGGGGTGTGCCTGAATTTTTTTTGTATGTATAAAACCTTGATTGTATGAAGTTTGTTTTAACACGTTTGGTTGTCTTGTGCATGGCATTATTGCCGTTTTCGCTTTTTGCGCAGCACGAAATCGAGTATTTTAATGATAATTGGGAGCCTTGTGCCAAAGCTGAAGCTTCGTTTTATCGTCCGCGTCCCGAATTTGTCGATTCGGGGTACATTGTTCGGGATTATTACATCAACACCACGCAGTTACAAGGGGTTGGTTTTTCTAAAACGGGGGGCGACAAGGATTTTAACGGTCAGGTGAGTTGGTATCATCCCAATGGAGAGCTGATGCAACAGGCCGTTCTGGTCGATGGGGTATTTCATGGCCTTATCTCCACCTATGATGAAGCGGGTAACCTGTTGGCTTCCGGGATTTTTCAAGATGGCGAAGCTTTTGATGGCTCCTTTTCTCATGATCATGGGGGATATTATTTACTGACCCATATGGTACAGGGAACTATTAAGCGGTTCGAAATGATTGATGCCCTGGGCGAGACTTCGGCTCGCATCGAAGGGGAGGTGGATGAGGCCGGTGATTTTGTGCGTGTTGATTATTATGATGCCAATGGGGAATTCATGGGATCGGGAAAGAACATCTCAAGTTATTTGATCGCGGCTGATGGCATCACTGTGGGCTATTATTTTTATCCCATGCGGGTGGCCTTTGTGGCTCGTCGAGTTGGTGGAGCTTATGATGGCCCGGTGACTTTTTATTATTCAACGGGACAACCCAAATGTCTTGAGTATTATTTGCCCGAGCAGGAAGGTGATGGATATCAGTTGAAATCTGCAGCGGTCTATTTTGATAAGTATGGCAAGCGCATCGATTCGTTGGCTTACATGGATCATTATCCTTATGAGGGCGTTGAATACCGTTTTTTTAGTTCCGATACCTGCACAGTCAATGATCAGATTGAATCCATCACTCCTTATTTTGAGGGACGCCTGCATGGGCTTGTGCAAACATTTGATCAACAAGGGCATTTGGTGTCGAAAACCGTGTATGTGAATGGCGATATCGTGGGTGATAAGGTCGTGTTTGACCCTGCCGGAAACGTGAAATATCGGTTGACTTATCGGGAGGGTTCTCCATGGGAGGGGACATCGATGGAGTATGGGATACTATATGAATATGCCCAAGGAAACGTGGTGAGCGAAAAGTCTTTTTATTCCGGAGGTGATCAGAAAATTTTCACGACGCATCGCAATGGGGTGAAAACCAGTATTTATTACGCTAAAAATGGAGCCGAAATGGGGCAGTTGGTCATCGATGCCGACTACAATTATTCGGGCACCGAATACCAGTTTGATGACGATGAGGTGTCGTCGGTGACGGTGTATGTCAATGGCCACGAATCGGAGATCAAGAGGTTTTATCAGGGTAAAATGATGTTACACAATGTGACGAATGGAACATCTACCTACATGGATCCCAAGAGTGGCGAAACGGTGACTTGTCTCTATCAGGATAGTTCGCCTGTCGAAGGAACTGTATTTGAGTTCAGCTATTCTTATGATTATTTGTTGTCGCGGTGTTCTTATAAAAACGGCAAGCTGAATGGGGCATACACCTATTATGAATATGATTATGATCTGGATTCCGTTTTGGTTAAAAAAGAAGAGTTTTATGTGGATGGTGAGCTCAATGGCATGACCAAACAATATGACCGCGGGGTGTTGATTCAGACACAGACTTATGTGCAGGGGATGCTAAACGGCGAAACAGTCAATTACAGCGACGGCGAGGTGGTCGCTCGTGTTGAGTATCGCGACGGGCAGCCTTGGAGCGGTACGGTAATGACGTTGGATTATTACAACGATTTAGAATCGATGGCCACCTATGTGGAGGGAAATCTGGAGGGCGAAAAAATCTATTATTCAGATGGAGAGGTGACCAATCGAGAGCATTATACGGCCGGTGTCATCAATCAGGCCACTACTTATGTCGATTTCCTGACCGATTCGGTTTTAGTGCTCAATTATGTAGATGGAGAGCCTTTTGATGGAAAAATCTATTTGTCAGGAGCCATTGATACCTATCACAAGGGTGAATTGATTTCATCGGAAACGTACGGAGGCATCGCCGGCACTTTCATTGTGAAGCGACGGGGATATGTGGGCGACCGATGCACCGAGACACTCTGTTACGATAACGGACTGGTGAAGGAGGTTCGGCATTTTGTAGGTGATGTGTTGCAAGGCGAGTCGAAAGCCTATGACACCAAAGGTAAATTGCTGGCCAATGGTGTTTATGCCGATGGTTTGCCTGCATACGGCTCTTTCGTTTTCTTTCATAACGATTTGGAAAACGATTATTGGAAGATGACCCTCTCCAAAAAGTTAATCATTGCCACTAAAATGGTTGACGGATCGGCTGTTGAAAAACTGAATTCCGAACGGGTGGATAAGAACCAGGCGCAGGCTGAGTGGATCCGTAATTTCTTGAGCATGTTGAGCGAGAAGGACTATAACTATGATTTCCCTTCCAATGATTCAGCTTATGATGAATATTATTGATATTGGAGCTTAGGTGCTTGTTATAATGCCGGTGGGAGGGGAGGCCTTTCACCGGCATTTTTCGTGTGGGGTTTTTTCGTGTCGAAATCCGATTTCATTCAAAGAAAATAGGTTGAAATTTCTACCTTTGTGGTTTTTAAAATAGCAGATAAATTTATTGTTGAATATAATGAACACAGCTGTGCCCGATACAAGGTATGTATTTGTAACAGGAGGGGTTGCATCCTCCCTCGGTAAAGGAATAATCTCGGCCTCGTTGGCCAAGTTGTTGCAGGCCAGAGGTTATCGTGTAACCATTCAGAAGCTCGATCCCTATCTCAATGTCGATCCCGGAACGCTTAATCCCTATGAACATGGGGAGTGCTACGTAACCGAAGACGGCGCCGAAACAGACCTCGACTTGGGGCATTATGAGCGTTTTCTGAACGTGCCCACTTCGCAGGCCAACAATGTGACCACCGGGCGCATCTATCAAAATGTCATTTCTAAAGAGCGTCGTGGTGATTATTTGGGCAAAACGGTTCAAATTATTCCCCATATCACCGACGAAATCAAACGCAATATTAAATTATTGGGTACTAAGCATCAGTACGATGTGGTGATTACTGAAATTGGCGGTACGGTGGGTGACATCGAGTCGTTGCCTTATATTGAGGCTGTGCGTCAAATGAAGTGGGAGCTGGGGCATCGTGCGCTGGTTTTGCACCTGACGTTGGTGCCTTACCTGAATGCTTCGGGCGAGCTCAAAACCAAGCCGACTCAGCATTCTGTGAAGCAGTTGCTAGAAACCGGGGTTCAGCCCGATGTATTGGTGTTGCGTACCGAGCACCAATTGAGCGATGATTTGCGCAAAAAAGTGGCTTTGTTTTGTAATGTCGATGCCCGTTCGGTGATTCAGTCCATCGACGTGTCGTCCATCTATGAAGTACCCGTGAAGATGCAGGAAGAGGGTCTCGATGAGACCGTGCTCCGAAAACTGCAACTGCCTATTAGCGAGCGACCGGCGCTTGAAGATTGGAAGGTTTTCCTTAATAAAATGAAAGGAGCCAACAAAAAAGTGGTCATTGGCCTGGTGGGTAAATATGTCGAGTTGGCCGATGCTTATAAGTCCATCATTGAGGCTTTGCACCATGCCGGAACCTATAACGACCACAAGGTGCAGATTGAATTGATTCAGTCGGAGCAGGTGACAGCCGAAAATGTGGCTTCCATCCTTTCAAAGGTCGATGGCATTTTGGTGGCTCCCGGTTTTGGACATCGTGGCATCGATGGAAAAATATTGGCGGTGCAATATGCCCGTGAAAAAAATGTGCCATTCTTTGGCATCTGCTTGGGAATGCAGTGTGCTGTGATTGAGTTTGCCCGCAACGTATTGAAGTTGACCGGAGCCAACTCGCGCGAAATGGATCATTCCACGCCTCATCCGGTGATTGACTTGATGGAAGATCAAAAGAACGTGACCGATAAGGGAGGAACCATGCGTTTGGGGGCTTACGAGTGTCACCTGGCAGCCGGTTCGCGTGCGGCCGATGCCTATGGTACCGAGCTGGTGCACGAGCGTCACCGCCACCGTTACGAGTTTAATAACGATTATCTCGAACTATACCTCAAAGGAGGCATTCAGGCAACGGGTATTAACCCCGAGACCGGCCTGGTGGAGATTGTGGAGATACCGGAGAATAAGTGGTTTGTGGGTGTGCAGTTTCACCCCGAGTACAGCAGTACCGTGTTGAAACCCCATCCTTTGTTTATGGCCTTTATTAAGGCGGCCATTGAGCAAAAGGGGAAAAAGTCATCTAAATAATCTGTGGTTCCTTGTAGATGGAACCGGTTGTTATGTTTAATCATATTGATGAAGATATCAAATGGATAGGAATTCGATTCTTGGAATAGTATTGATTGTTGGTATTTTGGTGTTTTTTGGGTGGTTTAATATGCCATCTAAAGAAGAGGTGGCTCGTTTGCAGGCACAACGTGATTCCATTGCCAAAGTTGAAATGGAGCAAGTGGCGCGTGCTGAGGCCGAACGTCTGGCTCGTGAAAGCCAAAAAAGCCTGGTGGATACCCTGGTCACTGATTCGGTGGCTCAACAGCAACATCAGGCTCAATATGGTGTGTTTGGTGTGGCTGCACAGGGTGAAAACCAGTTTATTACCCTGGAAAATCAACGTATTAAAGTGGTACTCTCGACACTTGGCGGCCGGATTTATTCGGTAGAGTTGAAAGATTATACCACCTTCGACGGTCGCCCCGTGGTGCTGTTTGATGGTCAGGACAACCATTTCGGCTTCACCTTTACTTATAACAATCGGGTGATCAACACCGCTGAGATGTTTTTTGAGCCTGTAAAAAGCGATTCGGCCAATCAGGTGCAATTGCGTCTGAATGCCGGTGAGGGGCGTTTCATTGCTTTTGCATATCGTTTGCCTGATGATGCCTATATGGTTGATTTCTCGATGGCTTCACAAGGGTTAACCGATGTTTTGGGCAAAAGCCAGTCGTCGGTGGAATTGCTTTGGGAGCAAAAAATGCCTCAACAGGAAAAAGGGCGTGATTTCGAAATCCGTAATTCTGGCGTTTATTATAAGTTTTTTCAGGACGAAGTGGATTGGTTGAGTGTTTCGGGCAATCAGGAAGAGGATTTGCGCACGCCGTTGACTTGGGTGGGCTTTAAGGATCAGTTTTTCTCATCGGTGTTTATCGCCAAGGATCCGTTCCTGAATGGCAACCTTAAAACCAATGTGCTGGAGGATGTCAACAACCCTCATATTCGTCATAATGTGGCTTCGTTGACCGTGCCGTTTGCCATGGGTGAGAATGTGACGAAAGATTTTAATTTTTATTTTGGACCCAATCACTTCTATACCCTTCAGAAACAAGGAAAAGAATTGGAATTGAAGGGATTGATACATTTAGGCTGGGGTATTTTAGGCTGGATAAATCGCGGTGCGGTGATTCCCGTCTTTAACTGGTTGGAAAGTTACATCAGTAATTATGGTATTATCATCCTGATATTGACCATTCTTATCAAATTGGTGTTATTCCCGCTTACTTATAAATCATACATGTCTACGGCCAAGATGAAGGTTCTTAAGCCGCAGATCGAAGAAATTAACGAACGCATTCCTAAGGAGAAGGCCATGGAGCGTCAGCAGGCCATGATGGGATTGTACAAAAAGGCGGGCGTGAATCCCATGGGAGGGTGCTTGCCCATGTTGCTGCAGTTCCCTATTTTGATAGCGATGTTCAACTTTTTTCCGGCATCTATTGAGTTGCGTCAGGAGGCCTTTTTGTGGGCCGAGGACTTGTCGACATTTGACTCCATTTTTACGTTGCCATTCACCATTCCTTTTTATGGTAACCACGTGAGTTTGTTCTGTTTGTTGATGGCTGCCACCAACCTTTTTTACACGCATATCAATCAGGAAATGACCGCTTCGAGTCAGTCGATGCCGGGTATGAAGACCATGATGTATTTGATGCCAGTCATGTTCCTGTTCTTCTTTAATAACTATGCGGCCGGATTGAGCTATTATTACTTTATTTCAACGCTTATCACTATTGGGCAAACCTATTTGATTCGTCGATTTGTTGACGAGAAAGCTTTATTGGCGCAAATACATGCTAACCAAAAGAAGCCGGTACAGAAATCGCGTTTTCAGCAGCGATTGGAAGATATGGCCAAACAGCAGCAGTTGAGAGGTAAACGCAAATAAGTGAACCATTAATGAGGTCATTTGTTTGAATCGATATAGAACGGCTGGGGCATTCCTCAGCCGTTTTTTTCAATGTTGCGGGTGATGTTTTTATATCGTGCTGTGTACTGTTATTTGATGGCAATTCTATTTATTTCATTACAATGAAGGGAATCTTGTATGTGTTATTGGCCGAGTTTTGTTTTGCGGCATCATCGGTTGTCGGGAAATTTGTGATTATCGATTCGGATATCCCGGGCATTCAGCTCACATTTTTTCGTTTTTTGTTTGGGAGTATAATTGGTTTTGTAGCCCTGAAGAGAGCCGGGGAGTCGTTCAGGCCTGTTAATGTGAAAATGGTGGCCTGGCGTGCCGTATTTAATACCATTTCGGCCATGGCCTTTTTTATGGCTTTAGAGTATACCACCGTCACCAACGTGAACATGTTGGGGTTGACCTATCCCTTGTGGGTGGTGATTTTTGCGCCTCTCATCATTCACGAAAAATTTGAATGGCGCAATATTTTCTTTGTCATCCTGGCTTTATTGGGCGTATATCTGGTGGTCCGTCCCGATTTTCAAGCCATCAACAAAGGGGATATGCTGGCGTTTATTTCGGGGGTGTCGGCCAGTGTGGCTGTGCTGGCATTGCGTCAGGCTCGCAAAACCGATTCCACCCATGTCATAGTGTTTTATCTGATGGTTACGGGCTTGGTGGTGCATTTGTTGGTGTTGTTTCCCATGTGGAAGACCCCAACATCGTGGCAGTGGGTGCTGGTGGTTTTATCGGCGCTGTTGGGCGTTGCAGCACAATTGTCCATCACTCAGGCTTATAAGTTCATTGAAGCCACCCGTGGGAGTCTCATTTCGAGCAGTCGCATTGTGATGGCCGGCATTATGGGGGTGATGTTTTTTTCCGACGACATTACCACGCAGCTTATCGCAGGTGGAGCATTGATTTTGCTTGCTCAGTTTGGAATGGTCAGCAATCGGTTTAGGTTGGTGCGGCGGCGTTCCAGTGACGAGTTGTAAAATACGATTGCTTTAGGGTGTGCTTAAATTCCTTTAAAAATCCTTCCGTTTGGCAGGAATAATCTGAATTCTAACGAGTTTTTCTTGAAAATTTCAAACAGTTCTTTAGTTACGTTTCCAGTTGTTGGTGAGAGTGGACAGTTGTGGCACCATGTCCGTTAATTGGTTAATGAACGCATTTTGGGGAAACGAAGCATCCGGAACCATCATGTTGAGGGATAGGGGAAGAATATCGATGTCGAGTCGATTGCCGGTGCTGAGGGGCTCCCCGTCCACATGAACGGTGAGTGGTTCGTCCGACTCCACCACAATGTGGCGTCCAAGGTAAATGTCATCGTATTTCGACTGGTCGATGGTTTGGTCAAACAGACTGAGGAGCAGTGCCGGTGCTGTGTATTTGGGAAAGTCGCTGATCACGCAAATATCTATAAGCCCATCGTCGATGACTGCCGACGGGGCAATGTGGGCATTGTTGCCATATTGGGTTGAGTTGGCGAAACTGATCAAAAAGGCTTTTTTGGTCCTCGTTTTGCCATCGATGGTGATGTGGTAGGTTTTGGCCTGGTATTTTGAAAATTCCATGCTGATGAGTTTGACATACCCCAGTGGTCCCCGGCGTTTGATGTCGGCAAACAGGTGACTGATGTGACCATCAAAGCCCACGCCCGACACGTTGAACGAATAGCGATTGTTGACTTTCATTACATCAATGGGCTGGAGCTGATAGTTATTAAACAGTTGCAATGCCCTGTTGACCTTGAGAGGGATGCGTAAGTGCCTGGCCAGTCCGTTGCCCGAACCGGCCGGTATAATGGCCATCAGGGTTGTGGTGCCCAACAGCCCGGAACCGACTTCGTTGACCGTGCCGTCACCTCCTACGGCTGCCACCACGTCGTAACGTGAGGCTGCCTCTCTGCTCAGTTCCCGGGCATGGCCGGCATAGGCTGTCATTACAATTTCGCAGTTCCATTTCGCATGGTCAATTTCTTTCTCAATCAGTTGGTGAATGGTTTGCTGCTTTCCCAATCCTGAGAAGGGATTGACGATGAAGAGGGCGTTTTTTTTGTTGGATGTCATAACCGCATGGTGTCTTTTCCGCCGCAAATTTAATGCATCCACCGTCATTTGCAAAACATAAAACAGCTCTGTGGCGCTAATGGGCTGATAGAGGTGATCTTTGTGTTTGTCGATCAATTGCAAATTAATAGCAACACGGTGATGGAGGGTCGTGATTTTTTAATATTTTGCACAAAAAAATAACAATCATGGATTTTTTGCAACGCCTCATCGAAACTGATCAATCATTGTTGCTGACAATGAACGGTTGTCATTCGCCCTTTTGGGATCGTTTTTTCTGGTTGGTAACCGGTATTCTCACTTGGGTACCCTTTTATTTGGTGCTGTTATATGCCATTGTGAAGAACCAAAAGAAGGGGAGTGTTGTGACAATCTTGACTTTGGTGATACTTGTGGTGTTGTGTGATCAGATTTCGAATCATCTGTTTAAGGAATTTTTTGAGCGTTGGCGACCTTCTCGCGATCCGTCCATTAGCCATTTGGTGCACACGGTGGCCGGCTACAAGGGAGGAAACTTCGGTTTTGTTTCCGGACATGCCACCAATTCGTTTGGGTTGGCTTTATTTTCTGCCTTATTAATTCGTCATTGGGGCTATGCGGTGGCCATTTTTCTGTGGGCCTTTTTAAATAGTTATTCGCGCATTTACCTGGGGGTGCATTTCCCCGGCGATATTTTGGGAGGTATGCTGTTGGGGATGATTTTGGCCACAGGCGTTTTTGTGGCGTATGTACGGTTGTATCCTCGTTTTGCAGGCGTGCCTTATCGATTGCCCTTAAGCATGCGACGCAGCCGTTCTAATTTTAAGCGGGGGGATGGTGCCCTGTTGGTGGGTACTTTGGTTTATACTGTGGTTTTGTTGGCCATTGCTGCAAAATTGTTTTTAAAGATGGGTTCGTAGTCATCGGCTGTGGCTGACGATGGGATTGTCGTTTTTTTTGTATTTGATGCTGAAAGAGGGGGTGGGGAGAGCTGGGTTGCGATAAAATTTCACATTTTTTTTGATTCCAAAGGTTTTAATGTGTATTTTTAGTATTGAACTATTAACTCTCATTTAAAACACAGTGTTATGACTGCAACAATCACATTTAATCAGTTGCGGAAGATTAAAGACAGTCTTCCCGATGGCAGTATTCATGCCATTGCAGACGAGTTGAACCTCGACGTTGAAACCGTGCGCAATTATTTTTGCGGTGCAGACTACGATCGGGGTAAAACAGTGGGTCTGCACATTGAGCCCGGTCCCGACGGCGGTGTTGTTGAATTGGATGATACCACCATTCTCGAAATGGCGCAGGATATCCTTAGCGGCAAGAAAAAAGTTCATGTTTGATGTCATAATGCATAAACAAAAAAGCAAGGTCCATGACCTTGCTTTTTTGTTTATGCTAAAGAAGAGGTTATCGTTTTTTGCTTTTTAGGGTGTATTTAAGCACGATAAATCCCAAAGCTCCAGCCATTATGGAACCACCAAAAATCCCAATTTTGGCTTGCGCGATTAATGCTTCTGATTGAAAAGCCAGAGTGGCAATGAATAGCGACATTGTAAATCCGATGCCTCCCAACAGTCCTAGTCCAATAAAGGACATCCAGTTGGTGCCATCGGGTTTGTGAGCCAGCTTGATTTTAACCGCCAGCCATGAGAAAAATGTGATGCCGATGCACTTGCCCAAAATCAGACTCACGGCAATGGCGATGGGGAGGGCTGTGAACATGCTGCTGTCTCCGCCCCCGGTGTGGTGAAATGACACGCCGGCATTGGCCAGTGCGAACAGCGGAAGGATGATGTAAGTGACCGTGCGGCTCAAATCGTGCTCCATGGCTTGTAGCGGGCTTTGCACCTTGCGCGAAAGGTGTTGCAGGTTGCCAATGGCATCGAGCTGGTGCTCGGTGAGGATGAATGTGTTGGGGTCGTTTGATTTCAAAAACATTTTGATTTGTCGACGGATACGGGGCACAAAATGTTCAAAGTGCACCTTGGGATGTACCGGAATGAAGAAGGCGACCAATACCCCGGCAATGGTGGCATGGATGCCCGAGAACAAAAACATGGCCCAAATGATAATGCCCGAGATGGTGTAGGGCCACACGTTTTGCACATTCAGTCGGTTCATGATGTAGAGGAATAACATCGGAAGGGTCGATACCAACAAAAATGTCCAGTTGATGGTGCTGGTATAAAAGATGGCAATGACCAGCACTGCCCCCAAATCGTCGATGATGGCCAGGGCGGTGAGGAAGATTTTTAGGCTCATGGGAACCTTTGAACCCAGTAAGGCCAGCACGGCAATGGTAAAGGCAATGTCGGTGGCCATGGCAATGCCCCAACCTCCGCCGGCTTCGCCCTGCAAACCAAATAACTTGAAGATGAGCACCGGCACCAACATGCCCCCCAGTGCCCCGAAAAAGGGGAGTACGGCACGTTTCACCGAGTTGAGCTCGCCTACCACCAGCTCGCGTTTGATTTCGAGCCCCACCACAAAAAAGAAAATGGCCATCAGGGCATCGTTGATCCAGTGAATGAGGCTTTTGTTGAGATTAAAATTGTCGAACCCGATGGTGAAGTGGGTTTCGTGCCATAAATGGTGATACGAATCGGCGTAACTCGAATTGGCCCATATCACGGCAATGGCCGTGGCAATCATGAGCATGATACCGCTGCCCGAAAACAGACTGGTAAATTTTTCGTAGGAACGTCCCAGGGCGACAGCGCGTCGTGGTTTGATTCTGAGTTTCATTGCTTTTTTTTAATAAGTGTGTGTTTATTGTGTGTTGTGTTTGAATTCATGGATCGCTTCATGGAGTTTCTCGATGGTTCCTATGTCGAACCACTGCCCCTGCCAGTCTTTCCAGGCACGAATGGCGTAGTCGGGTGACAGGTCGAGATAGCCCCGGGTGATGGAGAACTTCCGTACCCCGCCCAGCATCTCCAGAATGCGGTAGTCGACCATTTGGATGCCGTTGAAGGCCATCTGTTGCAGGTGGTCTTTGTCGCGGGTGATGATGCGTTCGCCCGTTTTGAGGTTTTCCCATCCGCAAAGCTCGTCGTTGCAGTCGAAGAGCAGATAGCGTTGCGTGGGGCGTTGCTGCACCATCAGGGTGGCCAGTGCCCCGTTGGTGCGGTGTTGGTTCACCAATGTTGTGAGGTTGCTGTTGGTGAGCACATCGGCGTTGTGAATCAGGATGGGGGCATCTTTCACAAACAAATTTTTTGCTTTCAATAATCCGCCGCCGGTTTCCAACAGTTGGTCGCGTTCGTCGGAGACCATGATTTCCACCCCCGGAAAACTCAGCTCATTGAGGTATGCGATAATTTGCGGGGCAAAATGGTGCACGTTCACCACAATACGGGTTGCTCCGGCTTGTATGACGTTGTGAATGGCGTACCACAGCAATGGTTGCCCGTTGACTTGGACCATCGCTTTGGGTGTGTTTTGCGTGAGCGGCATCAGGCGGGTGCCCAACCCGGCTGCAAATATCATGGCATTGAGCATTGGGTGTATTTTTTTTGCGTTTTGGTCTTTTTTATGGACGAATTTTAATTTTTATGGAGACAAAACCGGCTTTGCAGCTCAATTTTTTAAAAGGTTTCAAAAATATTGACTTTTTTCATGAAAATATCATATAAAGAAAAAAATCTCCAATTCAGTTGTGCAAACGATGGCATTCCACAAATACAAGGCGGGTTGTGAAATAATAAACGCCATTCCGGTCTGAAATGGCGTTGGTGATGATGGATGAAGGATGGGGTCATTTTACCGGAGCTTTCATTTCCTGTTCCAGGTGGCGGAGGGTGACTTTCACATCGGGATTGCCTTGCAAGTGTTTGGCCAATTGCTCGGCGCAATACACCGAGCGATGCTGACCGCCGGTGCAGCCAAAGTTTACCATCAGGTTTTTAAAGCCTCGTTGGGTGTATCGGTTCACCGATTGGCTTACCAATGCTTTGGCATGGCTCAGGAATTCGGCCACTTCATCTTCTTGTTCCAAAAAGGTGATCACCTCGGCATCCTTTCCCGTGAGGGGCTTGTACTGATCGTATTTTCCGGGGTTGTGCAGGGCGCGACAGTCGAACACAAAGCCGCCGCCGTTGCCCGAGATGTCCACCGGGATGCCGCGTTTGTAGGAGAAGCTGCAAATGGCCACGTTCAGCAGGCTACTTTCGCGGGCAATGCCGTTGAGGGTTTCCGATTCGGCCACCAGGCTCAGGGTGTTGAGCAGGGTGGGTAGGGGCACGGGCAGTTGCACCACCCGGAGCAAATGGGCGAGGTTTTTGAGCGCATGGGGGATGCTTTGCAGGAAGTGCGCCTTTTTTTCGTAAAAACCCCGGAAGCCGTAGGCGCCCATGGCCTGCATGATGCGGATGAGTACAAAGGCCTGATAGTGCGCCTTAAAGGTGGTGCGGTTCACGGGTATGTGACGGGAGAGTTCGTCCATGTAAAAGTCGAACAGCTCATCGCGCAGCGTCTCGGGCATGGCTGCCTTGGCATCGTAAAGCAGCGAAGCGATGTCGTATTGCAAGGCACCGCGGCGGCCACCCTGGTAGTCGATGAACCAGGGCTCGCCATCTTTCACCATGATGTTGCGCGACTGGAAATCGCGGTACATAAAGTAATGACCATCGGCCTCCAGCAGATAATTGATAAAGGTGTTGTAATCGTCCTCGAGCAACTGCTCATCGAAGGGGATGCGGGCGAGCTTTAAAAAGTAGTATTTAAAATAGTGCAAATCCCACAGCATCGATTGCCGGTCGAAGGCCTGGCGGGGATAGCACGTGTGGTAGTCGATGCAATCGGCACCCTGCAATTGAAATCCGATGAGGGCGCGGATCACCTTTTTGTAAAAGTCGATGACCTCGTCGTTGAAGCCATTGTTGCGTTGCAGATGGTCAAACAGGGTTACCGAGCCCAAATCTTCAATCAGGTAGATGCAGTTATCTTCGTCGGCCGCGTACACATCGGGCACGGGCAGCCCTTGTTCCCGAAAACGACGGGTGAAGTCGATGAACGCCCGGTTTTCTTTGGCGTCGGTGTTGTAAACACCCAAAGCGCTGCGATGGGCGCTTTTCATGCGGTAGTATTCGCGGTACGAGCCCGAGGGGGGCAGGGTGGTCATCGACTCAAGGGGCTCGCCGGCCCATGCTTCAAATTGGGCAACTAAGAGGGAATGGGTATCCTGATTCATGTGTGATTGCGGTATTATGGTGTGATGAGTTGGTCGAAAAAGCGTTGTAAATGTTTGCCCAGCCAAAGCAGCGGAAAAATCCAAAGCAGGGCGGGGAGCATATTGGTGACGTTAATTTTTTTGAGTTCAAGGATGTTAATGCCTAGCCCGATGATGAGAATGCCGCCCACCGACGTGAGGTTGTCGATGCCCTCGGTGGGTACAATGTGCCCCAGCCACCAGGCCAGCAGGGTGAGACCCCCCTGGTAGAGAAGTAGCGGCAGCGCCGAAAAGCCCACGCCATAGCCCAGAGCCGATGCCAGCGCAATGGCGGCGAAACCGTCCATCAAGGCTTTGGTGAGCAGTATTTGTGAACCGCGCCCCATGCCTTCTTCAAAGGCACCCAAAATGGTCATCGAACCAATGCAAAAGAGCAAAAAGGCGGTGATAAACCCTTCGGAAAAGCGGTCGTCCCGGATGCGCAAATGGTGTTTGAGGCGGTTGGCCACCCGTTCAATCTGGCGATCTATCTGCAACCATTGCCCGGTGATGGCGCCAAGGATGACGCTAAACACGATGGTGAGCATGGCCGTGCCCTTGATGGACATGGAAAAGCCCAGGTAGAGCGTGAACAGCCCAATGCCCTGAAACACCGTCTTGACGATGTTTTGCGACAATCGCCCGCGAAACCAAACCCCCAAAAGGCTGCCCACCACCACCGTGGCGGCATTGACCAATGTGCCTGTCATGCTTTGTTGTGATTGTTGAATTGTGAGAATTGCAAAATTAACCCTTTTGATGGAAGATGAAAACCATGATATTGATTGCGGTTGGATGCCCCCGTCTTTGTCAGCGATGACATGATGCATGGGTTCGCGACAATCGTCGGGAACCTTTTTGCTCGCGTGCAAAACGCTGTTGTCGGATGACGCGAGCTTAAAACATGCGTGCAAAACCCGGTTGTCGGATGACGCGAGCCCAAAACATGCGTGCAAAACCCTGTTGTCGGATGACGCGAGCCTAAAACATGCGTGCAAAATGCTGTTGTCGGTCGTCGCGAGCCCAAAACATGCGTGCAAAACGCTGTTGTCGGTCGTCGCGAGCTCAAAACATGCGTTCAAAATTCTGTTGACTGTTGTCGGCAACTTCGATTTTCCAGTGTGAGTCAGGTTTTTATTTCGTTGCTCGTGCCATTCTCATGGTGCGCATCACATCATTTGTATTCAATAAAAAAAGCGCGGAGGGTTGCATTGAACCTCTCCGCGCTTTGGCGATTAAAAGACAAGAAGATTCTCAAACGTCAGACAGATGAGACTGAAGAGTCAGAGAGGACCGATTTAAACGTCTTTCCTCATCTCATCATCTTGCGTCTTGATACTTGCGTCTTGATACTTGTGTCTTGATACTTGCGTCTTGATACTTTCATAACCCTATCAGATGCGCATCATCTCACACCGCCCCCCAGGGCTTTGTAGAGGCTGACGCTAAAGTTGAGTTGTTCCAAACGGTCGTTCACGCGGCTCAGCTGAGCTTGCAGCAGGCTTTGCTGGGCGTTGAGCACTTCGGTGTAGGTGGCCTCACCGGCGCGCAGCAGCTCCTGGGTGAAATCGACGGCTGTGGTGAGCGAGGCGATTTGCCGGTTGCGCAGCTCGTTTTTACTCAGTGAGGCCTGGTAACCGTACAGGATGTCCGAAATTTCTTGCCCGGCCGTCAGCACCGTGCTCTGAAAGGTAAGCAGGGCTTCTTGTTGCTGCGCTTTGGCAATCATCAGGTTGCCCTTCAGTTGTCGTTTGTACAGCAGGGGCTGGCTGATGCCTGCGGCAATGTTGGCGGCAATGTTGGCGGGTTTAAAAAAGTCGGCCAGTTCGCCCGACGCGAAGCCCAGCGAGGCGGTGCTCAGCGTGAAGGTGGGGTAGAGGCTGGCCTGAGCCACGTTGGTGAGTTCGCAGGCGGCGCGAAACGACAGCTCGGCCTGTTTCACGTCGGGGCGCAAGGCCATCATTTGCGCGGGCACGCCATGGTTCAGTTGCGGGGCATCGGTTTGTGCGATGATCGACGACCGTTCGATCGCCCCCGGCGCCCGTCCCAGGAGCACGCAAATGGCGTTTTCCTGTTGGCGTATCTGGCTTTGGAGCGTGGCAATGGAGAGCTGGGTGTTGTAAAGCAACGCTTTGCTTTGCTCCACGGCTGCCCCGGTGGTTTGCCCGGCATCTTTGAGTGCCTGCATGGTTTCGGCACTTTGGCGAAGCAGTTCCACCGTTTCGGTGGTGATGCGCAGTTGTTCATCGAGCGCCATCAGTGCGTAATAAGCCTTGGCAATGCCGGCAATCACGTTGGTTTGAATCAGGTTGCGGTACTCGTAGCTGCTTAAGAAGGAGGCATACCGCGCCTTGGTTTGACTGCTGAGTTTGCCCCACAGGTTCATCTCCCAACTGGCCACAAAGCCCAGTTGGAAGTTGGTGCTATAGTTGTATCCCAACACTTTGGTGCCGTCGGCGCCGTTGCTCAGGCGGGTGTGACTGCCTTGCGCGGCCAGAGCCAGCGTGGGCAGGTTGGCGCCTCGTGCCATGCTCAGGCTCGCTTCGGCCTGCTGAATGCGCGTTTGGGCAATCTGCAGGTTGAGGTTCTTCTCAATGCCTTCGGTGAGCAGCGCTTTCAGGTTGGCATCGGCGAAGTACGTTTGCCAGGGGGTGTCGGCGATGGTGGTGGTGTCGGTCACCAGCGTGTCGGCCTGGCGGTACAGCCGGCTCACATCGGTGCCGGCTTCGGCCATGGGTTGATGGCTTTTGCACGAGGTCAGCAGGGCTGCCCCGGTGAGGGTCAGCGCCAGCAGACTTTTGCGAATATGGTGATGTCTCATGGTCATGCTTAATGTGTGATTTCGATGTTGTTGAGATTGTCGTCGGTGGTGACGATTTTGTGTTTGCTCATTCGCTCGTGCAGGCTTTGGAACATCATAAACAGCACGGGAATGATCATCACCCCGATGATGGTTCCGATGAGCATCCCGCCAATGGCGCTGATGCCGATGGATTTGTTACCGGTTGCGCCGGCGCCGTGTGCCACTGCCAGAGGCAACAGGCCAAAGATGAAGGCAAACGAGGTCATCAAAATGGGGCGCAAACGCGCCACGGCACCGCTGATGGCCGCCTTGGTGATGCTCATACCGGCCTTGCGTCGCTGCAGGGCATATTCCACAATGAGGATGGCATTTTTGGCCAGCAGGCCAATGAGCATGATGAGTGATATCTGCACGTAGATGTTGTTGGTGATGCCGCTTCCGTTCATCAGCGAGCCAAAGATGAACATGAACACCCCGGCCAAGCCCACGGGCAACGAGAAAATCACCGCCAGAGGCAGAATGTAGCTCTCGTAAAGGGCGGCCAATAGCAGGTACACAAACACGATACACAAAATGAAGATGATGATGGTTTGGTTGCTGCTGTTGGCTTCTTCGCGCGTCATGCCCGCAAAGTCGTAGCCATAACCCTCGGGCAATTCAATCTCCTTGAGCACGTTTAACACGCTACCCGTGTTGTAACCTTTCATAAAGTTGGGAATGATGGTCACGTCCATTGAGGTGAACAGGTTGAATCGGCTGAGCGTTTGTGGTCCGGTCACGTCTTTGATGTCGATGAACTCGGTGATGGGTGCCATCTTGCCGTTAGCCGTTTTCACGGTGAGTCCGCTCAAATCCTCCAGCTTGGTGCGGTATTCGGGTGCCGCTTGCACCATCACCCGAAACTGCTTCCCGTAAATGTTGAAGTTCGACACGTACATGCTGCCCACGTAAGCCTGCATGGCAGTCATCACTTCGTTGAGGGTGAGGCCGGCATCTTTAATTTTGGCAATGTTGGCCTCTATCATCTTTTGCGGAAATCGGGGGTCGAAGGTGTTCATCACCATCATCACCTCTTCGCGAAGTTTGAGTTTTTCGATGTACTCACTGGTTACTTCAAAAAAACGGTTCACGTCGCCGCCGGTTTTGTCCTGCATCTTCAGCTCCACGCCACTGCTCAAGCCAAAGCCTTGCAGGGTGGGCGTGCCAAAGAACATGAACGAGGCGTTGGTGATGTGTTGGGTTTTGGCCTTGAGTTGCGCCACCACTTCGGCCGATGTGACATCGCGGTCGTTCCAGGGTTTGAGTTTGATGATGACCGACCCATAGGGACTGCCCGATCCGGCCATAAAGCTCATCCCGGTAATGTTGGTTACGCTGATGACTTCGGGGATCGACTCGGCAATTTTTACCGTTTCTTTCACAATGCTGTCGGTACGTTCGAGCGAGGCACCCGGAGGCAGGGATATCACGCCCATCACGCGGCCGCTGTCTTCCTGCGGTACAAATCCTGCCGGAATCATCTTCATTAAACCCATCAAAATGGCGGTGAACACCACAATGATGGCAGCGGTGATCCAACGGTTGTTTTTCTTACCCAAAAACTTCAGCGAGGTGCTGTATTTGTCGGTCATGGCGTTGAAGCCAACATTGAAGTATTTGTAAAAACGCTTGAAGATGCTCTTTTCTTTCATCTCGTCTTCGTGCGACTTGAGGAACAGGGCGCAAAGAGCGGGGCTTAGCGTGAGGGCGTTCACTGCCGAGATGATGATGGAGATGGCCAGGGTCAACCCAAATTGTTTGAAAAAGATGCCGCTGGTGCCGCTGATGAAGCTTACCGGGATGAACACGGCCGCCATCACCAGGGTGATGGATACAATGGCCGGGGCAATTTCGTGAATGGCCTTGAAGGTGGCTTTCTTGGGGTCTTTTTCGCCGGCGTCCATGTGGGCGTGCACGGCTTCCACCACCACAATGGCATCATCCACCACAATGCCGATGGCCAGCACCAGCGCAAACAGGGTGAGCAGGTTGATGGAGAATCCGAATAGCAGCAAAAAGAAGAAGGTACCAATGATGGCCACCGGCACGGCAATGGCCGGGATGATGGTGGCGCGAATGTTTTGCAGGAAGATGAACACCACGATGAACACTAGCACAAAGGCTTCGAGCAGTGTGTGGAGCACTTTTTCGATGGAGGCATCGAGAAATTCGCTGGCATCTACCTCGTAATCGTATTGAATGCCGGGAGGGAAGCTGCCGGAGGCCTCGTGCAGGGCTTGCTTGATTTGGTCAATAACTTCCTTGGCGTTTGATCCGGCTGTCTGGCTCACGCCAATCACGATGGCCGGGTTGCCGTTGTTCTCTGAGTAGACGCTGTAGCTGAGCGATCCCAACTGCACGTCGGCCACGTCGCGCAGTCGCAACACCTGTGACTTGTTGGATCGGATGACGATGTCGCCAAAGGCTTCCGACGACTTCAATCGTCCGGTGTATTTGAGGGCATATTGAAAGGTTTGGTCGCTGTTGGCACCCAGTTCACCCGGTGCGGCCTCGATGTTTTGGTCGCGCAGGGCGGCAATCACTTCTGCGGGGGTGATGCCGTAGGTGTTCATCACGTCGGGCTTGAGCCACACACGCATCGAGTAGTCTTTGGCGCCGTAAACGCTGGCGTCACCCACACCCGGCACCCGCTTGATTTGCGGAAGCACGTTGATGTTGGCGTAGTTTTGGATGAATTCGGCATCGTAGTCGGGGTTGGTCGATGCGATGGCGATGAGCAACAGCGTACTGTTTTGCTGCTTGCGGACCGTTACCCCGCTTTGGGTCACCTCCGAGGGGAGCAGGGCGGTGGCCTGTGATACGCGGTTTTGCACGTTGACCGTGGCAATGTCGGGGTCAATACCCTGTTTGAAAAAAACGGTGATGGACGCACCACCGCCGTTGGATGCCGATGAGGTCATGTAGGTCATGCCTTCCACCCCGTTGATGGACTCCTCCAGGGGGATGATGACACTGTTGAGCACAGCCTCGGCACTCGCCCCGTTGTAGTTGGCCGACACCTTCACCGTTGGCGGGGCAATGTTGGGATACTGCTCAATGGGCAGGGTGAATATCCCGATGGCTCCCAGCACCACGAATAATATCGAAATCACGGTGGACAACACCGGTCTTTCTATGAATGTTTTGAGCATGTTGTTGGTTTTATTTTTTTTGATGATTTTGTCCGGTTACAACTTCCAATCCTATGTCGTTTCGTTGAGAGAAAAAGACATGAGATGATGAGGACGGATGATAAGATGAGGAACGTTTTTTAGTTTTGTTCTTAGAAATCTCTTTCGTCAAATCTATCTGTCTGAAGTCTGATCATCTTCTTGTCTTATATTCAAAGATCTCAACTGAACGTCATTGACAGTCGGCTTATCAGTATGAATCCGGATACATTTGTTACAGCTTAATCTTCGCACCGTTTTTCAAGGTCGCCACGCCTTCGATAACAATTTTGTCGCCTTCGGAAAGTCCTGATAGGACGGCATAATTTTTACCGTCGGGGGTCGATTTCACGGTAATGACTTTTTGCATCACCGAGTCGCCTTCGACTTTGTAAGCCAATATTTTGTCTTGCTGGCTCATGGTGGCTTTTTGGGGGATGAGCAGGGTGTTTTTCAGGGTTTGGGGAATGATGACCTTGCCACTGGTGCCGCTGCGCAGCAATCCGGTGGGGTTGGGGTAGATGGCGCGGAAATTCACCGAGCCGGAGGTGGCGTCCACCACGCCCGAGATGGTTTCGATGCGGCCGGTTTCTTCGTAAATGCTTCCGTCGGCCAGTTGCAGTTTGAGGGGGGGCATGTTTTTAATTTTCTCGGTTTGGGTGTTGCCTTCCCAGGTGCGCATAAAGGTGAGCAACTCTTTTTCGTTGAGCGAGAAGTAGGCAACTATTTGCTTGGTGTTGGCCACCGTTGTGAGCACGCTTGAGCTGTTCACCAAGCTCCCTTGTCGGTACGGAATGGCTCCCACAACACCGTCCACTGGGCTGGTCACTGAGGTGAAGCCCATGGTGGCTTTGGCCTGGTCGAGAGCCGCTTTGGCCGATGCAAAGTTATTTTCGTAGGTTTTAATTCTCACTTCGCTGATGATGCCTTTCTCGGCCAGCGGGCGCATGCGCTCCAGGTCGGTTTGTGCCGTGTTGTAGGTGGCTTTGGCCGTTTCGAATTGTTGGATGGCCGTGGGCGAGCTGATGCGGAACAACGGCTGCCCTTTTTTAACGATGGAGCCTTCGTCTACCAGCACGGCGTCAATGAATCCTTCCACGCGGGGTTTGATGTCGATGTCTTGCTGTCCCTTGAGGACAGCGGGATAGACTGCTTGTAGTTCAACGTCCTGCAGTACCAGCGTGGCCATTGGGTAGGCCTGTGGTGCGTTGGAGGCGCTGCCCGGCATGGCGGTTTTGTTTTTGCAGGAGGCCATCATGGTCAACGCCAGGGCTCCCAACACGATTTTCTGATAAGTCATGATGCTTGGTTTAATCTATTTTTACAATTATTGATATTTTTAATAGTTGATTTGTGCAACTAATAGGAGAAAAAAATTACATGTTCTCGGCGTTGGTTTTAATCTTTTCAACGATGCGGAAGAAGTGTTCGACCTCTTCGTCGGTCAGGTTTTTGAGCAGTTCCTTGGATACTTGCATTTCAATTTCCTGAAAACGGTTGATGAACTGATTTCCAAGGTATGTGACTTCAAGGATGTTGCGTCGGCGGTCGTTGGGATTCACAATTCGTCGCAGTAAGCCGTCTTTTTCCAGGATGTCCACAATGCGCAAAATCACGGATTTGTCCTTACCCATTTTTTCGGCCAGGTCTTGCTGCACCACCGAGTCTTTGCAGTCGCGGGTGATTTTCAATAGCACCAAGTGTTCGATGGAGTAGGGAATCTCCTCTTGTTTTAAAATCGCTTTCATGGGACGCGTGATGGCCGATAGCATTGGCCCCAGTGATAATCCCAGCGGTTTGATAATGGTTGCCATAAGTAGATTGTTTTCGGCAGCAAAAATAGAATCAATAGTTGACTTGTGCAACTAATGGGTTCTGTTTTTTTGAATCTGGATCATTTATTGAACGTTAGTGGCTAAGTGCCTGAGTGAAGAAGTGCAATAGAGAGAAAGTGCAAAAGTACCAAGGAGAGGGGGGCTTATAAAAAAGCGCAGAGTTGTCAATGCAAACCATGTGCACCGGCAAACTCTACGCTTAAAGGAAATTACACCTAACTTTTTTATGCAGTTGAGCGTTTATCTCATTTGATGCCTCAGGCAATCTTCATGCTCACCAAATCTTCTTCTACGGAGGTGATGCCGCCGATTCCGAAGTTTTCAACCAATACGTTTACCACGTTGGGTGACAGGAAGGCGGGCAAAGTGGGTCCGAGGTGAATGTTTTTTACGCCCAGGTGGAGCAATGCCAACAGCACAATCACCGCTTTTTGCTCGTACCAGGCAATGTTGTACACAATGGGCAGATCGTTGATGTCGTCCAGACCAAACACTTCTTTCAGTTTCAGGGCAATCACGGCCAGTGAGTAGCTGTCGTTGCACTGTCCGGCATCGAGCACGCGGGGAATGCCGCCAATGTCACCCAGTTCTAATTTGTTGTATCGATATTTGGCGCAACCGGCTGTCAATATCACAGAGTCCTGGGGTAAGGCAGTGGCAAAGTCGGTGTAGTAGTTGCGGCTGTTCATGCGGCCATCGCACCCGGCCATCACCACAAACTTCTTGATGGCGCCGCTTTTCACGGCCTCCACCACCTTGTCGGCCAGTGCCATTACCTGGTTGTGTGCAAAACCGCCCACAATTTGTCCTGTTTCAATTTCAGTGGGGGGAGCGCATTTTTTGGCATGTTCAATCAGCACCGAGAAGTCTTTGGGTTGGCCGTCGTGGCGGTCACCAATGTGGGTGCATCCGTCAAAACCGGCTGCTCCGGTGGTGTAGACGCGGTTTTTGTAGCTCTCTTTGGGGGGTACCAGGCAGTTGGTGGTCAATAGCACCGGGCCATTAAAGCTCTCGAACTCGGTGGTTTGTTTCCACCAGGCGTTGCCGTAGTTGCCCACAAAGTGTTTGTATTTTTTGAAGGCGGGGTAATAGTTGGCCGGCAACATTTCGCTGTGGGTGTACACGTCCACGCCGGAGCCATCGGTTTGCTTGAGCAGCTCTTCCATGTCCTTGAGGTCGTGACCGCTGATGAGGATGCCCGGGTTTTTCACCACGCCAATGTTCACCGATGTGATTTCGGGATGTCCGTAGCTTTCGGTGTTGGCTTTGTCGAGCAGTGCCATGGCATCCACGCCATATTTGCCACATTCGAGCACCAGGGGCAGCAATTCGCTCACGCTGATGTCGGTACGGGTCGTGGCCACCAGGGCTTTCTTGGCAAAGGTAATGATGTCGTCATTTTGGTAGCCCAGGTTCCAGGCGTGTTCGGCGTAGGCTGCCATCCCTTTGAGACCATAAATGAGCAGTTCTTTAAGTGAGCGCACATCCTCATCGGGCGTAGCCAGCACCCCGGCATCGGCCACTTTGGCTTCCATTTCGTCGATGGTGCCGGCGCGCCAGGTGGCGCAGTCGGGCGCTTGTGTCGTGGTTTTTTCTTGTGCAATTTCGTCCTGAATGTAAAAGCCTTCTCTTATTTTGGCGGCAATTTTATTCTTGTCGAAGTTGGCATTGGTGATGGTCATAAACAGTGAGTCGATGATATATTTATCGGCCACCGAAGTCAATGTCCCCGGGTTTTGGGCACTGTGCCATGCCACACCTTTTACAACATATAATAAGGTATCCTGAAGGTTGGCCACATCGGCGGGTTTTCCGCACACGCCTTTAATGGTACAGCCAATGCCTTTTGAGGCTTCCTGGCATTGATAACAAAACATGCTCATGGTTTTTTGGTATTTGTTTTTTATTCTATTAATTCCATTATCCTGTTCGGTACAGACGGGCTATAGCCCATTTCTTCGAATATTAAACCCACTCTTCACTCAACACATCTCCTTCAACCGAGATAATGGCCACTTTGAGGGGGATTTTTCGTGAAGCTCTCGCCAGCGCCATTTGTGCCATCCGTTGCAAACCACCACAGCAGGGTACTTGCATGATGACCACTGTGAGGGTGTTGATGCGGGCGTTGTCGATGAGCGTAGTGAGTTTGTCAATGTACACTTCCTGGCCTGAGTCGAGTTTAGGACAGGCGATGGCCAGCGCTTTGCCTTTAAGGAATCGTTCGTGGAAGTTGCCCATGGCAAAGGCCACGCAGTCGGCTGCAATCACCACATCGGCTTCTTTAAAGTAGGAGGCGCCGGGATTGACCAGATGTAATTGCACCGGCCACTGGCGCAGTTGCGAAGGGGCATGGCCGTTATCTTCGGCAGGGGCTTGAGCCGGCTTGGCAAAAGAGATGGTTCGTGACCCTGGGCAGCCACCACCGTGGTTTTCGCCTGCCAAAACAGACACTTTGGGTTTGTGTACGGCACGCACCACATCATCGAAACTAAAGGGAAGTTCGGCAGCATGGTCGCGCAGATACTGCACGCCTTGCTTGAGGAAATCAATTTCGTTGTGATCCTTTAGATGCTGGAGGTGGGCAATCACGGTGTTTTTGCCCTTGGAAACCATCAGTTGCATCACCTTTATTTCATCATAGGGCTCAGCCTCGCGTTTCTCAATAGTAATGGCGCCGACGGGGCAGTGTCCTATGCATGCGCCAAGCCCGTCGCATAGCAGGTCGCTGATTAAAACGGCTTTCCCGTCAATCAGCTGCAAGGCACCTTCATGACAGCCCGGCACGCATTCGCCGCATCCGTTGCAAAGGTCATGGTCAATGTGGACAACGTCTCTTTTCATATGATTATAATTTGTTTTTCATTGGCCATATGGAACTCGCCAATAATCATCCTCCTTTGTGAGTAGGGCTTACTCATGGCTCGTTTCATAGTTTTTTTGCTTGTTCTCTGTTTCTGGTTTGTTTTTGATGCGAAAATACGGTACTCAAATGCTTAAATGTGTAACCAATGTTACAAATGCCTTTTTTTCTGGAGGGTGTTCAAGTGGATTTAAGATTTTGATTTCTGTTGATTTAGGAGTGTTGCACTTTTTCACTTCTGCACTTTTGTACTTTTTCACTTCTGCACTTTTGTACTCTTGCACTTTTTCACTTTCCTTTAATCATAATCAGCATCATTTTAAATCGCTCCACCGCATCAACTGAGTGAGGGATGTTGGCGGGCATGATGATCAGTTCTCCTTCATTGAGGATGTGCTCTTTGTCGTCGATGACAATTTTGGCGGTTCCCTCAAGTACCTGCACAATGGCATCGAAAGGAGCCGAGTGGCGGCTCAGTCCTTGTGCTTTGTCAAATGCAAACAGGGTGAGGTTACCGGCGTCGTTCTTGGTAACGATTTTGCTCACGATGGCGCCATCGGCATAGCTCACGCTCCCTTTGAGCGGGTATGCGGTTGAATGTTGAAATACGGGTGAAAACATATGACTCTCTTTTTTGGTTATTTATTTTGAATTGCGTTGTTTTGCGCCATAAAAGATTTTCAGTTCTTTTATACTGCAAAGATGCGGAGGATGGGGTCTTTTTTTTGTAACCCATGTTACAATTTACGAAATACAGGATCGATGATGGAAGATATTTTGGCCATGTGCCCATTGTTCAGAGGAATGCGACCACTGCAGGTGATTGAAGTTCTCGAAAAAGTACATTATCAGGTGAAGCGTTATCAGCGCGACGATATCGTGGCCTTTGGGGGCGACGAGTGCCTGCATTTGCACATCGTCATCAGTGGTAGCGTAAAGGGTGAAATGGTCGATTTTTCGGGTAAGTCCATCAAGATTGAGGATATTGAAGCGCCGCGTCCCTTGGCCTTGGCCTTCCTCTTTGGGCGTGAGAACCGATATCCTGTGAATATTGTGGCCAATAATGAAGTGGTTTTGTTGGTGTTGCCCAAGGATTCGGTGTTGCAACTTTTACAGCTGAGTATGGTGTTTCTGAGTAATTACCTCAATGTGGTGAGCAATCGTGCGCAATTTTTGTCCGATAAGCTTCGGTTTCTCTCGTTTCGAAGCCTCCGGGGAAAGGTGGCGCATTACCTTCTTAATTTGAGCGGAGGCAAGGCCATCGAGGTGGTGGTGCCCAACAGTCAGGAGGAGTTGGCCGAAATGTTTGGCGTGGCGCGTCCATCGCTGGCGCGCACCATTCGCGAGATGCACAACGAGGGTCTCATTCATGCTTCCGCACGTAACATTCAGATTGTGAACCGCGATGCTTTGGTGGCCTTACTTGAACAATGAGGCAGTGAAAAAAAATGGGGGATTTTCTCAAAATAATGAGGTGCCATCTTACATTTGATTGAAAAAAGTGGTTCTTTTATATGGCTGTTAAGTACCAACGCCTTTGCATGATAGCGAGGCGAATGTGCGTGATTATCATCTAATAACATCAAAAATCCTTCCTACACAACCTCATGTTTGTCCACGACATTCCATCCACAGAACAAGACATCGCATCCTGTCAACCCGAAGAGCCCGAAGACCAGTTGGTCTCTGTTGAGCAAATTGAGACCGGCTTTGTTGCTTATTGTCCCGGATTTGTCAATGATCCCGAGATGCCTGTTGCCGATGTGTTTAATGTTAAGCATCATCGCCGGGCATTAAAAAAGGTGATTGTGATGAATCAGCCCTCCAAATGGTCGTTTAACACGCCGGGCATTGAAGTCATTTCACCCAAAAAATACCTCGAAGATAGTTCGTATATCCATCGCAAAGGGTTGCGTGTCTTTAATTTATGTAACGATTATTCCTATCAGAAACGGGGTTATTATGTGTCGTTGTTAGCCGAAGCACGTGGTCACAAGGTGGTGCCTTCGGTGAAGAACATTCTCGATTTGAAGACGCAAACCATCGTCCGCATTGTTTCTGATGAGTTGGATGAGTTGATTCAAAAGAGTCTTAAACATATTCGTTCACAAGAGTTTGAGTTGAGTATTTATTTCGGGCGGAACATGGCCAAGCAACATGGTCGCTTGGCAAAGGAGCTGCATCGCTTGTTTCCTGCTCCATTTTTACGTGCCAAATTCGTGTGTAAAGAAACGGGATGGGAGGTCGATTCGGTTCGAACCATCGCATTCAAAGATATTCCCGAGAGCCATCTCGAATCGGTCAATCGCTATGCTGCCGATTATTTTGGTCAGTCGCGTTACGAAAAGGGTAAAGAGGAGCGTTACCTTTACGATTTGGCAATATTGGTGGATCCCCGTGAGGTTGCCCCTCCATCCAACAAAAAAGCGTTGATGAAATTTGAAGAGGTGGCCAAGAAAATGGGGTGTTATGTTGAATTCATTACCAAAGACGATTTCAGCCGCATCGGTGAGTTTGATGCTTTGTTAATTCGCGAAACCACTTCGGTGAATCACCACACTTATCGCATGGCACGCCGGGCACAAAGCGAGGGATTGGCTGTGGTTGACAGCCCCGAAGCCATCCTTAAATGTGCCAATAAGGTATTTTTGGCCGAATTGTTGCAATCTTCAAAAATTCCAACGCCCAAAACAGTCATCATTTCAAGCGAAAAGGACAAATCGCCTGAGGTGCGCCTGGGGTTTCCGTGCGTGCTCAAACTTCCCGATTCCAGCTTTTCAAAGGGGGTGGTGAAAGTCAACAACGAGGAGGAGTTGCAGCGCCAGATGAAAAAGATGCTCAGGGAGTCGGATTTGATTTTGGCTCAGGAGTTTCTGCCCACGGCTTTCGACTGGCGCATTGGCATCGTCAATAACGAGGTGGTGTTTGCCTGCAAATACTACATGGCTAAGGATCACTGGCAAATTTATAATTGGGACAGTCCTCACACCCGCGACATCAGCGGCAATTTCGAGAATCTACCGATCAATCAGGTACCCCGTCATATCATTGAAACATCCTTGAAGGCCACTCGTCTCATTGGGAATGGTTTGTACGGCGTGGATCTGAAAGACGTCAACGGCAGGGCTGTGGTGATTGAAATCAATGATAACCCCAATATTGACGCCGGTATCGAAGATGTGTTGATGCGCGATCAGCTCTACGGCAAGGTGTTGCAATATTTGCTGGGAATGATAAAGCATTGACATTGCGTTGATGATTCATAGACACGTGTTTTTGATGCGATGTTTTGTTGTTCTTTTTTAATTGAGGAATTGTGCCTGAAAAAATCATTCAACTTTTTTTATCCTGCGAACATGGTGGTAACATCATTCCTGATTGCTACAAACACTTGTTTGTAGCCTCAATGGATGTTCTCGAAACCCATCGGGGCTACGACAGAGGTGCATTGCCATTGTTTGCATTAATCAAGTCAGAATTCCATCCGGCCTTTTCCATCTCAAATGAGACCTGTCGTCTGTTGGTCGATTTGAACCGTTCGCTGCACCGACGCACCTTGTTATCGGAGTGGACTAAGCCATTGCCGGTTGATGAGAAGCAACGCATTCTGGCGCAGTATTATTTTCCTTATCGACGTGCGTTCATTGATGCCTTAAAAGTCAGCTTGGAGAAGGGGCATCGGGTGTTGCATCTGTCGGTGCACAGTTTTACGCCGCTGCTCAACGGGGTGGAGCGTCAAACTGACATTGGCATTCTTTATCATCCCGGACGTCCGTGGGAAAAAACTTTTGCAGCCCAATGGAAAACAGCCTTGAATGCCCGTTTGCCACATTTGCGGGTGCGTTTCAATTACCCTTATCTGGGCAAACCCGACGGGCATGTGGCTTTTCATCGCAAGGTGTATGGCGATGCGCAATATGCCGGCATTGAGTTCGAGTTGAATCAAAAACATGCTGGTGCCGAAGATGTCTATGCCGGGATTGTTGAAGCCCTTAAGGATGTTTTGGCATTGGATCAATGATAAGATGACGATAGACGAAATGAATAACATAAAAAAATCCCCGCCGAATAAAGTGGCAGGGATTTTTTATATGTAGATCCAAAGCGTGGAGCATCAGATTTTGTACATCTTATCTCTCAATTCTTTGATGGCATCGCTGGTGATGTAATCGTCGTAATCCATCATTTTGTCGATGATGCCGTTGGGGGTGAGTTCAATCACGCGGTTACAAACGGTTTGGATGAACTCGTGGTCATGCGAAGCCATCAGGATGTTGCCCTTGAAGTTGATGAGCGTGTTGTTGAAGGCCTGAATTGACTCCAAGTCGAGGTGATTGGTGGGGTTGTCCAGAATCATGGTGTTGGCGTTGCGTAACATCATGCGCGAAATCATGCATCGCATTTTTTCACCTCCCGAAAGCACGGTGGCTTTTTTGTAAATGTCCTCGCCCGAAAAGAGCATCTTGCCCAGGTACCCGCGCAGGAAGGTCTCGGTGGTATCGTCGGAGTATTGCGCCAACCAGTCCACAATAGTCAGGTCGTTGTTGAAGAAGTTGCTGTTGTCCAATGGCAGGTAAGCCGTGGTGATGGTGATGCCCCACTTGTGTGACCCGGTTTCGGGTTTCATTTTGTCGTTGATGATTTCGAACAGGGCGGTCATGGCCATGGGATTGCGCGAGAGGAACACGATTTTTTCGTCCTTCTCAACGTTAAAGGTGACATCCTTGAGCAACCAGCTGCCGTCTTCGGCTTTTTTGCTCAGGTTGTGTACTTCCAAAATGGTGTTGCCGGTTTCGCGCTCGGGGGTGAAGATGATGGCCGGATAGCGACGGGTCGAAGGTTGAATTTCTTCAACGTTGAGCTTCTCGAGCATCTTTTTGCGGCTGGTGGTCTGTTTCGACTTGGCCACGTTGGCGCTGAATCGCTGAATAAACTCGAGCAATTCCTTGCGTTTCTCTTCGGCTTTCTTATTTTGGTTTTGCTGTTGACGCAAAGCCAATTGGCTACTTTGGTACCAAAAGCTGTAGTTACCCGAAAAGAGCTGCACTTTGCCAAAGTCGATGTCCACAATTTGGGTACACACCGAGTCGAGGAAGTGACGGTCGTGCGAGACCACCAGCAGGGTGCCTTCAAAGTTGGAGAGGTAGTTTTCGAGCCAGCTCACGGTTTCCAGGTCGAGGTCGTTGGTGGGCTCATCGAGCAACAGGTTGTCGGGTTTTCCAAACAAGGCCTGAGCGAGCAGGATTTTCACTTTTTCTTTACCGCTCATGTCCTTGAGCAGGGTATAATGGTATTGTTCGGCAATGCCGAGGCCGCTGAGCAATGAGGCTGCGTCACTTTCGGCATTCCAGCCGTCCATCTCGGCAAATTTTTCTTCCAGTTCGGCGGCTTTGATGCCGTCAGCTTCGGTAAAGTCGCTCTTGGCGTAAAGATCTTCGCGTTCCTTCATCACCTTCCATAGTTCGGCGTGACCCATCATCACGGCGTTGAGCACGGGAAACTCGTCGTACTCGTGGTGGTTCTGGCGCAACACACTCAGGCGTTCGCCAGGATTGAGGGCTATGGTGCCCCGGGTCGATTCAAGGTCGCCGCTAATGATGCGCAAAAAGGTTGATTTGCCGGCACCGTTGGCGCCGATGATGCCGTAACAGTTGCCGGCGGTGAACTTCAGGTTCACATCCTGAAACAAAACTCGTTTGCCAAACTGAATGGCCAGATTCGATACTGTAATCATTCTACTATGTTGTACTTTTTATGGATGTTCGATGCGATATTGCTTCAATCTTAGCCCTGTATGCGGGCATGTTTTAACGTCTGCAAAACTAAGCAAATTTCAGCGAGCAGGGAAATGATTGATGCGCAATATACGATGCTTAACAGGCTGATGGAATAATTTTAACATCAATTATTTGTTTCTTTTATGGGCGATGCCTATTTTTGCCATCAACGTTTCAAATGAATGACAATGCATTTTTTCAACAACCTGCTTTCAGTCGTGGTCGTGGTGGTCTCTCTGAGAATCATCCGGCGGATTGTGGCGTGATGTTGATGTCAACAATATCATAACCCTGCCGGATGTTTCGGCGGGGTTTTTTTATTTCTACATCCAAAAAACAAAATATGAATATCCATTTGTCAACAATCGTTCTATCTGTCGTGGTCGTGGTGGTCTGCCAACCTCCGCAGGGATAGCTATTGTCTGAACTGAATCATATCAGGCCCCTGCGGAGACTCATTTTCGCAGGGGCTTTTTTTATGCTAACAACTCAAATTAAATCATAACTGTATGAAAACACATTCACCCACTTCGCAACCCATTACCGGGGCGCAATTGTTGATGGAGTTGTTGAAACAGCAGGGCATCGACACCATCTTTGGCATCCCCGGAGGGAGCATCCTGCCTATTTACGACGCGATGCACACCAGTGGCATTCGTCACGTGTTGGCGCGTCACGAACAGGGGGCCGGTTTTATGGCACAAGGCATGGCGCGGTCAACCGGCAAACCGGCCGTTTGCATGGCCACATCGGGGCCGGGGGCGGTGAACCTGCTCACGGCCATTTCGGATGCTTACTCCGATTCGGTACCGCTGATTGTCATCACCGGGCAGGTGCCACTAACGCTCATGGGCACTGCCGCCTTTCAGGAGGTGGATGTGGTGGGCATGAGTCGTACTATCACCAAACGCAGCATATTGGTGACCGATGTGAACGACTTGCCTCAAATCATCCACGATGCCTTCCGTTTGGCCACAGAGGGACGTCCCGGCCCGGTGTGGATTGACATTCCTAAGGATGTTCAGCTGGCTCCCTTCACAGGTCATTGGCGCGCGCCACAACCTGCGATGGACGGGTTGACAGATTTCTCATCCATCGCCAGGGTGCAGGAGATGCTTACGCGTTCGCGCCGGCCGGTGATCATTGCCGGCAATGGCATCATCATTGCCAATGTGGCCGATGTTTTGCAGCAGATTGCCGTACATTACCGCATCCCGGTGTTGACCACGCTACACGGGAAGGGCGCCATGCCCGATGGCCATCCGTTGAATCTGGGCATGGCGGGCATGCACGGTTTGGCAAGTGCCAACGACGCCCTCAATACAGCCGATTTGGTGATTGCCCTGGGCATTCGCTTCGACGACCGGCTGACGGGCAACGTGCAGGCCTTTTGTCCCGATGCGAAAATTGTTCATGTGGATATTCATCCTGTACAGCTCAATCGCATTAAGCCTGCTCATTTGGCCATTTGTGCCGATCTGGGACTATGGCTCACCGCCTGGGCTTCGTTATTGCCTCCTGCGGTTGCCAAGCCGATGATGGCTCGCGTTTCGACTATTGAACCCGACGATGTTGCCGGGGGGTGGTTGCGTGCCTTTGCGGAGCTGATGCCTGCCGATGCCATTGTGACCACCGACGTGGGGCAACACCAGATGTGGGTGGCGCAGTATTATCCCCTTTCGTCGCCCCGGTCGCTGCTCACCTCGGGCGGGCAGGGAACCATGGGGTTCGGATTGCCGGCTGCCATTGGGGCTGCCATTGCCCATCCGCATCGCAAAGTGGTGTGCTTTACCGGCGACGGCTCGCTGATGATGAACATTCAGGAGCTGGCCACGCTGGCTGAACTGAATCTGGACATTACCATTGTGTTGATGAACAACGAGGGGCTGGGCATGGTGCGCCAGCAGCAGCAGTTGTTTTGGGGCGAACGACTGGCGGCTTCTGAGTATGTGCAGCCAACACGTTTTTCGGCCATCGCCCAGGCATTTGGAATTCACACCATGGAGGCATCGATGGGCGATGGAGTGGCGGCATTGACCCGCTACGATTGGATGTTGCCTCAACCCACTTTTTTGCATTTGCAGGTGGATGCCGATCAGCTGGTGTCGCCCATCATGCAGCCCGGACATAGCATCAATGCCATGATGGACTGCAAGAGGGTTTATGAAGTATAGGTTATTAAAGATTAAGAATAAACGCTGAGGCGCTAATCAACGCAGTCGCTTGGCTATGCCAGGAAAGGCGCTGAGTTATCGTGTTACGCCATGCGTTTAAATAACAATGCAGATAACTCACAAGAGTTATGTAGTAGATATAAATCAAAGTGGTTTAGATTGTAGCATTCAGTTTATGGCAAGAAGATGTATATACTTCAGATTGATGGATGAGACAGAGGGAATTCATCTAAAAATCTATCTCATCGATTAAGGGTGCTCTTTCATCCCTCTATGACTTTGACATTAAATTTTGAACACTTTTATTATCATTCACACAATATTATGAATTATTCATCCTTGTTTTCCGAGACCATTCAAAACGTGCCCCGGTCGTTTATCCGGGAGATCTTAAAAACGGCCATCACACCCGAGGTGATCTCGTTTGCGGGTGGCTTGCCCAACCCCGATTTGTTTCCGGTGGAAGCATTTCGTAAAGCCACTGAAGTGGCCATTGGGCGGCATGGGGCTGCCATGTTTCAGTATAGCAACAGCGAGGGGCTGTTGCCATTGCGGGAGTGGATTTGTGAGCAGTATCGCATCAACGATGGCTTCGACATTCATCCCCATCAGGTGCTCATCACCAACGGGTCGCAGCAGGGGCTCGACTTGCTGGCCAAAGTGCTTATCAACAAAGGCGATGAGGTGATGATTGAGGAGCCCGGCTATTTGGGTGCCATTCAGTCGCTGGCGGTGGCCGGGGCTCGTTGGGTGCCGGTGCCCTTAGCCGATGATGGCATCGACCTGCACATTTTGAGTGAAAAACTGCAAGCGCATCGTCCCAAAATATTTTACACCGTTCCGGCCTTTCAAAACCCGTCGGGCATCTGTTACAGTCACGAGGCGGTGCGTGCGGTGGCCGGGCAGCTCGAGGGACGCTCCATGGTGATTGTGGAGGACACGCCCTATCGTGAGCTCTCCTTCAAGGGTGAGCTGCCGCCATCGTTTTACAAATATCTGCCCGGGCAGACGGTTTTGCTGGGATCGTTTTCGAAGACCACCGTGCCGGGGCTGCGACTGGGGTGGATGGTGGCACCCGAGGCCATGATGGATCGTTTGGTGGTGGCTAAGCAGGCTGCCGACCTGCACACCGATATATTTTCGCAGCGCGTGCTGATGCAATACCTTACTGATAATGACCACGGGGCACACATTCGTCGCATTAGGGAGGTCTATGCCCGTCAGTGCGAAAAAATGGTGACCATGATGCAGCGTCATCTGCCTGATGGGGTGCAGTTCAAAGCCCCACAAGGCGGCATGTTCATCTGGGCGCAATTGCCTTGCGGGGGTAGCAGCATGGCGTTGTTTCATCGTGCCATCAGCCAGAATGTGGCCTTTGTGCCCGGCGTGCCCTTTTATACCGATGGGCGAAGCGATAGCCACACTTTTCGCCTGAACTTTACCTGTTCAAACGATCGGGAGATTGAGCAGGGCATTGAACGTTTGGGGCGATGTTTGGCAGATGGGCAGGCATCTTGTTAAAATCCGGCTATCTGGAGAATCGCCCCCAAAACAAATGTTTTTGGTTTGGCGCCCGGGGTTTCGGGTTGCAAATTTTTTGTCACCGTTTCAGCGCCGCTTTGGTAAATATATAGTCGGGAATCTCTTGATTGAACCGGATGGTAGTGACGCGGAATTCGGTTCCTTTGCCGTCTTTAAGCATGTCTTTGTATATCATCACCAATGGAAACCATCGGCTGTCGATGCGAACCACCTCTTTCAGATCCATGCGTTTAAGCAGTTGTCCGCTTTTGGCAAAAAACTCCTGGCGCAGTGGGACATGTCGTTGGGCATCGACCCACATCTTTTGTGAGGGATAGGCCACGTCATCCACCACGGCCGTCAGCTGCAAAATCACCACAGGGCGGTTGTCGATGGTGTCGCGGCCGATGACCAAGGGGGTGTAGATGTCCGAAAGTTTGCGGTCGTCCATCATCTCCTCGTACGAGAGGTCGGAGCCCATCACGCTTTGGCGCAGCAAATGCCCCGATAGTTGCACCGTACGGTCGGTGGCGGGCGAGTAAATCCACAGTTGCTTGTCGAGCTTGAGCATTTTGGTGCCCTTTTCGGCAGCGGGCGACAAGTATTCGGTGAACGATTTGGTGGTGCCCACGGCCATTGTTTTGGCTGTGATGGTGCGACTGGTGCGTTTGCCATGAATGGTCATGCTCGATTCCATTACCCGGTTGGCCGAGGTGAGGTTGGCATCTACCTCACTGAGGAGGGTGACGGCTTCTTGTGCCATCAGGCTCGGCGTGAATGCCAACAGAATGATGAGGGTGTGTGGGGACATGTGTGTTGGGTTTCTAGTTTTGAAGTTTTGGGTTTAATTGTGGATGTGGCAGTTAAATAGTTTATCCTGTCAACTTATCAATCATACGCCCTAAACCGTAAAAAAAAGTCATACTTCTAATTCGTTAAACAACCGTGCTGTTTCTCTTTTGTAGATGCCGATGCCCGAGAGGGCGTTGCCCAGCACCATCGACAGCAATCCCGGAATAAAACCGATGCCATAGGCCGGCGGCGTGATGGCCGCACGCGCCACAGAGGGCATCATCAACGATGCATTGGGCATCATTTCACTCAGGTCGATGCCCACCGTTTGCATCCAAAAGGCAAGTGCCAGCCCCACTGCAGTTCCCACTGTCGACCCCAGTGTGCCAACGAGCACGGCTTCGGCTAAAAGCGTGCGGTAGATGTGTCCTTTTGATTCGCCCAATGCCAGTCTGAGTCCAAACTCCCGATAACGGCGCAGCCCGCCCAGCAGGCCGGCATTCCACAGCACCACCGACATGGCCAGCACAAACACCATCACCATGATGCTGCCCATGGTGTTGGCATAGGCCAGATAATCGGCCATGCCTGCTTGTTGGCTTAGCCGCATCATCACCGGGGCGTATTCGTCGGTGTCGTTATTATGCTGTGCTTCAAATGCTTGTTGCACTGCTTGTGCCGTGGCGTCAACATAAAAGCCTTTGGGGAAAAATCCCAGCACTTCGCCCGCAGCATCACGCATGTCGAAAGCCATTTGGGCATCCCTCAGGTCAATGAAAATGCCGCCCCGATCCACTGCCGACGAGCCGAAACGCACCGTCCCGGCCACTTCGAAGTTGGCAAAAGCCAGACTCCCGTTCATGGTATTGCCCATGAGGGTGATTCGATGGCCGGGCATTACGGCAAAGCGGGTGGCAAAGTCGTGGGTGATGAGGGCTTGCCCTGCCTGCTGGGGCAGATGACCCGATGTGAGTGCCGATGCTAGGTTGAGGCGTTGTGCCTCACTGCTCCCGGGGCTTAGCAGGTCGAGAGCCCACCCCGTTACCGGCCCCTGGGCACGTGTTTCGCCCAGTGAGTCGGGCACGTCCAGTAGGGCACCAAAGCGGATGCGCGCCACCCATTGCATGTCCGGAGCTGTTTGGCTGAGTTCGTCCATCAACTGCCCCACGCCGATGATGGCCAGTTCGTTGGGCATCTGTTCGGCCTCGGCGGCATAGGGGCGTGTCATCACTTTGAGGTGCCCCGTGGCAAAGCGGGCACTCAGCTCAATGGAGTCGCCCATGATGCCCGTGAGCCAACAGTGCAGAAACACCGTGAGCATGGCGCCCACGCCCACCACCAGCATTGGGAGCAGGCTGCGACTTTTATCCCTGAGGATGCCGATGAGCAGGAAGCCAATCATATCAGTTTACCTTTGAGTGCATCGGTAGGATGGAGATGCAGGATTTTTCGGGTAGGAAGATAACTCACCAGGGTGGCCGACACTGTCACTAGAACGATAGAGGCCGCCACCATGGCAAAGCTGTATACAGGCACAATTTTTTCGCCAATGGTGAGTCCCATTTCGTCGGCCGCCCCGGGCATGGCAATGCCGTTGACGTGCAACGCCCACAGCAGGGGCAAGCCCCAAAGGGTTCCTACGATGATGGCCAGCAGGCTTTGGGCGCTTCCCTCAAGGGTGAACAGACCTACCACGTGGCCGCGTGTCAAGCCCAGGGCGATGTAGGTGCCAATTTCCTTTTGACGTCGAAAAATGGAGAGCACCTGCGTGTCGAATATCGCCAGCAGGGCTATGGCCAGCAGCAATCCATAAATGACGCTGCTGCTCCATTTTTTTGCACGGATGATGTCGCTGAATTCCTTTAGTAATTCGGTGTCGTCCTTGAATATCCAGCCGGGTTGGGGCGTGTGTTGATAGCCCGGTCCGGCAATCATCAGGGTGGCATGGCCGGAGAGGCCGGTCATTTGTTGCAATCGGGTGAGGTTCATCCACATCTGTCCATTATCGATGGTGGGCACGTTGCTGCCAAAGATACCGGCCACTATCACTTGGCAGGCATCAAAGGTGCCATGGCGGTCGCGCCAGCGTATCAGCAGGGTGTCGTGTACTGTGAGATGCGATGCTGCGGCCATGCGTTTGCCTATGATTACGTGCGGCATCTCTTCATGGGCGTCGTCAAGTAAATGCGTGGGAAGTTTCACGACGATTTGTTCCGGAGCAATGCCCTTGAGCAGGATGTTTTGCATGCGGTTGTCCCGGTAGGCAGTGGCCTGAGTGATGAGCACGGGGGTGATGTCACCTTCGTCAATTGATTGCTCGTATGCCGGGGGCAAAAGGGCGTGGGCATCTTCGAGGCAATAGGCATCGAAGGGGTTGTATTGTGCGTGCCACAACTGGCCGCTGCCAGTTTCCCAGGCGCGGGTGTCGGCTTTGGCTTGTTGATTCCAGCCGTCGAGCATGCCGTTGTAAAACACAATGACTACAAAGGCTACCGACAACACAAATACGTTGAGCCAGGTGCGGAGACCGGCTCCCATCAAATTGCGAAAGGCGAGCCTGAGGCTAAGCATGGCGTTTAGTTTGGTGGTTGGTGAGGCGATGGAGAATGCCATTGGTCGTTTTCGACCACACCATCGCGCAGCGTAATGATGCGTTGCAGGTAGTGCATCACCTTTTCGTCGTGGGTGGCAAAGATGAAGGTGGTGTGCAGGTCTCGGTTGAGGGCTTGCATGGTTTGCAAGATGTGGTGCGAATTCTCGGCGTCGAGGTTGGCCGACGGCTCATCGGCCAGCACAATGGAGGGGCGTTTGACCATGGCTCGGGCAATGGCCACACGCTGACACTCGCCACCGGAGAGTTGGGCGGGTTTGCTGTGCATTTTATCGGTGAGCCCGACCCATTCCAGGGCATCGCACACCGCAGTACGGCGTTGGGCATCGTTTCGCTTTTGAAGCAGCAGGGCAAACTCCACGTTTTGATATACCGTGTACACCGGCAACAGGTTATAGGTTTGAAAGATAAAGCCGATGTGGTGGTTACGCAGGTCAGCTGCCTGCCGGTGGGTAAGCGATCCCACCGGCTGACCCATCACGCGTGCCGATCCGGCTGTGGGAACGTCCAGTGACCCGATGATGTTGAGCAGCGTGGTTTTGCCCGAACCGCTCGGGCCTACCAAGCCGGCAAACTCGCCCTCGCCAAAGGAAAGCGTGATATCCTTAAGCGCTGTAAAGAATCCATTGCCCGTGGGGAACTGTTTGGTCAGATGTTGGAGTTCGATGAGGGGCATTTTTTATGGTTTTGGTTTTATGGTTTTGGGGCAAGTGAAGGATGATTGGCAATAAATATGAATATGACACAAATATTCTGAACCCGTAAACTAAAAAAACTAATGATGAAAAACCACCATCACCATGCCGCCATTTCCGGCAAAACGATTGCCTTCATGGTCGGGAAGGTATATTGTTCCGCGATTGGTGAAGGCCATCAGGTACAGTGTCCAGTGGTTCCATTGTTGTTTCCAGTTGATGAAATGGTGCTGCCGATGTTGGTGCCAATCATGATAGACAAGATAGTGCAAATTGCCACCCATGCCAATAGGATAGGAGCAGGAAGCGGCTGTGATGGCTTCGGAATGCTCGTTTTGAAATGCTTGTTTTCCGGTCGTCATCGTTAGATGTTCAAGCATCACCATCACCCCGTTTCCCAATGCCAGAGTGTAGTCGGCTCCCACAGTGAGCAGCAGATGGTGGGTGTCATCGACCGACGGCCTGTTTTGCCCCATCCACACCCCCTCAAACCAAAGGCCGGGACCTACGTCCCACTTGCCGTCCAGGGCAATTCGGTTTTCGTGCCCCGCGGGTAGTGGGATGGTGGCAGATGGAAGGGCTTCGGTGGCACGGTGATGCCCGCTCAGCGCCATCTCCCCCTGCCCCAACGGATGTTGTAAACGACCGCCCCATTCGGGCACATGGAGGCGAGTGGGAGCCATGTCCCAGGTGCGCTGTTGTGTGTTGCCCATTAGTGCCCACACCCACAGGTTGGCATTGTTCAGGAAATAGTAACGTCCCAGCAAACCCCACACGCCATCGGTCATTTGCAACGGGTCGCGGGCGTCCATGGAGTCGAACCACATCAGCGGGCGCAATAGCGTGGCTGAGCCGAAATTGATTTTTTGCAGTCCACCCCTGATTTCGTATTGTCGCCCTGAGTAGCGTGCCCACAAGCGGTAGGGTTTTAACTCCGTTTCAGATTTGCTGTCGTTCAGTTGCTTAAAGGTAAGGTTGCCATGGAGGTCGATGGCCGCATCCATATCAATGCGATGGTGGTTGGTGTTGACTTCCGCCCAATGAATGTTGGGAATGTAACGCCCACCCATGTTGAGCGGGGCAATGGCTTCGGTGGCCACACTGCCCCACGTCGATAGCTGCCCGCTGAATTGCCACATCGGTTGCGCACCGGCTTCATCTGACAGTGTGGCAGTAACAATAACAGGCTGATGTAGGTCAGAACCTTCATTTATTGGAGATGAGGTTCTGTAAAGATACAACGGCAGGGAGACGAGAATTAAAAAAACCCGTTAGACATCAGTCTAACGGGTTTTTCGATGGATTCATCGAAAGTTATCTTACTGTGTAGGCCTTGTAAACCGAATCTATGCCCTTGTCGAGCGTGATGGTGGCTTTCCATCCCAGTTTCTCCAGTTTGCTCACGTTCATCAGCTTGCGGAAGGTCCCATCGGGTTTGGAGCTGTCCCAGTTGAGGTGGCCTGTAAAGCCGGTGGTGCGTTTCACGATGTTGGCCAGTTCGTTGATGGTGAGGTCGTGTCCCACGCCAATGTTGATGTGGGTGTTGCGTATTTCCTTTTCGCCCGAAGCGGCCACGATGTCTTTAAAATCGACCGATTCCATCAGGTAGATGCAAGCTGCGGCCATGTCGTCGCTGTGCAGAAATTCGCGGTAGGGTGTTCCGGTTCCCCAAAGGTTCACCGATACGTTACCCTCATCATTGCCTACAATGCCATATTTGGCCAAAATGGCCAGAATGGCGGCCTTTGGTGCATTTCCATTGATGCCTTCCACCGGCAACTTGTTGAAATCTGATGTCAGGGCTTCCCAATTACTGGTTTCCAGGCAATGAGCCAAATGCATTTTGCGGATGAGTGCCGGCAGTACGTGGCTTTTTTCCAAATCGTAATTGTCATTGGGGCCATACAAGTTGGTGGGCATCACCGAAATGTAGTTGGTGCCGTACTGCAGGTTGTACGATTCGCACATTTTGATTCCTGCAATTTTGGCAATGGCGTAGGGTTCGTTGGTATATTCCAACACATCGGTCAGCAGGCAATCCTCCTTCATGGGCTGGGGGGCGTTTTTGGGGTAGATGCACGAACTGCCCAAAAAGAGCAGTTTCTTCACCCCGGTTTGCCAACTGCTGTGAATGATGTTGTTTTGAATCTGGAGGTTCTCGTAAATAAAATCGGCGCGATAGGTGTTGTTGGCCATGATGCCGCCCACTTTGGCTGCGGCCAAAAATACGTATTCTGGCTTTTCTGCCTCAAAAAAGGCACGGGTAGCCGCCTGGTTGCCCAGGTCGAGTTCTTTGCGGGTGCGGGTCAGTATGTTGGTGTAGCCTTTTTGGCTCAGACCACGTAAAATAGCCGACCCAACTAACCCGTTGTGGCCGGCTATAAATATTTTAGCGTCTTTGTTCATTATTCAAAATAGTTCATGGTTTTGAAGCCGCCCTCTTGGAGGTATTTGTCCTTTTTCATCAGTTTGAGGTCGCTTTTCATCATGTCTTCCACCAGTGTCTCTAAGGTGTATTCAGGTTCCCAGCCCAGCTTTTGCTTGGCTTTGTCGGGATCGCCAATGAGCAAATCCACTTCGGTGGGGCGGAAATAACGTGGATCGACTTCTACCACTACGGTGCCGGCCGGCAGTTGGTAAGCAGCGTTACGACAGCTCTTCACGATGCCTTTTTCGTTTACCCCTTCGCCCGTAAAGGCCACATCGATGCCTACATGGTGGAAAGCCATCTTCACAAAGTCGCGCACTTCGGTGGTTACACCGGTGGCCACTACATAATCTTCTGCTTTTTCCTGTTGCAGCATCAGGTACATGGCTTTCACGTAATCTTTGGCGTGACCCCAGTCGCGCTTGGCCGACAGGTTACCCAGGAACAGTTTGTCCTGCATACCCAGAGCGATGCGCGACACGGCGCGGGTGATTTTGCGAGTCACGAAAGTCTCCCCGCGAATGGGCGACTCGTGGTTGAACAGGATGCCGTTGCAGGCATACATGTCATAAGCCTCGCGGTAGTTTACCGTAATCCAGTAGCCATAAAGTTTGGCCACCGCGTAGGGCGAACGGGGATAGAACGGGGTGGTTTCGCTTTGGGGCACGGCCTGCACCAAACCGTACAACTCACTGGTGGATGCCTGGTAAAAACGGGTTTTTTTAGTCAGTCCTAATAACCGAATGGCCTCCAGGATGCGAAGTGTACCGATGCCATCGGCATTGGCGGTGTATTCGGGGGTGTCAAAACTCACCTGCACATGGCTCATGGCCGCCAGGTTATAAATCTCGTCGGGTTGGGTTTCCTGAATGATGCGAATCAGGTTGGTCGAATCGGTCAGGTCGCCGTAGTGCAAAAAGAAATTGCGGTTGTCCACATGCGGATCCTGGTACAGGTGGTCGATGCGTTCGGTATTAAAAAGCGATGAGCGGCGTTTGATGCCGTGCACGATGTATCCTTTTTTGAGCAGAAATTCTGCCAGATAGGCGCCATCCTGTCCGGTGATGCCTGTGATCAATGCAACTTTTGCCATTTTTAAGTGTGAGATGGTTCTATTATAGGGTTTTATTTTTGTCGGCCACAAAGATAATGTTTGTTTTAAAAAATCGCTTTTATCGCCAATGTTGTTGTCGATGTGCCGAGGTTTGTTCTCGTGTTATTGGTTGAAATAGTGCCAATACCAGTCGATGGCTTGCGAAAGCCCATTTTGAATGTTGAATTGCGGGGCATAACCCAGCAGTGATTGTGCTTTTTGTATAGATGCCAGTGAATGGGGCACATCGCCCTGTCGCTCGGGACCGTAGTGAATGGCAACGTTGGCAATGGCCGGGTTATATCGGCTTAGCAATTGCTTGAGGATGGCGATGAGTTCGTTGAGCGAGGTTTGCTCGCCGAAGGCCACGTTGTAAACCGTGTTCACCGCTTGTGGGTTGTCGGTGATGGCTGCCAATTGGTTCGCCTGTATGACGTTGTCGATGTATGTGAAGTCGCGCGAAAACGAGCCGTCGCCATTGATGGTGGGCGACTGCATGGCGATGAGCGACTTGACAAACTTGGGAATCACGGCAGCATAAGCCCCGTCGGGATCCTGGCGGCGGCCAAATACATTAAAGTATCGCAATCCCACCAATTGCATGCCATAGGTGCGGGCAAACACATCGGCATACAGTTCGTTGACGTATTTGGTAACGGCGTAGGGCGAGAGCGGTCGCCCGATGTTATCCTCCACTTTGGGTAATTGCTTGCTGTCGCCGTAAGTCGATGAGCTGGCCGCGTACACCATGCGTCGCACGCCGTTGTCGCGGGCTGCCACCAGCATGTTGACAAAGCCGCCTACATTCACATCGTTAGACGTGATAGGGTCGTTGATAGAGCGGGGCACAGAGCCCAATGCGGCTTGGTGCAACACCACCGATTGCCCCAAGCAGGCTTGTCGACAGGTGTCGAGGTGGCGGATGTCTCCTTCGATGAGTCGAAAGTTGGAGTTCGACAGAAAGGGGGCGATGTTTTCGCGTTTGCCCGTGGCAAAATTATCCAGACAGGTCACCTGGTTGCCTTGTTCGAGCAGGCGTTCCGTCAGGTTGGAGCCGATGAATCCGGCTCCGCCGGTAACCAATACGTTGGTGTGGGTGAGTAGGGTCATTGTGGCGTTTCGTCTTTTTTTCGTGTGAAGATTGATATGGCGGTTGTTGTCAACTTTTTCTTAAGCATTTCTATTTCTGTAATCATGGCAAATAAACGGCCCATTTCCATAATCGTCACACCGTGTGAGATTGCAAATAATTTCCGTGTTGGGATCGTCCTCATGCACGCAGGTAATGCATAAATCGGGTTTGGGAACGAGATCCATATTGATTTCGTAGCCATCATCGTCAAAATAGCCATTGATTTCCATTGGATCAATTTGGTCAATATGTCTGCGCCCCTTTACTGGTGTGCGTTTGTGCATGGCAATGTCTATTTCGTAATCATCGGTGGGATAGCTTTCCCCTTTAATGCAAGTAAAGCAGCTGTTGCCCACAAAAGCTGAGCCAATTACCCAGATATCGTTTCCACAAGTACATTTTATCCCGTTTTGATAGTCCTTTAAGGTTTGGTTGAGTTGTTTTTTCACCTCTGTGATATTACAGTGGGGGTTCTGTTTTTTGTGGAGTTTTAGGTATTCCGTTAGTGATATTTTTTTGAAACCCATTTGCTGTTTTTGTTTAAAAAGTTGATGAATATAAGCCTTAAGTGATGGGTGTAAAATTTTATTGTTGTTCGGTGTCGTTCGGGCGGATAAACGACCATCTAAATTAAATCAAAAACAGGTTACTCTGAATAAAAAAAGCGACCCGAAGTCGCTTTTTTTATGTTGAAACCAAAATTGGTTTACTTGGCATAACTGATGGCACGTGTTTCGCGAATCACGGTGATTTTCACCTGACCGGGATATGTCATCTCTGTTTGGATTTTGCGAGCCAGGTCATACGACATGCTTTCGGCTTCTTTATCCGAAACTTTTTCGCTTCCCACAATCACGCGCAACTCACGACCGGCCTGAATGGCGTATGTCTTCATCACGCCGGGATAGGAGAGGGCGATGTTTTCAAGATCTTTCAAACGCTTGATGTACGATTCCACGATTTCGCGGCGTGCACCCGGGCGAGCACCGGAGATGGCATCGCACACCTGAATGATGGGAGCCAGCATGGTGGTCATCTCCACCTCGTCGTGGTGGGCACCAATGGCGTTGCAAATTTCGGGCTTTTCTTTGTATTTTTCGGCCAGTTTCATCCCAAGGATTGCGTGTGGCAATTCTGGTTCCTCATCGGATACCTTACCAATATCGTGTAGCAGGCCGGCGCGTTTGGCTTTCTTGGCGTTCAGACCCAATTCCGATGCCATGATGGCACAGAGGTTGGCCGTTTCGCGAGCGTGTTGCAGCAGGTTTTGACCGTAGCTTGAACGGTATTTCATTTTACCCACCAGTTTAATCAATTCGGGGTGAAGACCGTGAACGCCCAGGTCGATGGTCGTCCGCTTACCGGTTTCAATAATTTCTTCCTCTACTTGTTTGCGAACTTTGTTCACTACCTCTTCGATGCGAGCAGGGTGAATGCGGCCATCGGTCACCAGTTGGTGCAAAGCCAGACGGGCAATTTCGCGGCGCATAGGGTCGAATGCCGACAGTACGATGGCCTCTGGGGTGTCATCCACAATAATTTCAACGCCGGTGGCAGCTTCCAGTGCCCGAATGTTACGTCCTTCGCGGCCGATGATGCGACCTTTGATTTCGTCAGAGTCGATGTGGAAGATGGTCACCGAATTTTCAATGGCCGTTTCGGTCGCCACGCGTTGCACTGTTTGCAGAACAATGCGTTTGGCTTCTTTGTTGGCGTTGATTTTGGCCTCGTCCATGATGTCGTTGACGTAGCTCATGGCCTCGGTTTTGGCTTCGGCCTTCATCGATTCAATGAGCATTTCTTTGGCTTCTTCGCCCGACATCCCTGAGATGGTTTGCAACTGTTCGACCTGCTGGCGGTGGAGGCGTTCGATTTCCTCGTTTTTGTGTTCCAAAATTTCCGTTTGAGCCGTCAGGTTTTCTTTGGCCACTTCGGCTTCTTTGGTCTTGCGTTGCAGTTCCTCTATCTTTTGGTTGATGGAGAGTTCCTTTTGTTTGAGGCGGTTTTCGTTGGCCAGCATTTTTGCATTGCGGGCATTGATTTCCTTCTCATGTTCGGTCTTGAGGTGTAAAAACTTTTCTTTGGCCTGAAGAATCTTATCTTTTTTAATCACTTCGGCCTCTGTTTCTGCTTCCTGAATGATTTTCCGGTTGCGGGCACTCAGGGCTTTGGCAAAAATCACCCAAGCCACGCCGCCTCCCACCAGAAAAGCAACTAATCCTATTACTATTTCCATTGTCTGAGGTTTAAAAAATAAAACGCATTATTAGCCTGACATCAAAGCAATAACACATCGCTGTGCTATTGCGACAGGGAAATAATGCGGGTAATATAATTGATTAATAAATACTTATTCTTGAGCCAGCAACTCGTCCAGTTTTTTGTCCAGATTTTTCATGGCCTCCATCAATGGCGTTTCGTCCTGCTGATTTTCAAGTTCTAGCAGTTTGATGACCATCTGCAACGAAGCCATTGCCAAAAAGTCCTGCATGTCTTTGTCGGCATAGTGTTGCTGGTACTGCGACACTTTGTCGTTAATCATTCGTGCAGCCAATCGGATACGTTCCTCATCGCTCCGGTCGATCCTCAGAGGATAGTACCGTTCGGCAACATTGACCCGTATAGATAGTTTATCGTCCATTTATTCCGATTACCGGTTTAAAAGCGCTATGCATTTATCAATTTCCCGCACCATTTGGTTGATTTTTAATTTGGCCTCATGGGCATCAACCTGGGTTAATTCAATGGTCTTGGCCAGTTTCAAACTGTCGTAACGACCTTGAAGCTCTGTTTTTTGTGACAAAGCTTCGGCCAATTGACCGTTTAATGATTCATGGTTGCGCTGTAACATCAGGTGCTCTTGTTTCAAAGCCTGATAGCGCTGCATCAAACGGTCAATTTTTAGCTCCAGATTGTGTACCAATTCCTTATTTGAATCAACCATGGCATAAAATTTCAATCACAAAGTTAACATTGCTTTAAAAATTTCAAAGCCTTGTGTGATTTGTTTTATCTAATTCATTAAAAAAATCAATACAACTATTTTTCCGTTAGTTTGTTAAATGTGAAAATATTTTTTTCGACTGCCTTGAATGCCCGCCTATCAGTGGCTTTTGTGTAACTTTGCAGATGCAAAACCGGTCGATGTCTCGAATCGGTATCTGCTTTGTGTGAACGATTAATAATGAGAGATTTGTCAGCATATCAATTGACCGATTGGTTACCTACAACGCCCAAGGAGGCTCGTTTGTTGGGATGGGAACAACCCGATGTAATTTTGTTTTCGGGCGATGCCTATGTGGATCATCCTTCCTTTGGGGCAGCCGTCATTGGGCGGCTTTTGCAAAACATGGGATTGAAGGTGGCCATTGTGCCGCAACCGAACTGGCGTGACGACCTTCGTGATTTTAAGAAGTTTTGTGTTCCGCGCCTTTTTTTCGGGGTGTCGGCTGGCGCCATGGATTCGATGGTGAATCATTACACAGCCAATCGTCGTTTGCGCAGCGATGACGCATACACACCAGGAGGAAAAGCCGGGTTTCGTCCCGATTATGCCACTACCGTTTACACCCAGATTCTTAAAAAATTATTTCCGGATGTGCCGGTGCTTATCGGTGGAATTGAGGCATCGTTGCGGCGTTTGACCCATTATGATTATTGGAAAGATGAATTGATGCCCGGCATTTTGGCGTCATCGGGTGCCGATATGTTGGTGTATGGCATGGGGGAGCAACCCTTGAAGGAAATTGTGCAATTGCTCGAGAAAGGTGTTCCTTTTTCATCGCTCACCACAGTGGCGCAAACGGCCATTACGCAACCGTTACACGATGAATTGCCTAAGAATAAGCATTGGAGCGACCTTGAACTGGCTTCGCACGAGGCTTGTTTGGCCGACAAAAAGGTATATGCATCCAATTTTCGGCACATCGAAGAGCAAAGCAACCGTTGGCATGCTGCACGGTTGATTCAAAATGTGGGCGACAAGCGCATAGTCATCAACCCGCCATTCCCACCCATGACCAGCAATGAATTGGATGCTTCGTTCGATTTGCCTTACACGCGTTTGCCCCATCCTCGTTACAAAGATAAGGGGGCTATTCCGGCTTTCGAGATGATCAAATTTTCTGTCAACATTCATCGTGGTTGTTTTGGTGGGTGTAGTTTCTGTACCATCTCGGCGCATCAGGGTAAGTTCATCGCTTCGCGTTCTAAAGAATCGGTGTTGCGCGAGGTGGAGCAGGTGATGCAGATGCCCGATTTTAAGGGCTATCTCTCCGATTTGGGTGGCCCCAGTGCCAATATGTATCAAATGCAGGGCATCGATCTGAAATTGTGCGAGCGTTGCACCCGGCCATCGTGCATTCATCCCAATATTTGCAAAAACCTCAATACCGACCACACGCCATTGATTGATATTTATAGGAGTGTGGATAAGTTGCCCGGCATCAAGAAATCGTTCATTGGCAGTGGCGTGCGTTATGATATGCTGCTTAATCCAATGGCCGGTGAGGCTGAAAAGACCAGCCATCAGCGTTACATGAAGGAGTTGATTGCCTATCATGTTTCCGGTCGTTTGAAAGTAGCGCCCGAGCACACATCCGACCAGGTGCTTAAGATGATGCGAAAACCCTCGTTCAGCCTCTTTAAAAAGTTCAGTAAGATTTTTGATGACATTAACCGTGAGCAGGGTCTGAAACAGCAGTTGGTGCCTTACTTTATTTCGAGTCATCCGGGCAGTCGCGAGGAGGACATGGCACAGCTGGCGACCGAGGCGCATGAACTCAATTTTCAGCTCGAGCAGGTGCAGGATTTCACGCCCACGCCCATGACCGTGTCTACCGAGATATATTATTCGGGTTATCATCCCTACACGCTGGAGCCGGTGTTTACAGCGCATAGCAAGGACGAGAAACTGCAGCAACGCATGTATTTCTTTTGGTATAAGCCCGAGTACCGGCAAAAAATTGAATCGCGCCTCCGTGCCTTGAAGCGTTCTGACTTGATACAGAAATTATTTCAAAAAAGTGGAAAAGCGGAACAAAATTTGATTAGAACCAAACCATCTGCAAAAAATGAACGTACACCATTTTTAAAAAATAAACGACGATGAAGAAATTAATTTTCCCTTTGCTGTTCTCTTCTGCATTCCTGTTTTCATCATGCGATGAATTGTCGGATATACTCGGCGAATCGGGCGATTCGCTTACCGAAGCTCAGGTGGTTTCGGGATTGAAATCGGCATTGGAAGTGGGCACCAATTCGGCGGTGTCGTATTTAGGCGTGCAAGATGGTTATTATGGCAATGATCTATATAAAATATTGTTGCCTGATGAGGCCAGCGTGATTGTGGAAAATATTGGCAAGATTCCCGGCGGTGAATTACTGTTGAACAATGTGATTTTGGGAATTAACCGGGCTGCTGAGGATGCTGCCAAAGAGGCCGGCCCCATATTTGTAGAGTCCATTACCAGTATGTCTATTGCCGATGGATGGACCATCCTGAACGGCGATAACCACGCGGCAACCACTTATCTGAAAAATACCACCAATAGTCAATTGGTTGATCTTTATGCGCCAAAAATCAATGCTTCACTGGGTAAAGATTTGTTGGGGAGTGGTATCACAGTGGCCAATACCTGGAGCCAGTTGACATCGGCTTGGAATTCTTTTGTAAATATTAATAATGTATTGCCATTGACTACGAAATATAATCCTGTAAGCACCGACTTGGGAGCTTATCTCACCCAAAAAGCGCTTGATGGGATGTACCTGAAAATATCAGTTGAGGAAGAAAAAATTCGAGAAGATCCTTTGGCACGTGTCAACGACATCCTTCAAAAAGTATTTGGTTCGCTTGATAAATGAACTTTCTGTTAATCTTAATGAATCCCTCTGTCATGCGTGGCAGGGGGATTTTTTGCTTTTGGGCAGGTGCGATTTTTTTTTATTCGATGATGGGGTAAGGGTGTTTGCTGGACGAGTTGTCTGTTTTGCTGTTCTTTTTTAACTCGGCGATAACATTTAACGCTCCGTTTTGTTCATTCAATTGATGTATTTTGGCTTTGTTAAAAAATGAGTCGGAGAGATGTCATTCTGACCATTTACTTTTTTTCAGTCATGATGTTTGAATCTTGATGATAGCAATAAAACTACCGATTATGGGAGTACTAAGATTAACCAGAACGGCGTTGGCCGTTGTGTTGGGAGGCGCATTGACCTTGTTATTTCTCGATTTTTCGGGCACCATTCACACTTATTTTGGGTGGATGGCAAAAATCCAGTTTCTGCCGGCCTTGTTGGCCGTGAATGTGGTCGTGGTGGCGGCATTGATATTGGTGACGTTGCTGTTGGGGCGCATTTATTGTTCGGTGGTGTGCCCGTTGGGCATTTTTCAGGATGTGGTGTCGCGCATTTCACGGCGGGTTATAAAGCGCCGTCAGAGCTATTCGCCCGAAAAAAAATGGTGGCGATACAGTGTGTTGGCATTGTTTGTGGCGGCCATTGCGGCCGGTTTGGGGTCGGTGATGGCGTTGCTTGACCCGTATGGAATTTTTGGGCGAATGGCAGCCCAATTGTTGTCGCCCATTTATTTGTGGAGCAATAATTTTTTGGCCTATATGGCCGAACGTACCGATAGTTATCTTTTTTATCATGTGGATGTTTGGTTGACCGGATTGGGGACTTTATTGGTGGCTGTTGTGTCAGCTCTGCTCATTGGTTATTTGGCCTGGCGTAACGGCCGCACCTATTGCAATACGATTTGCCCGGTGGGAACTGTATTGGGTGTTGTATCGCGTTTTTCGCTGTTTAAACATCGCTTTAATACTGAAACATGCAACAGTTGTGGGTTGTGTGCCCGCGATTGTAAGGCTTCGTGCATTGATTCCAAAAACAAGGTCATTGATTATAGTCGCTGTGTCACATGTTTCAATTGCATCGATGTCTGCAACAAAAACGCCATGCGTTATGGTTTGCCCATCAAGAAAAAGCCTGTTGAAGATGCTTCGGAAAGCCAGGTGGATATGGGGCGGCGGGGTATGTTAACCGTTTCAGCTGCTCTTATAGCCACGGCCACAATCAAGGCTCAGGAGATGAAAATGGATGGAGGCTTGGCGGTGATCGAGGACAAGCAAGTACCGCCCCGCCAAATGCACATTGTGCCGCCCGGGGCTCAAAGCATCCGAAATTTTTCGCAAAAATGTGTGGGATGCCAGTTGTGTGTGACGCAATGTCCCAATCAGGTGTTGCGCCCATCTACCGACTTGCTGCGGTTGATGCAACCCGAGATGTCGTTTGAGCGAGGGTATTGTCGCCCTGAGTGCACGCGATGCTCTGATGTGTGTCCTTCGGGAGCCATTGAGCGGATTGACACGGCTCAAAAGTCGGCCACGCAAATTGGCCATGCCGTTTGGATAGAGAAAAATTGTGTGGTGCTCGCCGATGGTGTTTTTTGTGATAATTGCGCCCGTCATTGCCCGGTGGGAGCCATTCAGATGGTCGCTCGTGAGGCCGGGGTGGCCGATTCGCCCAAAACTCCCGTGGTGGACACTGAGCGTTGCATTGGTTGCGGCGCTTGTGAAAACCTTTGCCCGGCAAGGCCTTTCAGCGCCATTTATGTAGAAGGACATTGCATGCACCGAATCGTTTAATTGAACCGAATATGTCAGATAATAAGAATAAAATTGTCCGTCGTGATTTCCTGAAATTATTGGGCGGCGGCACGGCAGCTGCTGCGGCGGCTTTTACAGGTTGTGACCGGATAGCGCCCACAGGGGGGCGGAAAACGACAGCGGAGGTTCCCACCGACAGCATGACTTATCGCACATCATCGGCCACGGGCGACAAAGTGTCGCTGCTGGGTTATGGTTGCATGCGCTGGCCATTGTTGGCTACGCCCGCTCCCGATGGCAACGTGATTGATCAGGCTGCTGTGAACGATTTGGTGGATTATGCCATCGCCCACGGGGTGAATTACTTCGATACTTCGCCCGTTTACGTGCAGGGATGGTCGGAGAAAGCGACCGGCATCGCACTGAGTCGGCATCCTCGCGATAAATATTTGATAGCCACCAAGCTGTCGAATTTTGGTCCCCAGATCTGGAGTCGGGAGGCATCCATTGCCATGTATCATAAGTCGTTGAATGAATTGCAGGTTGATTATCTCGATTACATGCTCTTGCATGCCATTGGTTTGGGGGGCATGGATGCATTAAAAGGTCGTTACCTCGACAATGGCATCCTCGATTATTTGATAGAGGAGCGCAAGGCCGGCCGCATTCGAAACCTTGGTTTTTCGTACCATGGTGATATTAAGGTGTTCGATTATTTGCTTTCGTTGCACGATACGGTGAAGTGGGATTTTGTGCAAATTCAGTTGAACTATATCGATTGGGAGCATGCCACCGGCAACAATACCAATGCTCTTTATTTGTATGGTGAATTGGATAAGCGCAACATCCCGGCCATTATCATGGAACCGCTTTTGGGTGGCCGTTTGGCTAAGTTGCCACAATATTTGGCGGCTCGACTCAAGCAACAGCGTCCCAACGAAAGCGTTGCTTCGTGGGCTTTTCGTTACGCAGGGTCATTTCCCAAAGTGCTCACTGTGCTCAGCGGGATGACCTATTTGGAGCATTTGCAGGACAACATACTTAGTTACGCTCCATTGGAGCCGTTGAATGAGCAGGAGTTTGAACTATTGTACGACACCGCTCGACTAATGATGGAGTATTCGTTGATCCCCTGCACGGCCTGTCAGTATTGCATGCCTTGCCCTTATGGTATTGATATCCCTTCGGTGTTTTTGCATTACAACAAGTGTTTGAGTGAACACAATGTCCCCGCCAGTTCGCAGGACGAGAATTATCGTCAGGCACGCCGGGCATTTTTGGTGGGTTACGACCGGAGTGTTCCCAAGCTTCGTCAAGCCAGTCATTGCATCGCCTGCAACCAATGTGTGCCACATTGCCCTCAGTCCATCAAAATACCCCAAGAGTTGCGACGCATCGATGATTATGTGGAACAGCTCAAACGGGAGACTTTATGAGCATGACTTCGTTGATTGAATTATTGCATCAGGGAAATTATTCGTGCGTGATAGCGCAGGGAGCAACGGTGCGCACCTTTACGCAACGAGGCGTGGCCGATCTGTATGATTTACTGCATCACGAGCCCGATTTTTTAATGAATGCCATGGTGGCCGATAAGGTCATTGGCAAAGGGGCTGCGGCGCTGATGATACAGGGCGGTGTGTCACGGGTACATGCCGATGTGATGAGCGAACCGGCCATGGATTTATTTGCCAAAGCCGGTGTTGAAGCCGCTTATGGGCGGTTGGTGCCGCATATCATTAACCGGGACCAAACCGATTGGTGTCCCTTGGAAAAAAGCTGCTATACATCTGAAACCGTTTCGGAAATCATCCCTTTGGTCAATGCCTTTGTGGCTCGCATACGGGGGCTTTCCAGGGTTGTTGTTTTGGGGATGATGTCCATGCTGGGTGCATCGTTGTTTGGCCAAAAATCGTTGACCGACACCCTGTCGATCCCCGAAGTGGTAGTGACCGGGACGCGGAGTGAGCTGGATGTGCGTCATCTGCCCATGAGTGTGTCGGTGGTGAGTCGTGCGCAAATAGATGCCCGTCAAGAACCATCGCTTTTACCGGTATTGACCGAGCAGGTGCCTGGATTTTTTTCCACCGCCCGGGGTATCACGGGGTATGGCGTGTCAACAGGGGCGGCCGGGGGCATGAGCATGCGTGGCATTGGTGGCAGTCCCACCACTGGCATGCTGGTGCTCATCGATGGCCATCCCCAATACATGGGTTTGATGGGGCATCCCATTGCCGATGCCTATCAGTCGATGATGGCCGGGCGGGTGGAGGTGGTTCGGGGGCCGGCATCGCTGCTGTATGGTTCCAACGCCATGGGGGGCGTCATCAACATCATCACCAGGCACAACGATCGCAAGGGGATGACCGGCTATGGGCGCGCGGGAACTGGTACTTTTAACACGAACCTCACGGAAGCAGGAGGCAGCTATCGTAAGAACCGGCTCACGGCCTTGGTGTCTGCTTCGTACAATCGCACCGACGGGCATCGCGACCGCATGGCGTTTGAGCAATATGGCGGATATGGTAAGTTGGCATACGATTTTTCGAAAGTCTGGATGGCTTTTGTGGATGTGAACCTCACTCATTTTAATGCTTCAAACCCGGGAACCCTTCAGCATCCTTTGTTTGATAACGATTCGCGCATTACTCGCGGCATGGCATCGGCGTCGGTCGAGAACTGTTACGAGCACGCTTCGGGGGCGGTGAAGCTGTTTTATAACTGGGGGCGTCATCAAATTGATGACGGATACGTACAGGGCGTACAGCCCAAGGATTATTTGTTTCGCTCGACCGACCGAATGGCAGGTGTTTCTTTGTATGAGACGATTTTGCTTTGGGGTAACAGCGGGTTGACGGTCGGGGTGGATTACATGCAGTTTGGCGGCACAGCACGCAACGTTTTTTTTAGCGGTGCTGAGACCCTTCTGGTGGATCGCATCGATCATGAAACGGCCGGTTATGCGCAGTGGAGACAAAACATTGGCGAGGTGATGACCCTTCATGCCGGCATCCGGTACGACCATCATTCGCATGTGGGCGACCAATGGGTGCCACAGGCAGGGACTTCGTTTTACCTGTTGCCCAACGGAGAGTTGAAGCTGGTGGCTGCAAAGGGATTTCGAAACCCTACCATTCGGGAGTTGTTTATGTTTCCGCCTCAGAATGCCCACTTGCGCACAGAAACGATTTGGAATTATGAACTTTCGTGGTCGCAACGATTGTGGCAGGGACGACTATCGTATGGTGTGAACTTTTTTATAACCGAAGGCGACAACATGATTCAAACCCTGATGCAGGAGGGACGTCCGCAAAATGTGAACGTTGGGACTGTGAGCAATCGAGGTGCCGAGTTGACGGCAGCTTATCGGGTGTCGAGAAGTTTGAGTTTGTCGGGTAACTACAGTCTGCTGCGCATGGGTAATCCGGTGTTGGCAGCTCCAGGGCAAAAGATGTTCGCGGGCATCGATTACGTGTCGCGTCAATGGCGGGCATCTACCGGAGTGCAGCATGTGTCGGGTTTGCATACTTCCATGGATCCAGTGGTGAAAGAGGCCTTTACGCTTTGGAATCTTCGTGGCAGCTATTTACCCACCCGGCATATTGAGCTATATTTAAAGCTCGAAAACCTGTTGGATGAAATTTATGAAATCAATTCGGGCTTTCCCATGCCGGGCATGACGGGCATGGGGGGTGTGATATTTAACTTTTAAAATAACTACGATGCAATCAATCGCAATTCAGCTCAATACGTTGAGCTATTCGCAGGCAAAGACCTATTGGGTGGCCGCAGCCTTTGTGTTGGGTAATGTGCTGGTGCCCCAGCTTTTTCATAGCATCCCTAAGGGGGGAATGATATTCTTGCCCATTTATTTTTTCACGCTGGTGGGCGCTTACAAGTACGGATGGAAGGTCGGGCTCCTCACGGCCATCGCATCGCCATTGATTAACTCGGCCTTGTTTGGCATGCCTGTTGCGGCGGTGTTGCCAATTATTTTGGTGAAATCAACTCTGTTGGCGTTGGCGGCTGGTTATGCGGCCACTTATTTCAAGCGGGTTTCTATTTTTATCATGATGCTGGTGGTGTTGTCGTACCAGGTGGTGGGAACATTGGCGGAGTGGTGGATGGTAGGCGATTTTTATGTGGCTTTGCAGGATTTCAGGCTGGGCATTCCCGGTTTATTGATACAGATGGTGGGCGGTTTTCTTTTTGTAAAATATTTAATTGGTAAATCATGACGACACTTTTGTTTATTGGCGGGTTAGGGATGCAGGAGATTTTTTTCATACTGCTGATTGTACTGTTGTTGTTTGGCGGTAAAAAGATACCCGAGTTAATGCGCGGCCTGGGCAAAGGGGTGCGTAGTTTTAAGGAGGGGATGAACGGCATTGAGTCGGAGTTGAAAAGCGATGTGAAAGATCAACCCACCACACGTTCATGAGTGAATCGGGATCTGCCGAAAGGATGACGTTTTGGGAACATCTGGATGCCCTGCGCGCGGTATTGGTGCGCGTGGTGGTGGCCATGGTGGTGTTTGGCGTGGTTGCTTTTGTGTATAAAGAGCAGCTTTTTGCCGTGATATTGGCGCCCAAGCAGAGTGATTTAATGATGTTTAGATGGTTGGCTGCCGCAGGGCAGTGGCTTGGGGTTTCGGGCATGGAGATGGCGCCATTTGACGTGCGCCTAATTAGCACGCAGTTGACCCAGCAATTTGTCACCCACATAAAAATGGCGCTGCTTGCCGGTTTTTTGTTGACGTTTCCCTACATACTTTATGAGGTGTTCCGTTTTGTGTCCCCTGCCTTGTACGTGCGTGAACGACGCTATGCCCTTCGGTTTATTTTGAGCGGTTACGTGATGTTCATGTTGGGGGTGGCCATGAGTTACTTCGTTATTTTTCCGCTCACATTTCGTTTTTTGGCCACCTATCAGGTAAGCGTCGAGGTCGAAAATCACATTGTGCTGGAGTCGTACATCGGCACCATGATGATGCTCAATTTGATGATGGGCATCTTGTTTGAAATGCCGGTGTTGAGCTGGCTTTTTGCCAAGATGGGGTTTCTTTCGGCTGCCTTTCTGCGCAATTATCGCCGTCACGCCATCGTGATTCTGCTGTTTGTGGCGGCCATCATCACCCCTACGTCCGATGTGTTTACCTTGCTGTTGGTAGCCATTCCCATTTACTTATTGTACGAGGTGAGCATCTGGATTGTGGCGCTGTCGAACCGTGCATGATGGACTTATCTTGATTCGTATTTGCCGTCCACCATTACTGTTACGCCGCAACTATTCAGGTGTTGTCGCAGTTTGTGGGAAGCATCTTCTGATAAATTGAATTTGAAAACCGATTCTTGGATTTGGTGTTGTTGAAACCAGCACACATAGATGCTTTGATGGGTGAGCCCCCGCTCGAAGTCCATCATCACGATGTTTTTGAGGTGAATGGCCTGTTTTTGTTTTTTTCGGAATGATAGCACCACGAAATGGGTGTCGGTGATGGCCAGATATTGTTTGGCTCCCACGAGTGTTGGCCAAAGGATGCCTCCAAGCAAAACAATGAATGGCAGATTCAGGTATAAGCTGTGTGGGCCGTTTTGCGCGGCACAGTATATGAAAAAGATGAGAGCCGAGACAAGCACCTTGATTGTGACATTTGAGTGGGGCGAAATGGCTGTGAGGTGGCGTGTGGGAGCGGATTCACTCCAGGGAAGCGGGGTGTTGTTGTCTAAATTTGGGAATCGCGTGGGCGAGATCCCTCGATAAATACCGGCTGCCGGATCCTGGTTGAGCAGAAGGCACAGTTCACGATACAGCTCGGGCATTTGTTGCGTGAACTCACCTGGCGCTTCGAAAAAATGCTCTACGACCACCGCAAAAAATTCCCTGAAGTTGGTGGCTCCGTATGAACGCAAAAATGTGGTGTCACCATTTTGAAACGCTGTAAAATGGGGATACGCCTTGTTGATGAAATTGTCCAACAACCGTCGGCCGATGTAGCTTTTGCCGTGACCCAAAAAAGTCCCTAAATCCAAGGCATGTGTCATTTCGTGCAACCCGAGGTTCACCTTATCGGTGTCGTTGGCGTAGCCTTCCTCAAAATGTTTGAACGATAGCACAATTTCGCGCTTGTTGACCTCGCCCTTATGATAGTTGAGGGTGAGCCGGTTTTGGTACGCATCCTGATAAAGCACAATGGTATTGTAATGTCCCAAATCGGCATCGGGACGGCCAAAGAGCAGCTGCACGGCCGATGCACTCACCAGCAATTTCATGTCGGGGGTGATGGGGTGATGATCTCCGCTTATCCAATGAAAACGGCCTGTCAGCAGGCGGGTGCGTTTGAGGAATTCAGCCTGTAATTCAGGCGTAAGGTTGCGGTAATAGCTGTTTCTTGCGGCCAGCAGGTCATGCCATTGAGGGGTGTCGGCCAATGGAGAACTTATTCGGGGTTCCTCGAAATGACCTTTCCCTCCCCCGACGATGATCATCTTGAGGATTTTGAAGACATAATGTAAAAGCATGATTAAGCAGAAAGCTGCCAGGGCTAACATCATCCATTGCATAAGGGAGCGGGTATTAGTTGTGTGGGGTTAGGTTTTTTCGTTGTACAGTCGTCCTTGCCAGGTCTCGCGTTCTTCGAGGCGTTTCTCGACTTTGTGCACGAACTCAAAATTCTTCAAGCCCCAGTTGGGGGCAATCAGTAGGTCGTGGGGCGCCTGGCTGATAAAGCGTTCCACAATGATGTGGGGTGAGAGGCGCTCGAGGAAATCGACAATGAGCTCGATGTATTTTTCGGCAGTCATCAATGCAAATTTTTCGGGCGTGGTGGCGTATTCTTTGGCAAAGCGCGAGCCTTTCACAATCTGCAGCTGGTGCAGTTTCAGATAGCTGATGGGCAGTTGTGAAATCACATCGGCGTGGGCCAACAATGTTTGCTCATCCTCGCCCGGCAGCCCCAGAATCATGTGTAGTCCCACGGGAATGCCCCGTTGGGCAATGCGGCAGGTGGTCGCAACGGTCTCTTCCCACGAGTGGCCGCGGTTAATGGCCGAGAGCGTGCGGTTGAGGGTCGATTCGGCACCCAGTTCAATGGCGATGTAATGGCGTTGGTGCCATTGGGTGAGTTCGTCGAGCAGGCGGTCGTCCACGCAGTCGGGGCGCGTGCCCAGAACCAGGCCGTTGACCAGTGGATGCGCCAGCGCTTCGCCATATTTATTGAGCAAATCGCTCAGTTCACCATAGGTGTTGCTATATGCCTGGAAATAGGCCAGGTAAAACTGGGTTTTATATTTGTCGCGAAAAAACGAGATGCCCTTATCAATTTGTTGGGTAATGGTGAGCTCCGGGCCGCAGTACGATGGGTTGAAGGTGCTGTTGTTACAAAAATCACAGCCCCCGGTGCCTTTGCTGCCGTCGCGGTTGGGGCAGGTGAATCCCGCGTTGATAGAGACTTTTTGGATGCGTTGCCCGAATGTTTTTTTGATGTAGCTGCTGTAGTCGTTGTAACGCTTGGCGTGACCCCAGGGAAATGTCATCATTGGTTCAAATGGTTTGGGGCAAAGGTAGTCACATTTTTGTAGAACATGTCCGATCTTCGATCCTATACGGTGTGTGGTATTCTTTGATTCTGTCTGGTTTTAGAAATCTGTGTTTGATGTAGTTCTTTAATTGGTACCTCTATTTTTTTTGACAAGCGCTTGCTTTGATGCTAAATTTCATGTTACAATTTCTAAAGCATGTCATTGGTGACGTTTTTTAAGTCGATGGGAGAGTGGGGGGATAACCCACGGCTTCATCCCTATTTGTTAATGGGGGTGTGCGGCGTTTTTTTGTTGATATTTGCCTTGTTACACCATCGCATCGATTACATCGTCAACCTTTATTATGGCATCCCGGTGGTGTTGGCCGCTTATTTTTATGGATTTTGGGCGGGAATGGCGGTGTTGTTTGCGTTTACCGGGTTGCATGTGTTGATGCTCATGGGCATGGGTGATGATTATGTGTTTATTTTTGCAGGAACTCGTATCCGTATTGCCTTTGTGAGCTTGATGGTGGTTGGGGGCATTGTGTCACGCTTTCGAGCCCTGAAAGAGAAACTCCGCCATAGCGAAGCCCTATACCGTTCGTTGTCCGATGAGTTGGCCATGACCAATCGGGCCAAGGACAAGTTTTTTTCTATCATTGCACACGATTTGCGCGGGCCGGTAGGATCCATTAGCAATAATCTCGACCTGTTGTTAAATTCTCAGCATGAGATGAATGAGTCCGATCGACGTCAGTTGATGGTGGCACTGCATGCCATGTCGACACGGGTGTTCAATTTGCTTGAAAATTTGCTTAAATGGGCTCTTGTGCAGCAAGGGCGCATCCATTTCCATTTTGTAAATGTGGAGATGCGACAGATGACAGATGACTGTTTTCTGTTGTTTCAATATATCGCCCGTGAAAAAAGTATTGAACTCGAGAATCGGCTCCCAGACCAATTGTTCGTATGCGTCGATAAGAACGTGATGGAGACCGTAATGCGCAACATCATTTCCAATGCTCTAAAGTTTACCCATTCCAATGGTCGGGTGACGGTGGATGTTGTGCCAGATGTCCGGCATGCCATTATTCGCATTGCCGATACAGGCATTGGCATGACTCCTGAGATGGTGTCACAACTGTTTCGAGTCGGGCAGGGGGTGTCTACAGAGGGTACCCATGGTGAGCGGGGTTCCGGACTGGGGTTGATGTTGTGCGACGAGCTGATCCGCCAATGCCACGGGCGTATTTGGGCGGAGAGTGAATCCGGTCATGGTACTTCATTTTTCATTGCATTGCCTAAAGTTGCTCCTTGAGGGCAGTAGGTTAAGCCCCCTAAATCTCCTGAAGGGTAACTTTGGAGCCTTTCGTTCATGTTGCGAAAGAAGCGTTGAAAATGGTTCAAGGATGATCAAAACTTCTTGGTGCATCACAAAAGTTCCGAAGTGTAATATTTGAAGCGTTTTTTAAAATTCTCCTGCCGTTAGGCCGGAAAGCTCGGTAGAATGAATGGTTTATCGTTTTGTTTTGCCCCATCTGGGGCAAAAGAGCGAATCAACGTATTTGCTACCGACCTTTTTCCCCTACGGGGAAATTTTTAATCCGTACTTCCGCACTCTTGTACTTTTGCACTTAGTTACTTTGTCCCGTCCTCATGCTCTTTACCAATTTTCATGGGGCGATGGTGGGAATTAATGTCACACGGTGAGGCTTGAGAATTGTTACTTTTGTAATTCGTTTCACACAAAACTCCATGATATGTCCTATTCGTTCGATACCATCATTCCCCGTGAGGGGACCCATGCTTACAAACTTGAGCTGCGCGAAAAAGTGTTTGGCACTGCCGATGTGCTTCCCTTGTGGGTGGCCGACATGGATTTTGCGGCGCCTCCTGAGGTGTTTGAGGCCATTAACCGGCGGGCACAGCACGGCATTTACGGTTATACGGTGCGTGGCGAGTGGTTTCAACAAGCCATTGCCGGGTGGATGCAGCGCCGACACAATTGGGGGGTGCCCCTCGACACTATTGAGTATGCTCCCGGCGTGGTGTCTTCGATGGTGATGGCTGTGATGGCTTTCACCCGCCCGGGTGACAAGGTGTTGATTCAAACGCCTGTATATCCCCCGTTTTATTCGGTGGTGAAGGAAAATGGGCGCCAACTGGTGACCAATCCCCTGTTGGAGACTGCGAACGGTTATGTGATGGACTTCAATTTGCTGGAGAAACAACTCTCGGATCCCGATGTGAAACTTTTCCTGTTTTGTCACCCTCACAATCCAGTGGGACGTGTATGGACGCGCCCCGAGTTGGAGCAATTGGCCGCTCTTTGCCTGCGATACGATGTGCTGATGGTATCCGACGAAATTCACAGCGACCTGATGCTCTTTGGCCATCGTCACATCCCCCTGGCATCGCTTAGCGATGAGGTGGCTCAACACACCGTCACCCTGAATGCCGCCAGTAAAACATTTAATATAGCAGGTTTCTCGACGTCGTATGTCATCATCACTAATCCTGAACTGTTGGCAACTTTCCGCAAGTCGCTCACGGCCTTGCATCTTTACACAGGGCATGTGTTTAGCGGCATAGCTTTGCAGGCTGCCTATGCTCATGGTGAACCCTGGTTGGCCGAACTGCTCGCTTACCTTGAGGGTAACGTGATGGCCGTACGCGATTTCGTTGAAGCCCACCTGCATGGCGTTACCTTTCATCTGCCGCAGGCCACCTTTTTACTGTGGCTCAACTTTAAGCAATGGGGATTGCCGCAGGCGGATCTCAAGGATTTCATCATCCGAAAATCCAAAGTGGGTCTCAACGACGGGGTGTCGTTTGGCCCCGACGGGCAAGGCTTTATGCGACTGAATGTGGGAGCGCCCCGTGCCCTGGTGATGGAGGGATTGGAGCGGATTGCGGCTGTGATGCGTTGAAAGACGACAACGGCAGGGTGAATCGACGATGAAAGAGTCAGCCACGGTGCGAATGCAAATTTTTTCGACCCGTCCCCCGGGGGACATGCCGAAAGGAATTGTTTTCAGGGTTTCCCCTCGGGTGATGACTTTTTTTTGAAGAGGCCAATCATTTTTTTGTCCTTGAGGGAGGCGATGGCCGTTTTTCAACCGGGTGAGTTCTCAATGGCCTGACCGGATTGAGCACATTCTTCTTAACACCCTCTTAACGCGAAATGATTGCATGGTCATCAACCTTTTGCCTGGTAAAATTGTTATTTTTGCAGCAATTGTTGTGCAATGCCGTATCATCAAAAATACATATCGCTCGTGTTGGGCAGTCTGATGCTGCTTCTGACCATGGGGTTGCCCGTGTATCAGGTACATTGCGATTGTAGTGGGCAAACACGTGTGTCGGTGTTGGTTGAGCCCCTGACGTGTGCCGATCATCACAACCATTGTTGCAATACGCATGAGCACGACAGTTCTGATGCCGATCATCATGGAACGGTGTGTTTTACTGCTTCGCACCATTGCGATCGTATGGATACTCGCGTGGTGTTTTTCGATGAGCTTCAGGAGTCTGTTGCGCCATCAAGCATTGTTGTCAATAAAATATTGCCGGTTTTACCCGCTTTGCTGCCTTATCTCAAGGTTGTGACGGAGATGTCGGCATTGACAGATTTTAATGTCTCCTTTGGGGAGTCGCCCCGCTTGGTGGTCTCTCCGCGTGATTTTCTCAATATCATTTGTCAGCGCAAAATCCCTGCACGCGCGTAGGTTTTTCGCACCTTCTTTGAGGTGTTGAATGGCTGTTGCACCCGTGACAGCCCGTAAACCGATGTTTGACAAATGAATTTTTCATCATGAAAGACTTGATATTGCTTGCCTTGTCGTGCCTGACAGTGCAAGTGTCTTTGGCATCCGAAAAACCCGTGAAGGGAACCGTCAGAGGCAACGATAATGGCAAAATGACGCCATTGCCTGGCGTAAACGTTTATTGGCTTAACACCACGGTGGGTACCATCACCAACGAAAATGGCAATTTTGCCATTTCATCTCTCAACGACCGTCAGCAGCTGGTGTTTAGCTTTGTGGGTTATCGCAACGACACGGTGGAGGTCGCTCCCGGAAAACTCCTCGATGTGGTGCTGCAAAGCGACATTGAGCTGGACGAAGTGGTGGTGGCTCAAAAAAACAAAGGGATGTATGCCAGCAAGCTCACCCCTTTTCAAACCATTAACATTAACAGTGCCGAACTGTGCAAAGCGGCATGTTGCAACTTGGCTGAGAGTTTCGTCACCAACCCCTCGGTTGATGTGGCTTATCCCGATGCCGTGACGGGCGCCCGTCAGATTCAAATGCTGGGTCTGGCCGGCGTTTATTCGCAATTGCAAACCGAAAACATTCCCAATCTGCGCGGCATTGCCACCGGCTATGGATTGGCTTTTGTGCCAGGGCCGTGGATGGAGTCCATCCAGGTGTCGAAGGGAGCTGCTTCGGTGGTCAATGGCTACGAGTCGATGACCGGCCAGGTGAATGTGGAGTACCGCAAGCCTTCGGATCCCGAATGGCTATTCCTGAATGCTTATGCGGCCGACGACCAAAAGTACGAGTTCAACGCCTTTGTTTCGGCTCCCGTGAACGACCGCTGGGCCACGGCTGCATTGATGCATGGCCGTTACTTGGGGCAGGACATCGACCACAACCACGATGGTTTTAGGGACGAACCCCTGGTGAAACAGGTGAACCTGATGAACCGCTGGGATCGCAAAGGCGACAATGGCTCCATTACCCGCCTGGGTGTGCAATACCTGAGCGAGGTGCGCAATGGTGGGCAAATTTCGGGTGTGGCCAACCCCTATCGGGTAGATGTGAACAACGACCGGGTGAACGCTTTCCTCAAAAAAGGGCATGTGTTTGCCAATGCCAACCAAACGTCGGTGGCGCTTATTGCCAATGTGACGGGGCATCGTTTGCGTTCGGCCTATGGACTGAACCGTTACGACGGCGATGAGCTTAACCTATACACCAATCTGATGTACTCATCGAACATGGGGGGCAGCGACCGTCATCACCTCAGCGCGGGTCTCAATTACTCGTTTGTGGCCATGGACGAAACTCTGAATTTGTTGGCACTCAACACGCGTCAGCACATCCCCGGCGCTTATGCCGAGTACACCTTTAAGCCATCGGAACGCTTCACGGCCATGGCCGGCATGCGCGCCGATCACCACAATCATTTCGGGGCTTTTGTGACGCCTCGTGTACATTTGCGCTACAGTCCCATTGAACATTGGGTGTTGCGAGGTTCGGCCGGTAAGGGCTATCGTCACCCCTCGGTGTGGGCCGAAAATGGCCATCTACTGGCTTCGGGGCGTGAACTTCGTGTGGTGGATGACCGCATCTTCGAGAACGCCTGGAACTATGGCATCTCATCGGCTTATTCGCTTCACCTGGGCAGCCGCGAGGTGGAAATAAATGTTGAATATTTCCGCACCGACTTTATCGACCAGATGGTGACAGACATGGAGAGCAGTGCGTCGCAAATTTTGGTGAGCCGTCTCGATGGTCGTTCGTATGCAAATAGCTATCAGGTGGATGTGCGTTTCGAAACTCTGCCACGCCTGGACGTAACGGCTGCCATTCGCTTCAACGATGTGAAGCAGACGCTCAATGGTCAGTTGGTCGATAAGCCCCTCAATAGCCGTTACAAGGGGTTGTTGACGCTTAATTATTCCGATCGACTGAAAAAGTGGATGTTCGACGTCAACACGCAACTTGTGGGAGGGGGGCGCATCCCGCAAATTCCCGGCGTGCCCGATGTTTATGCCGTCCCCGAGCGTTATGATGCCTACACTTTGTTGAATGCTCAGGCCACGCATTTCTTCCGAGGCGGAAGCATCTACGTGGGATGCGAAAACATTACCGACTTCACCCAAAAACACCCGGTGACAGGCTTCGACAGTCCTTTTGACAGTTATTTTGATGCCACTCGCGTGTGGGGGCCTGTGATGGGACGCATGTTTTACATGGGCGTGAGGTTTGCGTTGAATAAGGAGTGAAGAAAGTAGCAAATTGGCAGAGTCGCTCAGAGAAAGAGTGAAGAAGTACAAGAGTGCAGGAGTACAAAAAGTGCAAAAGTGAAGGATAGAAAGAATAGGAATACACTGATTGACTATTAATTATTAACGAAACACTCCAACGTCCCCCTTTTGGGGATTAGGGGGCTTAAGTCGCTCTTCGGGGGATATTGGGGTTTAATTTTAAATCAAATGAAAAAGATTATTCAAGTGGCTGTGGTGCTGTTGTTAACCATGGCGTTTTCGGGGGTTGTGAATGCCCAAAAGGAAAAACAAGCCAAAAACACGGCGCTTTACTTGAGTTGCAATATGGATTGCCACTCGTGCGAGAACAAGCTCACCGAGCTGCTAAAGTTCGAGAAGGGGGTGCGCGATCTCAAGTGCGACTTTAAGAGTAATACCATTTATGTGCTCTACAAAACCGGAAGCAACACCAATGAAGCCCTGATGAAAGCTATCGAGAAGAAGGGCTATGTAGTGACATCCATTAGTAAAGATGCTTACGACAGCTTGATGGAAGCTGCCAAGGGCAATGCTGAGCATGGGCACTGACGTTGTGTTGTAATGAGACGTTAGGCCGGAAGATATTTGAGGGTTCAAAACATTTTTCGGCCTTATCTGTTTCTATCATCATAACAACAAAAAACTGAAATGCTATGCTCAATGCCATCAAACAACTACAGTGGCGCTATGCCACCAAGAAATTCGACAGCAGCAAAAAGCTGAGTGCCCATGAGTTGGAAACCATTCTTGAGGCGGCCAATCTGGCTCCCACGTCCATGGGGTTGCAGCCGTTTAAACTTTTTGTGGTTGAGCGCGACGACGTTCGCCATCAGCTGCGGCAGGCTGCCTGGGATCAGCCGCAAGTGACCGATGCTTCGCACGTGATTGTCTTTGCCGTTCGCCGTGAGCTAACTGCCGCCGATGCCGATGCTTATCTGGAACATGTGAGTGAGGTGCGTGGTGTTGGCAAAGATGCTTTGGCCGATTATCGAAACATGCTGGTGGGCGGCATCGAAAGCAAAACCGTGGCCGACCGCCGTAGTTGGGCAGCCCGACAGGCCTATATTTCGTTGGGGGTGGTGCTCACGGTGTGTGCCATCGAGAGCATTGACGCCTGCCCCATGGAAGGTTTCGATACTGGTGCTTTTGATAAGATTCTTGGTCTTGAAGAAAAAGGCTGGGCATCGGTGGTGATGGTCACTGTGGGTACCCGCCATCCCGACGATAAATACCAGCATCTTCCCAAAGTGCGCAAAGCGTTGAAAGATTTTGTTTCCATCGTTTAATGTTTCTCTTTTTGTGAACGCTCTTCATCCCTTATCGGTTGGAGAGCGTTTTTTGTTGTGGCAGGAGCCGAATGAGTGAATGGTTGAAACACACTCAACCCTTGAATTGCGATGATGGATGGATTTTCGATTGAAATATGAGTGCCCCCCCGTACTCTTGTACTTTTGCACTCTTGTATCTGTTCACACTTTTCGTTGGCATAAAAAATGTTAATCCCGTTGTTGATTCCTCTTTTGTCTTAAATTTGCAACACTGTTGCATTTTATATCCATTATTACCTTTTATTTTGGGACAACTGAAAAAACATATCGCCATCGTGTTGGCCGGGATATTTATTGTCCCGATGGTGTTTCAGTGGTTTCACCAGATGCAGCACCATTCGCAGCAGGCTTGTTGCGTGTTGCATTGTCATTCGGTTGCACCTTTTGACGGTGTTTTTTATGTGGCCGATGATGGGGGTAATGAGCATTGTGCCGTGTGCGAATATCATTTTTCCATTTCCGGGGAGCCTGAATTACCTTTTTTCCGTTTATCTGTAGAGGCCTTTATTCGATGCCAACCGGGCGGTGTACCCATGCGGGTTGATTTGCAAGTCGATTCACGTATTCGTCCCCGTGCACCCCCGGCTTTTTCCTGAGTTTGTGGCCAAACGATGAGGTTCTTTTTTCTCGTTTCGAGTGCATGGTTGGTTCAAACCATGTGTGTGAGTCATCAATTTTATTAATGGTGCGATCCTGTCTGTTCACTCCGCATTCATTATGAAGGGAGATTGAATAGGTATTGATTTGTGCGTTATCATTCAGTCATGAACTTATTTCGTGTTCTGGTCATTGCCTTGTGCTTTATTTCGATGGTGATGACAGGGCAGCGTGTGTACCAACTCTCGGGGCGTGTGCTCGATGAGAATGGCATCCTTTTGCCCGGTGCTTCGGTGTGGATGGAGCCGTATGGGGTGGGAGTCATCACTGACGCCAGTGGAGTATACCGGTTTCGGCAGCTTCAGGAGGGAGAGTATCGTTTGCAGGTGGCATTTTTAGGCTATCGGACCCATATTGCAGAAGTGCAAGTGAGCGGAGATGTCGTGAAGGATGTCCGCCTTGAGCCTCTTCGACAGACGCTCGAAGAAGTGGTGGTGACCGACGATTATGCCCGTCGGCGTCAGCAGGAGCAATCGCTCGCGGTGGAGGTGGTGGGCGACGATTTCATCCGTCAATATCAGGGTGGTAGCCTGATGCAGTCGCTCGCTCGTCTTCCCGGGGTGGGGAGCCTCGACATTGGTTCGGGACAGTCTAAGCCCATGATTCGTGGGCTTGGGTTCAACCGCGTGGTGGTGGTGGAGAATGGCATCCGTCACGAGGGGCAGCAGTGGGGCGCCGATCATGGCCTCGAAATCGATCAGTACGCAGTAGAACGTGCCGTGGTCATCAAGGGGCCGGCTTCGTTGCTTTATGGCTCCGATGCCATTGCGGGAACCATCGATTTGTCGACGGCTGACGTGCCGGCGATTGGCTCTTTGGGCGGCGTGTGGGATGTGACTGGTAAAAGCAACAATCGGCTGGTTGGGAATTCGTTGTTGGTGCGGGGGCGTGGCCAACGAGCTTACTTCTCCGTGCGTGGCACCTTCACTGCTTATGGCGATTACCATGTACCTGCTGATAGTGTGGACATCTACTCATATCGTGCCCCCCTTGATGACGGCCATCTGCGCAACACCGCCGGGCGCGAAGCCAATGGGCATTTGACGCTGGGGTGGTTGGGACAGCAGTTTTCCAGCCGATTGCATGCCAGTGTGGTGTCGAGCCAAAGTGGCTTTTTCGCCAACGCCCACGGTTTAGAACCCCGTAGGGTCGATACCCGGTTGCACGATGCCAGTCGGCGCGACATTCAGGAGCCATCACAGCAGGTTTGGCACTTAAAACTGATTAACCGCAACGAATGGCATACTCCATTGTGGCACTTGGAGGGTGAGGGGGGATACCAGCGCAATGTCCGGCACGAGTGGAGTCCCTATACCCAGCACGGTTACATGCCAGCGCTTTTTCCCGATACTCTGGGGTTTGCATCTGATTTGGAACGTGCCTTTGATAAGCATATTGTGTCGGGCAACGTGCGGGCGCATTATGTGGGGTATGAGCGGTTGAAACTGTCGATGGGCATGAGTGCTGAGCATCAGGTGAATCGTATTGACGGGCGCAACTTTCTGATTCCTGCTTATCGTCAGACCATGGGTGGGGTTTTTGCTTACGGCCGATATCAGCTACATGGCGCCCATTGGTTGCATGCAGGTGTGCGCTTTGATGCGGGAGTCATCAGCAGTGAGCCTTATGCTGATTGGTTTCCGAGTCCTGTGGTGACCGGCAGTGACACTGTTTGGATGTATCTGGCGCGAGCGCCGGAGCTCCGGCGAACCATGGGGAGTTTCACCTGGTCGATGGGGTATCACATCGATCACGAATCGTGGAGCCTGAAGGCGAACCTGGGTAAGAGTTTTCGCATGCCCATTGCCAAGGAATTGGCAGCCAATGGGGTGAATTATCATCACTTTAGTTACGAAGTGGGCAATGCCGGCTTGTCGCCCGAGGTGGCCTATCAGGCCGACGGGCTTGCCGAGTGGCGTGGACGCGATGTGGCCATTGGGATCACTCCTTTTGTGGCTTATTTCTCAAACTACATATACCTCAATCCGGAGGCTGCGCACGACCGTCTTTACGGCAACGGCAACCAAGTGTTTACCTACGAGCAGAGTCGGGTGTTGCGCTACGGAGGTGAGTGGCACATGCATTGGACACCCGTGCGGAGTCTCACCATTGGTGCCATGGGCGAAGTGGTGGTGTCGCGGCAACTGTCTGGCGATAAACAAGGGTATACCCTGCCTTTTTCGCCTCCAGCCTCACTTCTGATGAGTTTGAGGTATGCTCCCCTGGTTAATGGCGTGGTGCGCAATCCCTATGTGTCGATTGAGTGTCGAATGGCCGCGCCCCAAAACAGAGTGGTGCCTCCTGAGGAGAAAACGCCCGGTTATCAGGTGGTGAATGTGGGTATAGGCGGAGATTTGACTTGGGGAGAACGTTCCCTCAAGATGTCTTTACAGGTGCAAAACCTGTTGGATGTTCAGTATTTTAATCACATCAGTTTTTACCGAATGATTCATGTTCCGGAGCCTGGGCGCAATGTGGTGCTCAATGTGAGCATCCCAATTTTCGAAATCAATAATAAACTCTCAATGTGTTTCGTTAATCAAGGAAAGTGATAGACAATCAGAGAGATGATGAGATGGCGAAAGAATTTCAGATATGTTTTCATCGTCTTTTTTAGTATAATCTATCTGTCTGAAATCGGATAGCCTTTGTCTCTTCTCCAGAGTGATGTTAACAAAATGGCATTGATCTAAAACCTAAAAAAAAATGAATACAAAAAATTTAATAATTGCAATTTCGTTTGTGTTTGGATTTTTCATGATGTCGTGCGATAAGGATGACACGATTTCGAAACCTGTTGTCAATATTTTGGAATTGGGGATGGAAAACGGTCGGGTGGCTTATGTTGGGGCTGATTTACATGTCGAAGCTGAGATTGTGGCCGAGGGAAAAATCGACAAAGTGACCATCGAAATTCATCAGGAAGAGGCAAGTAGCGATGAAGTTGTGGCTGTTTATAATGATTATGCCGGTTTGAAAAATGTTACCCTTCACAAGCATGTGGACATTCCAGCTGACGCAAAGCCCGGGGTGTATCTCTGTCACATCATCGTCACCGATATGGAAGGCAACCAAATGACCGAGGAAGCTGAAATCACCATTTTGGCTGCCGAGTAAGTTGTGGTGATTTGCTTTTGGGATAGACTTGTTAGTTGTTAAATATTGGGATGCAGAGATGTCGAACGAGATGCCCTGCATCTTTCTAAAAAATAATGAATATGAGGATAGTGTCGATTGACAAGAACGTTTTATTGACAATTTTGTTGCCAGTTTTGTTTGTTTTCTTCGTAGGATGTGATCAGGAGGGGGTTGATGAGGAAAAACCTCGCATCGATATTTCGATGTCAGGTGCTTTCCCCTTGAATTGTGACACGCTATATTTTGGGGAAACCTTTGTGATGCGCCTGCTTTTGTCCGATAATGAACGCCTGGGCGATGTCAATGCGCTGAGTGTGGACATTCACAATAATTTTAACCACCATTCGCACTCCACCGAAGTGACCGAATGCTCGTTATCGGACATTAAAACGCCTGTCAACCCATTTACGTTGATCAACGATTATGACATCCCCTCGGGGCTGTCGCAGTATGAAACAGAAATCCCCATCGCCATTCCAGCAGGGGATGGCAACGGTGATTATGACGATGGGGATTATCATTTTTTCATTCGTGTGACCGATCATCAGGGGTGGTCGGCGCAAAAAGGGTTATCCGTTAAGCTGTTGCGTCGACATCATTGAAAAGGCACGTGCTTTTTTCTTGTTCTTCTTTCATTTGTAAAATATTGGCAATGCCGGTTTTTTTTAATGTATCGCCGGCATTGTTTGCACTTGTTCTTATCCTCGTAAGTTGCCTAGAAGAAATATTCGTGGGTGAGAATAGGTTGAGTGATTTGTCGCCGATGCGGCTCACATTTGTGTCCTTTGTTTTTTTCTGAAGATGTTGCCATGCCCGTGCTCATACGACCAAAAGAATAAGCCGCCAATGGATGTTCATGTGTTTTTTCTCTTATTTAACCCCCAAAATCGGGATGTTGACCAAATTAATTAGGTTGTTTTTGAGAATCGGGGCATCTTTGTTAATGAATGATAATTGTTTGAGATGTTTTCCGCAATGATGCCGGTTTCGGAGGGGGATATGCCTTGTTGAGTCAACGTTTTGAATTTAAATGCAGTGATGGTTTTGTGCCGGAGAGCGTAAGCGTGTTTGAGAACTATCGATCAGGTTGGATTTTAAAAAAAAGATGTGTGAAACGCAAGGAGGTATTGGTTTGTGATGACGATGTGCTGGTGCAAAAGATGTTGAAAATCATTTTGGAACGTGACGGGTTTCTGGTGATTCAGGCATTCGATGGTGGTGCGTCTCAATTGGCCTTGAAACGCCAACGTTTTGATGCTGTCATCATGGATTTGCACATGCCATTTGTCAGCGGCATGGAGTTGATTGGATTTATGCGACAGAAGTTGGCCTTAAAGGAACCTGTGATTGTGCTTTCGGCCTTAAATGATGTACATCTGCGCGAACAAGCGATAGAGCAGGGGGCTAACCATTTTTTGCAGAAACCGGTTAATCCTGACGTTCTGATTGAACTGCTTCGGCAGTTGACGCTCGGGAGTTCTGGTATCTCTGAAAATGATTGAAGGGCTGAACACCATCATTCCCTCTCGTGGTTTTTGGTTTCGTTAATTTCTGATGCTGGTTTACAATGCTTGAAATATGTGTGTTTTTAATGTTGATTTGGTTTTTTTAGTAAAGTCTTGCTTCCTGATACTCACATCTTGATACTTAATAAAAACATGAAGCATTTTTTGATTATAGTTTTGTTAATGGGCTATTCTTCATTGCTTTTCGGTCAGCAGGATGGGGGAGAAGCTAATTGCGAATTGTTGTATCAACAAGCCAGGGAGAGTGTATTCGCGGGGCGGTATGGTGCAGCTCACAATCTATTGCGTCAAGTTCTCACGCAATCGCCACAGCATCACGATGCGGCCTTGCTTGAGGCTCGTTTATTCCTCTGGCAAAAGGATTATGATGCCTCTGCCAAGGCATTTGAGGCGGTGAAAAGCGCTTTCCCCGAATCGAATGATGTGAAAGAGTTGGGTTATGACCTGGTTTTTTTCTCAGGCCAGTTTGCCCGTGTGGTCGACATGGCACCTGACATGATTGCTGCTTTCCCCGATCGCATCGATTTTCGCGAAAAGTATGCCCAGGCGCTTTGGGCTCTCGAACGACGTGAGGAGACCGGACGCGTGGCCGACGAAATCTTAGCCATCGACCCCACTAACGAGGTGGCATTGGAAATCAAACGGTTGTTGGCCGAACCGATGCATCCGCTCAAACTTCATCTTAATTATTCCTTCGACCATTTCGATGAACCTTACTTGCGCTGGTGGCATCTTTACAGTGCCGGCCTTTCAAAAAAATACGATGGTTACTCGTTGGGCGCAACTGTTAACGTTGGCCATTTGAACGATGGCGATACTGAGTTTCAGGTCGAAGGCGAATCGTACGTCACCCTCACTCAACAATCGTACATGTATGTCATGTATGGTTACAGTTCAGGCAGTTATTTTCCCGAGCACAAGGCTTCGCTGGAGGTGTGGCACCAGTTGCCGGCCGAAATGGTCGCTTCGTTGGGAATGAATTACTATCATTGGAATAACAATATTTTTATTGCCACTGCTTCAGTCGAAAAATACCTTCGTCAGTTTTGGTTTTGCTTCAGGGGGTATGGCCAGTTTAAGGACTCGGGCTTGCGAACATCGTGGTATTTCACGGCTCGTCGTTATTTCAATGCCACTGATTATCTGCAGGTGACTTTAGGCGTGGGCACGGCTCCCGATGAACCTTATGATATTAAAACCGATTTGGAACGGTTAAGCGCTTACAGCATTCGGGCATTGGGCATGAAACAGCTATCACATCGCACGGCCTTGCGGGTTGGTCTGGGAGTTGCTCGCGAAGAGTATGCTCCCGATGTGTATCGTGCCCGCTTTGATGGCACCGTGGGAATCATCTATTTACTTTCGAAATGAAGGCGAACAAAAATAAATCAGGTTATTACACCTTATGGTTGATCGTGCTTTGCGGCTTACTTGCGGCAGCCTTAACGGTGTGGGGGCAACCGGCCGATGGCTCTGCTGTTGACCAACCTGCAGGTGTTTCAGAGGTGGTGTCGGATTCGACTGCCGTGGTAAAGGCCGATGACGACCGGAGTCCTTGGTTTTGGGAGGTGAATTATTTTGGCCGTTCCCTGTTTTTGGTCAACATCTTGTTGCTCATTATCCTCACTTCCATTGCGGTCATGTTGGTGTTGCTGGTGTTGATTCTCTTTAACCGTCGCCGAATTGAGCGTGAAGCGGTGTTGCATCAGTATTTGCTGGAAAAATACCAGGGAATGATTCTCGATTACCTCTTTGCCACGGGGCATCTCGATGATTTTTCCCGCATTGCTTCTGATAGTTATCGCCGACAGGTTCTTATCGATCAGATTATTGACGTGAGTGCCAACCTCAAGGGGGAGGCTTACGGGAAGCTTCGGCAGCTTTATCTCGATTTGAAATTGAACCGTCATTCGGTCAACAAGGCACGCAGTCGTCGTTGGCATGTGCGCATCAAGGGTTTTAAGGAACTGGCTTTTATGAATATTAAAGATGCTAATGATGAGATGCTTAAGTCGCTTCAGTCGAAAAATGACATCTTGAGGATGGAAGCTCAGATTGCTCTGGTACGTCTGAGCGACGACCATCCCTTTGAATGGCTCAACTACCAGGTGAAGCCCTTTTCGATGTGGGAACAAATCTCGTTGCATCAGTTACTCATACAGCACGACATTTCGGTGCCTCGTTTCGTGCAATGGATCGATTCGCCCAATCACACGGTGGTGATGTTTGCCTTGCGTATGATTCGGGAGTTCAGGCAGGTGTTTGAAGAAGATCATATTTTGGATGCTTTGCATCACGCCCATGACGGCGTGCGTCAACTGGCCATTGAAGTGTGTGGTGATTTAAAAATTCATGCTTCGCTGAAAATGCTCAAGAGTCGTTATCGTTTCGAGACCTACGAAAACAAATTGGAGATTGTGAAAACCATGGGCAAGATTCCCGACGAAGCCATGATTGGCTTCCTCAAATTGGTGCTCGATAAGGAAGACGATGTGCAGTTGCAGATTTCAAGCACCAAGGCCATCGAGAATATGGGACGGATCGGGGTCGATGCTCTCCAGAAACTGATGGAGTCGGAGTATAAAAACTATAAGATCATTATCCGCCATGTGTTGGATAAACGAATCAACTAACCGGTAGATTGTTAAGCTATGGAATTCATCCTGGGACAGTTCATTTTTTATTTCACCGTCGTCTTGTTGCTCACCTACTTGATGCTGGGGACTTTTTCGGCCATTTCGCTCAATAAATATTTTAAAAAGAACAGCTTTGTCAACTTCAACACGTTGGTGACATCGCCGCTCAGCCCGCACGTGTCCATCATCGCTCCGGCTTACAATGAGGGGAAGACCATTATTGATAACATCCGAACGCTGTTGTCGCTTTATTACAATAATTATGAGGTGATTATTGTCAACGATGGCAGCACCGACGATTCTTTGCAAAAGGTTATTGATGCTTATCAGTTGGTGCGGGTGAATTACTTTTTCGATTACCGCATGCCCTGTGAGCGTATTCGGGGTGTTTACCGCTCTGAAAATCCATCCTACGCCCGCCTGACAGTCATCGACAAGGCTAACGGTGGCAAGTCCGATGCTTTGAATGCCGGCATCAATGTGAGCCGCAACGACATTGTGGTGAGCATCGACACCGATTCCATTATAGAAAGTGATGCTTTACTTAAACTTGTGAAGCCTTTTCTTGAGGAGAAAGAGAAGAAGGTTATTGGTACCGGTGGGGTCATTCGCATTGTCAACTCATGCGAGGTGGTGCGTGGGCACATCAAAAAAGTGAATCTGCCCAAGAGTTTTCTGCCTCGTTTGCAGGTGCTTGAATATACCCGTGCCTTTTTGCTGGGGCGCATGGCCTGGAGTCAATTGGATGGTTTGATGCTCATTTCGGGTGCCATGGGCATGTTCGATAAGGAGGTGCTTATAAAGGCCGGTGGTTATAGTACCAAAACTGTGGGTGAGGATATGGAGCTGGTGTTGAGGATGCGTCGTTACATGACCAACCTGAAGCAAAAGTATGTGGTGTCTTACATCCCCGATCCACTTTGCTGGACCGAAGCTCCCGACGACCTGCGGATGATGACCCGCCAACGCAGCCGCTGGACGCGTGGCTTGGTGCAATCGCTTTATGCTCATCGGGGCATGTTTCTCAATCCCAAATATCGAAACTTGGGGCTACTCAGTTTTCCGTACTGGATATTTTTTGAATGGCTGGCTCCGCTTCTGGCGCTTGCCGGGTTTATTTATACTGCCATTCTCATCATCACTCATCAAATGAATTGGCCGTTCTTCATCTTGCTGTTCATTTTTGTTTACAGCGTGGCGCTTATGCTTTCTACCTGGAGCATCTTGTACGAAGAGGTGACGTTTCACAAGTATCGCAAAAAACGTGACGTGCTCAAGCTCTTTTTCACCGCCATGCTTGAACCCTTCTTTTATCCGGTGCACACCTGGTTTGCTCTCAAGGGTAACTGGGATGCGCTGATGCGCAAAAAAGCTTGGGGGAAACAGAGGCGTAAGGGTTTTTCCGGGTCGTGATATTGCTTGGGACAACCATTTTTGCCCCCGGAATGCTATCTTTGCATTCTTGAATCGTTCGAACCTGAATCATGATTGTTTGCATTGCCGAAAAACCCAGTGTTGCTGCCGAAATCGCCAAAGTCATTGGCGCCGCCTCGCGTAAGGATGGTTATTATGAAGGCAACAACTATCAGGTGACCTGGACTTTTGGCCATCTTTGTTCGCTTAAGGAACCTCACGATTATTTGCCAGAGTGGAAGCGTTGGGCGCTGCCCACACTGCCTATGATTCCATCTCGCTTTGGCATCAAGGTGATTGAAGATAGAGGGGTGGCCAAGCAGTTTGCCACCATCGAAAAGCTGGTGCAAGCTGCTGATGAAGTGGTGAACTGTGGTGATGCCGGCCAGGAGGGAGAGCTCATCCAGCGCTGGGTATTGCTCAAGGCCGGGTGTAAATGCTCCATGAAACGCCTTTGGATCAGCTCGCTGACCGAGGAGGCCATTCGTGAGGGATTCAATGCACTGCGACAGGGAAGTGACTTTGACCGTCTTTACCAGGCAGGTAGTTCCCGTGCCATTGGCGACTGGCTGTTGGGCATGAATGCCACTCGGGTTTACACGCTCAAATATGGTCAACAAGGGCAGGTGCTCTCTATCGGACGGGTGCAAACGCCTACGCTGGCATTGATTGTGGAGCGCCATAAGGAGATTGAAAACTTTAAACCGGAGCCTTATTGGGAACTTAAAACCACTTATCGGGAGGTTGTATTTTCTGTGGCTTCGGGAAAATTTCAGGTGAAGGAGGATGCTTATGCCGAACTTGAAAAAATTAAAGGAGAGCCTTTTACCGTCACCGATTATACCACCAAGGAGGGGGCAGAATCGGCACCCCGATTGTTCGACTTGACGGCATTGCAGGTTGAGTGTAACAAAAAGTTTGGACTCTCGGCCGATGAAACGTTGAAAACCATTCAATCGCTTTACGAGAAAAAACTCACCACTTATCCGCGAGTGGATACCACCTATTTGAGTGACGATATTTTTCCCAAAATTCCCGGGATCCTCAAAGGGTTGAAGGACTATGAGACGCTTACGGCACCATTGTTAGCCGATAAAATCCGCAAATCGAAAAAGGTCTTCGACAACAGCAAGGTGACCGATCACCACGCCATCATTCCCACGGGCGAAAAGCCCGGCATGCTCTCTCGCGATGAAATGCTCGTGTACGATTTGGTGACGCGACGTTTCATTGCCAACTTTTACCCCGACAGCAAGGTGGCCACCACCACAGTGGAAGGTGAAACTGGTGGTATCAAATTCAAAACCAGCGGAAAGCAAGTGTTGGAACCCGGCTGGCGAGTGGTATTCCCACCGCAGAAATCCTCTTCACAGGAGGAGAACATTCTTCCCGTATTCGTGAAGGGTGAAAGTGGTCCTCATGAGCCCGATTTGCAGGAGAAAGAAACGCAACCGCCCAAGCCATACACCGAAGCCACGCTGTTGCGTGCCATGGAAACCGCCGGCAAACAAGTGGATGATGAGGAGATGCGTGACTTGATGAAGGACAATGGCATCGGCCGCCCTTCGACGCGTGCTGCCATTATCGAAACTTTGTTCAAACGTAAATATATCACCAAGGAGAAAAAGAATCTCTTGCCCACCATCACAGGCATTCAGCTCATTGATGTGATCCGCGACGAGTTGCTCAAGTCGGTGGAACTGACTGGTTTGTGGGAGAAGAAGCTTCGTCAGATTGAAAAAGGTCAATACGAAGTGGATTTGTTTATGAGCGAACTCAAACAAATGGTGGCCGATGTGGTCAATGGAGTTAAGCGTGAGCTGTATGTGCGTAAAATTGAGTTGGTGGAGGACAAACCCGTCGAAAAGGCCAAGGCTCGTGAAAAAGTTGCTGCGGCCGACAAGGATGAACCCTCGCTGACTTGTCCTCGTTGTGGCAAGGGGCATATGCTCAAGGGAAAAACGGCTTGGGGGTGCTCCGATTATGCTGCCGGGTGTAAAACTTTGGTGCCTTTTCAGTTTTTGAATAAGAAATTGAGCCAGACGCAGTTCGAGCAGTTGATTCGAAAGGGTAAAACTGCTTTGATAAAGGGCGTGGAGGTGGATGGCGCCAAGTGCGATGGGGTGGTGAGTTTTGATGATGATTTTCAACTTCGTTTTGAAGCTGCCCAAGAGGTGACTCTGGTATGTCCCAAGTGTAAAACAGGTGAAGTGATAAAAGGGAAAACAGCCTGGGGGTGCGCCAATTACAAAAATGGTTGTCGCTTTGTGGTCCCCTTTCAATTGATGGGCAAATCGTTGACGCAAAATCATTTGGCGTTGTTGGTCACCAAAGGAAAGACAGGCAAAATACAAGGCTTTACCATGCCAGGCAACGATGCACCGGTGGCCGGTATTTTGGAGCTCGATGAGGAATTTAACGTGAAGTTTGTGTTGAAATAATCCGGTTTGAGTCATTTCAGCTTTTGTTTTTTTGGGCTGCTTGTCTGTTGAGTCTTTTTAATGATTCGTTGAAAAAGGATGGTTGGTGATTTCCCATTCTTCTATTTTTGAGCTGAACCCGTTGTTTTGTCCTCTCGTATCATCTTTTTTAGGTGTTCAATTGTTATAAATAAGTGGAGGCGTTGATGGGCGAATTCTCTTTTTTCACTGTAAATCAACTGGATAATGTGGCGCGTTGTGGTTTTGTGCATGTTTGTGTTGGGCTGGGGTGCTGATGGTTGGTCCATTGGTGCGTCGCCCATTGCTGTGAAGGTGACGCAACCCGACGGGAGCGTGCTCACGGTTCGCAATCATGGCGATGAGCGATTTCGGTGGGTGGCCACTGACGATGGTTACCGTGTGCTGCGCAACGATGCCGGCGTTTTTGAATATGCCATGTTGACTGACGAGGGATTAGTGGTTCCCTCCGGCATCCGGGCTGCAGAGCCGGGCAATCGATCGGCCGATGAGGCAGCATGGGTTCGTAACCTGCCCAAACATTTGGCGGTGGCTTCCGGCCTTAAGTCGGCATCAAACACCTCATACATGCCTATGAAGTCGGCTTCGGCAACACCCCAGGGCACTTATCATTTGCTGGTTATTATGGCAAATTTTTCTAATACTTCGGTTTCTTACTTGGCATTTGATTTTGATGCACAGATGAACCAGTCGAATTATAGCGGTACCGGCAGTTTTCGTGATTATTACCTCGAAAACTCCAATGGACAATTGGAGGTGGTCTCGACCGTGACGCAGTGGGTGAATCTTCCCAAAACACACGATTACTATGGCAGCGAGAGTAAGTGGGGTGAATTTGCTTACGATGCCATTAAGGCGGCGTATGCTGCGGGTGTCGACTTTTCGAAGTTCGATAACGATGGCGATGGTGTGGTCGATGGCATTGCCATCATTCACCAGGGCAACGGGCAGGAGTCTTCATCGAACGAGAAGGATATTTGGTCGCATGCCTGGTCGCTGACCTCGGCCGGTTATCGGTCTTCGCAGCTCAAAATGGGCGCCGTGTCTGTCGATAATTATTTCACACAACCCGAATTGAACGCCAACGGGAAAGAGATGGCCACCATCGGGGTGATGTGCCATGAGTTTGGGCATATCTTGGGTGCATACGATTTTTATGATACAGACTATGAGGAAAACGGGCAGCATGATGGAACGGGTAGCTGGGATTTGATGGGCAATGGTGCCTTCAACGGTTCTCCCATTGGGGCCACTCCTGCGCACCACAATCCTTGGACAAAGCAACAGTTGGGTTGGGTCAGTCAGACCTTGTTGGATCACTATCAGCAGGTGCTGATGGAGCCTGTGTTGACTGGTCATCGCGTGTGGCGTTACAATACTTCAACGCCCGGTGAGTATTTCCTGCTCGAGAACCGCATCAAAACCGGTTTCGATGCTTATCTGCCCGGGCAGGGGATGCTGATTTATCATGTGGACAGTACCGTGATTGCAGAACGGGGAGCTGCCAATGATATAAATGCCTATGAGCATCAGGGTCTTTATGTAAAGGTGGCTTCCGAAACCATCGACAGTGATGCCTGTCCGTTTCCCGGATCGGGGGCTGTGGTCGCGTTTACCGATGTCACCACGCCGGCGGCATTGTCGTGGGCCGGCTTGCCCACTAAACAATCCTTGACTTCCATTTTGCAGGAGGGAGACATGATTCGCTTCGACTTTATGGATCTTCAGTATGGTTTCCCATCCTTTTTTTCGGCCAAAACGGTGAGCGAGAGCGATGTGTTGCTGAGTTGGCAGCAGCCCGATGGGGCATTTCCCCTGTTAATTGCCCGTTCTGTTGATGGGGTTTTCGGAATCCCTGGCGATGGCCGAGTTTATCTCCCCGGTGACCGGTTGGAAGGCGGGGGTGTGGTGTTGTGGGCCGGCAACGAAGGTGATTTCCTGATGGATGCTATTGGTGCCGATTCTCTTATTTATTATCGGTTGTGGGTTTATCGAAACGACCGTTATTCCGAGCCGATGGATGCTTCGGCGTATGCTTTTTCAAACATCCGGTTTTTGGTGCGTGACCTTTCGGGCGCCGTCCTGGCTGATGCCGGCGTGACGGTGGCCAATTACTCCTCGTCCACGGGGGGTGACGGCGTGGCCAGTCTCACCGGCGATTTTCGGTCAAAAGGAGTTCAGCGTTTTGTTATTCGCAAACCGGGATATGTCGATAAGTGGGGGGCGTGGGATACGTCACAGGGCGATACGCTCACAGTTGCGTTGCTGCCACAGTTGGATGTGCCCGTTCAAACCACCGATTTGTCTGTCGATTACCGCGATGTGGCTCTGACATGGAACCCGGTGGTGAATGAAACCTTTGCGGGTTATGAGCCTTTTTCCCTAACCTTGCCCGGCTGGACGATGGTCGACAAGGATTTGGCGCCTACCTACGCCATTGCAAAGGTCGATTTTCCCAATGAGGGCTACACCGGTTCTTTTATGGTGTTTGATGGCTATGATGATGCTTTTATCGACAGTGGTTACGTCTTCCCCAGTTATGCCGGACGCCAGTTTTTGGCATGTATGGCCGCTCGGGGGCAGGCCAACAACGATTGGTTGATATCGCCGGCCATTACTGTTACCGATAGTTTGTGGTTCTCAGTGATGGCACGCTCCATCACCGATGAGTATGGGTTGGAACGCATGAAAATTTGGGTGTCCGAATCGGGAACGGCCTTGAGTGCTTTTAAAGTTATTTCCGGTTCCAATTATTTGAGCGTTCCTGCTGAGTGGACTCGTTATGAATATGATCTGTCGGTATACATGGGCAAAACCATTCATCTGGCCATCAACAGTGTGTCGAATGATAGTTATATGCTGATGCTTGATCGTTTGGTTTTTACGCCTGAGCGCCTTTCTGTCAATGCCAAGTTCAAGGCGGTTGGCAAAATTGTAGAACAGTTACCGACACGTGATATCACACCTGCATCCATCATTAAAAATATTACAACCGATGTGGCATCAGCCTCCGAAGCGGTGGTGTATCAGATTTGGCGCGACGGTGTGATGGTGGGAGTGACTTCGGGATTGACAGCCAATACATTTGTTGATGATGTGCCCGGATGCGGGGTGTACGAATATCAAATTAGAGCTCTGTTGGGCGATGGCTCGCAGGCCGAATCCCCTGTTCATTCCATTGCCTCGTGTTACCGGGTGGCCATGCGATTTACCGATGGCATCGACCCGGTGGGAAGCCTTTCGGTGGGGTTTAATGGACAGGTGTTACAAACCGACGAAGACGGTTCTGTGCTTTTTGTGGCCGTTGATGCGGGGATGTGGCCGCTGGTGGCTTCGCGTGCCGGGTTTAATGATTATGCGGCATCTTTAGATGTGACAGGAAATGCTTCGGTAAATCTGGTGATTGAACTCAATGACATGAATGAACGATCGTTGCTTTATCATCGCAACGATGCGCTTCCCGTGGTGCAGCTGCCCGATGGGTACGATTCGGCCGTGTACTGCATCTATTCATTGTCGGGAAAATGCGTTGCATCGCAAAGCGTGAGTGCTTATCGTTTTGTGCCCGATATGACAGGCTTGCCCAAGGGAATTTATTTGATGCAGATTGACATGGGTGACCGAGCTGAAAGTCTTAAAATTATTTGGCGTTGAAGATTAGCGGAGCCAACGTTTGTGCTTGAGGTAGATCAGCAGGCCAATGACAATCAGTAGCATCAGCCCCCAAACTGCGAAATAGCCATATCGCCAGGTCAGTTCGGGCATGTATTGAAAGTTCATGCCATAAAGCCCCACAATAAATGTCAGGGGGGTAAAGATGGCTGTGAAAACGGTAAGGATTTGGATGATTTGGTTCATTTTCAGGTTGACGAACGAGAGGTGAAGGTCTTTGAGTCCGTTATTCATTTCTAACAGGTTGTCAATGCTTTCGGTCATGTGGAATACGTGGTCATAAATGTCCTGATAATATTTTTCATTGCGGGTATCCAGGTAATCACTCCCGTCTTTTAGGATGGTGTGGATGGCTTCTCTGACGGGCGAAATCAGTCGTCGGAGTTGTAGCAGTGTTTTCTTATTTTGTTGTATCATCCCCATCATTGAGTGTTCCCGGGCGTTGTTCACCATCTCCTCCAGTTCTTCGGTGCGATCGCTCATTGCTTCTACCACGCTAAAGTAGTTGTCCACCACCAGGTCGAGCAGACAGTACATGAGATAGTCGTGGCCGCGCTGCCTGATTTTTGCACTGCTGTTTCGTAGCCTTTCCATCAGTGGCATAAAGCTATCGTCGTTTTTTTCTCTAAAGGTGATGAGAAAGTCCACTCCGAGTATTAAGCTGAGTTGTTCGGTGTCCAGTTGTTCCGTTTCGGGGTTGTAGTTGATGGCTTTAAGTGTAACATACAGGTAGTTGTCGTGAGTCTCGGCTTTGGGACGCTGTTCTGTGTTGCAAATGTCTTCGAGGGTGAGCGAGTCGATGTGATGTCGTTTGCCGATGGCTTGAACCATATGCGTGTCGTGAATGCCTGTTAGATGCAGCCACGAGGTATGTGTCTTGTTGGGTTGTGTTTTGACTCCAAGGTCGTTGGCTTTCAATTCTTCAAATGCAATGTGTTGGGCATCAAATTGAATTTGGTGCAACATGGGTGGAAAGTCTCGTTGAGGACCAATGTAAACCACACTGCCGGGTGGCAAACCTGTTTTTTGTGACCGTAAGTTTTTATTGGTGTGGCGAGGTGTTTTTTTGCTTTGTTTTCGCATGCATCGATGTTTTTACTGTTCTAAAAATAGTCCTTTTTCTATCCTGTGGCGTAAATCATCATTTTTTTCAAACATTTTAAAAATGTTGTTGTTACTTTGACTTGTAATTTTATTCGCTTTATTGTCGAATCGTGTGCATGAAGCCAGTATGTTTTACTCGTTTTAGGGTCACCTTTTATTTTAATTCACTACTGACCGACAAAAAATAAAATAAGGGTTACCGCCCGAAGGTTTCACCCTATAGTTGTAGATTTATGTTGCGAAACAAAATACAACTATGGGCAAAGATATTGAAAAGAGTTTAGTCGGTCAGCCGATTTTCAAGCAGATGATGGATTTTTTACCACGTAATAAGTTCGACTTATTGGTTTCAAAACATAAATCGGATCGGTATTACAAGACTTACTCGTCGTGGGATCAATTGGTAACCATGTTGTTCGGCATCTTTAGCCGTTGCGACTCCATGGGGGAAGTCTGCGATGCGATGAAAACGCTCCAAGGAAAGCTAAGCTATTTGGGAT
>NZ_QKZK01000001.1:106939-313727 GCF_003254275.1 Breznakibacter xylanolyticus | reverse complement strand
TGTGCCACTATTATAACCGACCAATGCGCCGGTTTCTTCATTTCCTTTAACATTGGCATTAAGAATCTGAAGATTGGCAATTTTTCCGGATGAGCGACCAAAGAGACCCATATTATTCTCATCGGGACGATTGATGGTCAAACCGGAGATGGAATAACCACCACCGTCATAAATTCCGGAAAACGAATTATTTGAATTCCCAATCGACACCCATCCCTTGCCATCATTCCAAGTTGAGGTAGAAGAGGCATCAATGTTAGCAGTTTGAAGATAATAAGTACTCCAACCCCACTGAGAACTGTTTTGAGACAACCAAAGAAGGTTCGATAAATCAGAAATCAGGTAAGGCGATTCCGGAGTCCCGGATCCCTGTGGCATTAGAGCCGTTAAAGTCTGTCCCCACAGGGCAACAGACAACATCCAGAACACCACAATTAAGTGCAACGTTTTCTTCATTTCTTAGAATTTTATTTAACACAAAGCTATCAAAAATAAATAACCTCACAAAGTTAAGCATCTAAGAAATCTAATAATAAATTCACACCACTTAAAAACCTAGATTCATCAACAGAACCACCCCATCTATCAAATACAATTACAAAAAAAACATAACCCCCAAAAAAAGGGTTTATTTTTTCATAAAAAATCCCAATAGTAAAACAACGCTCACCCCACCGCCAATCCAGGTTCCCACGGTCGCATCGAAGGCCAGCCCCCCTGCTTTATAAGGTGCCACCAACAGATAAGCCACGCACACAGCCGTCATAAACGTGGCGGGGAGGGAGAGCAGCCAGTGCATCTTGCCCGATTTCTTCAAATAAGCCGCAGCCGTCCACAGCACAATGACGGAGAGGATTTGATTCGACAGACCGACATATTTCCAGATGGTTGCAAATTGAATGGTGGAGAGCACATAACCGATGGCAAATAAAGGGAGGGTCACCATCAGTCGTTTAGAAATGGAACTCTGTTCAACGCCCAAGATATCGGCAATGGTGAGTCGGGCGCTGCGAAAGGCCGTATCGCCAGTGGTGATGGGGCACACAATCACGCCAATAATGGCGAACACCGCCCCTGTTTTGCCCAGCCAACTGTTGCAAATCTCATTCACCACCCATGCCGCGTCGTGTCCCTGTGCTTCAATGGCATTGAGCCCTTCGACGCCGCCAAAATAGTTCATAGCAGCCGTGGCCCAAATCATGGTGACAATGCCTTCGGCGATCATGGCACCGTAAAAGGCATGTCGCCCATGTCGTTCCTTACGCAGGCAGCGTGCCATCATGGGCGTTTGGGTGGCATGAAAACCCGAGATGGCGCCACACGACACCACCACAAACAACATGGGAAACAAAATATTGGCTCCAGGGTTGGCATGGAAATTACGCAACGACGAGAGTCCGAATTCGGCCACCACCAACGAACCGGAAAATCCCTTGACCAGAATCGCCCCGCCAATGGCAATGGCCATCAACAACAAAAAACCACCCATAAAGGGATAAACCCGGCCTATCACTTTATTGATTGGCAACAAGGTGGCCAGGATGTAATATGCGAAGATGCCGTAGAGCCACCACATTTTACCACCACCGGTGAGGGATGCCAGTAGACCGGCAGGCCCCGAAACAAAAGCCACGCCCACAAACACGAGCAATAACAACGTAAAGACGCGCAACAACTGTTTGGCGCCCCCGCCCAGGTATTGTCCTACCATTTCGGGAATGCTGGCACCATGATGACGCAACGAAAGCATGCCTGCGAAGTAGTCGTGCACCGCCCCCATAAAAATACAACCCAGCACGATCCACACGTAAGCCATTGGGCCGTACATGGCACCCATCACGGCACCAAAAATGGGCCCCAGTCCGGCAATGTTCAAAAACTCGATGGTGAAAACCTTCCACGTGGGCATGGACACATAGTCAACGCCATCAGGGGTGGCTATGGCCGGTGTGGGGCGTGAATCGTCGGCACCAAAAAAACGCTCGATGAACTTACCGTAAATAAAAAAGCCTGCGACCAACAGCGCAATGGCAACAATAAACGTGATCATAAGAAATGGTGATTAAAAAAATGCGTGTCAGAATGCAAAGATATAAGCACAAGCCATTGAACATTCCCAAACGCTGCAAAATAAAAATGCATCTTGGACGCCTAAAAAAGGAATCCAAGATGCAACACATGTAGGGTTTGATGTTTAAAACGTTACTTGACCACAAAAGTGGTGACACTCTTGGCCGGGAACGATGCAGAAAAAGCATTCCCCGAAGGTGTGACCTCCGATTTATCACGATTTTGCGTCAACGAAGTTACATAAGCAGTCACTGAAGTCACATCAACGGGAAACATCCATTTCACGTTACTCACATCTACCACCGATGGATTCACCACCACAATGATTGTTTGCCCGTCGCCCTCATAAGCGGTCACTTTCAGTTCGGACGATTTATCGGCAGTGACATGGATGCGTGTATAGCCCGGGCGAACAAACTTAGCAAAATGGGCAAAAGCATGACCGCGCTTCAACGTTGCGCCTGCTGTGGTGCTCTTATCGCCATCTCCCAAAAAAGAATAATAACGGCGAATGTACCACCAGATGTAGGCATTCCAGTTATAAGACATGGCCGTGTGCATCGATTGCAACATCTCCACCGATTCGTTCCAAATGGTACTTTCGGCTGTCACCCATTTTTCACTCAGATTCATCAAGTACTCGGTCATCCACACCTCTTTTCCTTTTTGTTCGGCCAGGGAATGAGCAGACAATCCACCACCATAAATGTGCCCCCCTACAATGTCGAAGTTTCCAACGGCAGTGGCATCATTGAGCAACGGGTCGGTATAAACCTTGTTGAAGTTAAACGATTCGGAGGCCACCACCTTAGTGTTTTGAATGGTGCGGGCGTGATTTTGTACAAAACTCAAAAGTTGCGCCGGCGTCCAACGGCAACTTTCGTATTTCACCTCAATGTCGGGCTCATTTTGAATGGACACAGCATAAATGGGTACTCCCTGCGAGGCCATATAAGTCACAAATTCATTGAGATGCTGGGCATAGGCACCATAATTTTCGGGCAGCAAATGACCATCCACGCTATTATTATTATCTTTTAAAGATGCAGGGGGCGACCATGGCGATGCGATGATTTTCACGTCATACTTCACAATCTCCTTGAGAATGGTCGCCAACGAAACCCACGAGGACTGCTCTTGAGCGATGCGAACACGAACAATGGACAAGCCCAAATCCGACTCATCGCTACCAAAAATTTTCTTCACTTCGGTAGCCGACAGAGACTCGGAGTTCCAAATGGCAGCCCCGCCAAATCCCGAAATGGTTTGAAACTTTCGAGTCGGGTCAATGGTGTAACCCAAAGGGACAATCACCCGGGCTGCCTGCACCAACTCAATGGTATCGCCTGTAAGGCCATCGGGCGAGAGAAGCATCAAACGCATGCGATTCTTTTTAGTGGAATAATTCGCCGCATAGGTAATTTTCAAACCCTCCTGCTTTTTACTCTGTACCGCTGCACCACCCGAGGTGGGAGTGATAGATGAAATGAAAGCAGCACCTTCGAGCACCTCCGTCTTCACCTCCCATAAAGTATTGGCCCACATAAACTGTACATTATTCAACAACCCGGCATCGACAGACAATTCGCCCGAAGAAAAGGTACTGTTCACAAATTCAAGCTCCGCAAGGGGCTTTTCCACTTCACTGTCATCATCGGAACACGACATGACACCCACACACATCCAAAACATCAGGAAATACAACCCTGCCATTTTCATTCGTCTCATACATTGATGTTTTAACATTTATTCAAAAATAACAACCCCTTACATAATCCACTATCATTGAGGTATCCATCACTTACAAACGTGTAACAAATCACTAACAATGATGAAACATTTCCTGTTGATGAGGTAACATATTCGCACACGCAACCCAGCCATCACACTCTTTTCAAAACAGATACAACCCCATTCATCAAAACATCATTTTGCTTACGCTATCAACAAGTGACAGATACATAAACCACAAACATCTTTACACGATCACACGCATCGAGCTATTTTCAATTCCGCTATCTTTGCGCCCCGTAAGAGACATCAAAACAACTGCAACACAATTGAAAGCACTAATTAAATACCGCAACGCACTGGTAGAGGGAAACCGTAAGGAGTACGGCAACCAATACGACACCCTGCAATGGGTGGGCTACTACGAAGGCATGGAGATGGAAAACCAACGCGCCCAACTGCTCGAGAGCCTCGAGGACGCCATTCAATGGGAATTTCACAATACCAAAACCGACGCCACGCGCCTGTCGCCCGGCTGCCGCTTGTGCGGACAGGGGCAGTGGAGCTGCCTGTTCATCAACGGCAAATGCAATTGCAACTGTTTTTATTGCCCCACGTCGCAAAACGACATCAGCCTGCCCGAAACGCAAACGCTCACATTCGACGACCCGATGACCTACGTGGCCTACATCAAGAAGTTTGGCTTCAAAGGCATCAGCTTCAGCGGGGGCGAACCATTCCTGACCTTCGACCGGGTGCGCAACTTTCTCACAGTGATACGCCGCGAATTGCCTGCCGACATTTACGTGTGGATGTACACCAACGGCACGCGCGTGACCCGCGAACATCTGGAAGAACTGCGTGACCTGGGTCTCAACGAGATTCGCTACGACATTGGCGCCACCGACTACAACCTCAAGCCCGTGAAACAGGCCATTGGCATCATCCCCACCGTGACCGTGGAGATCCCGGCCGTACCCGACGAACTGGAAACACTCAAACAATGTGTGAAGGAGCTGGCCGAGGCCGGGCTCTCACACATGAACCTGCACCAAATGAGGCTGACCCCATACAACCTGCCACGACTGAGCGAACGGGGCTACACCTTTGCCCATGGCGCCCGCGTCACCGTGCCGGCAAGCGAGATGGCGGCGCTGGAGATTTTACGTTTTACCAAGGAAAACCACATCGATCTGCCCATCAACTATTGCTCGTTTGTATTTAAAAACCGATTTCAGAAATCGGGGCTGCGCAAAAAAATCGCACCTTTTGCCTTGACCGAAAACGACCAGGTGACCGAAAACGGCTACATCCGCCGTCTGTGGACCCCTCTGACCCCTGACCTCGAAACGCTTGCCTCCAGCGTCAACGCAGACATCGACCGCGACAAACAACAACTCGTATTTGACTTCGAGGCAATAGAAACACTCCGCCCACAGCTAACAACCATTCACGTGTCGTACACCGACGTGCGTTTCAACAGTCACGCCAAGGAGACCGACCAGATGATAGCTGTGCCACTGAACGAACAGCGTACCCTTTACATCGAAACGGCCAACGTGACCGGCACACCGACCCTGACTGCCGGACAGTTCGATCTGTTTGGCCGCATCACCCGCAACGAGGCATCCCTCGACGAAGTAGCCGACGACGAAATGCTTTTCGCCATTTGGCAATACGAATGCATTGAAAAGGGGTTGTCGGAAATATATTAACACCACTATCCCCAATGATATCAACGCGATGAATCCCCATTCATCGCGTTTTTTATTTTAACCGATTACCCATCCCAAATATCACACCATCATACATCAACACAAGAGGAAAAACGCACAAAGTCATCAGTAAACACGATGACAGAACCCATTTACAAAAGACGTCAAAAACAAAAAAGCACATGTCGTAGAGAAGGAAGATGAAAACCCTATTCAACAGATAAACAAAAACATAAAAGACACATGACGTACGAATGATGTATTTTTTTGATGACAATGATGAGTTAATGTGTATGCCAAAACCACGCGAAGCCCAACAAGTCTTAACATTTTTGCATCGATTTTTAACATCGCGACACACCACAACAAAGCATGCACATCGCACAATAGAATCATCAAAACAAAACACATCAAACCATGAGAAAAATCCTTTTCCTGCTGCTGTCGACCCTCTTGATGGGCACCACAGCCATTGCACAGGAATACGAAGTGAAAGGCACCGTGATGACCCGCACACGCAATCCTATTGCCGGGGGATGGGGCTTCAACAAACCCACTAAAAACCTCTACGATGCTTACGAACCGGGCGACCCGCGCCGCCAAGCCACCATTATCAACCCTACCGATGAGCAAATTGCCAACCCGGCTGAAGAAATCTACCTGGGCAGCCGCTACCTGAGCAAAAAATACGCCCTGATGAACCCCGATGGCAGCTACCCTACCTTGTCGCATCCCACACGTGGTGAGCTCAACCGAAAGATGATACGCTATGCCGATGTGTTGCTAATGTATGCCGAGGCCTGCTGTGAACTGGGCGACACCGAGGCGGCCAAAGGGGCACTTGAACAGGTACGCTTCCGCGCCCGACATGGCAATCCCGATATTCTGCCCCCCTTCCCTTATGGCAACTACGCCGACACACAAGCCGACCTGCGCGCGGCCATCCGCCACGAGCGACGCGTGGAACTGGCCATGGAAGGCCACCGATGGTACGACCTGGTACGATGGGGTGTGGCCGCCGAAGTGATGAATGCCTATCGCGAACAGGAATCGGATGCTGCAAAAGCTCACATGAACCCCTTTGTGAAAGGCACCCATGAACGGTTCCCCATTCCTGCTGCCGAAATCAATCTCAACCCAATGGAACAGAACTTTGGGTATTGAGCCATTCTTTATTTAGGTTTTATTAGAATAAAGATGTCCCGTTAGCGGGGCATCTTTTTTTTTTCGATTAAAGCAATGATTCAGAGAATCTCATTGTGATAAAAAATGACGTTTAAGGAACTCTGATGAGTCCTTGCCACAAGGCCGACAATCATACAAAGTTCACCTATCTATCCATCAACAAACATCTTTCCCCGCCTTTTTAAGAAATAACAAATACAGCAACTTCAGAAAGAACGTTGCGCGTCCTTTATCGCCTTTGAGGTTACCAAAACGATCTAAAAAACCTCCTTCATCAACGCCCCAAAGCTGGTACAGCCGCACAATCGGTGCAGTCCTCAATCCCTAAAAATGCTTCATCAACACTCAAAAAAACCACCTCCATGCATCCCAAGCATCATTCGATGCATGAGACACCCTCAATCGGCCATTGTCACAGACCAATTGCTCAAAAAAACAATCCATTCCCAACGACCTTGACCATGGCTCTCGAAAACACAAAAAAATGTTACCCACAAAAGGACACAAAAACGTCCCATGATGTAGTGGCTTGAGGAGACAAAAGAAAGCAATTCATCAATCTTTATACTTATATTCCAATACTTTAATCAACAGATGATGTAAGAATGATGAATTATTTTTTGAATATAGATGTAGTTATGATGAGGGCATTTTGGAGGTAAAACCATCCAACCGAAATAGTTTTGTGCTATCAATTTTTAATTCATTTAAATCATTCTTAACATGAAAAAATTAGCTACCACACTCGGCTGCCTCGTTGCTTTGGCCGCAACATCATTTAGCGCCATGGCGCAGGATGACTTTACAAAAGGAACCAATTACTATTTAATTTATCTGGATGAAGAAACAGAATTGGCCAATCTGCCGGGCAGTAAAATCGAAGGCGATTTCCGCCCCAACGGCTCCACACATAACCTTTGGATTTGGGGTGACACTTACAAAGCTCCCGCAACCTCAGGTCCTAACTGGAATGGCGAACCGGGAGCCTATCTGTCGTTTGCGGTTGCCAATGCAGGATGGTCGGGTCTGGGTTTTAACATCTCTGAAACATACGATTTTGGTGCAATCACCTCTGACTACACCTTTCACATTGCCATGAAAAGCACTGCCACCAACTCGCATCTACTTGGGATAGATGCCGGCACCGGAAATACCGGAAAAATTTGCATTGGCGCCAATGATTTCGTCGATGGGAATATCACTTATAAGCCCTACACCAATTTCCCTCGCGATGGCAAATGGCACCTGATTGAAATCCCCATGAGCGAATTTTTCAAGTCAGGCTTGCGTTACGATGTGGGCGCAGTCAATGGCACCAACGTGTTTTGGATGCTGAGCGGCAACAACCCCGGTACGGTCATCGATATGGATGCCATTTACATTTACAAAAAAACCGGTGGCTCGTCATCGGTGGCGAACCGTGATGGCAAACAAATCAGTATGCTGGTGAACCAAAACGAAGTCACCGTTTTCAATACCGATGCCACAGTCGAAATCTTTAGTCTCACCGGCAACAAGGTGAAAGAGAGCAACGAAACCTCCATCAACTGCAACGACTTGCCCAAAGGTTTCTACATTGTAAAGTCGGGTTCATTCAGCGGTAAGATCCAAGTGAAGTAATCCCCTCTCCATTCATGAACGCAACGCCGACCCCCATCCGGTGCATGCGGCGTTGCGTTCCCTTCAATTGCGAATAAGCCATTCACAAAGATGAGGTTGATAGGATGAGTATTCTTCTAAAGCATCCCAATGGAGCATCACTCCGATGAAAAACAAACAATTCACCTACACAGCCTTCTATAGGTTATATTACAATCGTATGAAAACAATTGCAACCCTGTTGACCACCCTTACCCTGAGCCTGTTGACCACCTTTGCCCAAGAAGGCTATCAACTGGTATGGAGCGATCAATTTGACGGAAATACCCTAAACCACGACCATTGGAACTATGAACAAGGGGGAAATGGATGGGGTAACAACGAGCTGCAATACTACACCGATCGAACCCAAAACGTGCGGATCGAAAACGGGTATCTCATCATCGAAGCACGTAAAGAGGGATATCCCACTGCGGCGCCAACACGTAACTACACCTCGGCACGCATCACCACTAAGAACAAAGTAAAGACCTGTTACGGAAAAATAGAAGCCCGCATCAGTCTCCCGGCCGGTGCCGGCACATGGCCTGCATTTTGGATGATGCCCAACGACAGCTATTACGGGAACTGGCCCCGAAGTGGCGAAATTGACATCATGGAACACGTGGGGGCTGACCCAACCATGATATCATTTGCCACGCACACCTACTATCGCAACGGCACCAACGGACAGAACCTTCATAGTAAGATTTACGAAGATGGCGTGGAAAACCAATTTCACCTTTATGGTGTGGAATGGCTCAACGACCGCATTCGATTCACCTTTGATGGCCAGGTGAGAGCCACCTTTTTTAGAAACTTCACCGAAGACTGGCGCGGCTGGCCTTTCGACAAAGACTTCTTCATCATCTTCAACCTGGCTTTGGGCGGAACCATGGGAGGGGTCGTCAACAACGACATTTTCAACAGCTCAGTGCAAATGAAAGTGGACTACGTCAACGTGTATCGCGCCAACATCACGCCCATCGCGAGCCATCCCTCCAACAACATTTTCGCCTATCCAAATCCCTGCACCGACAAACTGACCATCAACACCTCATCGCCCTGTCGAGCCGAACTATTTGACAGCATGGGATACTTGGTGAGCCATACTACACTGCAAACAGGCCAAACAATGCCTGTAACCCATCTCCCTAAAGGCATTTACCTGCTTAAAGTGCATCAAAACGAAACCATCACCACGCAACGAATCATCAAAAACTGACCACTTACATTCATACCATCTAAGCCATGAATTTCCGTAATCCAATACTGGCGATTACCCTTGAAATTGGGTTGCTCTTCATGCCTCAATCGTTCCATGCACAATCCACCGACTACCGCCTGGTGTGGTTCGACGAGTTTGACGGCACCAGCCTCAACCCCGACAACTGGACATGCGAAACCGGACGCGGCAACGGTGGCTGGGGCACCGGGCAACTCGACTATGCCACCGACACCGAAAAAAACGTGAAGGTAGACAACGGCACCCTCAAACTCACGCTGCGCAACGATGGCGCTCCCGATGGCAACGCAACACTCCCCTATACCAGTGGACGGCTCATCAGCTTTGGCAAACAATCGTTTCTCTACGGACGAATTGAGGCTCGCATCAAAGGCGTGGATACGCAGGGACTGGGATTTGCCTTTTGGACGCTGGGCGATAACTTTCAAACACGAGGGTTCGCCTGGCCCCGATGCGGCGAAATCGACATCATGGAAAACACCGGCAAAACACCCAGCTACAACATTGGCACCCTGCACTACAGCAATGGCGGACAACATGCCCAAAGCCAGGGCAACTACACGCTACCCGATAATCAAAAGTACCATAACGACTTTCACATCTTTGGCATAGAATGGACACCGGACTACATCTGGTTTTATGTTGATGACCATTACTATTTCAAACGATTCATCTTTAACCCCATGGACTACGAACCGTTTCACAAACCCCAATTCCTGATTTTGAGCACCGGGGTAGGCGGCAGTTATTCGGGTGCACCCGATGCCTCCACCGTGTTCCCCATGACGGCCGAGATTGACTGGGTGAGGGTGTACCAAAAATCAAACGCCTCGTCGGTGCCCGAACGCCCGAACGATGACCTGAGGGTGACACACAATGCCACCACACAAACCCTCACCATCGATCTGGCCAACGAAACAGCTTTACTCAAGCGCGTTGACATCCTCAACCTGAGGGGGCAATGCCTGCAAACCCTCATCCCCCCCTCACCCGACGGCATACAAACCGACGACCTGCCAAACGGAATCTACCTGGTGAAAGGATTTACTGACAACAAGGTGCATGTGAGGAAATTCGTGAAACGGTGAGTAGAAGTGCGGAAAGAGTGCGAAAGGGCATGAGTGCAAGAGTGCAGAAGCACATTAAATGAAGTAATTAAAGACACAACATCCCTAAAGTTGCACTTCGGGGGTATTAGGGGGATTTAAAGTGCAGAAGTACATTAAATAAAAGAATTAACAACATAGCGTTCCAAAGTCACCCTTGGGGGATTGAGGGGGCTTAAAATTAAACATATGAAAAAACTACTGGCCGCGAGCCTACTGATGCTTCCCCTGATGAGCGGGGCACAGAATTATCAACTGGTGTGGGAAGACCAATTTGACGAACCCGCCCTCAACGAAACCTTCTGGACCATTCAGGTGAATGGCGATGGCGGGGGCAACAACGAACTGCAATACTACCGACGGGAAAACATTTCGATAGAGAACCATCCCACCGAAAATGTGAGTTGCCTGGTGCTGAACGCCAAACGCGAAAACTATCTCAACAAGACATGCACATCGGGACGGGTGGTGACGCAAAATAAAGTGTCGTGCCGCTATGGCAAGATAGAAGCCCGCATTCACCTGCCCCACACAGCCAACGGCCTTTGGCCGGCATTTTGGATGATGGGCGAGGACATTGCGACCGTGGGCTGGCCACAGTGCGGCGAAACCGACATTCTCGAAATGGGACATGCCAGCGGCATTACCAACGGGACACAAGACCGATTGTTCAACGGCGCCTGTCACTGGGGACCAAGCTGGCAAAATCACCCCATGTATGCCAAAGAAACAACCTGGCCCACCTCCATCCAGGAAGGCTTTCATTTGTTCACCCTGGTGTGGACCGAAACCGCCATCAAAATGTACCTCGATCAGGACAAAAACCCCAACGTGGCACCCTACTACGAGATGGCCATCACCAATACAGCCACGCTCAACGACCCTGGCCATTACTTTCACAAGCCCTTTCACATTTTGCTGAACCTGGCCGTAGGCGGCAACTTCCCCGGAATTTGGGACATCAACAAAGTCACCGCGCTGGATGCCAACGGCACAGCTGCCAAAATGTACATCGACTATGTGCGCATCTATCAACAGGGAACGGTCAATGAAGTGCTTAACGTACCCGGCCAAAGCAATGCCATTACCCCCGATGCTGCCACATCAAAAAAAAACGTCCATCTCAACCCCGTCATCGACCATGTGATGCTCGACGATTTTGAACAGATGGACGAGGTGGCCATCGTCTCGCTCAAAGGTGAAATGGTGCAGAAAATCACCCCTTCGACCAATCGCATCGACCTCACATCGCTTAGCGCGGGTCTCTATTTGTTGCGCATCGCTTATAAAAATCACACCAACGAGACCCACAAACTCGTGAAACTATAACGCTTTGCCAGCTTTGTAAAAAACGTGCATATCGAAATACGACTTGCACGTTTTTAGTTATACAAGGGATCGATCAGCGTTTTAAAAAGAACATGGAGTTATCAATGAACACAGAGTCAAAATAAACGCTGAGGCCCGAAGGCGCTGAGTTATTTTGTTGCGCCATGCGTTTAAATAACAAAGCAGATAACTCAAAGAGTTATATAGTAGTTTTCAATGAATATTATCACCATCAGGCCACCACACCAATTTCATCTTTTTTAACTAATTTCGGCTCACCTCCCCCTCCCTGCTGTTCCACTCGCGCACTGTTATCAACCATCCACATCGCCCCCGCCCATGAGAACGATAGTCCTGTTATGCCTGATGCTGATGGCCGGCCTGCCGGCCATGGCTCAATGGAACCTGAAGCTGACCAACTTTACCAAAGCCGACTACGGCTCGGGCGCCCAAAACTGGGGTGCCCGGCAGCATGCCAACAACTGGCTTTATTTTGCCAATAACTATGGCGTGCTGGAGTTCGACGGCATCCACTGGACCACCTACCCGGTGAGCAACTACAGCAACGTGCGCGCCATCGAGATTGACAAAAACGGGCGCATCTATGGCGGCGGATACAACGAGTTTGGCTTTTACACCCCCGACGACAAAGCCCATCTGCGCTACCACTCCCTATCGACCTCACTCCCACCCCACCAAAACGCCTTTGGCAACGTGTGGCAAATCATGGCCATCGACGAGGCCGTCTATTTCCAAACCGACTACGCCATCTACAAGCATCTGGCCAATGAACCGCTCAGCATGACGTCATCGACCCATAAAATCGACTTTACCACGGCCATCAATGGCACCATTTACATGGCCAACGCCGGGGGCATCTTCATCCTTTCGGGAACCAACTTTTTTGCCCTGCCCAACACCGAGGGATTTACCCACAAACGCATCTGCGGCCTGGTGGCCAACCCCGACGGCAGCCTGCTGGTGGCCACTAAAAACGACGGTCTGTACCTTTACCACCAGAACCGCTTGGAGCGCTGGAGTACCCCAGCCGACACGCACATCAAGGGCAACACCTTTTTTTGTATGGCCGCCCACGACAACACCCTCGCACTGGGAACCATTCAAAACGGCCTCGTGGTGATGAACCGCGACGGCTCCTCGCCCCGTTTCATCAACCATCAGGCAGGACTGCAAAACAACACCGTGCTGGGACTCACCTTCGACAAGAACGGCGACCTGTGGCTGTCGCTCGACAATGGCATCACCCACGTGTCGCTCACCTCGCCCCTCACCAGCCTGTATGGGCAAACCAACTCGCGCGGCGCAGGGTACACGGCGCTGGTGAAAGACAACCGACTGTACATTGGCACCAACCAGGGCGTGTTTGTTGCACCCTGGCCGGTGCCGGTGACCGAAACGCCCCGTCAATTCCCGGCCATCGACAACCTCACCGGGCAGGTGTGGACGCTCGACGACATTGACGGCACGCTGTTTTGCGGCCTCGACCAGGGCGCTTTTATCATTGAAGGAACCACCGCCCGTCGCATCAGCGGGGATGCCGGCTTTTGGATGTTTCGTAAATATCTGCCAAACCCCAAATGGATATTGGCCGGCAACTACAACGGCTTTTATGTCATCACCCAAAAAGATGATCAGTGGGTGGTGAAAAAAATTGAAGGTTTTGACGAATCGGCCCGCCTGTTTGAACAGGACAACGACGGCTCGGTGTGGATGAGCCACGGACTCAAGGGTGTGTACCGATTCCGTTTTGACGACCGGCTCGACAAGGTGGTATCGACCGAGTTTTACGGCATTGACGAAGGCTTTCCCGAAAACACCAACATCTCGGTCTTCAAAATACAAAACCAAATTGTCTTCACCACCTCCAAAGGCATCTACCGCCTAAACCCCACCACACGGCGCATGGAACCACACACCACGCTCAACCGGCAGCTCGACGGCAACCACTTTTACGCCAAACTGCACGACCCGGGCGACGGCTCAAACGAACTGTGGTACCTACGCGACAACCATCTGGAGATAAAAGACGTACGCACGGGCAACGCCCAGCGCACCGCCATCGAAGAGGGCATGCTGTACGGCTTCGAAAACCTCCGCATTCTCAATCGCGAAACGGCCATCGTGGGTCACGAAAATGGGTTCAGCCTTTTTAACCGCAGCCACATCATGCCCCATCGGCAGGGCTTTGCCAATACCATTCGCAAGGTGTACACCACCACGCCGCACGACTCGCTGGTGTGGGCGCTCAGCAACCTGGCTCCCGATGGGCGTGATTTGACAATCCCTTACCTCCACAACTCACTGCGCATCGAATGCATTACGGCCCCTTTTGGCAGCGACCCGCAAGTGGGCACCTCGTACCGGCTGCTCCCGACCGACGACACCTGGCTGCCCCTGCCGGCATCGGGAATGAAGGAATTTACCGGACTGCGCGAAGGGGATTACCGGTTTGAATTGCAGTCGGTGCACCGGGGCAACAAAACCACCAACACCACGTCGATCGCCTTCACCGTTTTGCCCCCCTGGTATCGCACCACAGCCATGTACCTGGCTTACCTCACCATTGTGGCCACCCTCCTGTATCTGATTTATTACCTCATCGGGCAACGCATTCGCCAAAATCGCATGGAAGTGGAGACCGTAAAAAACCATCAAATGGAAGAGCAAAAAGCCCACTTTATGCAGGATGCGCACGAGCGCGAAAAAGAAATCATGCAACTGCAGGCCGACAAGCTGCAATACGAACTCAAAGGCAAATCGCAGGAACTGGCCAACACGGTGATGAACCTGGTGCGCAAAAACGAAATACTCAACGACATTACCGTGGAACTGCAAAAGAGCTGCACGGCCGAAACACTCGAGTCGGCTCGCTCGCGCTTGCGAAAACTGCAAATCAAAATCAAAGAAAACATTGAGCACGACGATGACTGGAAACGCTTTGAGGAGAACTTCGACATGGTGCACGACAACTTTATGAAACAATTGAGCGAACGATTTCCACAACTCACCAAAAGCGAAAAAAAGCTATGCGCCTACCTGCGACTCAACCTGGTGTCGAAGGACATTGCCCCGCTGCTCAACATTTCGGTGCGTGGGGTCGAAATCAGCCGTTATCGCCTGCGCAAAAAACTGGACTTGCCACGCGACACCAACCTGACCGATTACTTACAGAATATGTGAGGGAGGAAAGGGTGGAGAAGTGGAAGAGTTTAGGAGTGGAGAGGTAATAAAAAAAACATCATGACAGTCGTCAAGCCAAACTCCCAAGGATAATGAAAACCATCCATAATCTTGCGACCTGACTCTCACATCTTGATACTTGCGTCTTGATACTTGATAACATACCGCATGCAACATTTAAAACAAAACACCCCAAAATCCTCCCTGAGAAGATTAAGGGGCTTGCCCCTCGCCCTGACAACGCTATGGATGGCCTCCGGCTGTGCGATACTGAATCGTCAAGCACCCAAAGCCTGCAACGACAACACGTGGCACCGCGCCAACCTCACCCACTACGTGTCGTACCCCGAGCCGGGCAGTCCCGAGTGCGTGGAGTACAACGGCTGCACCTGGGCGGGGCAGTTTGCCTTTGTGCAGGGTCAGCAAACGCCCGAATGGGTGCAATCGCACAACATCATCGCCATCCACTCGAAACATGGCCATCAGTACCGCCTCAAAACACTCCGCATCCGCCAGGGCGAACACGTGATTGACGCGGTGGTGTACGACGTGTGCTCCGACAAGGACTGCAACGGCTGCTGCACCCGCAACGCCAACGAAAATGGCATCGGTTTCCTCATCGACATGGAGATACACACCCTGCAACGATTTGGCGGATCGGATGGCGTGGTGGAGTGGCAGTGCGTGGAGGAGGAAGACGTGGAATAGTTGATGGGAGGAGGAGGAGTTCAAAATAGACAGCATCCGATTGGGGATACCCATTGCGATTGAACGATTGAACCGTGTTTCAAAGTTATTAGGCCACACGATGCAATAGTGCGGCAACGCAAAGGGTCTTTCATCATCTCATCATCAGGCATCTTCTTCTTGACTATACAATATTGAAAGGGCCATCCCCCCCCCCTCTCACCTCAACACCTTGCTCAAAATACCCAACACACCCCTGATGACGGTGGGGCTGGTGAGCACCTTGATGAGCGGATCGACGGGCTGACGCGATGAGCCGGTGCCGCGCGTGGTGGTTTTGGACTGACGGGCTTCGTCGCGGTTCTGTTTTTCGCGGGCGGCCTGCTGCTCGTTGGCGGTCATTTTAGCGCTCAGCATCTCAAAGGCGCTCTCGCGGTCGATGACCTGCCCGTATTTTTTCACCAGTTTGGAGGAGCTGTTGATGTGAGACATTTCGGCATCGGTAAGAATGTCCATGCGGCTCATGGGCGCCCTAAGCATGGTGGCGGCCAGGGGCGTGGGGATGCCCTTTTCGTTGAGCACCGTCACCAGCGCCTCACCCGTTCCCAACTGCGTGAGCACCTCATCGGTTTGGTAGTAGGGCGACAGGGGGTAATTCTCGGCCGTGAGCTTGATGGCCTTGCGATCCTGCGCGGTGAAGGCCCTCAGGGCGTGCTGCACCTTCATTCCCAACTGCCCCAGCACCCCGTTGGGCACATCCGTGGGGTTTTGCGTCACAAAATACACCCCGATGCCCTTGGAGCGAATCAGCTTCACGATGTTTTCAATCTGCTCGAGCAACGTGTCGCTGGCCTGACTAAAGATGAGGTGCGCCTCGTCGATGAAAATAACCAGCTCGGGCTTGTCGGCATCGCCCCGCTCGGGCATTGTGCTGTAAAGCTCGGCCAGCAGGCTCAGCATAAAGGTCGAAAACAGCTTGGGTTTGTCCTGAATGTCGGTCAGGCGCATGATGTTGATGTAGCCCAGGCCGCGCTCATCAAAGCGCATCAAATCGGCCACATCAAACGACAACTCACCAAAAAAACGGTCGGCCCCCTGCTGCTCCAGCTCAATGACTTTGCGCAAAATGGTTCCGGTAGATGCCGTGGAGAGTTTGCCATACTCCTTTTCGATGTCGGCACGGCCATCGTCGGTGATGAACTGAATCACCTTTTTAAAATCCTTGAGGTCGAGCAGGGGCATGTGATGATCGTCGCAATACTTAAAAATGATGGCCACGATGCCGGCCTGAGTGTCGTTGAGATCGAGAATGCGCGAAAACAGCACGGGGCCAAACTCCGACACGGTGGCCCGCAAGCGTACCCCCTCTTGCTGCGAAATGGTGAGCAACTCCACCGGGAAGCCTTGCGTGGCATAGGGAAGGCCAATTTTGGCATGGCGCTCGGTGATAAAGGGCTTTTCGGTGCCCGGCATGGCCACACCGCTCAGGTCGCCCTTCACGTCCATCAGCAACACGGGCACCCCTTGCAGCGACAACTGTTCGGAGATGACCTGAAGTGTTTTGGTTTTACCCGTTCCGGTGGCGCCGGCAATGAGGCCGTGGCGGTTCATGGTTTTCAGGGGCACGCGCACATGGGCATCGGCCAACGGTTCGCCGTCGAGCATGGCCGCGCCCAATATGATGTGGTCGCCCTTACAGGCATATCCGTCGGTAATATGTTTCAGAAATTCGTCTTTCGTGCTCATAATAGGATGATGTTTCGGTTTTTTGAAAGTTTGCAGGATGCAAGTTAAAAGATTTTTGCTTGCGGCACGATGGCTGTGTTGTTGAATGACTGGATTGAAACGCAGAAACGCTAAGGAGATTGAAGCACAACAGAAAAGCATCGACCCGGCAAATGAACTAATCCAATCCGATTGAAGCTTGCGACGCAGTCGCGAGAGCCAATTAATTCCCATTGGAGCTTGCGACGCAGTTGCAAGGGATAATTTCATTCATTTGGAGCTTGCGACGCAGTCGCGAGGGACAATTGAATTCATTTGGAGCTTGCGACGCAGTCGCGAGCATCAATTTAATCCCATTGGAGCTTGCGACGCAGTTGCGAGGGCCAATTTAATCCCATTGAGGCTTGCGACAGAGTCGATAGCCTCAGATAGGGTGGATAAAGGCCATCGACACAGCTGAACACTCAAAATAATGCGGGTTATCGATGGGTGTGTCAATCAAACTATGCAATGTGTACAGTCTGATCAAGCAACTCAATATTAAAATTGATTTTGGCATTAAGCGCTTTAAAAACCTTTAAAATGGTTTCAAAACGGGCATCGGTCAAACTGTTTTCAATCTTCGAAATTTGAGATTTCTGAACACCAATGAGTTTTCCTAGTTGTTCCTGAGTCAGATTCCGTTCTTTTCGGGCTTTTTTAATGGCTTCCCCTAATAAATCCAGTCGTAGTTCGTTTCAAAACGGTCTCTTTTAGGCGTTCCCTTCTCGCCGATATATTTATTGGTCAATTCATCAAGACTGATGGTTTTCATGGTATCTATAGTCATGGCTCAACGGTTTTTTTTGTTCAAAATAGGCTTTACGAATATTCTCGACTTTTCTCAATTTCGGACTTGGGCACTTTGTCGGTTTTCTTAATTATTCCGTGCGTCGAAATGACCACAGTATCTGTTGCGTTGGTTTTATCCCAAAATGCAAACAGTCGGACATAACGTTTACTAAACAATGTTCGAAACGCCCATACTTAGCCCGAGAGCTTCTTAAATAATTCAGGATCTTGAATCATCCGGGCTTTATGAATGTTATAAATCACTTTGTCCCGTGATTTCTCATCAAGACTATCGATGAACACCAATGCCTGGTCCAGTATCTCAACCTTAAATCGTCCGGTCACTTTTCTTTTTCATACAAAGATAGATGTGTCCCTTGCAGGAAACAAGCTTTCGTAGGCCTTACAGTAAAGCGTCATTCATTGGCCTTCGCCAAACAATGGGGCATCTTTACAAACGCCTCATTCACTTAACCCGTCCCGCATTATGATTATTCTATTATCTTTACCCGCTCATCAACCTAAACCCCACGTTATATGCCACAGAACCTCCCCTCCGGATTGATTAAAGAACTGGAAAACTACATTTTCAACAGCAGCAAACTGGTCGCCATCAAGACCTATAAAGAACACACCGGCTGCGATCTGCGACATGCCAAAAAGGTCATCGATGCCATGGAAGCGAAACTTCGCCAATCGCATCCCGACAAATTCACCTTTCGCGTCGTATCGTACGAGAAAAAGAAAAATGGCTGCATGAAACCGTTGGCCATCGCCCTCTGTGGCCTGGTTGCCGCATTGGCATTGATCCTGATTTGGCAGCTTTGAGGCACCGCTCATGCCCACAATCCAACGGATTGATATATCTTTAAGACGCTTTACGCCTTAATTTAAACAGAACAACATGACGCAACAGAAAATCAAAATCAAGTGTTTGAACAACAACACCACCAAAAGCTACCATAAATCTGTCACCCTTCGGGAGATTGCCGACGACCAACACATTCAGCTCAAAGCCCCCATATTGGGCGCGCTGGTCAACAACCACATGGCCGACCTCGCCTACGAAGTGTATCATCCCAAACAAATCCGCTTTGTGGACGTGACTCACCCCGACGGCATGCGCATGTACATGCGAAGCCTCTGCTTTGTGCTTTATAAGGCAGTGAACGATCTGTTCCCTGGCGCCAAACTCACCATCGAGCACTCGGTCTCCAAAGGCATCTACTGCGAAATAAAAAAGGACGACCGCAAGGAAATCGACATTCAGGAGGTGTTTGCCATCGGCCAGCGCATGCGCGAAATTGTGGAGATGAACATCCCCTTTATCAAAGATCAGCGCGAAACCAACGAGGTCATCGACATTTTAGAGGCGCAACACCTCACCGACAAATCGGACATCCTGCGGCATCGCGGCAAAATGTACACCTCCTTTTACTGGCTCGACACGCTGGCCAACCACTTTTACGGCTACCTGGTGCCATCCACCGGCTACCTGCAGGTGTTCGACCTTAACAAATACTACAAAGGCATGCTGTTGCAACTGCCCCGCACCGACAACCCCGAGGAGGTGGCCGAACTCATCATTCAGGATAAGATGTTCGACATATTCCGCGAACACGCCCAATGGAACCGGGTGCTCAACATTACCCACGTGGGTCACCTCAATCAGGCACACAACGGCAAAAGCGAAACCATCATCAAGGTATCGGAAGCACTGCACGAGAAAAAAATCAGCCAGATTGCCGATAAAATTGCCAACCACCACAACAAACTCAAAATCGTGCTCATCAGCGGCCCTTCGTCGAGCGGCAAAACCACCTTTAGCAAGCGCCTGGCCATTCAGCTGCTCGTGTCGGGCATTGCCCCGGTGAACCTCTCGCTCGACAACTATTTTGTGGATCGCGAACACACGCCCCTCGATGAAAACGGCGACTACGACTTTGAGGCACTCGAGGCGCTGGACATCGACCTGTTCAACCAAAACCTCATTGACCTGCTCGACGGCAAAAAGGTGGAGATTCCCAAGTTTTCGTTCCAAACCGGCCAGCGCGTTTACGACGGCGAGGTGCTGCAACTGCACGAAAACAACATCCTCATCATCGAGGGCATTCACGCCCTCAACCCACAGCTCACGCACCTGATTGATGCCTCGGCCAAGTTCAAAATTTACATCTCGGCACTCACCACCATCAACCTCGACGACCACAACCGCATCAACACCACCGACAACCGCCTGGTGCGACGCATTGTACGCGACTACAAGTACCGCAAATACCCGGCTCAGGAAACCATTTCGCGCTGGCCCAGCGTGCGACGCGGCGAGGACAAGCACATCTTCCCCTTTCAGGAAGAGGCCGACGTGATGATTAACACCGCCCTGCTGTACGAACTGGCCGTGCTCAAGCCCCTGGTGGAACCCATTCTGCTGGAGGTGCAGCCCAACCAGCCCGAATACAGCGAGGCCAAACGACTGCTCAAATTCTTCAGCTATTTTAAACCCATCCTTCGAATCAACGAAATTCCGCCCACATCCATCTTGCGGGAGTTTGTGGGGGGAAGTAGTTTTTCGTATTAATAAAGTGTACTACTCCAAACCTTACAGGTTTTTTTAAAACCTGTAAGGTGTATAGCAAAAAAGGAAGGCCACAAGGACCTTCCTTTTACATTAAAACACCCGTTTAAATAACACATAGGGCATCAACGGAAATAAAGTCATCTGCTTGTATCCGTTTTTGCCATCATTATAAACCAGATATGGGTTCTGCTGATTGTACACATTATAAACACCTAATGTCCAGGATCGAGATCCCCTCTTTTTATACAGCGTTGTTTGGTAAGAAACATCCAGCCGATGATAATCAGGCATCCGCATGTTATTAGGGCCATCATACTGATCTAAACGCGACAAATCATAATCGTATGCCTTTTCACCCACAAAAGGATAAGCGCCCTGTATCTGAGAAGATGGCAGCATAAATGGAGCACCCGACCGAAATGTAAACGACGTAGAAACGTCACGACTCACCCTCTCATTCTTAACCAATTGAACCGACGATGAAAGCGTTAAGTCGTGACGACGATCGTAATCAAAACTGAACCAGTCACCATGATAGTAGACATCAAATGCAGACATCGCTTTCGATAAAGTATACGAAAAACGAGAAGTGAAAACCCGCCCCGAATAATCAACAAGCAAATCCAGTCCAACAGCTTTACCCCTCCCCTGCACCACCATTTTTTCCCAATCGGCCGAAGCAAAAGCAGATGCCGGCACATCGTAAGCAGCCACTAAATTATCCATCTTTTTGACCCAACAATCCACATCGATGCGGATGGCAGATACCGGTTGATAAAGCGCACCAACAGACATCTGCCAGGCTTGCTGAGGTTTTAGCCGTTCGGTTGAAGGAACAAAGAAATAACCGGGCCATCCCATGGTGCTTTTCCGGATGGCATGCAACGGCTGATTCGTCATCATTGCCGATGCTTTTATCGACAAAAATGAAGTTGCCAAATAGGACAATGACATTCGAGGTTCAACCCCCCAATGCGTAAAAGCAGACGCCCCGGAATACTGTAACCTGACACCGGGATTAAATTGCCATGCACCCACGTGCCATTGATGATCGACATACCCTGCCACTTGCATTAATGAGATATGTCCGGACGACTGAACGGCATCCTGGCCTCCCAAACGCTGTTCAATCTCAGCGGGCTGAAAAAAACGAAACTGAGGTTCAATGCCACATGAGATTAGATGGTGACTGATTAAATGAAGATCGAGATGATAACGCATCCCCAACTCATCAAAACGAGAAAAACGGGAAGCACTATTATCAACGCCCCCGGATTGACTGGAGAATTTTTCATTGTCGTAATACGAACTGGCATGCAGTTGAAATCGCCCAAAAACAGATGGTGCCACCAAGTGATTCCAGCGAACAGAGGCCAAATGATTCCCCCAACCGAAGGAGAAATTACTTTTCTTACCTTCTGAATCGGAGTTCACATAAAACTTATCACCACCAATGTATAAACTCAAAAACAACTGATTGTGATTAGCAAACTTATAATTGAATTTTGCATTGACATCATAAAAAGAAATCCCCGGAAAGGTGGCACCCGCCAACACCAAATCAGCCCACGAACGACGTGCCGATAATAAAAAAGAACATTTTTCACGAGTAATTGGCCCTTCCACCAATAAAGATCCCCCCAAAGGACTCATTGTAAAACTGCCATTGTGCTTTGTATCGTTCCCCTCACGCACCATCACATCTACAACCGAAGACAAACGGCCGCCATATTGCGCTTCAATGCCACCTTTTTGAACCGTCACTTGCTGTATGGCGTCACTATTAAACAGCGACAACATTCCAAATGCATGATTTAAATTATAAACAGGAGCCCCGTCAAGTAACAAAAGATTTTGGTCAGCGCCTCCTCCTCGAACATAAATTTCACTACTCCCTTCTTTGCCTGCGGCAATACCGGGTAATGTCTGTAAAACTTTCATCAAATCAGGCTCACCTAATAAAACGCCTGCCCGTGAAAAATCAACACCCAACAATTGTAAATAACCGGCTTTAGTCCGGCTCAACAACCCCGATCTTTGACGAGCGACAACAACCGCTTCATCCATCACCACTCCGGGATATAAACGCAGCACTAAAACCGTATCCTGCAATAAATAAATCGAATCACAACTCAGCGCATAACCAACAAAAGATGCACCCAATTTATATTTCCCGAATGGGAGATTCATCGAAAAAAAACCATGAGCATTGGCAGAAGTTCCCACCTCCCCCCCATTGACATAAACACTTGTTCCGGGCAAAATTTCTCCGGATGTGGCGTCACGAACAAAACCACTGACTTTCACCTGTGATTTAAAATTCTGATGAACGAATAACAGCAACAATAAAACAGCAACAACACGAGCCGAACTTATCATATCACATAAAATCTCAATTGGAATAATCTTTTAGCAACAATTAATTAAAATGATAAGCCGCCACATTGTAACCGGCAAAAATTCCATACCCCCCATTCACATTAGAATATATTGTAATTGGCTGATAGGTAAAAGGCAAATCAGAAGACGGGGACCAATATTTTTGCAAAAAAGCCGCACGAAAATACTGGTCGTAATCGCAAGATGCAGTCACAACTGCAAACTGCGATTTCTTCATACTCACCCATGATGCCAAATCAATGCGATTCACATCGAACACCAAAAGAGATGTAGAAAGGCGAATGAAATAATCATAAGAAAACGAATACCCTCCTTGCGCATCAAAATTTAACGACCTATTGAAATTATCACACAACGCACTATTGCTATATAACATCATGGGTTGTTCATTGAGCGATTCATCAACATTGCGCTCAGTGACAAACAACCAAATCCCGGAAGCATGTAAATCCGGGCGCCCCAACTGAAGCTGATAGTTATCAATCCCGCCAAAGTCTCCTTTAATCTTTTCATAATTTAACTCAACTGCCGGATCAAACGGAATGATCGTATTTGCAGTAATTGTCCCTAAGGATGGAATACTCACATCCACCCGATAACGACTCCCCGCCTTCAGAACTGAATCGAGAGAATACTGCCCATCCCCCAAAGATGTGGCAAGACCCAATAAAACAGAATCCTCCCACAATACAACCCTGGCGTCATCAATCACAGGAAAATCATTGGTACTGGACGATGAAACAGGCCAACTTAACCCAAGTTTAAAAGTGCTGTCAGCAGCCAGTAAGGAATGAACAACAGGCAACTTCTGCCCCTCCGGAAAATCACCATTATAAGCACTCTCACAAGCACTAGGCAATACTCCCACAAATAGACAGGCATTTAACCATCTAAAAAACAACCCCTTCATCAATCGTTTAATTTTTCAATTCAAAAGAATACAGGTAAATAAATCCGTTAATGACTAATTGATAAAATCATCGAATATTACGCCATCAATATCAGCTCATGTAAACAGCACAGCACACAAATCAAACCGCAGAAAAAAAAATGATAATCGAACCTTGCAAGCGACTATTTAAAGATAATTACAACCACGCACTGACATTATCTACCATCTCCAACACGCTTATTTAAGGGAATATATAAGCTAAACTGAATACTTCTAAGCTTATATCGCTGATGAGGATATCTGTATTCCTGAATAACTTCGCCATCGCTCCCCCAAACAGAAGTATCATCATACCTCTCAGTATTAAAACTATGCTGATAACAAAGGGAAGCTTTAAAAAAATTAAAATCATAATACATCCCTATCAAACCCGAATGATCTATGTGATTCACAGTACTGGTTTCTTTATCTAACAAATAACTAAACGAATAACCGACGACAGGCCCCCAACGCTTCATCATGCCATACGACACGGTCAATGGAATTGATCCATAAACGATCGATTGACTACAATCGTGGTGTAATATTTTTCGGGAAACATTAGGCAACGACAACCGGGCACCAGCTGACAACTGCCACCTTGACCAAATATGCCATTCGTATTTATACCCGATAAAATATCCAAAATCCGCCGTCTGACTTTCATCGTCACGGACATGATCATACCAACTATAATTAACACCTCCCTCCAGGCCATTCGTATCCTGAGCTAAACCAACCTGACATAGCAAAACAAGAACAATCCAAATATATTTAACCATACAACTATCGTTAATAATAATCTACACATAAAAACATGAGGTGCTAAATCATAGCACCTCACAGATATTTATTTAATAATTCCAAATTGGCGCAAGAGACAAAGTACAAGCTTCACTCTCAACAAAACTATTTCCAAAAACTAAAAATGAATATGCTTTACCTTGTTCACGCACAAAATATTTATGCAAATACTCTACATCTCCCCCCGTGTATCTTTCTGGCAATACTTCATCGTTATAATAATTTTCTCCATAGTTCCGACTACTTGCAAAATAAACCGCATTTCTTCCTGTATTCTTCACTCTTTTTAAAGATGAATTATTAATCCATCCTCTCCACCAAGAGTGCTTCTGTGAGGAAACGTATAAATGCACAAAATTTCGATGTTCCAACTCCTCTAGCAAGCATATCAATTGTCGATCCTTAGACCGAAACTTTTTACAATAATCTAAATCATCTCCATATGATTTCAACCCACAATCCATTGATTATATTCGATTCATCAACGAATCAGACTTATAACTCCGGATTTCATTTCCCACTTTTACATCACCATTAATATCAACAACCTGAGAATAAAACATTTTATCCAATGGCACATAAAAAGCCTGATCGTTGGTATTCGGTTCCCAAAAAAAAACGAAATCATCATAAACACTTCGAACTTCATAAAACCCCTCTTCATCTTCAACCTGCTCAAGTTCGCTTGTGATACGATCGCAAAGAGTTTGCATAGATTCAAAATTATTATCTACTTCCCATTCTGCTCGCACATCTGAGCTCATTGATGAAAGCGCAATAATACCATCATACATCATTGAATCATTGGGGAAAGACAACATTCCGTCAACAATCTCAATTTTTGCAACTGATTCAGGTATTTCCGACATGCTAGAATCAATTGTATTTTTATCACTTTCTTTCTGCCAAGAAAGTGCTACTAAAAACAGTGACATCAAACTCAATTTCGAAAAAAATCTCATAATTTTACAGTTCATTGGGAGCTGCAACTCCCGATTATTATTAAATTCTATTTCAGCCCCTGATTCGGTAACGAGGAGGGGGCTTTTTTTTATCCCCGCAACAACAAGCTACTTTACTTCACCTGTGTTGACAACAATATTATCATTTACATTGCAATTATAAATTAAATATTCAACATGAAAAATAAATTTCTCAAAAAAAAAAAATAACCAGACCTATATACTCTGATTAACTGACTAATACAACACAAAAATCAGAACACTGTCTTTATTAATAAAACACAACCATCATAACTACATCATACACAAAAGCAACAATACTCACAACACAACAACAAAAAAGGAAGGCCACAAGGGACCTTCCTTTTTCATTGTCAAACACTAAACTGAATCGGCAAAAATCTATCTGAAAAACACGGAAAAACGTCAAATATGAATCACCTCGCCATAGGCCGCTGCGGCAGCTTCCATAATGGCTTCGCTCATGGTGGGGTGCGGATGTACGGCCTTGATGAGCTCGTGACCTGTAGTCTCGAGCTTGCGGGCGGTGACCAGTTCGGCGATCATCTCGGTCACATTGGCGCCTATGAGGTGAGCGCCGAGCAGTTCGCCATATTTGGCATCAAAAATCAGCTTCACAAAACCATCTTTTTGCCCTGCCGCACTGGCTTTGCCAGACGCCGTGAACGGAAATTTGCCCACTTTAATGTCGTAGCCCTTTTCTTTGGCGACTTTTTCGGTCATGCCTACCGAGGCCACTTCGGGCGTGGTGTAGGTACATCCCGGTATGTTGCCGTAATTGAGGGGCTCGGGCTTGAGGCCGGCAATTTTCTCAACACAAATTATGCCTTCGGCAGATGCCACATGCGCCAGAGCCTGTCCGGCCACAATGTCGCCAATGGCGTAAACGCCATCCACGCTGGTGCGGTAAAACTCATCGACTTTCACTCGCCCTTTATCAACGGCAACGCCCACCGCTTCAAGGCCGATGCCCTCGAGGTTAGGCGTAATGCCCACCGCCGACAGCACCACATCGGCCTCAATCTGCTGCTCGCCACTTTTACTCTTCAGCGTCACCTTCAATTTATCACCCGAAGCATCCACTGCGGTCACCTCGGTTGAGGTGTGCACATCAATACCCACCTTTTTAAAGGAACGCGCCAACTGTTTCGATACCTCGTCATCCTCCAAAGGAACAATATTATCGAGATACTCCACCAGAGTCACTTTGGTGCCAATGGCGTTGTAGAAATAAGCAAACTCACTGCCAATGGCACCGGAACCCACCACCACCATCGTTTGGGGCTGCTTGTCGAGGGTCATGGCCTGGCGGTATCCAATGATGCGCTTGCCATCCTGAGGCAGGTTGGGCAACTCGCGACTGCGTGCCCCGGTGGCCAGCACGATGTGTTTAGCGGTCACCTCTGCTTTGCTGCCGTCGGCCCGGGTCACTTCCACCACTCCCTTGCGGAGCAGTTTACCAAAGCCGGACACAATGTCGATTTTGTTTTTCTTAAACAAAAACTGAATGCCCTTGCTCATGCCATCGGCCACATCGCGACTGCGTTTCACCATGGCAGCAAAATCGGGCTTCACACTCCCGCTCACCTCAATACCATAATCGGCTGCATGGGTCAAATACTCAAACACCGACGCACTTTTGAGGAGCGACTTGGTGGGAATGCATCCCCAGTTGAGACACACGCCGCCCAGCTCGGCTTTTTCAATCACACCCACTTTCATTCCCAGTTGTGAGGCGCGTATGGCAGCCACATAACCACCAGGCCCGCTTCCGACAACCACCAGATCAAAATTCATATCATTATTTTTTTAATAACACATCAATAGCCCAAGGATCGAGAATGATTTTCCATCACCCTCACATCATCAGATTCATGTAAATAACAATCGTTTCGACGGTTTGTTTGCCGGGAGGTTCATTTCAATAATAAACGTCGCCACATCGGCATCTAAAAATGGACATTCCAACAAAGCCATCCACGGCTCGCAACAGACAAAAAAAAAACCCCGGATGTTAAACCCGGGGCATCTATATCAATTGTCAAAAAAAATTACTTCAGCAATTCGGCCAATTTGTTCATCAACTCTTCACCACGCAAGTCACGGGCAACAATCACCCCCTCCTTATCGAGCAAAAATGTTGAGGGAATGGCACGAATCATATAAAGAATAGACGCAGCTCCGCTGTCATCACGCACTTGCGTCCAGGTGAGCTTATCTTCTTTCACGGCCTTCAACCACTCCTCTTCATTACGATCGGTAGAAACACTCAACACATCAAAGCCCTTTGACTTAAACTTGCTGTAAGCCTTTACCACGTTCGGATTTTCTTCGCGACAAGGACGACACCATGACGCCCAAAAATCCACCAAAACCACTTTCCCTTTGAATGATGAAAGAGCAACATCGGTTCCTTCGGCGGTTTTAAGCGTAAAATCGGGTGCTGCGTTACCCACTTCCAAGGCGGCAATGGCAGCAGCTTCTTTTTCCTTCATGTCAAGAATTTTCTTTAACTCGCCCACGTACACGTGATCGCCCAAAGAGGTTTCAAAAGCCGTGATTTTTTCTTTTAACTTTTCCACATCATAAGATGCCGAAAAACTCATGCACAACAAGGCACCAATGGCATTACCGGTGTTGGCTTCCATAAACTCACTGAAGTATTTCTCCTGTCCCTGCGAAATCTCCATGGCTTCGGCACGCAACGATTCCATTTTGGCTGCATCCTGTGTCATTTGTGCCTGCACAAAATCATTCTGAAGCGCTTTTTGACGCTCTAACCCGGGAATTTCTTTATTGAATTTTACAAACAAATCGGTCAATTCAGTTCCTTTAATCTCTGCCTTATCAATGCTGTCTTTCGACCCGCTGACATTAATGGTTCCCTCACTACCAAAGAACACCACAGGGGCTTGCTGGCCTTCAAACATCACAATCAACAACTGGGCATCCAGCGAGTCAACATGAAACTTAAACTTTCCACCTTTCACCTCCACGGTATCAATGGGTGTGGGCGTGCCCGATTCCAACACATTCAGCACCGCCTTGGTATCGGCAAGCCCCTGAATGTTGCCCGAAATATTAACGCCCTTCTCTGCACAGGCGCCAAGCATCATCAAAGCCGCCGCACCCAAAATAAACTTTCTCATTCGCTAATTTTTAATTGATTATTATTTGTCAATATTCTGAAAATACAAATCCAACAGTTCACGGGCGGCTTCAAAGGAGCTGGTCTCGTTATGCTTTACCCGATGCTGATAGGTATGCAACAGCTCCTTAATTTTCGGATGATGAAAAAAATGGTGCTTTAATTGCTCATCGATGGTCTCGTACATCCAATAGGAAGACTGGCTGTTACGATTCGATTTAAAAAAGTGATTCCCTTTGGTGAGCGACACATAATCGAGAACCATGTTCCACATCTCATCAATTCCCTGATGATTGAGTGCTGAACAGGTTTTCACCAAAGGCGTCCAGCCCGATCGCGAAGGCGGAAAAAGATGCAACGCACTGGTGTATTGCGCCTGTGCTTGCTGAGCTTTTACCACGTTGCTTCCATCAGCTTTATTGATGGCAATGGCATCGGCCATCTCCATAATGCCACGCTTGATGCCTTGCAACTCGTCACCGGCACCAGCCAGCATGATCAATAAAAAGAAATCGACCATCGAATGCACCGCAGTTTCAGACTGTCCCACTCCAACGGTCTCGATGATGATGTGATCGAATCCGGCTGCTTCGCACAACACAATGGTTTCGCGTGTCTTACGAGCCACGCCCCCCAATGATCCAGCCGATGGTGAAGGACGGATATAAGCATTCTTTTCAGCCGAGAGTAACTCCATCCGGGTCTTATCACCAAGGATGCTCCCCTTTGATCGCTCACTGCTGGGGTCGATGGCCAACACAGCCAACTTCCCCCCCTGACGAATGATGTGCATCCCCAGCGACTCAATGAAAGTACTTTTTCCAGCACCGGGAACCCCCGTAATGCCCAAACGAATGGAACGACCGGCATGGGGCAAACACTTCTCAATCACCTGACGCGCAATCACCTGATGTTCGGTTCGAGAACTTTCAACCAAAGTCACAGCACGGCTTAAGATGGTGATATCGCCGGCCAAAATGCCGGTTACATAATCGTCGACCGAAAGCTGCGAACGACGGATATTTAAAAAACGTTGCGTTGCCTCCACACTCACCGGTGGCGGTGCCGGAATACCTTTATTCACACTCAGCCCCTTAAATTGAGGGTTGTTTTCAATATGATCGTGAGAATCGGAATGTTGTGTTGTCACAAATTACAATCTAAATGAACAAAAAGGGCTTCGCCCAACATGAGACGAAGCCTTCATACGATTCAATTATTTAACCACCTCTGCTGTAAACTGCAAAATTGTGGTGGATGCCGTGGGGTCATTCGTAATGACGGTAATACCTTTTGATTGACGACCGGTACGGCCTTTCGAATCAAATTCTGCCTTAATAGATGTTGACTCACCGGGAGCTAACATCATTTTTGCAGGCTGCACGGCCGTGCAACCACATGAGGCTTTGACCTTACGTATAATCAAATTGGACTTGCCCACATTCTTCAACTCATAATTATGAGTCACTTTAGTTCCTTCTTTTATTTGACCAAAGTTAAATGATTTATCCGCAAACTCAGCCTTAGGGGCACTGGCCAATTCCTGAGGGGTCAACACAGAATAATCTTCTTCGATGGTCGCACTCACACTCAATCGATTGTTGTTCATATCCTTTACACCATCAACCAAAACAAACACCATGTCGGACACAAACCCCCAATCGTTCTTCTTTGACGCATCAAATGTAGCGGTAATGACACCGGTTTCCTGAGGTTTCAGTTCCGCGGGTTGCGCCACAAGAGTCAAATGTGCGGGAACCCTTTCAAAACTAATTTTGATTGGCTTATCCGATGTATTAATCATTTCCAATCTCTCAACCTTTTGAGTTCCAGGAGCCACTCGCGTCATTGACAGATGACCGGCTTTCAACCGAAGAGCCCCCATGGCTTTTGGATAAATATCCTCTACTGTTTTAGCGCGGGGTATCACATTACCTGTGATACGAAGAATCACTGATGACTCCTGAGCATTAGAGGCCACGGTAATGGTCTTATTAAATGGACCTGGACGATTGGCCGGATCGTAAGTTGCTTTTACAAATCCCTTACCTCGGGGAGGGATTGGAGTGCGTGACCAATCGGGTGCTGTGCAACCACACGATGCGGTCACATTATGAATCACCAGAGGTTGACCTCCGCTATTGGTCAATTCAAACGAATACGCAGTACGACCCGCTTCTTCTTTGATATCACCGAAATCATGAACTGTTTCGCTGAATTTGATAAAGGGTTTAGATTGTTGCCCGGCAACAAAAAGTGTCGCCATTAATCCAAGGCCTAACGACATAACAACTTTTTTCATCTTTCTACAATTTATTATTAATGGTCTGATGGAACTCACCAATAGATATCTTCCTATTTAAGTAAGGGTAAACCATGGCTCATTCCACTTATTAATAGTTTATTATTTAATTCTTTTAAAACACTCAATCATTCACAAACATCACTAAGAAACACACATAGGGTATTACTGTAGAATATTCTTACAATGGGGTATTTTAAAGTCAAAAAAACGCTCATTCAAACTAACCAAATCAAAGAATCATCGGTTCAAGCAGATTTATTACCACAAAAAGGGAAGCGACTGAAGAAAATCACATCACATCAAATGCTTAAACATACTTATTCAACCCTGGCTATGTCACTTTACTCTCACACAAAGCTAAGAAAATATATCTCATCACTCCGTAAAAGCCCCTCTCTTTTCGTTCATTTTGCTCATCAATCAATTACAAGGCACGAGTTTCTCAAAACACAAAAGCATCAACAGATATCCTCTCTTGGTACAATAATGCCATCAAGGCAGACAAGAATTGTATAACAAGCCATATCTTTGAACGCATCATTTAAACACAAATACCTAAAACAACAAAATCCCTACCATGGCAATCATTGAGACAATAAAATCACTGGCACAACAATACAATGCAGACACGTTGGCCATTCGCCATCATCTGCACCAACACCCCGAACTCTCGTTCGAGGAAAAAGAAACAGCCGCATTTGTTTGCAGCAAACTCACCGAATACGGCATCCCCTTCCGCAGCGGATATGCCGGACATGGCATTGTGGCAGAAGTGAAAGGTCAAAATCCACATAAACGCATCATTGCCCTGCGCGCCGACATGGACGCGTTGCCCATCACCGAAAACACTGAAGTTCCGTTCAAATCGATCAACCAAGGGGTGATGCATGCCTGCGGTCACGATGCCCACACGGCATCTCTACTGTTGTCAGGGCGCATTCTCAAACAACTCGCCAACGAGTGGGAAGGCACAGTGTTGCTGATTTTTCAACCCGGAGAAGAAAAATTCCCCGGAGGCGCCAAACTCATGATGGAACAGGGAGCACTGGATAATCCAAAACCTGAACTCATCATCGGCCAACACGTCTTACCCGACATGCCAACAGGACATGTTGGCTTCAAAGAAGGCATCTACATGGCTTCGGGCGATGAAGTGCACATCACCATACACGGTAAAGGAGGCCACGCCGCAATGCCACACTCCCTCACCGACTCGGTGCTCATCGCGTCACATGTGGTGGTGGCTTTGCAACAAATTGTGAGCCGTGTGATCCCGGCCAACATTCCATCGGTGCTCTCGTTCGGTAGGTTTGTGGCCAACGGCGCCACCAATGTAATTCCCGAAAAGGTTGAAATATCAGGCACACTGCGCACCATGGACGAAAAATGGCGCGCCGTGGCCAAACAAAAAATACGCGACATCACCACCGCCATCACCCATAGCATGGGCGCCACTTGCGACATCCTGATTAACGACGGCTACCCAATGGTGTTCAACAACGAGGCTTTGACCCAACATCTTTCTGCCTTCGCAAAAAAATACCTGGGCGACCAGCAAGTCGAAACCATGGATATCCGCATGACAGCCGAAGATTTTGGCTACTACACTCAGCAATATCCCTGCTCATTTTATCGTTTTGGCGTGAAACAGCCCGATGGAACTACCGGGTCGCTGCACACACCCATTTTCAACCTCAACGACAAGGCATTGATGACATCAGGTGGCCTCATGGCGTGGCTGGCCATTGCCACCCTCAAAGACACCCAGAACTTCGTAAAACAATAGCACCGGTTCAACACCTATTTACGCCACTCACTAAAAAGACTCTGGCATTCAAAGAAATGACATGCCATCATTATTTAAATCAGATACAAATTACCTGAATCACTCCAAAGGTCTTTTATTTATTCAAAAACCCCATTATTTTTGTTTTTAGTTAAAAACCTAAAAACAATACAAAAATGGCATACGTAATTAGTGACGATTGCATCGCATGCGGAACTTGCATCGACGAGTGTCCTGTTAACGCAATCAGCGAAGGTTCTATCTATAAAATTGATGCAGACGCATGTACTGACTGTGGTAGCTGTGCTGATGTTTGCCCCACAGAGGCAATCCACCCTGCATAATTAGCAACCGAAAAATGTTTAAAGAGGCATCCCATTGGGGTTGCCTCTTTTTTTACGATGAAATCACCCTATCCATCAGCACATCATGATCGTCAACCGGAATTGAATCATAAAGTTGCTCTTTAAAACATATTCCGATCTTACGGGCATTCACCAAGCGCGCCAATAAACGGTCGTAATACCCCTTCCCCCGCCCCAAACGATTCCCTTTACCATCAAAAGCTCTTCCCGGAACTACCACCAAATCAATCAATTCATCATCTGGAACAAAACCATTTGTGGGCTCTCCCACTCCAAAACGGGCATCAGGTCGCAAATCGTCATCTAAATGATATTGCCTTATTTGCAAGTCATCCCCAACCATAACGGGTAAATATACAGTTTTATACAGCGCCCATTTCTGAACTAACGGATGCGTCATCACTTCGTCGGGCAGTGCCCAATACAACAAAACATGCCTTGCGTTTCTAAAATCATCAGATTGCTCTAACGTCTCAAAAATTGCCTGACTTTTCCTAAGTCGGTCATCCTTAGAAATCAATTGAAGTCTCTCTCGAACCTCTTTACGGACTGAGTATTTATCTGGCATCATCATTCAAAATTACCGTACACATCCGTTCGACGATCATCAAGGGCATGATTTCGAGGCGTTACCTGTTTATCATCTGACAAACTTGGAGATATACCGGCAAATAAAACATGCTCCTGATCAGAACTTCCCGACACCATCACACTGCCTATGGGCGAACAAATAAGTGAACCACCGGTAAACAACAAATCGCGTTCCTTACCAATGCGATTGGCAGTCACCACGTAATAACGGTTTACCAAAGCATACGAGGGAACGACAGACTGACATGATGGCAACACCAAATTGGATGGATGACAAACGACCTGACCACCTTTCAAAGCCATCATGCGCCACACTTCGGGAAACATCCAATCAAAACAAATCAACATCCCCACGCGCCCTACCGGCGTGTCAAACACGTTAACGCCAAGATTACCCGGAGTAAATATGTCTTTCTCATCCCAAAAGAGATGCAATTTACGGTATAGATGAATCACGCCATCGGGCTGAACCAAAATAGACGAATTGAACAAATCATCACCATACCGCTCATTAAAACCACTGACAATGCAACAACCGTTAGTTTCGGCCTGCTGCTTTAGGAATTCGACAAAAGCACTGTCTTGCAATGTTCCAGCACAAGCCATCGCTTCATCGCGACACGAAAAACGGTAACCCGAAGAGGCCAACTCGGGCAATACCACCAAATCACTTTCCCATGCCGATTGAAAACGTTGACTCAGCAACTGAATATTGGCAGCCACATCCCCCAGAATGGGTGCAAACTGAACAATGCAAACTGTTTTATCCATGCTAAGGCCTATAAGCAGAGCGTGATAAAATCAATCGGGCATCCGACTGGCTCATCAATTCACGAAGTGTCAAGTGCTTATGTTGCGACACAAACGATTGAATGAGGCGATACCCTATAAAAATGGCAGCATGACCGGGAGAGTCCTGGCCAAAATGAGCCGTAAAAGGTGCATCACCGGTATATTTTTGGATCAACATGCGGTCAGTACTGAACAAGTGCTTATTCTCCACCATTGTCGACCACATTTGCGATTCATGGTCATTGCACCACTCCAATTCATATTCAGAATAATCAAACAACAATGAATCATGTATTTCAGGCACCATTTGCTGAACAAACCAAGCCACTTTTCCTTGATAAACCATGTGATTCAGCACATCGTCAACAGAATCGTTATAAGGAAATTCAGTCATGGCAATGGCTTTCATCAAATCGGGAACTAACTTTTGAGGAACCATCTTTCGGCGAAGATACACCGGATAAGAAAGCCACTCATAAAACACACAAGATTCTCCTAAGTACTTCTCAATGCTTACCCCCACAAATCCGGAATCAACCACCATTGACTGGTTAAAACCCGACAGATGCAAATAAACATCGGGAATGATTGCATCTTCAAAATAGTAACGATAATGACGAAAAGCATCATGCATCTGTGCCTGCAAAGAGGTCAAATCAGCAAACGCGACCTTGCAGGTATCATACACTTCCTTATTGGGTGGATAGTCCAGAAAACTCTTTAAATTCAATGCAAAGTCGGGCGCATCTACATCCCCGACCCGAATCACGCCCATACAATAAGCATCAAAAAATCGACCATAGGTTTGTCGCAACATGGGCAAACGAGCTTCAATACTATCGAGGGGAGTGCCATGAAGTGATTCGTAGAAAGGAATCAAACGAAAATCGACTGTAACGCTGCTGACATCCGGCCCTTTACGGCAGGAATACCATCCACCGGCAAACGTGACAATTAAAAGAAAAATCTTAATGTGTTTCATCCTTCATCCTTTTTAATGGTGAACCACAAATTTAAAAGGAGTTTGCCAACAACCTGCTTATAGAATGAATTTAATCTGACTGTCCTACCAAATCATTCACCAAATGCGCTGCTTCATCAAGGGTTATGGCCGAAAACACTTTTAGCCCCGATTGATCAATAATCTCTTTGCCTTCGCGTGCATTGGTCCCCTGCAGACGAACAATAATGGGAACAGGAATTGCACCCAATTGCCTGCATGCTTCCACAATTCCAGCTGCCACACGGTCACATCGTACAATGCCCCCAAAAATATTCACCAACACCGCTTTCACACGCTCATCGCTTAAAATAATGCGTAATCCGGCCTGTACAGTGGCAGCACTGGCGCCACCTCCCACATCCAAAAAATTGGCAGGACGACCGCCGGCCAACTGTATCATATCCATCGTGGCCATAGCCAAACCGGCACCATTGACCATACATCCCACATTACCATTTAGCTTTACAAAATTCAAATGATGACGAGATGCTTCCACCTCCGCCGGATCTTCTTCTGTCAAGTCTCGCAAATGATCATAATCAGTATGTCGAAAAAGGGCATTGTCATCAACGGTCATCTTAGCATCGACTGCCAAAATATGGTCATCAACAGTTTTTACAACCGGATTAATTTCGATCAATGACGCATCCGATTGCTCATAGGCAATCACTAATTTTTTTACAAAAACAACCATATTGCTAAAAGCCAAACCGGACAAACCCATGCGGAATGCTATTTTGCGAGCTTGAAAATCGAGCAATCCCATTCCGGGATATATGATTTCACGGAATAACTGGTCGGGCTCACTTACAGCAACAGCCTCAATATCTACCCCCCCGCGAGGCGAATAAACCAACATATTCTGCCCTGTTGTGCGATTTAACAACACACTCATATAAAATTCACGAATAGCAGAAATATTGTCACCATACACATCCGGCGCAATCAAAACCTTCAATACAGTCTTTCCATGAACACCGGTTTGTGGCGTTACTAAATTCATGCCCAGCATTGAACGAACAAGCTCAGCGATATGATGCTCAGAAGTTGCCAATTTCACACCTCCTCCTTTCCCCCTTCCGCCTGCATGAATCTGAGCCTTTACCACCCAACGCTCACATCCGGTCATGCTTTTAACCATACGCGCTGCATCGATGGCCGAATCTTCCGAATCGGCAACAATTCCACCTGGAACCGCTACCCCATATTGCTTAAGAATTTCTTTTGCCTGATATTCGTGTAGGTTCATCTTTCAAATATTTTGCATTCAACAACACAACCAAATTGTAAACTGAACGATTACTTTTGTGTCAACAAACAGAGAGACACCAAAATGAGAAAATTACACCTTACAGAATTAAACAGATTATCGTTAAAAGAGTTTAAAGAATCGGAGAAATTCCCCATTGTGGTCATTCTCGACAACATACGCAGCTTACACAATGTCGGCAGCATCTTTAGAACATGTGATGCACTCAGGCTCGAAAAAGTATTTTTGTGCGGTATCACGGCCACCCCACCACACAACGAAATCCACAAATCAGCTCTGGGTGCCGAAGATGCCATGGACTGGGAATACGTTGAAAAAACCGAAGACGCTGTGACCCGGCTAAGAGAGCAAGGATACATCATTTGCAGCGTCGAACAAGTCGAAAACAGTACCATGCTCACCGATATCAATGCTTTTCCCAATAAAAAATATGCATTTATCATGGGTAACGAAGTCAAAGGCATTCAACAACATGTCATCAACATGAGCGACTACTGCATTGAAATTCCTCAATACGGAACTAAACATTCCTTTAATGTATCGGTAAGTGCAGGAATTGTTTTATGGGAAATTTTTAAACAAATACATTAAAGGCGAATTACATTGCAATCAAAAATATACAAAAGCAAAAAAAAGAGGATGATCAACGACCATCCTCTTTTTTATTTTTAACCTGCTATCTAATTACTGAATCGCAGCTTTAAAGTTGGCATCTTCGAAGAATTTACCAAACTCCATGTCTTTTTTAGCATAGTTTTTCAAAGCAGCATCCAATTCACATGCTTTTTGCAAGTTTTGGAACATCATATCTTTTTGAGCAGTTCTTGCACCTACAATGGCTTTGAGGTAATATTTCAGACCTACTTCAGCAGTATTGGCATTCAATGTTGACAAAGCAGCATCGTATTTTCCAGCCAAAATTTTAGCTAACCCGGCATTGCAGCTGGTGCTGTTACCGAAGTAACGAATGGCACCTTCATAGTCACCTTTCAAAATGGCAATCACACCCAGGTTGTTATCCAAAGCTTCACCGGCACCGGCAGCCTGTCCGAACAATTCTTCGGCTTTAGCGAGGTCACCTTTAGCAAAAGCAATCACACCCAAGTTGTTCAACACTTCAGGAACGTTGGCTTTAACAGCGTTGGCAGCGTTGAACGATGCAGCAGCACCATCAACATCACCTTTCTCAAACAATTCGCAACCTACGTTATTCAAAGTTCTCCAATCGTTAGGATATTGAGTCGCTGCAGCTTTATAAGCTTTCAACTGATCGTCACCTTCAACCAAAGTAGCTACAAACAAAAGTTCTTCAACATTCAAGCTATCAGGATTTGAAGCCAAGAGTGCTTTCATTTCTTCGTCAGTCTTACCTTTCATTTCAGCGTTCACGATCAATTTAGAACGACGCAATTTGGGAAGAATGTCCTGAGCAATTACTTTGAAAGTTTCAGACATGTTCTTGATTTCTTTTTCACGAACCTCAGGATCTGAATACATGCTCAACACACGCAAAATCAATTCTTTATCCTGAACATCTGAAGCTTCCATCAATTTTTTGAAACCTTCCCAGTCTTCAGGAGTGCTGTTCAAGGTAAAGAAACCTTCTGCTTTGCTGTCAACTTTAGCTTTTTTCAATTCTTTGTCCAAATAATCTTTGGCCACTTTTTCTCGTTGACTAGCCAAACGAGTGTTCAAGTCTTGAGCACCATCGGGAGAAGCATAAGCGGATACTTCAATGTTTTTGATGGTTTTGTTAGCAACAGACTGAGATGCAACAATATAATCTTTCAGGTTTTTAATTTCATCTTTCTTCAATTCGCTATCGCGTAACTGAGCTTGTTGAATCAAGAAGAAGATGTCAGCCAATTGTTGCTCAGTAATATCACGACGATACTGATTAGCACCAATTGCAGTGGCAGCACCTTTTTCCTGTACCAAAGCATAAGTAGCGATCACACCATCAGCGATTTTTACAGGATCAAAATCAGCAGTTTGATTGCCTTTAGTTCCTTTAATACGAACCACTAGGTCAGACACTCGCATGTTTGAGTTGTAAGGTACCGATCCGGTATAAGTGAAAGAACCACCATTAAGGTAAGAAATCACTTTTTCGTTACCCTGAATAGACTCACCTTGCAATACATAAGGAGCAAAAGCAGTTTCACCTCCTTCATAAACCAATACGGGAGTTGCTTCAAGAACAACTTTTTTGTCGAAGAATTTTTCGGGAATTTGCACTTTAATGCTTACATCCACTTTGCCGCCATGAGCTTCTAACACCTCTGGTGTTACAGAATACTTCACATTTTTGGCAGCTTCTTTCATTTTGTCGATTCCGGCACAGCTGGCCAAAGCCAAACCAAGTGCCATCGTAGCAAAGAGATTAAATGTTGTTTTTTTCATAATGTTTACTCGATTATTTGTTTTCAACTTGTTTTCAAGAAACTACAAATTTATTAATGATTTCAAGAATTAAAAGTTTTCTTTTCAATTAATTCAAAAATAATGAAACCTCTCAAACCCTTTCATGGCTTAAGAAAGTTATATCCAGATTTTTCACATCAATTAAAATTATCTGAAATGACAATAATTTTAAAAACCAACCTCTGTCATTCCATCAAAGGGCTGTAAAATTTGCATGAATTTACACATTAACTAATATAATCGCAATGATTCCTTTAAAAATAAAGGAAAAAGAGTCATTATTCATCCTTCAAAAACAAAAATCGTCACTTATAGCAAGGTTGAATATTGAACGCTTTAAAAACAAAGGAATAAATATCAGTCCATTCATCAATGGTTTTAGCAACAGGCTTGCCGGCACCATGCCCGGCATTAACATCCACACGAATTAGAATCGGATTCGAACCGATATAATTTGCCTGCAGGGTGGCTACATATTTAAAGGAATGAGCCGGCACCACCCGATCATCGTGATTAGCTGTGGTCACCAATATAGGCGGATAAGCCACCCCTGAGCACACGTTATGAATGGGTGAATAACTCATTAAATAGGTAAACATCTCCTCACTATCTTCACTAATACCGTAATCAACAGCCCAATAACGTCCGATGGTAAACTTATGATACCGCAACATATCAAGCACCCCAACCTGCGGTATCATTGCTCCGAATAAATCGGGTCGCTGATTGGCAACAGCAGCCACCAACAATCCACCATTACTTCCGCCTTGAGCAACAATCCGTCCTGCAGATGTATAATCATTTGAAATTAAATATTCAGCCGCAGCAATATAATCATCAAAAACGTTTTGCTTTTGCAGCAAAGTCCCCGATTGGTGCCACTTTTCACCATATTCACCACCACCTCTGAGATTTGGAACCGCAAGGATTCCCCCATTTTCGAGCCACAACAACCGCTTGACATCGAACCAAGGGGTCAAACTAATATTGAAACCGCCATAACCATACAACCAAACAGGGTGTGTGCCGTTGGGCACTAATCCTTTTTGATGAACCAAAAACATGGGAATGGTGGTTCCGTCAGCACTTTTATAAAACACTTGACGGGTTTCATATTGATCAAACGGGAAATCCAGTGACGTTTGATAAAAAATTGCTGATTGATTCTCTTGCAAATTATATTGACAAATGACTGCCGGATGGGTAAAGGACGAGAAAGAAAAAAAAGGATGGGCATCGTCGGGTTCCCCCACAAAGCCCTCAACCGTACCCGGTCCAGGCAATTGAACAGGAAACAACAATTCACCATTCAAAGCGTACACATCCACACGCGAACACGCATCATGCTCATAACGAGCCACCAAACGCCCCCCAACATAACTCACATCACGCATTACATCAACAGGATGCTGGGATATAATTTCCGTCCAATCAGCCTCCTGACATTGCTTAGGATCGATGGCCACCAAGCGATAACGAGGTGCTTGATAATTGGTTAAAAACATCAATCGTCCCTCAGCATGCCCTACGAAAATAAAATCAGAATCAAACTTATTGATGGCTCTAATCATCAGAGCATCAGAACTCATCAAGTCTTTCCAATAAACCCCATTCCCGGATGTACTTTCAGACACCGAAACCACCAAATATTGTTCGTTGTGAGTCGTTTGCGCAAAAAAACCTCGCGCGGGAGCATCGGCATCTTCAAAAACCAACTCGTCGGCAGCCTGCGCAGTTCCCAAACGATGGTAATACAACCGACAATTTAAATTTTCCCCAGTCAACGCCTGTCCATGAACAGGTTCAGGATAACGGCTGTAATAAAACCCATTTCCCCGCCAGGCAATGTCAGAAAATTTAACCCACAAAAGGTGATCATCCAATTGCTTGCCAGTCTCTATCTCTTTCACGAATATCTCATTCCAATCACTACCACCATGCGAAACAGCATATGCCACATACCGACCATCGCTCGATACTGACAATTGAGTTAAAGCAGTGGTTCCTTCGGAAGACAATTTATTAGGATCAATTAACTCCTTAATAACACCTTGTTTTTCAACAAACCAAACATTTTGATTTTGAAGTCCATTATTACGACTATAAAAACGCATCCCGGCCTTGTGAAACGGAACACCCATACGTGGATAATTCCAGACCTCGGTTAAACGCTGAGAAATCTTAGTTCGATAAGGAAAGGAGGATAAATAATGTTGAGTCACTTTATTTTGAGCGTCCACCCACTCCCGGGTTGCTTCACTGTGATCATCCTCGAGCCAACGGTATGGATCGGGCACCTGCACCCCAAAATAATTATCCACCGTATCAACCTTTGCCGTCATGGGGTAACGTAAGCGCTCCCCATTCTTTGTATCACATCCGCTAACAATCATTACAACCAACAATAAAATACAAACAAATAACCACTTTACACATTGCATTATCCAACCGTTTTAAAACAACCTGTTTTGACGAATCATCTTCATTTCGGTGATGCGTCCGGCAACATAACCACTCATCATTCCACACAACCATCCTGCCAGCAGCAAACCCATTAACGACTTATCATTCATAAACAACCACACAAAGGCTGAAGTTGCCACTCCCAACGCCATGCCCCACAGAACCATTCGCGAAAAAACCTTTCCTTTGGGTTGCATCGAGTGTTCAGTTTTTAAATGCAATAATATCTCCATGGTCAATTGCTCAAACTTCTTTTGCATGGTTTTGTTATCGGGGTTAACCAACTCGGGCAATTGCTCTACACACACCTGCAATTCACGCTCGTAGTGCTTACACTCAGCACATTGCCCCGACATACTGCCAAGGCAAACCAGCAATCGAGGCAACACATCCAATCCCATTAAACGAGCTTCGACACGCGAGGAGCCCGCCAAACGCATGCCCAATTCGTCGCCCAATGCATGTACTTGCCGCCAATAATCTTCAGACTGATAAAGAGGAACTGCCATAACCCTTCGTGATTTATTTGACACCGAAGATACACCATCTGACGGGATGTGCCAGCAAGCCATAAAAAAAAAGAGCCACCCTTGCAGGCAGCCCTTTAATTATTATTGATAGAAAACAAATCAGTTTTTCTCGGGACGAGGCATCAACACTTTACGAGAAAGTTTGAGTTTACCGGACTTCGCATCAACTTCCAAAAGCTTCACTTCCACTTCCTGACCTTCTTGCAATGCATCTTCCACTTTTTCGAGACGTCGCCATTCAATTTCAGAGATGTGCAACAACCCCTCTTTACCGGGCATAATTTCGATGAATGCACCAAATGGCACAATCGACTTCACTTTACCTCGATAAATCTCACCCACTTCGGGTACAGCAACAATGGCTTTGATACGAGCCATGGCACGGTCGATAGAATCTTTGTTATCAGCGGCCACATCCACAATTCCGAAGTTTCCTTCCTCCTGAATCACGATAATAGTGCCTGTTGAAGCCTGAATTTCCTGAATGATTTTACCACCAGGGCCTATAACCGAACCAATCATATCCTTAGGAATACGAATGGTCACGATACGAGGCGCGTGAGGCTTATAATCTTCACGTGGCGCTGGCATGGTTTCGAGAATTTTTCCCAAAATGTGCATACGACCTTCTTTGGCTTGATTCAACGCCTGCTCCAACACTTCGTATGAAAGGCCATCAATTTTGATGTCCATTTGGGTTGCAGTAATCCCTTTTTCGGTACCGGTGACTTTAAAGTCCATGTCACCCAGGTGATCTTCATCTCCCAAGATGTCAGACAACACTGCAAACTTACCTGATTTATCGGTAATCAAGCCCATGGCAATCCCCGAAACAGGACGACGCATTTGCACACCGGCATCCATCAAAGCCAACGTACCGGCACACACAGTAGCCATTGATGATGAACCGTTTGACTCAAGAATATCAGATACAATACGAACCACATAAGGGAAATCGGAAGGAACCATGCGCTTAAGAGCACGTAAAGCCAAATTACCGTGCCCAACCTCACGACGTCCTACTCCACGATAAGGCTTAGCTTCGCCGGTTGAGAACGGAGGAAAGTTGTAATGCAACATAAAACGGTCAGTACCTTGCTGCAACACTTCGTCAATCAAACGCTCTGATTGCTTCGTCGCCAATGTAACAGTGGTTAACGACTGAGTTTCACCACGTGTGAAAATTGAAGAACCGTGAGGTCCCGGCAAATAACCAACTTCACTCCAGATTGGACGAATTTCGTGTGTTTTACGACCATCAAGACGCACTTTATCGTCAAGAATCATGCGGCGCATGGCCTCTTTTTCCACATCGTGGTAATATTTTTTGATAAGGCCTGTTGGAATCTCTGCGGCTTCAACACCTTCGTAGTTTGCAGCAATAAAGTCACTTAGAATCGTGGCGAAATTTTCGATGCGTTTGTGCTTATCAGCAGTGCTCGATTTGGCTGCTTCATAAACCTTTTGATAGGTTTCGTCCCACACTTTCTTACGCAAATCTTCATCGTTCACCTCATGGCAATACTCGCGCTTAGCGGTTTTACCAACCATCTCGGCCAACTCCATTTGAGCTTTACATTGTACCTTAATGGCATCGTGAGCCATTTTCATAGCCTCTAGCAATTCGGCCTCAGATACCTCATCCATCTCGCCTTCCACCATCAAAATATTATCATAGGTAGCACCCACAATAATATCAATATCAGAAGCTTTCACCTCAGAAAGAGGAGGATTCACCTTTAACTGTCCATTTACACGAGCCACACGCACCTCTGAAATAGGTCCGTTAAACGGAATATCAGAAACAGCCAACGCTGCCGAAGCAGCCAAGCCTACCAATGCATCGGGAGTACTTTCTTTGTCAGCCGAAATGAGGTTAATGGTCACAAAAGTATCTGCATGGTAATCGTCGGGAAACAAAGGACGCAAAGCCCTGTCAACCAAACGAGACACCAGAATTTCATAATCAGAGGCACGCGCCTCACGACGAGTAAAACTACCGGGAATACGACCGGCAGATGCAAATTTCTCCTTATACTCAACAGTCAACGGCATAAAATCAACATCAGGCTTTGCCTCCTGAGCCGACACCACGGTTGCCAAAATATAAGTATTTCCTTGCCGTACCACCACAGCCCCATCGGCTTGTTTGGCCAGCTTTCCGGTTTCGATGGTGATGGACCGTCCATCACCCAGGTCGATGACCTTTTCAATTGCTTTAATCATATTTCTTAATCATTTCTATAAAATCGCACCAAAGATAATAGAATATCGAAAGAGAGAACCGTAAAAATCGGATATTTTCATGATGGCGAAGCAAAACAAAAAAGGCAACCCAATGGATTGCCTTTTTTTTGTCTTTCAACATCAAATTACTTACGGATATTCAGTTCTTTGATGATGCTACGGTAACGCTCAATGTCGTTAGCTTTTAAATAATCGAGCAAGCTACGACGCTTACCAACTAATTTTACGAGCGCATGCTCAGTGCTATAATCCTTCTTATTTGACTTGAGGTGCTCAGTCAAATGCGAAATACGATGGGAAAACAAAGCAATCTGGCCCTCGGGAGAACCAGTATCAGTGTTAGACTTTCCGTGTTTCGCGAAGATTTCTTGTTTAACTTCTTTTGTCAAATACATATCTTTCGTATCTAAAAAATTGAGAGTGCAAAGATATGATTTTTTAAATACCCCAAACAGATTTATTGTTTTTTTTTAATAACCACGCTCTTTCGCCATTTTTTCCATCTCCTGATCAAAGATTTCTTCAAATTTCTTCTTGTCATAATCGACCTGAAGCTTCTGATCACGAGTGACACGTCGTTCAATACCATTTAAAACATCCTCGCGACTCACTTCGATGGCTACAAAAGCACGATATTTTTTATCGTCAAGCACACTGGCCTTTTCACAAGTCACCACAATGTTCGAGAGGGTTTCGTCGGCCACCTCGCGGGTCAGGTTTTCAAATTTTTGCTCAAATTCTGACGCTTCGCCAAATTCACGTTCATTCACATAGCGATCGGTCACCGATTTGGTATTGGAATTGATGAGGGTCACCAAACGTTGCTTGGCCAGCAAAAGAGCTTTTTCCTTGGCTAACTGCAAATCGGAACTTGTGGCCAAAGAACTGGCGCGAAAAAATTTCTTATCCGATCGACCGGCACTTTCGCAAGGAACATCATCCAACACTTTTCCGATTTCACTCTTAGCACTGACAGTTTTTTTTGATTTACAACCAACAAATGCTAAAGAAACAAGCATCGTCAGCATCATCAATGAGTAACACATTTTTCTCATAAAGAACAATTTAGGTGGGATTATTTAACGTTATAAAAAACTACAACAATATGTAAATATAACAAACTAACACAAAGCAATCACTGAATTGAGATGATAAAATATGAGTATCACAAGCATTAACAACAAAATAGGTGTGATAATTACAAATATCGAACCAAAAAGGAGCAACTATGACTGAAACGAACAAGCACTTTGCAAATATCCCATTCCCACCCGACATTGCAAACATTTACGGGGCAAACAATAGTGATTATACTGGTAAATTAAAGCTTGAGACTGAGCCGCATTACAGGCAACTATCCCACCACGTGCTTCCCAATCATGCACAATATGATTGCGTTCGGGAGGCAACTGAGCCATCATATCAATGGCCAAATCCATCCCATGCGAATCACCTCGATGACGAGCATAAGCAAACAAGAAAGGAATAATGCCATTAATAAGCAACAAATTTTGAGACGAAACACCCAACGTTTTCTCATGCGGTACATCTCGATCCCCAAAACGATAACGAGTCAACCATGGTTCAGAAGCCACAATTTGAAAACGAGCACGCAAATCATCAACACGTTGAACCCCTAAAATTGCTCCGGTCACTTGCGGATGTCGATGTACCCATTGAGCCAATTGAGCTAACCGTACTGTGGGGAAATTCTTGGGGCGCAGACGAAGAAACTTCCAACGATGACTGCCCATGGTTTTTAATGAATATTTTTCCTTGAAAAAAAGATATTCAGAACTCAACCGATCCTGATAGTCGTCACCAACACGCTCGTCCAAAAAACCTGCCTGTCCCATCAACATCGCCTCCAATTGCTCAATTTGATCGGCGTGCTGCATCAAACGCCTGACAGGCGTCAGGAGTGCCAAGGCCTCAAAAGCATCGGAATTCACCCCAAAGCCAAAAGCTCTGGCAAGCATCACAAAAAAAACCTGATCCCAGTCGCCATGAAAATACGTCAACAATTGTTGAATTTTAGAACAACGATCTTCTAATCGACCAATGAGCAAGGATTCCAACCAAACTGACAATTCAACCTCAGGTAAAGTAAATCGACTGCCAGAGCATAAAAGCCATTGGCTTTGATCCATCATCTCGCGATAACGGTTTTCAAGCTCAGGCATCACCGGCATCACCATTACTGGAACAACACGGCCGTTTTCAGTCACTACGCAGTCATCATGTTCCATCACCACGTGCAAAATCACATTATTATAAGCTTTGTCGAGATGATGGCGATGATCGTTCCACTGAGATGTTTTGTGATGAATTTCAACATTTCCGGCCCACATCGTGTCCCCAATTTTTACCTTGGCATTAAAAAAATCAGGACCGGCATCAAAATTTTGAAAACCCGGATGAATAATCTCCACGGTTTCCCCATCGGAAGTACGCACAACAGGATGTGCAAACAATCTAAACTTCCACAAAAACTGCAACAACATCTCTGTCAACATAGTAGACTGGGTTAAGTTAGGAACGGACAAATTACCTAAATCTGAAACCAACCACAAGAGTCAACAAGACTAAAGCAGAAGTTTCAGATCAAGAAGTGACGAAATTTCATTCATCACCTCATGCGCATGAGAATGACAATGAGGATTATAAAAAACATGGTCAAGATTAAAATTTTTGGCTCCCTGAATGTCGGCATCCAGGTTATCGCCAATCACCAGACTCTCAACTTTGCGTGCATTGGCACTCTTGACGGCGTATTGAAAAAATACCTTGCTGGGTTTTTGAGCTCCAACCACTTCGGAAATAAACACCTTTGTAAAATAAGGAGCTAATCCACTCTTTTCCATTTTTTGATACTGAACTTCCTTAAAACCATTCGTGATGATGTGCATCTGATAAAAAGGCTTCAAATAATCGAGCACATCAATGGCATGTGGCATCAAAGCCGTTTTCAGCGCACACTCGGCAAGAAAATCGGAACCAAAACGCTCTGCCATAGCCCTATCCTCACATCCAAACATTCGAAAAGGAGCCGCAAAACGTTCGACATAAAGAAACGATTTCTTGATTAGCCCCTGGTGGTACTGAGCCCACAAATCGGCATTTACAGGTTGATAAGCCTCAAAAAACTGCTCATAAGAATCGAAGAATCGCTCCAATTGATAACGCACGAATAACTCGCGAAGCGTCAGAGAGGCATTGGTATCAAAATCCCACAGTGTGTGGTCGAGGTCGAAAAAAAGATGCTTATAGCGACGTGACATAGCAAACATGTAAAAAAAAAGCCCGCAACAGCAGGCTTTTTATGAGAAACAAAGATAATTAATTCACCTGAATAACCAGATATTTAGAAACACTCCAAAACTCATTTTTATTGAGGATAACCAGAGTAAGATTTTCATCATCACCAACTTTTAATTCATAACTGCTTTGAGGATGATTGGTGAGCACTTTCACTTTTTTCTTGTACAATACAACTTCATCGGTTTGACGAATGTCAACCTCTGTAAAATATTGGGCATCAAAATCTTTTTTTAACACTGCAGTTTTGGTGTTTAAGAAACCTTCTTTGTTGATGATATTTCTTGAAGCCAACTCCTTAGATGTACCAATCACATAATAAGCAGTATACAATTCATCGGTTGTTTGAGTCAACTTATCAGCGGTTTCGCGACTAACGGTAGACACCGAATCCAAACTGGTTCGAATATTGCCCAAGGTGAGATTCAACGACTCAATTTCAATATTCTTCTCTTTCAACTGATCGTTCAATCGCATGATTTCTTCAGTTTTCTCACGAATTTGCTCATTCAAACTGGCGATGAGCTTTTTCATGTTGGCATTGTCCACATTGGTTGATTTCAGTTGTTTCTCCAATTTGGCAATTTTCTCCTGGTTTTGAACCATTAAATCGTAAATCAACTTTATATCCTTGTTGATTCGCTCTTTGATATCCGGATTAGTTCCGGCTTCAGCCGCATTCAAAGTGATGATGTTCTCCTTTTCTTTAATTTGTGAAAGGTTCTCATCAATTTCGACCAACGAATTCACCAAATCATTTTGAGCGCGATCTTTTGCGGCCATCACTAAAATGAGGGAGTCGTTTTTTTGTTTCAATTCACTAGAACTGGGGCCTGAACATGAGGCCAATACACCCAGCAACACAGTTGCTAATAAGAATAAGTTCTTCATTTTAAAAAAGTGGTTTTATGGATTAATTAATGTTTGCCATCAACAACAATGACAATTTCACCTTTAACGGTTTTTGAATTAAAATATTGCACCAATTCAGCCAAGGTACCTGTTTTATTTTCTTCGTGCAATTTACTGATTTCACGCGACACAGAAGCCTTTCGGTCATCACCACAAACCAAAGCTAACTGCTCAAGTGTCTTGACCAACCGAAAAGGGGATTCATAGAAAATCATGGTTCGAGATTCTTCTCGAAGAAGCTCGAAACGGGTTTGACGACCTTTTTTTTGAGGCAAAAAACCTTCGAAACAAAACCGATCGTTGGGGAGACCCGACGTGACCAAGGCCGGCACAAAAGCAGTGGCACCCGGCAAACACTCCACTTCAAGACCCGCTTCGAGACAGGCACGGACAATTAAGAAACCGGGATCGGAAATCGCGGGCGTTCCGGCATCGGAAATCAAAGCAGCACGCTCACCGGCTTCCAGTCTCCGAATAATGACATTCAAAGATGCGTGCTCATTGAATTTGTGATGAGAAAACATCTTGGTTTCAACTCCAAAATGCTTCAATAACACCCCGCTGGTACGAGTGTCCTCTGCCAAAATAAAATCGACTTCTTTCAGAATCCGAACAGCCCGAAAAGTCATATCCTCAAGGTTTCCAATGGGAGTAGGAACCAAAAACAAGCGCGGTTGCCGTGCTGACATAGAAAAAAAATTAACACATTAAATAAAACGCCGCTTCACGACATTCATAAACGCCATCACTGTACTGTCGCTACTTTGCCAGTTAAAATTGGCAATCAGAAATTGCATGGCCTCATCGTAGGTTTTAAAACCATTGATTTGTAAAATTGTCTGCTCCATCAAACTATTATTGCTACCAAACAACTCGCGGGAGAACAAAAAGCGATCGTTAATCCCAATGGCCTTACGAATGTCATCAACACGGGCTCCCTGTGTGGCTGAACCGGCACTATCACGTCCTGACGCCATTTTATCGATCAACGACGTCTTATCACCACCTAAGGTATCACCCAAAGAAGTGTGTTTGGATTTGACTGAAGGCTCCTGATGATAAGATGGCTTCTCAATTATAGGCTTGGGTGCAGAAGGTTCGACCGTTGGAGTATCATCAACAGGCACCGAAGGTATCGTCGGCGCCATGATTTCGGGCTTATCAATTTCGATATGAATGGAAGGTGCATCAATAATCTTAGTCTCAGCAACTGGTTCTTCAGAAACCACTTCAAGAAGCATTTCGGAACGATGAGGAGTCGATGCTGATACAGTCACATTGGGCACTTCAGCAGTTATTTCGGCTACAGCACCTTCCGATACGACCGGCACAGCTGGAGTATGAACCACATCGGGCATATTTACCGGCTGAGATGATATCGCATTCAGTTGTTCAAAAAGTTCGATTTCCTGACGAATATTATCAAGTTTGGTAAGGGTGACTTTTACGAAAGCGGGAATCACCAACTCCTTCCCTTTAAAGGAATCCACCATCATCTCAACCTCCTTGAGATTGCTTATGATGACAGACAACAACACATCTTTTTCCATAATGACAATTTTCGACCCTCAGTTTTTATACTTTTGCAAAGTTAACGATAGTCATTAAAAAACAATCTGTCAGCCCATGTTTCTCGAAAAGACCTCCCCGCGCGATCGCCGCAAAGGATGGATTGAAGTCATCTGCGGCTCCATGTTTTCGGGCAAAACAGAGGAACTGCTCAGGCGTCTTAAGCGGGCGCGTATTGCCGGTTTGACCGTCGAAATTTTCAAACCCAACATCGACATCCGATACAGCCAAACCCATGTGGTATCGCACGATGCCAACAGCATTGCCTCCACGCCGGTTGACGCATCGGGCAACATTCCCTTGTTGTGTGGAAACATTGACGTAGTGGGCATTGACGAAGCTCAGTTTTTCGACCCCAATCTTCCGGAAGTATGCAACCTGTTGGCACATCAGGGCATTCGCGTCATTGTTGCCGGTCTTGACATGGATTTTAAAGGGCAACCATTTGGCCCCATGCCGGCTTTAATGGCCATGGCTGAATACGTCACCAAGGTTCACGCCATTTGCATGCACTGCGGCGACTTGGCTCATTACTCGCACCGACTCACCAATAACGACCAATTACTACTTTTGGGAGAAACATCTACCTACGAACCCCTTTGCAGGACTTGTTACCACAAAGCCATTCAGTCAAATAAACCATCCTAACGCTTTTGCGTATTTCAACGACAATACATACATGTCATACACCATCTCACAAATAGCCGACTTTGCACACGGTCGCATTGTTGGCACTCCACAATCGGTCATCACGCGCCTTTCCATCGACAGTCGCAAACCCATTACATCACCCGAAACCCTTTTCATTGCCATCAGAGGCGAGCGCCACGATGGACATCAATACATCAACGACCTCATTGCACAAGGGATCACCCATTTTGTCGTCAACAACGACTTCGACACCAACGAATGGGCTGAAAATATCTGCTTCATCAAAGTTAACAACACACTAACGGCCCTGCAAAACATAGCCAAAGCGCATCGTCAGCAAATGCCATACCCCATCATGGCCATCACTGGCAGCAACGGCAAAACCATTGTCAAAGAATGGATTGCACAGCTAATTGGCGACGACATGCCCATCTCGCGTTCGCCACGCAGCTTCAACAGCCAGGTTGGGGTGCCATTGTCGTTATGGTTGCTTGAAAACAGTTCACAACTGGGCATCATTGAAGCAGGGATTTCGTTCCAAAACGAGATGATTCGCCTGCAAAAAATGATACAGCCCGGGTATGGACTCATTACTAACATTGGGCAAGCACATCAGGAAAACTTCCAATCGATTGAAGAAAAGCTGGACGAAAAACTAAAGCTATTTGTCGATTGCAACACCTTATTTTACTGTCGCGATCACGCCCCCATCCACCAAGCCATAGTCAATCATTTTCATGACAAAAAACTAATTAGCTGGGGCACTGCCTCCGAAGCCTGGTTAAGAATTCAATCAAAAAAAATCACACCATCGGGCACCGAAATCAACATAGAAATACCAGAAGGACAAGCAACACTAACCATCCCCTATACCGATGCCGCATCGTATGAAAACGCCATGCATGCGGTTACCTTTGTGCTACATCAGGGCATCGACCTTCAAACGCTTACCAAGCGTGTGGCACGCCTCAAACCCGTAGCCATGCGATTGGAACAAATAGAGGGTCGAAACGGCTGTCTTCTCATTAACGACACCTATAATTCGGACTTCACCTCGCTGGAAATCGCCCTTGACTTCCTCAATCAGCAAGCCAGACAAAAGGAGATGCCGCGAACATTAATCCTGTCGGACATTCGCCAAAGCGGGTTACCACAAACGGAACTCTACAAGCGAGTGGCAGAATTTGTTGCAAAGAAAGGCGTGACCCGATTCATTGGCATCGGTCATGAACTATCAGCCTGCTCGCATCTTTTCACCGGCAATACATCGTTTTTTCATTCTACCGACGATTTTTTAGGCTCAAAACTTTGTGAAAAAATCAATCGGGAAGTGATACTAATTAAAGGATCGCGGGAATTCACGTTCGAACGCATCACCGAGCATCTTGAACAAAGGCTTCATCAGACCGTAATGGAAATCAACCTGGATGCACTTGCATCGAACCTTAATTATTACAGATCGTGCCTCAAACCCGGCACCCGCACACTGGCAATGGTCAAGGCCTTTTCGTACGGGAGCGGCTCGTATGAAATTGCAGGTCTGCTGCAACACCAAAAGGTTGATTACCTGGGCGTGGCTTTTGCCGATGAAGGCATCGAACTGCGCCGTGCAGGCATCACCTTGCCCATCATCGTAATGAATCCAGAGAAACGCAGCTTCCCCATAATGGTGCAATACGACCTGGAGCCGGAAGTATATAGCTTTAAACTACTCTCAGAATTTGCCCAGTGCATCGAAAACGAAGGCATTGACGAATATCCCATTCATTTAAAAATAGATACAGGAATGTATCGATTGGGTTTTTTGCCCACTGAGATACCTCAACTTACGGAACAATTAAAACATCATCCGCGATTAAAAATCAAAACCGCTTTCTCGCACCTGGTCGGAAGCGAAGCCCCCGAACATGATGCATTTACCCAACAACAAATAGAACGATTTGAACAAGCCACCAGCCTTATCGAACAGGCCGTTGGTTACCATTTTTGGCGTCACATCCTCAACTCGTCGGGTATCGAACGATTCCCCCAGGCTCAGTACGACATGGTGCGTTTGGGCATCGGATTGTATGGCATCAGCGCCGTCAACCATCGGGGCATGCGTAATGTGGCCACGCTTAAATCGTACATATCACAAATCAAAGAGGTTAATTCCGACGAAACCATCGGCTACGGGCGACGCGGCAAACTGCCCTCGAAAGGCACCATTGCCGTAGTTCCCATTGGGTATGCCGACGGACTGGATAGACGATTGAGTAACGGCGTAGGAAAGATGATGATTAATGGGCAGGAAGCTCCCATTGTGGGGAATGTTTGCATGGACATTTGCATGTTGGATATCACCAACATCAAAGCAAGGGAGGGTGACGAAGTGATTATATTTGGCGACCAAAACCCGCTTTGGGAGATGTCGCAAGCCATTGGAACCATTCCGTACGAAGTGCTCACCGGCATTAGCCGACGAGTTCCTCGGGTTTATTTCCAGGAATAATTAACCAAGTTTGGAGATGCGTTCCAGTTTTGCCTCATCAAGAATTTTAATGATGCGTCCGTCAACAGCAATCACATTTTCATTGACAAAATTGGATAAAGTCCGGATGGCATTAGATGTGGTCATGTTTGAGAAATTGGCCAAATCTTCACGTGACAAATAGATACTAAGCGTACAATTGTCTTCCTCGTACCCATAGATATCGCGCAAAAACACCAGACTCTCGGCCAATCGACCTCGAATATGCTTTTGTGTGAGGGTCACAATGCGATAACGCGTAAATCCCAACTCCGATGCAAACGATCGGATAATATTCATACAAAGCTTATTATTCGACTCCATAAGCTTATATATCACATCACTGGGGATCAAAAAAATCACACAAGACTCCATGGCTAAAGCCGAAGCGATGTGACTTTCGCCGGCAAAAAAAGCACGATACCCAATGAATCCACCACTGGCCATGCGCACAATTTGATCACGCCCTCCGACTCCCTCTTTAAATATCTTGACTTTACCGTCACTCAAACACATCAAGCCCAAAGGAGGTTCTCCTTCGTGGTAAATAATCTCGTTTTTTTTGAATCGGAGAGTTTGATGATTTTGCAACAAATACGCCTGTTCTTCGGTCGTCAACACATTAAAAACTTGTGGTATGTCCTTAATGGTATGTTCTTTCTCGACTATTTTTTTCTTGTTCCCCATAAATTTTTGTGTTTTAAAACTATGTTCTAAAACATTTCAAAAATACGAAAAGCTCACCATCTGCCAAATAAACGCAGCAAAAATGGGCAGCTTATTTAAAACTGCCCATTCACAAATCATTATCCCATAAAAAAAGGAAGCCAACGTTAAAAAATCAGCCCCATATTGAACACCAATCGGTTCAGGATGGCCTTGTCTCTAAAATCTGGATGTTTGGTAATGTCATTCAATCCATTATGAAACTGCAGCCCAAACAACAAATAAGTAGAGCCCCCTAACGAATATTCGGCACCTCCGCCAAAATGGTAAGCGGTATTCAAATCACGCACGTAATCACTGATTTCATTATCGTTCCCATCGGTACTTTTGATGCCAATTTGGGCACTCATCCCAAACACACCATAATAAGCCAAACGGCCAAAATCGTTGGTGCGCAACTTGAGTGCCACCGGAACTTCAATGTATTTAAGGCGATAGGTCACTTTTTTCAACAATTCGGTCTTATCTCCGATATTCATCAACAATCCTTGGCCATAAGTCAACACACCACCGGTGGTATTGATAGTCAACCCCGTATTAATGGCATAATTGGGCGTAAAAAACCGATCGACAGAAACCCCAAAATTGTACCCAAACAAACCAGAACCATTATCAGCACTGTTGTTATCAGTTTTCAACCATGAAATCTGGGGGGTAAACACCATCCCGATGCGATATTTTTGATCAACCTGTGCACTCAGATTCTCTGCTGCAAGCAACAAGACAACCATCAGCATCATACTAAAATATAAACGCATAAACAGATCATTTAAAAGGATTAAAAATGGCAAAACCGATACAACAACAATGCCAAACCCACTTATTTACAATAAACGATGTGCATCGAGTAACGCCTCCATTTCTATCTGCACCTCTTTTGCAGCCTCACGAGCTTTTGCAGCAAAATCCTCACCATCCGAAGCATAAATAATCTGACGTGACGAATTCACCAACAAACCGCACTGATCATTCATTCCCTTTTCGGTCACTTCGCGCAGGCTTCCGCCTTGAGCACCGACACCCGGCACCAACAGAAAATGATCAGGAACCAATTGACGAATGTCAGCAATCATTTCAGCCTTGGTAGCCCCCACCACGTACATCAGGTTATCGGACGTACCCCAGTACTGAGAGGTTTTCAACACTTTTTCGTAGAGCTTTTCACCATTTTCGGTCATCAACTGAAAATCGAAGGCTCCCTTATTGGAAGTCAAAGCCAACAAAATCACCCATTTCCCCACGTAAGTCAAAAAAGGAGTCACCGAATCTTCCCCCATATAGGGAGCCACCGTAACAGCATCAAAATCCATGGCATCAAAAAACGCTTTGGCATACATACCCGAAGTGTTTCCAATGTCGCCACGCTTGGCATCGGCGATAATAAACAAATCGGGATAATTGTAACGGATGTAATTGACCGTCTTCTCAAGACTGTTCCACCCATTTACCCCCAAGCTCTCATAAAAAGCCAAATTGGGTTTATAGGCCACACACAAATCATGGGTTGCATCAATAATCTGTTGATTAAAGGCAAACACCGGATCACTCGTATCGAGCAAATAACGGGGAATTTTATTGATGTCGGTATCCAGGCCTACGCACAAATAGCTGCGCTTACGGCGTATTTGTTCAAACAATTCACTCCGGGTCATATCATTATCGTTTTAATAAATTCAATAAAAAACATCACAAACTACTTGCTTTCAGACGCTCAGCATTCTCCTCTATAATCAATTTATCAATAATCGACTGTATCTCACCATCCATGGCAGCAGCCAAATTATATAAAGTAAAATTAATGCGATGGTCAGTAATGCGACCTTGAGGATAATTATAAGTACGAATTTTCGCAGAGCGATCACCTGTTGAAACCATCGTTTTACGCTTAGAAGATATCTCGTCCAGATACTTCTGATACTCGAGGTTGTAAATTCGGGTTCGCAACTCCACCAATGCCTTATCAAAGTTTTTCAACTGAGACTTTTGATCCTGACATGTCACCACAATCCCGGTAGGAATGTGCGTTAGTCGGATAGCCGAATAGGTCGTGTTAACACTCTGTCCGCCGGGGCCCGACGAACAGTATGTATCCTTACGGATATCTTCCATTTTAACCACCACATCAAACTCTTCAGCCTCGGGCAGCACAGCCACCGATGCAGCCGACGTATGCACACGTCCCTGCGTCTCCGTTTGAGGCACTCGCTGCACCCGATGCACCCCCGATTCGTATTTCAAAATGCCATAAACTCCGTCACCGGTCACGTTAAAGACGATTTCTTTGTATCCACCGGCCGTTCCCTCCGACACATTGGTGACCTCGATTTTCCAATTTCGACTTTCGCAGAACTTGGTGTACATTCTAAACAAATCGCCGGCAAAAATACTGGCCTCGTCACCGCCTGTACCGGCACGTATCTCCACCACAGCGTTCTTACTATCCTCTGGATCAGCCGGAATGAGTAACAACTTGATGTTTTCTTCCATCTCGGGTAGACGAGCTTCTAATTCATCCAACTCGGCTTTTGCCATCTCCCGAAGCTCCTCGTCTGTTTCGTCTTTCAGAATCTGACGCGCCGACTGAATGTTATCCAGCACATTTCGATATTCATCTTGGGCAGCCACCACTTTTTCAAGTTCGCGATACTCCTTGTTAAGTTTCACAAACCTTTTTTGATCAACAATCACAGATGGATCAGTGATTTGCGTGGCCACTTCTTCAAAACGAAGACGAATGCCCTGCAACTGAATCAACAACGAATTTTCGTTTGCCATGTCAAATCAATACTCAAAAGTTCCAAATTCACTGCGAATGGTGAGCTTTTTCCCAGCAAAGGCTTCACAACGTCCAACAACCTTTGCATCAATTCCAAACGATTGAGATATTTCAATGATGCGGTTCGCATGCTCGGGCGAGGTATAAATTTCAAATCGATGCCCCATATTGAACACCTTGTACATTTCTGCCCAGTCGGTTTTAGACTCCTCGTGAATAATACGGAACAATGGTGGGAGTTCAAACAGATTATCTTTAATCACATGCACATTATCAACAAAATGCATCACTTTGGTTTGTGCTCCTCCCGAACAATGCACCATCCCATGAATGTGAGGACGAAGCTCATCAAGGACTTTTTTCACCACCGGGGCATAAGTACGCGTGGGTGAAAGCACCAAATGACCTGCATCAACAGGACTACCATCAACAGCGTCCGTCAACTGGTAACCACCGGAATAAATTAACGATTTAGGAACCGACGGATCATAGCTTTCGGGATACTTTTGCGCCAAATAGTTAGCAAAGACATCATGTCGGGCCGAAGTCAATCCGTTACTTCCCATCCCGCCATTATAGAACGATTCGTATGTTGCCTGACCACTCGAAGAAAGACCCACAATCACATCACCAGCCTGAATACGGTGATTAGAAATCACATCAGAACGCTTCATGCGACAGGTTACAGTACTGTCGACGATGATGGTACGTACCAAGTCACCCACATCGGCGGTTTCGCCTCCGGTGCTATAAATGGACACACCCAACTCGCGCAGTTGCGCCAATAACTCTTCAGTTCCATTGATCACGGCCGAAATCACCTCACCAGGAATCAAGTTTTTATTGCGTCCGATGGTAGATGAAAGCAAAATATTCTCAGTTGCCCCCACACACAACAAATCATCGAGGTTCATCACAATGGCGTCCTGAGCAATCCCTTGCCAAACTGACAAATCACCGGTTTCCTTCCAATAAAGATAAGCCAATGACGACTTGGTACCTGCACCATCGGCATGCATGATATTACAATACTCCTCATCGCCGCCCAGCATATCGGGAACAATTTTGCAAAACGCTTGCGGGAACAACCCCTTGTCAATATTTTTTATGGCATTGTGCACATCATCTTTCGATGCCGAAACGCCCCGTTGATTATACCTTGATTCAGAACTCACTGTCAATCTTTTATATTTAGGCGCAAAAGTAACACATTCTTTTGGCTTGGCAAACCGCGTCCCGCTACAATTTAAGCCATATCAAAGGCAACAACACGACACCCCACATAAAAAAACCTGCCGGGGCATTGAATCCCGACAGGCATAATAACAATGACAGTCAAACCCTGTTTAAATCGACTCAAATTCGTCTTCATCAAACTTAGAAATCACCTCTCTATTTTTATTTAGTTGCTCCACAGATGAAGCATCTGTCTGAGACTTCACCTCAACTTTAGAACGAAATGACTTCAGCACATTAGAATCTTCATTGCCTTCAAAGGAAACTCCTTCGAGAGTTTCAATAGCCTTAAGCAATTCACTGATTTGTGTTTTAATACCATCAATCCTTCCAGACTTTTCAGTTTTCTCGAGCATAAAGAAATTGACAGCACCTTTCAGATTCATTGCCTGAGCAGCCACCTCTTCGGAACTGGAGGCTAACTCCTCTGAAAGTGCTGAATAGTTTTGAGCCAACTGACTCAACTGCATCACCGACGCATTAATCTGAGTCGCATTGGTGTGCTGCTCATTACTGGCAGAGGTAATTTCCTGCACCAAATCGGCAGTCTTATTCACATCAGGTACAATGTTGGCTAATACTTCTCCCGAGTTTATTGCCTGGCGTGTATTGTCAGACACCAACTTTTCAATTTTATCGGCCGATGAGCGACTAAGTTCAGCCAACTTACGCACCTCAGCAGCCACGGCAGCAAAACCTTTCCCGGCTTCACCCGCACGTGCAGCTTCAACAGTCGCGTTAATAGAGAGCAAATCGGTTTTATAAACAATACTATTGATGATGGTGATATTTTGAGCAATTTCCTGCATGGCATGAATGGTCAAATCCATGGCATCTTTTCCTTTATCGATGGTTTTTGCTGCTCGAACGGCAATTTCTTCGGTCATTTTCGAATTCTCGAGGTTTTGCATGATGCTGGCAAACATCTGTTCCACACTGGCAGAAACCTGCTCAGCCGCTGCGGCTTGCTCGCTGGCACCCGATGAGATATTCCCCGAAGCATTGGCCAACTCACCACTGGCTGCAACCAATTCATTGGCACTTTGACGAATATTCTGAATCGTAGCCCTCAATTTGTCAATCATCTCGTGAAACGACTGCATCATTTGAGACAACTCATCTTTACCAAACACCTCCACATTTTCAGACAAATCACCCTTCGCCACCTGCCCGGATAGATGCCACACTTGCATTAATGGTCGTAATATGCTTTGTGTCACAAAATAAGCCGCTACAATCATCACAATGAGCACAATCACACAAATCAGAATTGAGAGCTTGATGGAACGTGATGAAGCCGCCTCAATACTTTTCTGCTCTGCTTGAGCCGTATTCATCAACTCCTCGGTAAATAAATTAATAATCTCACGAGCATCTTCAAACGTAGTCAGATAACTCTCTTGATATAAAGCCATTGCCTTTTCAATTTGGTTGGCATTTAATGCTTCTTTAATTTGAGTGGCAAACTTTAAAACATCAACACTTTCAATTTGGAAAAGAGAATCATTATCCAAATAAGATTGCTTGGCTCCCAAATCAAACAACAACTTAAACTTTCCATATCGGGTTTGAACTTGTTCCATGTTGGCGAAAACATCATCCCACAATTTATCAACCCCCTCTGTTTTTTGGGCAAGCTGAGCACTAATCACGTGAGAGAGTGCTAAATTAGATTGATAAAAATCCCTATCTGCTTCGAGCAAATAATTCATACTCATCACGTTTTTATTAAAAATGTCGGATGAGGATTGTGAAGAATTATTCATCACCAACAGAAGAAATACCAAGTTGATCAAATACAACACCATGATCAACATAAAAGAAAACGATAGACGTGTTCCGATTTTAAAACGATTAAATCGTTCGATCCACCGGGTTAAGAAATCGATTTTGGATGTCATAGCCGAAATTTTGAGATAATTTACCACGACAATTCGGCAAAGGCAACCCCCCAAACAGGGGGTTTGACTAAAGGCACAAAAAAGGGCGTCAAACTGACACCCTGAATTATGAAACTACAAATAAGTATTCAAACAACATTATTCATCTCCACCACGACCGGCAATATAGGTTCGCCACCGCTCAACAGCCAATACCATGTCATCGGGCAATTCACTATCGAATGACAATCGCTCTCCAGTTGATGGATGAACAAACCCAAGCGTTTTAGCATGCAACGCCTGACGGGGCAAAACACCGAAACAATTTTGCACAAACTGTTTATACTTCGCAAAAGTGGTTCCCTTTAATATTTCATTTCCCCCGTAACGTTCATCATTAAAAAGGGGATGGCCAATATGCTTCATATGAGCACGTATCTGATGAGTTCTGCCTGTTTCGAGACGACACTCAATTAACGAGACATATCCCAAATTTTCGAGCAGTCGAAAATGCGTCACGGCATGTTTTCCATACTCGCCACCGGGAAAAACGGCCATCTGCATCCGATCTTTGAGACTACGACCGATATGCCCCGTAATGGTTCCTTGCGGGGGAGAAGGCACCCCCCATACAATGGCCTGATAAGTACGTGTAGTGGTTTTATCGAAAAACTGACGAGCTAAAAATAGCTTGGCATATTCCGTTTTGGCAATCACCATCAATCCCGAGGTATCTTTATCGATGCGATGAACCAGACCGGGACGCGGATCCGACGCCTGAAAAATGGGGTTGTCACGCAAATGCCAGGCCAAGGCGTTCACCAAAGTACCACTGTAATTCCCATGCCCGGGATGCACCACCAAACCGGGTTGTTTATTAACCACTAACAACTGATCATCTTCATAAACAATATCAAGATCAATTTGCTCGGGTACTATAACCAATTCACGCCGCGGATGAGCCATCACAATCGAAACCACATCCAGGGGTTTCACCTTATAATTTGGTTTTACAGGCTGGTCATTTACCAAAATTCGTCCCGCATCAGCTGCTTCCTGTATTTTGGTACGAGAGGCATGTTCAATTCGGCATACTAAAAATTTATCAATACGGAGCATCCCCTGGCCGGCATCGGCAACAAAGCGGTAATGCTCATACATTTCTCCACCAATGGACAGGTCATCCAACTCATCCTCGAGAACATCCTTCTCTTCACACACCATGCAACACGACAATTAATATTTAAAAAGAAACCTCTTCATCCTCATCAACAGCAGGAGCCGTCATTGCGGCCACACGCGAAGAATCTACAGTCACCCAAACATCTACGGAAGAGCCCACCTGAAGTTTCGTTCCCTGAGAAAAAACGGGACTCTGCTTCCACACAAAGGCATTCATCGAATCAGCCGTTGTGACCACAGAGGCATCATAAGCCACAATTCCCAAATTGAGCGACACACGCTGCAAATAAATGCGAACCTCATCGACCTTCAAATTAGTCAAATCAGGCAAATGAGTTCGTTCATCACTGAGCCCTTTACCGATTAACAAATCCACTTCGGCACCGCGCAAAAGAGGCGTGCCTGGCTCCACCGGTTTACCTTGAAAATGCTGACCTACAACCAAATTGGCATATTCAGAAGGAACGTAAATCAGTTTCCCTATTTTTAGTCCATACGATTCCAACATCACTTGAGCGTTGCGACTTGAATAATCAATCAGACGGGGCATCAACACCTTTTCAGGAGTCATGGCGTTAATGGTAAAAAATATGGTGCGATTACTTTTAACACGGGCACCAGCTTTTGGTGTTTGATCAACCACCACCCCCGGCAACACCCCCTTCACATGCACTGAATCAATCACCAGATAACGCAAATCATTATTGTCGATCACTTGAGCAAATTGATCCTCAGAGAGCCCAGTAAAATCAGGTACTTCACCGGACTGCCCATGACGTGTGTACAAACTGAGCGATAGAAAAGTCAACAATATCAAAACAAATAGCACAACAAGAGACAGTCCAAAGTGCTTCAGAAATTGCTTGCTGATTAAAAATTGAAAAAAATTCTTCATACGGAACAGATTAGCATTCAAGCCACAAAATTGCATTTCAACCCAAAATTATTGAAAATAATGAGATTCACGAAACCAGAGAGAAATTTGCCACATGAAACGAGTCAAGTATCACGTTTCAACACACGATAGCATGATTAACAAAACGCATTGTCTTATATCATGCGCTTTGATTCTCAAATCTTCACACTTCTTTAAACGCAAAACATCCCCCTGACGACCTACAAATGATGATTGCAAGTCAATCAAAACACAACAAACAGAAACATGCAAAAACGACAAAGAACCCTAATGGGTTCTTTGTCGTTAAGCAATATCACATTAAGCTTTATGCTTTGCTTCGCTTGATACAGTGAGTTTTTTACGCCCTTTAGCTCGTCTGGCAGCCAACACGCGGCGACCGTTAGCGGTGCTCATTCTTTCGCGAAAACCGTGCTTATTACGGCGTTTTCTGTTAGATGGTTGAAATGTCCTTTTCATCGTCGTACGTTTTTATCGTCGTTTATGTCTATAACTTCAAAATTGGACTGCAAAATTAGAGTTTTTTTTAAACCAACCCAATTTTTCAATCTTTTTTTTCAAGACATTACCATACTCAGGCAATCATCACAATGGTAAATGAATGAGCTTTTTAGTTTCAAAAAAAGGCTCTGTAAAATATTCTGTCAATGAAACCACAACCGCTCTTCGTCCAAAGGGTTTTAATTCAGCATCAAAATCACCTCCTTTTAAATAGAGAATTCCATTGGGCACCGCATTGTGCTGAACAGTATTGATAACATGACGAGAAAGGGCCACAAAATCAGGAAAAGCAGTCACAGCCCTACTGACCACAAAATCATACTTGCCGGTCAATTGCTCTACGCGCGCCTGCTCAGCAGTCACATTAGAGAGCCCCAGTGCATCGGCCACACCTTGCACCACCTTAATTTTTTTTCCAATGCTATCAACCAGATGAAATTGAACATCGGGAAACATAATCGCCAGCGGAATGCCGGGGAAACCGCCCCCGGTACCCACATCAAGTATCTGTGTTGATGCTGAAAAACGAATAAACTTGGCAATGCCCAACGAATGCAACACGTGATGCACCATCAACTGATCAATATCCTTGCGGGAAATGACGTTAATCTTTGCATTCCAGTCGATATACAATTGTAATAATTCGGCAAATTGATGTTGCTGTGTCGCAGAAAGGCCGGAAAAATAATGGTCAATAATGGTCATATACAAATTAGATACAATGGCATCAGTCAAATTTAACGCCGGTATTTTTAAGACTTTGAAACAACAATTCCCGGGCACGAAACAATTGAGCCTTGACAGTTCCAATAGGCAAATCTAATTCTTCGGCAATCTCTTCGTAACTGTATTCTTTAAAATACCGCAATTCGACCAAAACACGATAACGAGGCTTGAGTTTCTGAACAATGGTTCGCATCAACACTGCCTTCTGATCTTTAATCAAACTCTCTTCCGGATCGGGTGTTTCATCTTTGAGGTGAATGGTAGGTTCATTTTCACGGTCTTCGGAAATCCCTCCATCAATGGAAACGTAATTGGTACGCTTTTTTCGTAAAAAATCGATGCAATTATTGGACGCGATTTTAAACAACCACGTACTAAAGGCATAATTAGGAGAATACTGTTGGATGTTACGAAAGGCTTTTCCAAAAGCCTCGATGGTCAAATCTTCGGCATCGCTTTTATTATTGACCATTTTGAGCAACATAAAAAAAATGGCATCCCGATACCTTCCCATCAGCTCAGCAAATGCCTTTTGATCCCCGTCAACAGCTTTTTGAACGAGATCAAGATCATATTTTGCTTTATCCGAAAGATTAGGATTTATTTCCATTTGATTCGATTGGGGCGAAAATAATTCCGCACATAAATATAACCTAAGATAATGGGAATGATGAAATCAAACAACAAAGAAGACCAGTAAATTTTCCCTTCTTCAAGTTTTTTTGCTCCTTTCCCCAAAACAACAAGCTGGATGAGGAGTTTCACCAATAACAAACCAGCCCCGACAGCCGCAAAAGTATTAAAAATTACAGAGTAAAGCGCAATACCCCATAACAACTCGCGAGAAACCGGCTCACAGCTGAGAAGAAATTTGAATTTAGGCTGATATAAAGGAGCCGTTGACAAATGTCGAGCTTTTTGCATCATCCAATTACCCCAACTTGTCACCGGTTGCGATCGCATTTTACTGCCCGGGGCAACAACAACGGCCACATTGTCGGGCGTTGCTGCATCTCTGACAAATAAATCATCGTCACCTGATGCCAGATAAACATGACGTGAAAAACCACTATTGCGCTGAAACAGAGATTTGGTATAAGCCATGTTTCGGCCAACTCCCATGTATGCTTTCCCCATGAGCGCAAACCCAAGGTACTGCAACCCATTCCAAAACGTTTCGTAACGAACCCAGCAATTCAACATTCCCTTAAGACGTGCATAAGGAGAATAACCAACAACTAACTCTTTGCCTGGTGAGGCAAAGCCACTCATCATCAACCGAATCCAATGATCACTTTCGGGCATGCAATCGGCATCGGTAAACAGCAAATGCTCATATTTAGCAGCTTTAATGCCAATATTAACAGCCAACTTTTTTGAATGCAAAAAGCGTCGATCGACCGGAATTGTTGTGTAATACAAGTTGGGATAACTTATTTTCATTTGCGCCAACACCATGTCGGAATCATCGGTAGATGCATCGTTCACCACCACAACCTCGAACTGAGGATAATCCTGAGTAAGTATAATAGGCAGGAATTTACTGAGATTGGCGGCTTCGTTCTTAGCGCAAACCACCACCGACACAGCCGGCAAACGAGAGGAATGAACAGTAGGAAATGGGCGCGATACTTTCCTCATCACAATAAGGTAAAAAAGCACCTGCACCAGGCAGGCTGCTGCTCCTATAGATGCCAACACCCAACTGACGGAATTTTCAGGGATAAGCGAGATTGTTTCCAAGGGTTACAAATTTTGTCAAAAATGCGATTTTTTTGGAGGATTTAAAGATGATAAAAAGAAAAAAACGAAAACCTAAATTAAAATAATTGCAACCCCGTCTTCCACCACATTTTATATCTTTGTGAGCCATTTTTCAGGACAAAAAACATGACATTCCAATTACTTCACACCGATTCCGGCAGCAAAGCTCGTCACGGCCTCATTACCACCGCCCACGGGCAAATACCCACCCCCATTTTCATGCCTGTGGGAACCTTGGGATCGGTCAAAGGTGTGCATTTTAAAGAATTGCGCGAAGATATCAATGCTAAAATTATCTTGGGCAACACCTACCATTTATACTTGCGCCCCGGAACCGAGATCTTACATAAAGCAGGCGGCTTGCACCAATTCAACGGCTGGGATCGCCCAATTCTCACCGACAGCGGCGGCTATCAGGTATTCTCACTAAGCGAAAACCGCAAATTATCGGAAGAAGGGGCCATGTTTAGAAGTCACATCGATGGTTCAAAGCATTTTTTCACCCCCGAAAACGTGGTGGATATTCAACGCGTGATTGGCTCGGACATCATGATGGCCTTTGACGAATGTGCCCCGGGCGATGCCGATTATCAATACACCAAGAAGTCGATGGAACGCACCCATCGATGGTTAAAGCGCGGCTTAGAACGTTTCGACAGCACCGAAGCGCATTATGGGTACGAACAAACATTTTTCCCCATCGTTCAGGGGGGTGGTTACCGAGATTTGCGTATCCAGTCGGCCGAAACCATTGCTGCGCAAGGACGCCAGGGCAATGCCATTGGAGGATTGGCAGTGGGTGAACCCACCGAAGTAATGTACGAAATGGTGGAAGTGGTCAACAACATTCTGCCAACCGACAAGCCACGCTACCTAATGGGCGTTGGAACACCCGCCAACTTACTTGAAAACATTGCCTTAGGGGTAGATATGTTCGACTGCGTCATGCCCACACGCAACGGTCGCAACGGCATGATGTTCACCTCTGAAGGAATTATTAACATACGCAACGAAAAGTGGAAAGACGATTTTTCGCCCATCGACCCCAATGGAAAATCGTATGTTGACACGGCATATAGCAAAGCCTATCTTCGACATTTATTCATTGCAGGAGAAATGTTGGCTTCGCAAATCGCATCCATCCACAATTTGGCTTTTTATCTTTGGCTGGTTGAAGAAGCACGCAACCACATTGCCGCTGGCACATTTGCAGCCTGGAAAGCAATCATGGTTAAAAAAGTAGCCACTCGTTTGTAAACCATCATTGCATCGAAATTGCAGAAACCGAGATTTTTAGTTTGATTTGCACAGACAACCCATCAACGCCAATACATTGAGAAAATTAGACTTATACATCCTGCGTAAATTTCTGGGCACTTTTTTCTTTTCCCTCTTGCTGATCATGAGCATCGCGGTAGTTTTTGACTTCACCGAAAAAATTGATGATTTCATATCAAAGGGAGCTCCAATCAAGGCCATTGTATTTGACTATTACCTCAACTTCATCCCCTACTTTGCCAACCTGTTTACCCCCCTTTTCATTTTCATCTCCGTCATCTTTTTCACCTCCAAAATGGCCTATCAATCGGAAATTATTGCCATTTTATCCAGCGGTGTAAGCTTTCGACGCATGATGTTCCCCTACTTCCTGGGGGCATTGATCATTGGCTTGTTTTCATTCACATTGGGTGCTTTTGTAATTCCCAACGCCAACGTGACACGCTTGAAATTTGAAACCACCTATGTCAAAAACAAGCGAGAATCGGGATTGAGCAACTTGCACATGCAAATCTCCCCGGGAACTTTCATCTATTTGTACCGTTTTTATTCGCTCACCGAAACAGGCGATTTCTTCACCATCGAATCATTTGACGGCAAACGCCTTAAATCAAAACTCACCGCCCAAAGCATCGTGTACGACACCACCGATGGCAGCTGGATATTGAAGGACTACCTGATTCGCGATTTCAATGCTGACAACTCGATGAAAATCAGCAAGGGTGAAAAAATTGATTCAATGCTCAACCTGAAACCTTCTGACTTTAAAATAGAACGCAACTATTACGAAACCATGACCAATCCGCGCCTCAACGCTTACATTGACGAACAACGAAACCGGGGCGTAGGCAATATTGAAGAATTTGTGATAGAAAAATATAAGCGGATTGCATCACCTTTTTCGGCATTCATCCTCACGCTCATTGGAGTATCCCTGGCTTCACGCAAGACCAGGGGTGGCATGGGACTTCACATCGGAACGGGCATCGGATTGAGCTTTACCTACATCCTGTTCATGACCGTATCGACCACATTTGCCATCAGCGGAAGCATGAATTCGCTATTAGCTGTTTGGCTGCCCAATATCGTCTTCGCTTTTATTGGTTTATATCTCTATAAGAAAGCCCCCAAATAAATCTGACATTATTTTCCTTTGCCTGTCAACAAAATACGAAGGGTGTGAAGGATAATTTTGACATCCACCATCAGGGTCATATTTTCGAGGTAAAGAATGTCATATTCAGCACGTGAGATCATCTGCTCCACATTTTCGGCATAACCGTATTTCACCATCCCCCATGATGTAATGCCTGGCTTCACCCTCGACAGGTGCACAAAGTATGGAGCCTGATGAATGACCTTATCGAAGAAGTAGCGTCGTTCGGGACGAGGCCCCACTACCGACATATGTCCCATGAGCACATTTACAAACTGAGGTAATTCATCGATTCGCCATTTACGCATGATGCGCCCAACGGGAGTGATGCGCGGATCATGATCAGACGACAAAGCCGGTCCATCCTTTTCGGCATCCACATACATAGAACGGAACTTGATGATTTTAAACGGTTTTCGATTCTTCCCCAACCGAGTTTGAAAGTATAACACCGGGCCGGGCGATGTCATCTTAATCCCCAATACAATAATGGGAATCAAAGGCAATGCCAAAAGAATGGCAAGAACCGATATCGAATAATCCATCAGTATCTTCAAAACCATTTGCCATTCGGGCATCAACCGATTGTGGATGGTAATCAATGGGGTTCCGTGCAGATTCGTCATTTTTACAGCGCCTTCCAAAATGGCATTGATGTCGGGCAAAAAACGCAAAACCAGGTTGCGTTGCTTACCCACATTTAGGATATGCTGCACCAAACGAGAATCTTTGAATTCGAGTGCCAACACCACTTCATCGACCGGATAATTGGAAAGCAAACCATCCAATTCATCAACCATCCCCAAGCGAGGCAATTGCATTTCCGATTCACTCAAAGCCTTGCCATTTTCAACATCGACATACCCAACAAAATGATAACGAGCACCATCAATAAATTTGGACAATTCACTTTTAAGATTGAATGCACGTGTACTATTGCCAACGAGTATGGCATGTATGGCCAAATGACTTTTTCGCGTCAGATACTGAACCACAACATAATAAACTACCCTTGGTAAACCATAAAACAGAAACAAAAACGAAACTTGTGCCCATAAGAAATGCGCATAACCATACGAAAACAAATAATCGTTACGCAGGTAACAGAAAAAAATGAAAACGATTTCCCCAACAATCAAGACGCCAAGAAAAGTGGTCATATACAGCCCGATCCCCTTTTGCACAATCTGACGATAAAAGCCGGACAATGCAAAAAGCATCATCCAATAAAGGGTAAAAACGGACATTTCGGCAAAAAACGAGAGATTATTCAACCCCGACATGGATCCGGGAAATACCATATCGAGATAAGGATGCAAATGGCGAAGCATCAACATCATGCCCACACCTCCCATCAGGTCAAATATCAACAACAACAGCATCACCAGACGCCGGTTTATACGCTTGGGTGTTTTCATACTCCAAAAACGTTAGCAGATGTTAATAAGTATGTCACACGCCTAAGATTTTCAAATAAAAAAAGCCTGAAGTCTCCGGGGAGAACAACAGGCATCCTTCATTTCTGTATATCAAACAAATAACAATGACATTACCAACTCCCGCCGGCACCACCACCGCCAAAACCACCGCCGCCAAAACCGCCAAAGCCACCAGAACCGGAAGAAAAACTCCCAAAACTACCGCCCCGACTGCGAGATGAACCGGCAGCCATGCCGCCCAAAAGCATCCACAAAGGCAAATCGGAACCACGACTGCTATAGTGCCGCGTGGATGATTTACTTTTATTACCTAACACGAAAAACAAAACCACCAAAACGATGATCACGATTAATCCAACAGGGAAACTCTTCTTTTTTGCATATTCATCGGCGGTAAACTCGCCACGGGTCAGCTGCATGATGACAGTCACTGCCGATGCAATACCTCCATAATAATCGTTTTGACGAAAATGCGGAATCATTTCCAAATCGACAATTCGGTTGGCAATGGCATCAGGAACAGCCCCCTCCAAGCCATAACCCGTCGCAATAAAAGCGTGCCCCCTGTCTTTGCCATATTTTGGTTTTACCAAAATTAAAACCCCATTATTCTTCCCCTTTTGACCAATGCCCCATTTTTCCCCAAGCTGAAAAGCATAATTGGCAGCATCAGAACCATCGAGCGTTGAAACAGTTACCACAGCTATTTGCGTAGATGTTTCGGTAGAGAACTTCACCAACGCGTTTTCAATTTGTTGCACCTGTTCGGCAGTCATCACTCCGGCAAAATCATTAACCAACCGGGGTGGATTCGGGCGTTCCGGGATATTTTGTCCCATTACACCAACGGACAAGACGCACAGAACGACCAACATGAAATATTTCATACAATTACATTTTCGATTTAAAAACTGCGAATGCCCACGTCATGATTTTCCAAAGGAGATATCATCGGGTAATTCGTTGACATCATCGGACTGATAGGGAAAATGAGCTTTCAATTGCTGACCACTCATACGAATTCCCACAGCCAATCCACCTGCCAAGTCCCCTTTTTGGAAATAATATAAAAGTGTGCATTTAATGTCATCCCAAAAACCGGCAGGCACCTTGGCATTGATACCGGCATCGCCCAAAATGGCAAACTTATGATCGTCAACGGCCACATAAAACAAAACGCCATTGCGAAGCGCTGTTTTGTGCATCTTCAGCTTTTCAAACCAATAAGCTGCACGATCTAAAACATCTTCGGGACATTTTTTATCCAGATGTACACGTATTTCTCCCGAGGTGTCTTTTTCGGCCTCACGAATGGCACCGACAATGGTTTCCCGGTCGATTGTTGATAAATTAATCGCAGACATAAAAGTCAGTTATTTAGCATGATGTTTTAGAACTCAACCTTTGGGGCTTCTTTGGCTGCCTCGTCTGCCTTAAAAAACGGCTTCTTCTCAAATCCGAACCATCCGGAATAAATCACCTGAGGGAAACTCTTGATTTTAGTATTATACATCCGAACAGCTTCATTGAACTTGTTGCGCTCAACAGCAATGCGGTTTTCGGTTCCTTCGAGCTGAGCTTGTAAATCCATAAAGTTCTGGTTCGCTTTTAGGTCAGGATAATTTTCCATCACCACCATCAATCGCGACAAAGCTCCGGAAAGACCTTGTTGAGCCTGTTGAAAATTGGCCATATTCTCCTCAGTGAGATTATCGGCCGAGACATTGACGCTCGTTGCTTTGGCACGCGCCGAAATCACGGCATCAAGGGTCGACTTTTCATGCTCGGCATAGCCCTTCACCGTGTTTACCAAATTCGGAATCAAATCAGCACGACGCTGATACACATTCTCAACCTGCGCCCATTGCGCATCAACCCCTTCGGACAACTCTACCATTTTGTTATAACTGCAACTGGTGAAAAATGGCAGCAACATCAAGGCAAAAGCAATTTTTTTCAATGTTTTCATAGCATTCTGTTTTTTTTTAAGAAGTTCAAATTTATTAAAATAACACGATTATATCGAATATCGTTTAGTTAAGAGAAAAAGATGTCAGACTAAGAGACAGATGATGAGATGAAAACAGATGTTTAGATCCGTTCTCTTCGTCTCTTCAGTCTAATCTATCTGTCTTTAGTCTAGTCATCTTCTTGTCTCTTTTATGAATCGCACTAACTTAACGACATTGCGATTTAATCTCACAAAACCACAGATGATACCCTCAATAGCACTTAACGAGACAAAGGGCTCAACAAAAAAATGTGATTAGCTTTGCAGTAAACAACTCAACCGCAACGGTTGTTGTAACACAAATCATCGACCAACAATCAAAAAACTGACAACATGACAAATAAATACATTGGGGCACACGTGAGCGCCTCTGGCGGAGTTGAAAACGCCCCGCTCAATGCTCAATCCATAGAAGCCAACGCCTTTGCCTTATTCACCAAAAACCAACGGCAATGGGTTGCCAAACCCTTAACCCGCGAAAGCATTGACAGCTTTAAAGCAGGCATTGCCCGCGCCGGTATTCGCCCCGAATTCATCCTCCCCCACGACAGTTACCTCATCAACTTGGGTCATCCCGAACACGAAGGCCTTGAAAAGTCGCGTGCCGCCTTCCTCGATGAAATGCAACGCTGCGAACAACTGGGGCTTACCATGCTCAACTTTCACCCCGGCAGTCATCTCAATGCCATCAGCGAAGATGCATGTCTGGATGTTATCGCCGATTCCATTAACCGCGCCCTTGCAAAAACGGCCGGCGTAACAGCCGTGATTGAAAACACCGCAGGACAAGGCAGTAACGTGGGTTACTCGTTTGAACATTTGGCACGCATCATCGACCGAGTGGAAGATAAAACCCGCGTGGGCATATGCATCGACACCTGCCACGCCTATTCGGCCGGGTACGACATTCTGTCAGATGAGGGATACCAAACCACTTGGCAAAAGTTTGATGAAGTGGTAGGACGAAGTTACCTCAAAGCCATTCACCTCAACGACACGAAAAAAGCCTTGGGCAGTCGTGTCGACAGGCACGAAACCCTGGGTAACGGATTATTGGGCTACGCTTTTTTTGAACGATTTATCAACGATGAAAGGTTCAACAACATCCCCATCATACTTGAAACACCCGACGAATCGCGCTGGGCTGAAGAAATCAAGTGGTTACGACAAGCCATTAAGTAATTAAAAAGCCCCGTCTGCCAATGAGCAAACGGGGCTTTTTTATATCTGTGAACATTAATCGAAGGTCTGATTGGAATTGGACGAAATCTGAATCATCTTCTCATATTCGTCGGCAGTTAAATCTTCCTGGAAATAATAGTGCTGCGGGTTTTGCTTTTGGCCGCGCACATGCACTTCGTAATGCAAGTGAGGAGCCGTTGAGGTGCCGGTATTTCCTACCGCACCAATCACATCACCGCGATTGACTTTTTGCCCTACCTTTACATTAAAATCGTTTAAGTGCGCATAAAGGGTCTTATACCCAAACCCGTGATTAATGACAATGTGCTTGCCATAACCTATATTTGAAGACACCACTTCATCAACCACGCCATCGCCCGTGGCATACACATCAGTTCCCGTACTGGCTGTAAAGTCCATCCCCTCATGAAACTTCTTAATCTTATAAATAGGATGTATTCGCCATCCCCATCCCGAAGCGGTACGTTTTAAATCGGTATTGGAAATGGGCATGATGGACGGCGTGCAGCGCAACATTTCGTCCTTGTTTTTGGCCAAATCAATAATTTCGTCATACGACTTTGACTGCACATACAACTGTTTGAGCACAATATCTAACCGCTGCGCCGTATTGACCAGTAATTCAGAGTTACTCAGATTTTCAAGAGCCGAGTAACGATTTACCCCACCAAACCCGGCCATCCGGATCGAATTGGGAATGCTGTCGGCCATAAAAATTACACGATAAATATTTTCATCGCGCTGCTGCAAATCACCAAGAACCGTTTGCACTTGTTCCAGCTTTTTATCCATCACTTCAATCTGCGCCAACATTTGCATGTTTTCGCGCTGAAGACGCTTTTCTTTAGGACTGTCAAAAAATTCGTTATATCCTAAAAAGATGACAAACCCAATAACATTGCTTGAAAGACCAAAAAGAAATACGCGTTTGAGATAATATTTAAACCCAGTCTTAATGCGGTCGTAGCTCAGCGTCTCGGGATTGTATCGGTACTTTACCTTTGACATAGACTTCTGAATTAAGTAACTATAAAACGTTGTTTTTTATAGCAAGCAGGCCAAAATTAGTTAAATAATCCTACAAACCAACTCTTTTTTTGATAATCATAGCCATCTTACGGAACAAGATAACCCCAAAACAAAGGAATGCAAAGAGAAAAAACCTTTTCAGAAGCAATTCATCCATAATGGAAATGATTGTTTTTTTTGTGATATTTGCGACCAATTTTTTAAAGCGAAATTAATCATGCCCAAGGGCATCGCAATAGTACAATCTATCGACCATGAAAGCAGCAGAGGTTAGACAAAGTTTTCTCGATTTTTTTGCCAGCAAACAGCACCGCATTGTGCCATCGGCGCCCATGGTGGTCAAAAACGACCCCACCCTGATGTTTACCAACGCGGGGATGAATCAGTTTAAGGAAATATTTTTGGGCAACAGCCCCATTGTGGATAAACGCGTGGCCAACTCGCAAAAATGTTTGCGTGTATCGGGCAAACACAACGACCTGGAGGAAGTGGGTCATGACACCTACCACCACACCATGTTTGAGATGTTGGGCAACTGGTCGTTTGGTGACTACTTTAAGCAAGAAGCCATCGACTGGGCGTGGGAATACCTTACCGAAGTGCTCAAAATTGACAAGAGCCGACTGTATGCAACGGTTTTCGAAGGCTATGCCGGTGATGGTTTGGAGCGCGACAACGAAGCCTACAACATTTGGCTCAAACACCTGCCCGCCGACCACATCATCGATGGCAACAAAAAAGATAACTTTTGGGAGATGGGCGAATCGGGCCCATGTGGCCCTTGCTCCGAAATACACATTGACCTGCGCGATGACGATGAAATTGCCCTCAAACCCGGGCGTGAGCTGGTGAACAACGACCACCCTCAGGTCATCGAAATTTGGAACAACGTCTTCATTCAATACAACCGCAAAGCATCGGGCGAACTGGAGCAACTGCCCAGCAAGCACGTCGATACCGGTATGGGATTCGAGCGCCTGGTACGCGTGCTTCAGGGGAAAAAGTCGAACTACGACACCGATATCTTCACCCCCATCATTGCCGAACAAGAACGCCTGACCAATATTAAATACGGCAGCAGCACACAAACCGATGTGGCCATGCGCGTGGTTTCGGATCACATCCGCACCATTGCCTTTGCCATTGCCGATGGTCAATTGCCATCGAACAACAAAGCCGGTTACGTCATACGTCGTATTTTGCGCCGTGCCGTACGTTACGCTTACACGTTTTTGGGTTCACGCGAAAGTTACATGTATCGACTCATCCCCGCCCTGGTGGCCTGCATGGGCGATGCCTATCCCGAATTAAAAGCACAACAAGAGCTTATCACCAAGGTGATGAAAGAAGAAGAAGAGTCGTTTCTGCGCACGCTCGAAACCGGTATTTCACTCCTGAACAAGATCATTACCGAAACCCGTGCTAACGGCGGCAGTGAAGTGAGTGGCAAAGTGGCCTTTGAACTGTACGACACCTTTGGCTTTCCTCTGGATCTCACCGAACTGATTTTGAAAGAGAACGAACTCACCCTCAACCGCGGGGAGTTTGAAACCGAAATGGAAGCTCAAAAACAACGCGCCCGCAATGCCACCGCCATTCAAACCGACGACTGGGTGGTGCTTAAAGAAGACGAACAGGTCAAATTCATTGGCTACGACCATCTGCAGGCCGACATCATCATTACCCGCTACCGCAAAATCACAGCCAAAAACAAAGAACAATATCAACTGGTGTTTAACGTCACCCCATTTTATGCCGAAAGCGGCGGACAGGTGGGTGATACTGGAACCATTGCCAATGCCAACGAGCGCATCGACATCATTGATACAAAAAAAGAAAATAACCTCATTGTACACATTGCCAATGCGCTGCCCGAGAATCCGGCGGCCACATTCGTGGCCAAAGTGGATGCAGACAAACGACTGGCCATTGCCCGTCACCACTCGGTAACCCACCTGCTGCACAAGGCACTGCGCGAAATACTGGGCACGCACGTTGAGCAAAAAGGGTCACTGGTACATGCCGACCACCTGCGCTTCGATTTCAGCCACTTCCAAAAGGTCAACGAGGACGAAATTGTGGCCATCGAAAAACGCGTCAACCAACTCATTCGCGAAAACGCCCCGCTGCACGAAGGACGTGAAACACCCATCGAAAAAGCCCGCGAAATGGGAGCCATGGCACTGTTTGGCGAAAAATACGGCGACGTGGTGCGCACCATTGGCTTTGGCAACAGCGTTGAACTGTGTGGTGGAACCCACGTGCAAGCCACCGGACAAATCGGATACTTTAAAATCACCGGCGAATCGAGCATCTCGGCCGGCGTGCGTCGCATCGAGGCCGTGGCCGGGCACAAGGCCGAGGAGTTTGTGTACGGACAGGAAAACCTGCTGCGCGACCTCCATACCACCCTCAAAAATCCATCGAATCTCAAACGCAGCGTCGAAGTGCTGCAGGAAGAGAACAGCGCCCTGAGTCGCGAACTCGACCAACTGCGCAAACAGATGATTGCCGTTGAAAAACAAACACTCCTGGCCAAAGCGATGAACGTGAACGGCACCCGGGTGGTGGTGGCCAACATCGACCCCATGTATGCCGGCGTGCTGAAGGATTTCGCGTTTCAGCTGCGCGGCGATGCTGCCGATGTGGTAGCCGTGTTGGGCGTGATGGCCGGCGGAAACCCGCAAATCGCCGTCATCATAAGTGAAGAAACTGCACAAAAGCACGACCTCAACGCCTCACTCATCATTCGCGAAGCGGCCAAAGAAATACAGGGCGGTGGCGGCGGACAGCCTTTCTTTGCCACAGCAGGGGGTAAAAACCCGGCCGGACTTGACCAAGCACTGGCCAAAGCCGGGGAACTCATTAAGGCAAAACTGTAAGCACCACAGGATAAACTGATAAAAACGGAGACGCTAAGGCGCAAAGATCTCTCTTGGCAACAAGAAGCTTTGAGCTTTAGCGTCTTTGTTATTTTTTACCCGAAACTTATCAACACCCGCAAGGTGAATGCCGATAACTTATAACTTTGGGGTGCTATGATAGTTCGTGAGGATTCATTCAGACACAAAGGCCTTCGGCAACGGCTGGTGCAAGAGTTGCAAAAGAAAGGCATCACCCACCCGCGGGTGTTAGAGGCCATTGGCCGCGTTCCCCGTCATTTGTTCATCGACCCCAGCTTTAGCGGATTTGCTTATCAGGACAAAGCCTTTCCCATTGGGGCAGGACAAACCATTTCGCAACCCTACACGGTGGCGCTTCAAAGCCAATTGCTCGAAGTGCAGCCGGGCGAAAAGATTTTAGAAGTGGGTACCGGAAGCGGGTACCAGGCTGCCGTACTGGTGGCCATGGGTGCCAAACTGTTCTCCATCGAGCGCCAAAAGGAGTTGTACGACCGCACCGCGTCGCTACTGCCCAAACTGGGGTTTTTGCTCCGCCAATATTGGGGCGATGGTTATCAGGGGTTGCCGGACGTGGCGCCTTTCGACAAAATTATCGTCACGGCAGGCGCCCCCTATGTCCCCAAAGAATTGCTCACACAACTGAAAGTCGGAGGTTTGATGGTGATTCCCGTGGGCGAAAACCGACAGGTGATGACCCGCATCCGCCGCCTCTCCGACATCGACTTTGAAAAAGAAGCGTTTGGCGACTGCGCCTTCGTGCCCATGCTCAATGGAATTGAAAAGAAATAAAGTTTCGGATGGATTCAGATCATTAAAAAACGAATTCTTGATGCAATGTCGTTTAGTTAAGAGAGAAAGACATCAGACGATGAGACAGAGGATGAGATTAGGAAAGATATTTAGATGTGTCTTCTTCGTCTCCTCAGTCTAATCTATCTGTCTTTCGTCTAATCATCTTCTTGTCTCTTTTGTGAATCGCACTAACTTAACGACCTTGACACTTGACACTAAATACTTGATACTAAAACAACCATGATACACATCACACCCTTTGCATTTAGCCCGTTCCAAATCAACACCTACGTCTTGCACGACGACACCAAAGAGTGCATCATTGTAGATCCCGGATGTTTGGAAGTACGTGAGGAGCAACGACTGGAAGCTTTCATCACGCAAAACGGCCTCAAGCCCGTTAAAATTGTCAACACCCACCTGCACCTCGATCATGTGTTTGGCAGCGCCTGGGTGGCCGATCGTTGGAACCTGGAAATATGGGCGCACGAGGGCGACGAGTTCATGCTGCCCCACACCGTTGACCATGCCCTGAGCTACGGCATTCGCATGAACAGCAACCCGCCGGCAGTAAACCATCGTTTGAACGAGGGCGACGAAGTCACCTTTGGCAACAGCCACCTGAAGGTGCTGCACGTACCGGGGCACTCGCCCGGAAGCGTGGTGCTGTACGACCCCGAAGGCCAGCGCCTGTTGGCCGGCGATGTGCTGTTTCGCGACAGCATAGGCCGCACCGACCTGCCCGGCGGTAGTTTCGACCTGCTCAAACAGGGCATCACCGGCAAACTCTTTACCCTGCCCGACGAGGCAATCGTCTATCCCGGACACGGCCCCGAAACCACCATCGGGTGGGAAAAAAAGCACAATCCTTACCTGTGACGCCGACTTTTGGAGGACGCTAATCAAGCCTTCGATCAGGAAGACAGGAAGATTTTTAGACGAAAGACAGACAGATTAGACTGAAGAGACACTGAGTTTTCTGTGAACACAGAAGCACAAAGTCACACCGTTTTTTTGAAGTTGTGTTGTGCGTTTGAGATACGATTAAACCTGTGTTCAAATCCTTCTACTTTATAATTCAAAAGAGTTATATCGTAGAAGGATTGGCGTCTCCCACCCTCCATTTACGATGAGCGGGAAGTGAAAAAAGCCGTCCGGCCGGTCGGAATCCTTGCCGACAACCTGCGGCAGCCATTCCGAGGTGTCGGAATCCTTGTCGCACCTTTGCGGCAAACAATCCGGCCGGTCGGAATCCTTGCCGCACATTTGCGGCAGCCATTCCGACGCATCGGAAACTTTTCCGCAAATACACGACCCTAATCAGGCAGCAGCCAAAACCTTGCCGCCATTTCAGGGGATGCGTCGGCCACGGCCGAATGGCTCCCGCAAACCGGCGACAACCTTTCGGCCGGTGGCGAATCCTTGCCGCCACTTTTGAGGATGCGTCGGCCGGGGGCGATTGTCTGCCGACAAGTTGCGGCAGCCCGTCGGCCGAAAATGGGGGAAACGCCCCACATCATCATCAAAAAAAAACAATTGAAAACATCCCCCCCGATGAACAACCCCCACAAGGGCATTGTTATCCTCACAAGGTGTTAAAGTGCTTTAATTTATAAGGGTAAACGTCGCTATCCACATCAAAAAAACTAATTTTGCGCTCGTTCACTTTCAGTGACACCTCAACAGCGTTGCCTGTGCAACCCATTTACTGCAGAATATAAAAATTAAAATACACAAACATGTCTAAGAAAACCATCTTGATTATCCTCGACGGCTGGGGATACGGAAACAAAAGCAAATCGGACTGCATCGCCACGGGCGAAACCCCTTATTTCCACAGTCTGGAACAAAAATATCCCCACGCTCAACTGCAAGCCTCGGGCGAAAACGTGGGTCTGCCCGACGGGCAAATGGGCAACTCCGAGGTGGGTCACCTCAACATTGGCGCCGGCCGCGTGCTTTATCAGGATTTGGTGAAAATCAACATTGCCGTTCGCGACAACTCGATGTACAAAAACCCCGAACTGGTAAAAGCCATGACCTATGCCAAAGAAAACGGCAAACAGGTGCATTTCCTCGGGTTGGTATCCAAAGGGGGCGTACACAGCTCACAGGAGCATCTTTATAAACTGGTCGAAATTGCCAACAGCTACGGCATTGCCAACATCTTTGTACACGCCTTTATGGATGGTCGCGACACCGACCCCAAGAGCGGCAAAGGCTTCATGAGCGAACTGCTCGACAACATCAAAGAGACCAAAGCCAAAGTGGCCTCTGTCATTGGCCGCTACTACGCCATGGATCGCGACAAACGCTGGGAGCGCGTGAAAGAAGCTTACGACCTGATGGTATTGGGCAAAGGCGCCACCACCACCAATGTGCTCGACGCCATTCAGACTTCGTATGATGCCGATGTGACCGACGAATTCATCAAGCCCATCGTGGCCGTTGACGCTGCCGGCAAACCCGTGGGAACCATCAGCGATGGCGACGTGGTGGTGTTCTTCAACTACCGCAACGACCGCGCCCGCGAAATCACCCAGGTGCTCACCCAGGAGGACATGCCCGAGCACGGCATGAAAACCATTCCCCTGTACTACTGCACCATGACGCCCTACGATGCCAACTTCAAGGGCATGCACATCCTTTACGACAAAGACAACGTGAGCAATACCATTGGCGAAGTGATTGCCGCCAAAGGCCTCAAGCAATTGCGCATTGCCGAAACCGAAAAATATGCCCACGTAACCTTCTTTTTCTCGGGTGGACGCGAAGCCACTTACGAGCACGAAGATCGCATCCTCATCAACTCTCCCAAAGTGGCCACTTACGACCTTCAGCCCGAAATGAGCGCCTACGAAGTGAAAGACGCGGTGGTTGCCGAACTCAACAAACAGAAATACGACTTCATTGCCCTCAACTTTGCCAATGGCGACATGGTGGGTCACACCGGCGTGTACGAGGCCATCATGAAAGCCGTGAAAACGGTTGACATCTGTCTTAAAGAAGTGGTAGAAACGGCTGTGGCCAACGGTTACGAAGCCATCATCATTGCTGACCACGGGAATGCCGACAACGCGGTGAACCCCGATGGCAGCCCCAACACAGCTCACTCGCTCAACCCCGTTCCGTTCATTTGGGTGACCGACCGCAAAGGCACGGTGAAAGATGGTATTTTGGCCGATGTGGCTCCGTCGATCCTCCAACTGATGAACATTGAGCAGCCCGAGGAGATGACCGGCAAATCACTCATCACAATGGCATAATTTTTTAAAAGACAATGGGGCAAGATGTCGATACTCTACCCCATTTGAACTAATTTTGAAGCCACCTTCGGGTGGCTTTTTTCATACATATATATATATGGTACAAATAGACGATACCCTCATCAGCCTCGATGTATTCGAGAAGAAGTTTGTGTGCGACCTGGGTGCCTGCAAGGGCGAGTGTTGCGTAGAAGGCGAATCGGGTGCCCCGCTCGACGATGCCGAAGCGGCGCTGCTCGAAGAGATTTACCCCCTCATCAAACCTTACCTGTTACCCAATGCCATTGCCGAGATCGAAGCCCAAGGCAAATGGGTCATCGACTGGGACGACGACAAGGTAACGCCCATCATCAACGGCCGCGAATGCGTGTACGCCATCTTCGACGCCGACGGAACCTGCAAATGTGCCATCGAGCAGGCCTACAACGACGGGGTGGTGAGCTTTAAAAAACCCATCTCGTGTCACCTCTACCCCATTCGCATCAGCAAGGTCAACAACATGGAGGCGCTCAACTTTCACAAATGGGAAGTGTGCAAAGTCGCCTTCTTGTTAGGACACAAACTGAACATGCCCGTGTATAAGTTCCTCAAAGACCCCATCGTGCGCAAATACGGCATCGAATTTTACGACCAGATGGAAATCATCGAAAAAGAACTGCGCGACGAGGGACACATCAAATAAATCATCCTCCCCCCCATTTTTTTAATCACCACATCACAAAGAGGCTGTCATAAAAAACATGACAGCCTCTTTCTTTTTTCACAAACAATACCGATTTTTGCAAGGCAATTGCAATAAATAACAACACTTACACAAAATCACCCCCGCTTTTTAAACACACAACACCCCAAAAGGGTTAAAAAACCAAACAGACCCCCAAATTGCCCACAAGGCGCATGAAATCTGAAATAGAAAAGAATAAAAAACGACAAAAAAACAGCAAAAAACCGCAATTCAGTTTCAAAACATAGGGCTAAAACACATTTTAATGATATTTTTTCAAAAAAACAGAGCTTAAAATGACAATCTATTTCAAAAAACCCTATTTTTGCAATGTCAATTCATTAAAAATCTAAATATCCTCTTGTATGGCGACTTTAAGATTTCAAGCACTCAAAGAATTTTTAGAAAAAAAACCGGTAGAGGTGAAATTACCTTCTACAAAGGTTTCTGATTACTACGGCAAATTGGTCTTCAACGAAGACGTGATGAAACGTTTCTTGTCGAAAGACATCTATTCAGCCGTGCTGGAAGCCATGAAAAGTGGCGAACCCATTGATCGCAAAATCGCCAACAGCGTCGCTGCCGGCATGAAAGCATGGGCCATGGAAAATGGCGCAACCCACTACACCCACTGGTTTCAACCCCTCACCGACGGAACCGCCGAAAAACATGACGGTTTTATCGACTATGGTCAGGATGGTGAAATCATTGAGGACTTTTCAGGAAAATTATTGGCTCAACAAGAACCCGATGCCTCATCGTTCCCATCAGGAGGAATCCGCCAAACTTTTGAAGCTCGTGGTTATACAGCTTGGGACGTGTCGTCTCCTGCATTTATTGTAGGCACAACCCTTTGCGTACCCACCGTGTTTATTTCATACACCGGCGAAGCACTCGACTACAAAACCCCTCTGCTGCGCGCCATTGCTGCGGTTGACAAAGCTGCTGTTGATGTATGCCAATATTTCGATAAAAACGTATCAAAAGTAACAGCCAATCTTGGCTGGGAACAAGAATATTTCCTGGTTGACCTGAGCCTCTATCATGCCCGTCCCGACCTGATGCTCACCGGACGTACCTTGATGGGACACACATCAGCAAAAAACCAACAACTCGAAGACCACTACTTTGCATCTATCCCTGAGCGTGTGTATCGCTTTATGATGGAATTGGAAGTGGAATCGCACAAATTGGGCATTCCTGTAAAAACCCGTCACAACGAGGTGGCTCCAAACCAATTTGAGCTGGCGCCCATTTACGAAGAAGCCAACCTGGCCAACGACCATAACCAACTGGTGATGGACGTGATGAAACGCTTGGCAACACAACATGGTTTTGCAGTGCTGCTGCACGAAAAACCATTTAAAGGCGTCAACGGTTCGGGTAAACACAACAACTGGTCACTTACCACCGACACAGGCGTCAACCTGTTCTCGCCCGGCAAAAACCCCAAAAGCAACATGCAGTTCCTCACCTTTTTGGTGAACACCATTACTGCTGTTTATAAAAACCAGAACTTGCTTCGCGCTGCCATCCTGAACGCCTCGAACACCCACCGCTTGGGTGCCAACGAAGCACCTCCGGCAATCGTATCGACCTTTTTGGGAACTCAATTGAGCGCGATGCTCGACAACATTGTTGAGAAAGTGAGCGACCAAAAAATGACACCCGAGGAAAAAACCAACCTCAAATTGGGTATCGGCCGTATTCCTGAAATTTTGTTGGACAACACCGATCGCAACCGTACTTCACCCTTCGCATTTACCGGTAACCGTTTCGAATTCCGTGCGGTAGGTTCATCGGCCAACTGTGCCGCAGCCATGACCGTCCTGAACGCTTCGGTAGCCACTCAATTACGCGAGTTCAAAGTTGAAGTTGACGCATTGATCGAAAAAGGTGTGAAGAAAGACGAAGCCATCTTCCAAATTCTTCGCAAACTAATTCTCGAGTCAAAAGCCATTCACTTCGACGGCGACGGTTACTCAGATGCATGGAAAGCAGAAGCTGCCAAACGTGGTCTGTCGAACATCACCAGCGTGCCCGAATCGATCCACAAATACACTGCACCACACTCTAAGAAAGTGTTGGTTGAAGGTGGCATCCTGACCGAAAAAGAACTGGAAGCCCGCGTAGAAGTGGAGTTGGAAAAATATGTGAAGAAAGTACAAATCGAAGCTCGTGTATTGGGCGATTTGGCCATCAACCACATTGTGCCGACCGCTGTCGCTTACCAAAATATCTTGATCGACAACGTAAAAGGCCTCAAAGACATCTTTGGCGACAAAGACTACCAGGAACTGGCTGGTGACCGTTTGAACCTGATTCGTGAAATTTCAGGTCACGTGACTTTCATCAAAAACAAGGTAGAAGAGATGGTAAATGCCCGCAAAGTGGCCAACAAACTCGAAGACATGTCGGAAAAAGCCTTTGCTTACGAGCAAAAGGTATTCCCAATGTTCGACGAAATCCGTTACCACATCGACAAACTTGAATTGATTGTTGACAATGAGATGTGGCCTTTGCCAAAATATCGCGAATTGTTGTTCATGAGATAATCTTAAATGAACAAGCCATACAAAGCCATCCCATCACGGGGTGGCTTTTTTATTGAAAGGATAAGAGACGAACATCCATCGAACCCCGAAAATTCACTATTATTGCAGCCTAACATCAACAAAAAGAAAGACATTTTTCATATCCACATCTCACAACACAACAAACACATGAAGAATATCGCAATCGTATATGGCGGCTACTCATCCGAAGAAGTGGTTTCGCGCAAGAGCGTGGAAGGGCTGCTCACGTTCATCGACACTGCCCGCTACAACTTATATCCGGTGCTGATTACCAAAACCGAATGGTCGGCCGTACTTGAAGGCACGCACTACCCCATCGACAAAAACGATTTTTCGTTTGTTCGCGATGGGCAAAAAGTAACCTTCGACCTGGCGTACATCACCATTCACGGCACTCCTGGCGAAAATGGGTTGCTGCAAGGTTATTTCAACCTCATCGGACTTCCTCACAGCACCTGCGATGTATTGACGGCTGCCATCACCTTCAACAAGTTCACCTGCAACACCTACCTCAAAGGGTTTGGCGTAACGGTGGCCGACTCGGTAATGCTGCGCAAGGGCAACTCGTACGATAAATTCGAGATTGCCGAAAAAACGGGTCTTCCCTGCTTTGTGAAACCCAATGCCGGTGGCTCCAGCTTTGGCGTGTCGAAAGTGACCACGGCATCTGATTTGGATGCCGCCATTCAAAAAGCCTTTACCGAAGGTGACGAAGTGATCATTGAGCAATACATTAAAGGCACCGAACTCACCTGTGGTCTATACAAAACAGGCGGCAAACACCACGTGTTGCCCATCACGGAGGTGGTGAGCAAAAACGACTTTTTTGACTACGAGGCCAAATACACCGCCAACATGGCCGATGAAATCACACCGGCACGCATCCCCGAGGAAGTGGCCGATCGCATCCGCACCATTGTGGCCATTATTTACGACATATTGGGATGCAAGGGCATCGTGCGCATTGACTTTATATTGAGCGAAGGGCGCATCTTTTTGCTGGAAGTCAACACCACACCGGGCATGACAGCCACCAGCTTCATTCCTCAACAAATTCGAGCGGCCGGGCTTGACATCAAGCAGGTGTTTACCGAGGTGATTGAAGAGTGCATGCTGTAAAACATCAATCCCCGGAGATATGATAAATCTTCGGGGATTGATGTTTTTATTCAAAATTGAATCACGCTTAAAACTGAAGATAACCTGACATATAACAACAAAAACTATTTGCAAAAAAAATTAACAAACAGATTAACCACCATGAGAGATTGGTTCATCCATCATCATTGATTGTTGTTGCTTACCCAATTCAAGCAAAAATTCAGGTGCAAAATCAGCTTCATTATCCCACGTAATAGTATTCAACCTCACCTTGAATGATTTAAAATACCTAACATCTCTCAATGGTCTAAAAATCATTCGCTTGTCTTCAAAAATTATCCTTTCCAAATCCACCAACACCGACTCCCCATTATCGAAAGTTAAGAATACCTTGTATCCTTCTTTGTATTCAGCATTTATTACATTCAAAATCATATCAATCACTCTAAAGGTGAAATTTTATTGAATTCTCCAGTTGTCCGAATGAGTTCCCAATCCTGCATCAATTCATCCCGATGAATTTCATACCATTCAAGAACCAAACTTAATGCTCTTTTAGGAAATTTCCCTTCAACAATCCCTGAACTTATCTCAACAATAATTTCAAAATCTCCATATTTAGCATGAAAATGGGGTGGATTATGCTCATTAAAGTTCATAAATATCACGATTCCCAAAAATCTGCTTAATTCCGGCATTACGTCCTTTTTAGCAAAATTAGTTATGGATTCAACGGAATCAAAGTTTTTTTTACAGACCTGACAACATGAAATTGATTCAATATGCAATAATTCTAACGTCTCTACCTTCTATCAATCATTCAAACAAAAAACCTAAAATGCCGCATCCCTCTCAAACCCGGGACGGAACGGAAAATCCTGACTCCCGCTGACAGGTGATTCGTCTAAAGGAGTTAATTTAGGCAAGACAACATCACTATTCATACGAGACCCAAGCGTGATATTCTCAAAGCCAGGGGTGTAATCTTCAAATCGAGCCAACTCAGAACGGAATCGTAGTCGCACATCGCCGGTGGCACCGTTACGGTGCTTGGCGATAATGACCTCACCAACGCCCAAAAGCGAATTCCCATCCTCGTCTTCGGTAATTTTATAATATTCGGGACGGTGAATAAAGCACACCATGTCGGCATCCTGCTCAATGGCACCCGACTCACGAAGGTCACTCAACTGAGGGCGTTTTCCTTCGGCACCGGCACGGTTCTCGACACCCCGGTTGAGCTGCGACAGGGCAATAATGGGCACGTTCAATTCCTTGGCCAACCCCTTGAGCGAACGCGAAATCATACTCACCTCCTGTTCTCGACTGCCGGGGTTCATCCCGCTGGCACTCATGAGCTGAAGGTAGTCAATGATGATGATTTGAATGTCGTGCTGCTTTTTGAGACGACGACATTTGGCACGCAGCTCAAAAACAGAAAGACCGGGGGTGTCATCCACAAAAATAGGGGCGTCAATAAGGCGCTGTATTTTATGATCGAGCTGCTCCCACTCTTGCTTAGAGAGTTTCCCGTTTTTGATTTTCTCACCGGGCAGTTCAGTCTCTGAAACGATAAGACGGTTTACAAGCTGCAGATTCGACATCTCCAATGAAAACACAGCAACAGGCTTGCTATGATCGAGCGCCATTTGACGCGTCATGGAGAGGATAAAGGCCGTTTTTCCCATCGCAGGACGGGCCGCGATGATGACCAAGTCGGAGGCCTGCCAACCGTTGGTCATGCGGTCGAGCTCGGTAAATCCCGAGGGAACACCACTCAATCCATCGGGTCGATTGCCCGATTCCTTGATTTTTTCGATGGCCTCGTGAATCACGGGATTGATTTGCACGGTGTCCTTTTTCATGTTGCCCTGGGCAAGCAGGAAGAAGGAGTTTTCGGCCTCATCTAAAAGGTCATCCACATCAATGGTATCGTCATATGCCTTGGTTTGCAAGCCACTGGACAGACGAATCATCTCACGCTGGAGAAACTTTTGATAGATGATGCGGGCATGATACTCGATGTGAGCCGCAGAAGCCACCCGGCTGGTGAGCTGAGTGATATAAAAAGGGCCACCCACCTCGTCGAGTTTGCCCATGCGGCGCAACTCTTCGGTTACGGTGAGCATGTCCACGGGCTGCTCTTTACTAAAAAGCGACAAAATGGCCTGGTAGATATGTTGGTGCGCCTCTTTGTAAAAACTGTCGGGCTTAATGATTTCCGACACGGCCACAAAGGCATCCTTTTCGAGGAGCAATGCACCCAGCACAGCCTCTTCGAGGTCAAGAGCCTGAGGGGGCATTTTGCCGACTGCCAAATCGACTTCGGGACTCTTTTTTGCGCGTGGACGCTGCTGTTTTTCTGCCATAATGGGTTTGCTTTTCAATTGGGGATTGCAAAGGTAATGATTCGAACCGGGTTTAAATGGAGGCCAACGATCATATTTACCAAAATGAAATCAACAACCTGTGTTAAAAACTTTTTTCTTTGCATGGACAAATAAATTGAGAGGAGCGATATATGATTAGCTTTCCGAATGCCAAAATCAACCTGGGACTAAATATTGTGGAAAAGCGACCGGACGGCTACCACAACTTGGAAACGATATTTTTGCCTGTGGGGTTACACGACGCACTTGAAATTATCCCAGCCCACCAACAAACATCCCCCTACGAATGGCACCAAACAGGCATCGCGGTGGATGCACCTGCAGTGGGAAACATTGTGATAAAGGCATTGATGCTCATGCGAGAACGCCACCCCAAATTGCCTCCTATAAAGGTTCATTTACACAAGGCAATCCCCTTTGGGGCTGGACTGGGTGGCGGCAGTGCCGATGGCGCCTTTATGCTAAAAATGCTTAACGATTATTTTAATTTGGATGAAAGCAGTGCGTCGCTCGAGGAGATGGCTGCACATCTGGGTGCCGATTGTGCATTTTTCATTGAAAATAAACCGGCATTTGGAACAGGGATCGGCAACATCCTTGAACCAACAATGGTGAGTCTAAAAGGCTATTACTTGGCCCTGGTCATCCCCCCCATCCATGTGTCAACACCCGATGCATACCGATATGTGAAGCCGGCCATCCCAAAGATACCTCTAAAAGAAGCCATCCTTTGCCCAATCGAGACATGGAAAGATACAGTGGTGAATGACTTTGAGATGTCAGTATTTCAAAAATTTCCTGAAATCGCTAACGTGAAAGCGTTCCTATACGAACAAGGAGCGGTGTACGCCAGCATGTCGGGAAGCGGTGCCGCCGTATTCGGAATATTTACACAAAAACCGGAAATCAACAAAGAAGGTTGGTTTGTGCATGTGGGGGAAATGACATAAAATGCGACTTCTCAGAATCACACATACAGAACCACAATAAAAAAGGCTGCCCGAGGGCAGCCTTTTTATATTACTCAATCACAATCATTAAATCGCTTTTGCGGATTCGCTGACCTTCAGCAACCAAAATCTCTTTGATGGCTCCATCGCGAGGCATCTTGATCTGGTTCATCATTTTCATAGCTTCCTGAATCATGATGGTTTCGCCGGCCTTCACTTTCTGCCCCACTTTCACCTTGATACTGATCACAGTTCCGGGAATATAGGACTTTATTTCATCGGGATTGGGCGCAACATACACCGTCCGGTTGATGAATTTCTTGGTCAGAGTGGTTTTATATTTGCGCGCAGTCACGACAAAATCAACCAATTCCAATTTTTTCTCTTCCATGATGGTTTGCATTAGAACGGAGGAATCCCGTGTTTTTTAAATGGACGTTGATCGTTTTTATTGGCCGATACTTCAATGGCATGCAACAACATGGAACGAGTTTCAGCAGGTTCAATCACTGAATCGATGTACCCTTTAGCAGCAGCCACGTATGGATTGGCAAATTTATCGATGTATTCCTGCACCTTAACTTGACGCATTGCATCGGGATCTTCAGCTTCGTCAATCTCTTTTTTGAAGATGATATTGGCAGCTCCTTCGGGTCCCATGACAGCGATTTCGGCGGTTGGCCATGCAAACATAAAGTCGGCTCCCAGGTGACGCGAATTCATAGCGATGTAACCACCACCGTAAGCTTTGCGAAGAATCACGGTAATTTTAGGCACTGTAGCTTCAGAATAAGCATACAACACTTTTGCCCCGTGACGAATCACCCCTGCATGCTCCTGATCCACGCCGGGAAGGTAACCTGGCATGTCTTCGAGGGTGACAATGGGAATGCTGAAGGCGTTACAGAAACGAATGAAACGAGCCGCTTTATCAGAGCTGTCGCAATCCAACACACCTGCCAGCACCAAAGGCTGGTTGGCTACAAAACCAACTGTCTGCCCATTCATACGACCGAAACCGATCACGATGTTAGCAGCAAACAGTTCCTGAATTTCAAAGAAATCAGAATCATCAACAATGGCGCGAATCACATCACGAACATCGTATGGTTTTTTGGGATCGGCCGGGATAATGTCCTCAACATGCCCCTTAAACTTAGGTTCTTTGGGAGGAAATGACTTAGCTTTTACCGAGTTATTGGCAGGGATGAACGACATCAATTTCTTGATTTGGTCGAAACATTCCTGTTCGCTCTGAGCAAAGAAGTGTGCGTTACCTGTAATTTCGGCATGAACGCGGGCACCGCCCAAGTCTTCCATCGAAATCTCTTCGCCCAAAACGGTTTTGATCACGTTGGGGCCGGTAATGAACATTTTTGAGATATTCTCGACCACAAACACAAAGTCAGTTAGTGCAGGAGAATACACGGCGCCTCCGGCACAAGGGCCCAGAATCACCGAAATTTGAGGAATCACACCCGATGCCAACGTATTACGGTAGAAAATTTCACCATAACCGGCCAACGAGTTCACCCCTTCCTGAATACGTGCACCCCCGGAGTCGTTAATCCCGATCAGAGGCACACGCATCTTGATGGCGTGATCCATAATTTTGGTGATTTTACGGGCGTGCATTAAGCCCAATGAACCACCGGCAACTGTAAAGTCTTGTGCAAAAATACAAATGGGTGCTCCATAAATGGTACCGGTTCCAATGATAACACCGTCACCATGAAGCTCTTTTTTTTCCATGCCAAAGTCACGCCCTTCATGTGCTGCAAAGAGGTCGTACTCGGTAAAAGAATCTCTGTCCAAAAGTGCTAAAATACGGTCGCGGGCGGTAAGTTTCCCCATGGCCACCTGCTTTTCAATCGCAGCTTCGCCACCACCCATCTGCACTTTCTCTTTCCTTTTACGAAGGTCGAGGATGTGTTTCTTTAATGACATACTTCTGTTTTTAATTTAAATAATTGACAGGCTGCGCATTACATGTATAAAACCTGCCAAAACCGGGTACATAATTACTAAGAATTTTTGTGACCAAAAACATTCATCTAAATTTTTTTCCGCAACGCAAATCAACACGTCCGGTTTATGCTTTTAAAAAACCACGCTTAGCAAGGCTTCAACAGAAAAAATGAACATTACACAAATGTTATAAAAGTATAATTGACATTGTAATTCATCTACACACCCCCCTCAACAGAACAAAAAGTAAATGACTCGCAACATTCAGTACAAAACAATTTTTTGCCTGGCCACATTGCCACCGGCATGTACCGTCACCACGCACACGCCTCCGGATGCAGCATTAAGATTCAAATTGACGGAACGTTCAATGTCCATTTGATGAATCAGTCGCCCGTAACTATTATAAACCCACACTTCTCCGTTCGATTCGAACGGATTGTTAACGGTGTAGTTTCGCGTCAATTCCTCCGGATAAACAAACGAAGAACGATCGGGTTCCACCACAGCAGGCTCAACAAACCGATTGAACCCAGCCAATGGCCTGGATGACAACACACGATATTCGCCGGCTTTTAACGTTACCGGTAAGCTGGTTTGATTCACCACCAGACTATCCCCTTTGAAGTAATTATACCAAGTTCCTTTAACAGATACAGGAAGCTGTACGGTTTGCGATTTGACATCAAAATTGGCCAAAACGACAACTTCATCGCCCCCTTCCATAAAACGCACAGTCTTAACAGCCCCCTTTAATTCGAGTGAAAAATCGGAACTCCGAAACAAAGGCTCTTGCTTCTTCAGGGCAATCATATCCGACCAAGTCTCAAACACTGCAGTTCGCTCGGGTTCCTGCTGATAAGTCCACAACACAGGTTTTTTACCGGTACGCCCGTTTTCATCAATGCTCACGTCGTACCCCAGCTCGCCAAACTGCCACACCATTACCGGGCCGGGAATGGCAAAGAGAATGGCACCAGCCGCTTTGATGCGTTCAAGAGATACCGAAAGTTGTTTCACCTGATAGGAAGCGGTGGAGTTCCCATAAAGCAGGTTCCTCACCATTAAGCGCTCTTCGTCATGACTCTCCATATAGTTAACCACATGAGGTTTGGTAAAGCCCCGATATTGATAATTGGCCCAGGTGATGTCCGATTTGTTGTTTTCGTGAAAACCCATGGTGGCCTCGTTAAAAGCATGATTTTGATTCCCCCACAATAAGATGCCATGATCGGCCAATTCCTTTTCTTCGGCATTGTCGCTCAAATGCTCAAAGATGACAAGGGCATCGGGCTTGCGCTTCCATATTTCATTGGCCATGCGTTTGAGAATGGCAATACGCGACGCATCATAAGCGCTGGCCCAGTCATTGACCCCGTATGGAGTATTGGTAAAGCCTTTGGTGAAGTCGAAACGAAAACCATCAATCTTGTATTCGGTCATCCAATACGCACAAATGCTATCGACCAATGCCTGGGTTTCAGGGCTCTCGTGATTAAAGTCGAAACCCCACTGTGCATCCGGATTCTTCATATTATAATCGCGATTATACCAGGGATTGTTGGCGGCCGGCTTTCCGGCATCAAAATACATTTTCACAAACGGCGATTGCCCAAAAGAGTGGTTGAGAACCATGTCCTGTATGACGGCAATGCCCTGACGGTGACAGGCATCGATAAATTGCTTGTAATCGGTGACGGTTCCGTAAGCTTTGTCGGGGGCAAAATAAAGCGACGGATTGTACCCCCAACTGTCGTTGCCTTCGAACTCGTTGAAAGGCATCAACTCAATAGCATTGACACCCAGTCGTTTGAGATAAGCCAGGGTATCGGTCACAGTTTTGATATCGCCATTGGCCGTAAAATCGCGAATCAACAACTCGTACACCACCAACGTATCCGGTGATGGAGGGACAAAGTCAGAAACAGTCCATTCAAAGGAAGTAGGGTTCGTTTGGAACACCGATACCAAACCATCTGTCTTACCTAAAGGATAAGCCTTTAGGTCGGGATAAACACGCGAAGGGATAAATTTATCGTTAATGGGATCGAGCACCTTAGTAGCATAAGGATCAGCAATTTTCAAATCACCATCCATCCAATATTGATAAGCATATTCGGTGTCGGGCGGAAGATGATTGAGGGTGAGCCAAAAGTAATCCCCATCCTTCATCATTTGGTGTTCAGGGCCGGGCATCCATTCATTAAAATCACCGGCCAGATAAATATAATCTTTGTAAGGCGCGTAAATCAATAAGGTGACCGAATGATCATCGATGCGATTGACACCCCGTCGGAGCCCCGAAGGACGAGGAGCTTGACTGGCAGGCTCCAACACCACAAAAAAGCAGGTATCAGCTGCTTCAGCCCGACCATCCGTGGCCACAGCACGTAACAAATGTTTTCCCTCCGAAGGAACCGTTAATGTGTATTTAAGAGGCGATTGCGTTGCCGTTTGAAGCAGGTCATTACCCATGAACAATGATATTTGTTGATGACCGGCCGCATTTACTTCCACATCCAAGAGATTCCCGGGTGCCATCATTGAGTAATCGAGCGATGGTTTGGAAAATGAGACGTTCACCCCCGACGCATACACCGGCACCACAATGTCCTTTCCCCCGGTATCCTTTCCTTCTTTGGAACCATCGGCGCTGCGAAACACGAAAGCCATCTTGATAATGGTTTCCCCATCGGGCACACCATAAAATTTACGAATATCGGGAGATAGCATCAATTGGTAAGTATTGGCACCGGAACGAGTGAGCTTGGCCTTTGGCAAATTGACCGACCAATTGGCCACTAAATATTTCCAGTCGTTATCCGAAGTACTCTTATTGGTAATGACCCCGGTATGGGCATACACATCGCCAGTAAAATTCATCAATCCGCCACTTCCCAACGCCGCATTAAACGTGACAGACACAACTTGCCCTTCGGTCACCATCGCAGGAGAGGTGATGACCACTTGCGAAAAGGCCGATACAGTGACCACACACAACAACAAAAAGGAAATCAATCGCTTCATACATCCACACATCCAATCGGTTACACTTTCAAAAAAAGGAAAGAAGTGCATGGAGTAACCCGTGCACTTCTTTTAAATCGCAACGCTTACTGAGGGGTCAAAACACCCTTCAGGGTTTTAAAATTCAGGTCAATTTTATAATTATTGGCTTCAATCGCGACGGGATCCTGATCGCCACCATTGCCACGCATCACGATATCACCGCCAATGACGTTGAATTCAGACCGCCACCAGGCACTGAACCAATCGTGCCAGGCATACATGCGCAGATTGCCGGGCGAAAGGGTTTTGGTGAGTGTCACCACATCGTTGGCATTATCGACAGCGAAAAGATTCGCTTCAACTCCGGCATCCCAACTACCAACAGTCTCACCCATCAGATAGACCTTCACAGGTGAAACGGCGATTTTCTGTTTGTTGTAGTCAACCACCACCATATAATAACCGGCAGTTGCAGGCACAGTAATATTTTCGCCACCAAAAGCAAATTCACCTTCACCGGCGCTACCTACGGCAGCGCCAAAGTCACCTTTCCAATCCTTCACGGGAGAGAATTTGAAACCACCGGAACCCTTGAGCCACACTATTTTCCAAAACTGCGATGGAGTACCATTGACAGGAACCATGGCCAAATCAGTTTCATCCCACTTCCAGGTGCCTACACCATCACCAATCATGTAAAGAGCCGATGGATAAGGATCTTTGATGATGATTTTTTTCACATCATCATTCGTGGCATCAATGGTAATGGTAATGTCATAATTACCTTTTGCGGTAACCGAAAGATCACCATTTAATTCAACCACTTTTGAAGAACTGGCAGCTGCATCCAAGGCGCTGTAACCGGCCTCAAAGAAAGCACCATTCACAGGAGGCGCAACACCGTCTTTCGTACGAATTTTAAATCCGGCATCGGCTTCGAGTGCTACATTTTTCCAAGTCCATGTATAAACAGCAGATGCAACCGATGGTTTCCCATCGCTGTCAGCAATCAATTTATATTGATCACCATCGGCAACGACACTGCTATTATCGACACTTACCCCCTGGCCATAAACATCTAACACCACATCTGTCCAATTGGTCATGGACGAAGCTGAATTTTGCTTGATGGAGAATTTCATATTAGCCACATCCAAGGTAATGGTGTAGTTACCACCCAAGGTCTTGACATTGCCGCCATCGGCTTTTAATTCTACATCATTGTCATTTTCATAGACGGCAGATGACCCCTTCAGACCATAATTGGTTTTCCATGGATTATCTTTATCGACTTTGGGTGCACGAAATTTAAACTCACCAGGTTGTAGCTCAAGCGTTAAAACATAAGCCTGCTTCACTTTGTCATAGTTCATATACTTATCGTTGACCACATCCCAACCACCCACAGCGCTACCAATGATACTCCATGGTTCAGCATCGAAATAAGGGGTCACGGTCATTTCAATCACCTCCGAAGCCAAGTAATTAGCTGCTTTGATACGCACTTTAATACGATGGGATATTCCATCTTCAAAACCGGCACCCAAGAGACCTTTGTTAAAGTCGGTGACCTTAATTTCGTATGGCGAGGTGATGTTTTTGGCAATGTACTTATTATTAGAAAAATCGCCATCCACACCATCCACCTCCAAATCGTAAGTGGTCACCACGTTGAGTTTCAGGTCGGCATCATTCCATTTAAAAGTTTGGAACACGTCGCTTTCGTTGACCTTGAGCAGAACGAACTCACCCCCTTCTGTGGGTGCCGTGAGCATCGGTGCAACAGCATCGGCCGGGATTCGGGGATCGGTGTCGTCTTCACAGGCAGTCCACATGGCCGACAAGAGCAGCAATGCGGGAAATATCTTAAGAAATTTCATAATCATCACATTAAAAGATTAATAGTCGGTATTCTGTTTCAGGTTGGTATTGGCCATCACATCGGTTGACGGAATGGGCATCAGGTTGTACTTTTTATCCACAGCCTTTCCATTAAGATCACCGCCTTTCAACGGCCACACATAATCTCTAGAAGTAAATTTCCCAAAACGAATCAAATCGGTGCGACGGTGGCACTCCCAGTAAAGCTCACGGGCACGCTCATCGAGGATGTAATTGAGATCAACAGTGGTCGGGAATGTCACGCCGGCACGATCGGTAATTTTTTTCAAATTGTTGAGGTTGGCCGATGAAACGGTACCCTCCAAACGCAAATCGACCTCGGCAGCCATCAAATAGGCATCGGCTAAACGAAACACCGGTACATCCACATCGGCAAATTCAGAAGTGGCATTGCCACCAGGCTTTCCATCTCGGGTCATGTTCTTAAATTTCACGACCGCATAACCATGTGTAAACTGATCCTGCTTGGTGATTTCGAGACTTTGGCCATTGGTAAACCAGAGAGCACGAATGTCTCCATTATCAAATTTGTTCACCAAAGCCTTAGTCGTTCTGTTTCCACCCCATGAACCACACCCATAATCGGCCTTATTCATCTCGCCGCCCACTGCAGCGTTAATGATGTACGTGGTGGCACCATAAGTTTGTGAATTCAACCCATCACAATTAATGGAGTAGATGATCTCGCTGTTGCAACGATAATTGTCGGCCAAAAAGAGATACTCATACACATTGTACACATCCCCATCAACGGCATCCGTAGCGTCAATAAGGCGATAACCGCCTTCGTTAATCACCTTATTGAGGTAATTGCGAGCCTTGGTATAATAGGCATTATCTACTTTCGCCAAATAAACGCCATGGTTTAGATACAGCTTGGCCAGCAACATCCAGGCAGCGGCTTTATCGGCCTGGCCAACCATTCCTTTTCGGGGATCGAGCAACACATAAGTATCATCATCGGTATCGCCCACAATGGCCAACAATTCCGACTCGATGTAATTGAACAACTCAGGACCGCGTTCGTCCTTACCGGCAGGATTGGGTAAAGTTGAGCCAATGGCATCATTTTCGGTCACAAAGGGAATTCCGTTTCCAAAAAGGTCGAGGGCGTGCCAGTAAGCCAGGGCACGCAAGAAACGCGCTTCGGCCACATATTGGGGCACGGCAGTCCACTCAGCACTGGCATTGCTCTTGGCCTGACGGATAAACTCATTCACCAACGACACCTGATACAATGCACGATAGTAAAACTGGCGAATGTGCTCCTGACTGGACGTCCAGGTCATTTGACTCACTGTAGGCAAGGTCCCGTCACCCCAACCATTGACACACTCGTCGGTAGGCAATTCCTGGCACACAAAGTAACCACGCCAGTACTGGCTGTGCCCTTCGTCAAAGCCACCCAGGTCACCGTTACCACTGGGACCTTTTTGTCCCGACACGGCAAATCCTGCATAAATCTTAGTCAATCCCTGGTATAAAGCTTCCTGCGAATCGTAAACTTTATCGGAAGTATCCATGCTGGGATCGATGGGGAGCACATCCAGGTCATTGACACATGAGCTGAACAACGACACCGAAAGCAGTGCGGCTCCAAAATATTGTATGATTGATTTTTTCATCTGATTAAAATTTTAGAATGAAACACTTACACCCAACAAGAAGGTGCGTGGACGGGGATAGATATTCCGGTCGATGCCATCGGAAACTTCGGGATCGATGCCATCATAATCAGTCAGCACAAACACGTTGTTGACGGTGGCATACACCCGCATGTTCATCTTGCTGCTCATCAAATCCTTAAATCGATAACCCAAAGTCACGTTGTCGAGGCGGAAAAACGAGGCATTCTTCACATAATAATCAGAGAAATACTGAGGTGTGAAGAATCCGGTATTGAACACATCACTATTAAGGTTGCCCAAATACTGTCCACTGGTTTGCATGCGGTTAAAATACCCGGCATTGGAAGCAATGTTATTGTAAACCTTCATGCCCAGGTTGGCACGTCCCGAGAGGCTAAAGTCCCAGTTTTTGTAATTGAGCGAGGTGTTGATGCCCAACATCACCTTGGGAGAAGGATTGCCGGCCACATACATATCAGCAGTGGTGATTTCACCATCTACATCTCGGTCGACATACACACCCTCGATGGGGCGACCATCCTGTCCATACACCTGCTCGTACACAAAGAACGAGCCCACTGGCTGTCCCACCTGGTGAATCTTGATCATATTGCCGGTACCACCCGAAATATCTCCATTGGCAACCCCCACGTAATTGAGGTCATCCACACGGGTCAACTTGGTGATTTCATTCTCATTAAACGTCACGTTGGCGCCCAGCTCCCAGGTCAGGTCGGTTGATTTTATCAGCACGCCATTCACCGAAAATTCCACACCTTTGTTTTCGAGGTTACCCACGTTGGTGGTCAACACGTTTTCAAGGTTAGCTCCGGCAGGCACAGGAATTTCGTTAAGCAAATCGTTGGTTTTGCGCAAATACACATCCAAAGCACCATACAAACGGTCATTAAAGAACCCATAATCAATCCCGGCATTGTAAGTCACCGTTTCTTCCCATTTTAAGTTGGCATCGTAACCTTCAGGACGAAGAGTATTCACCAACACGCGCTGATAAGACCCGTTGACTTCTTTGTAATAAACGTATGCAGCCGTGGTTTCACCGGCGGTGTACACACCAAAGTAGCCGTAATCGTTGCCAATATCTTGCTGACCGGTCACACCGTACCCCAAACGAAGCTTCATGTTTGACACGGTGGAGTTATCTGTCAGGAAATTTTCACCTTTCACGTTCCAGGCCAGAGCCAAAGATGGGAACAAGCCCCAACGGTTTTCATCGGAAAATCGCGAAGATCCATCGTTACGCAAAGTAAATGTCACGTAGTAGCGATCGTCATACACATAGTTGGCACGCCCGAAGAACGACACCAAATAGTTCTCCGATTTGGTCATTTTGTAAGGATCACGCACGTGATCGGCATCTGGATCAAGCGGATCGTTGTAGAACGACTGTGTCTCTTCCTGTTTCCAAAAATGTTGCCATGAGTAACCGCCCATCACATCGAAACGCGATTTGTAATCGGGCAAATCTTTGGTGTATTGCAAATAGAAGTCGAGCAACTCGTTCTTTTTCTTTTGCAAATAAGTGTTGTAAGCGCCGCCACGAGCATAAGCAGGCACATCCCAGGCTGCGCCAAGTGCGTTTTGCACGCCGCCGTCATCTTCGCCGGTCGACACATCAGTACCCACATTCAGGTTGGCACGCAACTCGGGCAGGAAGTGGAATTTATAGTCGGCCTGAAAATTCCCGATAAAGCGGTTCACCGTCGAACGGTTACGTTTTTGGTCAATGCGGGCGCGAGGGTTCATGGGCGCATTGGCGTTGGGATTGCCTTGCGAGTCGGCCCAGGCAAAATAACCGCCAAAAGGCTCATAAGCATCGCCTGTCACAGCCTGCGTGGGATCCATGCTGATGGCATCGCCAATGGCATCGGTGTTTGAGAAGTTATTTTTCAACAACATTCCCTTCATAGATGCATTGATGCGTAAATGATCTTTAAAAAACGAAGGATTCAGGTTCAAAGAGCCGGTGGTGCGCTGCATTTGCGACTGGTCAAGAATCCCGTTTGAATTATTGTAGCCCACTGAGGCGCGGAACGGCATCACCTTTTTCACGTTACCGGCAATGGCAATAGAATGGTCGGTGCTGGTGGTGGTTTTGTAAATCTCCTTTTGCCAATCGGTAGAGGCACTCCCCATTAAACCAGCATTGGCAGGAAACTTTTGCTTCAGAAGCTCACTATATTCACCGGCATCGAGCACATCCACCATTTTGGTGGGCGTATTCACCGACACATTTCCCGTGTAATCGACATGAATATCGGTTCCTTTTCCTTTTTTAGTGGTAATGAGGATAACTCCGTTAGAGGCTCGGCTACCATAAATGGCGGTGGCCGAGGCGTCTTTCAACACGGTAAAGGTTTCAATATCGTTGGGATTCACCACACTCAGTGGGTTCGACATCCCTGACACATCACTGTTATCCATTGGCACGCCGTCAACAATGATGAGCGGGTCGTTGCTGGCCTTAAGCGAAGAACCACCGCGCACACGAATGGTAGACTTACTGCCCGGTGCGCCGCCACCATCGGTAATTTGCACACCGGCAACCTTACCGTTCATCAACTGCTGTGGCGAAGTAATGGCTCCCTGATTAAAGTCCTTGGCCGAAATGGTTTGCACCGAACCGGTGAGATCCTTTTTCTTCGAAACCCCGTAGCCGATGACCACCACTTCTTCCATGCCGATATTATCGGATTTAAGCTGGATATTGATGACCGATTGGCCGGCAACATTCACTTCCTGATTTTTAAAACCTATAAACGAAAACAATAAAACATCTGAATCAGCCACCTGCATGGAATAAGTTCCATCAGGAGTGGTAATAGTTCCATTGGTGGTGCCTTTCACCACCACCGTTACACCGGGCATGGGGTCACCATTGGCGGCATCTGACACCCTGCCGGTCACCGTTTTCACCTGAGCTTGTGCGGTCAACACAACGACTAAACCCAGCATGAGAAACAGCGCTTTCAGCAAATCTGACGATTTTCTCATAAAAAAATGAATTAATAATTTAACAATGCATTATGATTCCTAATTCGGATTGGAACCTTGTCGTGAAATTTAGAAGACTTTCTGTAAAAAGGGCACCTTTCCTTTCACCCTCTTTTATTCAGATGGACATGACAAAGCTATGGCATAAAATTGAGAAAGTAAACAGTTTTTAACAGTGGGAATCAATAATTTACATCTATCTTTCCGCAAACGTTTGCGGTGACGATTGCGGTTTCGTTTGCAGATTAAAAACATGCTGTAAAACATGTTTTGAGAATTTATTTTTTACTGCTTAACGCAACAAAAGTGTCTGAACAAATGATTCAGAGACACGAAACAAGCCACAACATTGAAAAAATAGCCCCATCAAAGAATGAACACATACCATCCAAACCATGAAAAAGACTATTTTTAACAACTCAAACCACTGCATGAGATGCAAGAATAAAAAACCAAAAATTCCATTAAATGATCCACCATTATGGACTGAAAGGGTCAAATCACAATTTATATCTGTTAGTTAAGATAAAAAGACGTGAAACGATGAGACTGAGGATGAGATGAAGAAAGATATTTAGATCTATTCTTTTTGGCTTTTCAGTCTAATTTATCTGTCTCAAGTCTAACTATCTTCTTGTCTTTTATTCGATTAAGACTAAGCTAAATAACATTGTAACATGATTATCAAAGTTCATTGTCTTGCGTCCTGATACTCACATCTTAATTTTTACAAAACACATGAAACGAGCCATGAGTAACCTTTACTCACACACGAGAATCGCAGATCGGCGAAGCCAATGATTAGGCGAGTTCCACATGGCCATTGAAAAATAAAATATAGACATATGAAAACCCACCAAATCACCATAAAAGACATTGCTCGCATTCTCGAAATATCGCCATCGACCGTCAGTCGGGCGCTCAAGAACCATCCCGACATCAGCCCCGAGACCAAAAAACTGGTTCAGACCTTTGCCGAAAAGGTAAAATACCGCCCCAATGCCCTGGCATTGAGCCTGCGAAGCTCCAAAACCTTTACCATTGGGGTGATTATTCCCGAAATCGTGCACCACTTTTTTTCATCGGTCATCAGTGGCATTGAAGATGTAGCCTATGCTGCAGGGTACAAAGTAATGATGTGCCAAAGCAACGAAAACGACGCCCGCGAAGCCATTAACATACAGGCGTTACTCGACAGCCAGGTCGATGGCATCCTGATATCGGTAAGCAAAACCACCCGCAACTCCGAACCATTTCAGCGCATTGTTGAAAACAACACACCCATCGTTTTTTTCGACCGGGTGTGCGAAGAAATTGAATCGGATCGAGTGATTGTAGATGACCGGGAAGGAGCGCGAATCGCCACCCAACACCTCATTAGCCTGGGATGCAAACAAATTCTCATGCTGGGAGCTCCACTGCACATGCTCATTGGCAAACAGCGTCTTGATGGGTACAAATTGGCCCACGAGCAAAACGAACTCGCCATCAACCCATCACTTTTCATGCGCTGCGACACACGGGATGATGTGACAAAACAAGCCGACGCCATACTGTCGTTGGCTCCGCACATCGATGGCATTTTTGCCGTGAACGATTCAACAGCCATCGCAGCCATGCAGCTACTCATGAAAAACGGGTACAAGATTCCCACACAAATTAAAGTCATTGGCTTTGGTGACGGCCCCAATGCCACCATTTCCTCCCCCTCCCTCTCAACCGTGGGTCAAAAAGGGTATGAAATCGGACAGGAATCCACGCGCATGCTCCTCACGCGCATCAGCAACCCCGACCTGGCCGAAGCCTTTCACACCCGGGTGCTGACACCCGAACTCATTGTGCGCGAATCAACCACCATATAATCTCGTCTATCATTCCTTAATCTTATTACCCAACAACATGAAAAAATTCTTATTCCTCCTCAGCCTCATGATCGTTTTGACCATTGCCGGAACCATTTATTGGCGCTACTATTTTGTATTTGGACAGGGCGTGAAGGCCGGCAATCTCAACTTTTTGGTTTACAAAGGCTATGTATTTAAAACATGGGAAGGCCGCCTCATTCAATCGGGCTTCAAAACCAAAAACCCGGGAGCCATTCAAAGCAACGAATTTGACTTTAGCGTGGCCAACGACAGCATTGCCCGCATCCTGGAGCTCAACAGCGGTAAAGAGATTGAAGTGCGTTACAACGAATACCTACACCCGCTTCCCTGGCGCGGTATGAGCAATTATGTGGTGACCGAAATCATCAGCATCGCTGAATAAAAAACCTTTCCGAAAACGTTTGCACCAGGATGATGTAAAAAAACATCACCTCCCATTCACATTTTTTCACACCCTCTGCAAACGTTTGAAATGGCACTTCCAAGCATTAATGCCCCTGTTTTTCAACCATTCGCAAATCACAACACTGGCATTTCTAATGCAAATGGCATAATTTTGAATCGGATTTAGACCTTTTCGGATTTTTATTAGACTTTCGGGCACCTTTCCAGCTCACCTCTCTTCTGTTCACACATGGATGGTTGGTTGTTGTGTTCATTGGCAACCACCGGCACATTTTTGCATCCACGCCACCGGCTCCGGCCAATGGTCGATCGCATCGAAATGGCCACTCGAATACATCGTTAATACATTATTAAACACATGAGACAGTTACCCAAACTTTCGTTTTGGCAAATCTGGAACATCAGCTTCGGATTCCTGGGGGTTCAATTTGGCTTTGCCCTTCAAAACGCCAACGCCAGCCGCATCCTTTCCAATCTGGGAGCCGACTTGCACCACCTGCCACTGTTTTGGCTGGCCGCCCCCATCATGGGGCTCATCGTGCAACCCATCGTGGGTCACGTGAGCGACCGTACCTGGAACCGCTTGGGCAGACGTTTGCCTTACATTCTGGGTGGGGCATTGGTATCGATGCTGGCCATGTTCATGATGCCCAACGCCTCAATGGTGGTGGCATGGATGGCTCCGGTGCTTTTTGGCGCCATCATCTTCGCCCTCATGGACGGCTCGTTCAACGTCACCTTTCAACCCTTTAGGGCATTGGTGGCCGACATGCTGCCCGATGAGCAACGCAACGTGGGATATTCCATCCAAAGCTTTCTGATCAATGCCGGTGCCGTCATCGGGTCGATATTGCCGTATGTGCTCACCAACATGATGGGCGTGAGTAACGAAGCCCCTGACGGACAAGTGCCGCAGTCGGTCATCTGGTCGTTTTACATTGGCGGTGCAATCCTAATTATCAGCGTATTGGTAACCGTATTCAAAACCAAAGAATACCCCCCTGCCGAGTTCAACGAGTACAAAAACATCAGTGAAGCCGAACAACAAGAAAAGCAAAGCTTTTGGGTCACCCTTCGATCCATGCCCAAAACCATGGTACAACTGGCCGTGGTGCAATTCTTTGCATGGTTTGCCCTGTACCTGATGTGGGTGTACACCACGCCGGCCGTGGCTCAGCATTTTTGGCACACCCCCGTGGGCGATGCCGGCTCGGCCCAATACAACGAAGCGGGCAACTGGGTGGGCATCATCTTTGGCGCATATAGCCTGTTCGCAGCGCTCTTTTCCATCGCCATGCCCTGGCTGGCCAAACAATGGGGACGCAAAACGGTTTATGCGTTGGCGTTATTGGCCGGATGCTTAGGATTTGTGTCGATGTATTTTTTGACGAACCCCAATCATCTCATCGTGTCAATGATTGGCATCGGCATTGCTTGGGCGGCCATCCTCTCCATGCCGTTTGCCATCCTGTCGAGCGCTCTGCCTGCAAAAAAAATGGGCATCTACATGGGGATCTTCAACTTCACCATCGCCGGCCCGCAAATCATCAGTGGATTGCTGGGCGGCACCATTCTGAAAACTTTTTTTGACGGCCAAGCCATCTACATCCTGATAGTGGCCGGCGTGTCGATGTTGCTGGGCGCCATCGCAGTTTACTTTGTCGATGACATTCATGCAAAGTCACACTAATTGATTATTCACAGACTGCTTAAAAGGAAACCAATGACCATTCAAGCTTGCTTATTCGACCTCGACGGAGTCATTGTCGACACAGCTAAATATCACTATATTGCCTGGAAAGAACTGGCCAACGAGCTGGGATTCGACTTTACCGAAACCGATAACGAACGCCTCAAAGGGGTGAGCCGCATGGCCTCGCTCGACATCCTGCTCGAAATTGGCGGACTGACCTTTGATGACGAGAAAAAACAACAACTGGCCACCCGCAAAAACGACCGATATGTGGAATACATCACCCGCATGCAGGCCGACGAAGTGCTGCCGGGAGCCAAAGACTTTCTGACCGAATTGCGGGCTGCAGGCATTCAAACCGCACTGGGCTCGGCCAGTAAAAACGCCCCTACCATATTGGAACGGGTGGGTCTGACGCCATATTTCGATGCCATCATCGACGGCAACAGTACCTCCAAAGCCAAACCCGATCCCGAAGTGTTCCTCAAAGGAGCCGAGGCATTGGGCGTGAAACCGGCCAACTGCGTGGTGTTTGAAGATGCCGAAGCCGGCGTGGAAGCTGCTTTGGCCGGCGGCATGAAATGCGTGGGCATTGGCTCACCCCTGGTGTTGGCAAAAGCCAACCTGGTGGTGGATGGCCTTCACCAAATGAACGTTGCGCTTCTGCGCAAATCATTCAGCCAAACAACCTGAACCGAAATCGTTTACTGACATATCAAAAAGCAACAACCCATGAAAAAATATTTAATCCCCGACGAATGGTGCATCATCGAAGAAGGATTCAACCCAGACATGCACCGTTCATCTGAAAGCATCTTCAGCCTGGGCAACGGTAAAATGGGGCAGCGCGCCAACTTTGAAGAGCAATACAGCGGCAAAACCCTGCAAGGCAACTACGTGGCCGGCATCTATTACCCCGACAAAACACGCGTGGGATGGTGGAAAAACGGGTATCCCGAGTACTTCGCCAAAGTGCTCAATTCGCCCAACTGGATTGGTTTGGATGTGCTGGCCGACGGTGAGATGCTCGATCTGGCCACAGCCACCACCACACACTTCAAACGGGTGCTCAACATGAAGGAGGGAACCCTCTCCCGATCCTTTGATGCCACGCTGCCTTCGGGCAAACAACTGCGCGTAAATGCCATCCGCTTTCTGAGCATGGCCGACACCGAAAACGGCGTCATCCGCTACTCGGTGACCCCTCTCAACTTCTCAGGGAAAATCACCTTTGTGCCCTATTTGGATGGCGATGTGGAAAACGAAGACTCCAATTACGACGAAAAATTCTGGAACATCCTATGGAGCAACGCCAAAGCCGGCGAAGCCACCCTGCTGTCGCAAACAAAAAAGCTCGATTTCAGAGTGGGATATGCCATGCGTTACGCCCTGCAAATTGACTCAGCGAACGTCACTGCCAAAGCCGACATGATACAAACAGCTACCAAGGCCGGCAACAGCGTTACCATTCCCGTAAACAAGGCACAAGTAGCCACCATCGTTAAGTACGTGGCCGTAAGCAGCAGTCTGAACCATGCGCCCGACCACTTGGTGGACGCTGCCACACAAAGCGCTCAGGCGGCCATGCACAAAGGCTTCGACACGATGCTGGCCGAACACAAAGCCAAATGGGCCGATAAATGGACCCACAGCGACATCCGAATTAAAGGAGACGTGGAAGCCCAGCAAGGCATCCGCTTTAACATCTTTCAACTCAACCAAACATACACCGGCGAAGATGCCCGCCTAAATGTGGGGCCCAAAGGGTTTACCGGCGAAAAATATGGTGGCACCACCTACTGGGACACCGAAGCCTATTGCATTCCCTTTTTCATCTCCACCGCACCGGCCGAGGTAACCCGTAATTTATTGGTGTATCGATACAAACATCTTCAAAAAGCCATTGAGAATGCCCAAAAACTGGGATTCACCAACGGAGCGGCTCTCTACCCCATGGTGACCATCAATGGCGAAGAGTGCCACAACGAGTGGGAGATTACCTTCGAAGAGATTCACCGAAACGGTGCCATCGCCTTTGCCATTCACAACTACCTGCGCCACACCGGCGACAATGGCTATTTGGCCGAATACGGCGCCGAAGTGCTCATGGGCATTGCCCGCTTTTGGAGCCAGCGCATCACCTGGAGTCACGAACGCAATAAATACGTGATGTTGGGCGTGACCGGCCCTAACGAATACGAAAACAACATTAATAACAACTGGTACACCAACAAAATGGCGGTGTGGTGCCTCAAATACGCACAAGAGGCACTCTCCATCGTCAAAAAAGATGCCCCTGCCCGCTATGCTGACATCGTGGCCAAAACTTCGTTCGATGAAAAAGAAACCGAACGATGGAACCACATCATCGCCAACATGCACTTCCCGTTCAACGAACAACTGAACGTGTTTATGCAACAGGATGGCTACATGGACAAAGAACAGATTTTGGCCGCCGACCTCGACCCGGCACAACGCCCCATCAACCAGCACTGGTCGTGGGATCGCATTCTGCGCTCGTGCTTCATCAAGCAGGCCGACACACTGCAAGGCATCTACGTCTTCGAAGAAGAGTTCGACACGGAGACCATTCGCCGCAACTTCAACTTTTACGAACCACGTACCGTGCATGAGTCGTCGCTGTCGCCATGCGTGCATGCCATTTTAGCGGCCAAAATCGGCAACATCGACAAGGCTTACGAAATGTACCTGCGCACCTCGCGCCTCGACCTGGACGACTACAACCACGAAGCCCACGAGGGATTGCACATCACCAGCATGGCCGGAACCTGGATGTCGGTGGTGGAAGGGTTTGGCGGCAAACGCGTGTACAACCAACAGCTGCACCTCAACCCCATCATCCCCCAGCAATGGCAGGAATATGCCTTCCGCATCACCTTTATGGGCAACGACATTGAGATACGCGTGTCGCACACCCAGGTGGAAATCATCGCGCACGGCTCGGGCGATGTGTCCCTTTACCTGTATGGAAAACCGGTAACGGCCAAAGCAGGCGAGTCGACCACCATCACACGTTAAAACATTCATTCATCAACAGGGAGGATACCCCCATTCAGACTCACGGGCAGCACGGTAACACAAAAATCAGGCTGCCCGTCATGGCTGATGGTGCGGTTTTCGATTGACTTCTGCAGGGTTCCTCCCGATATTTACCACACCTCATGAAAAGATCACTCATCATTATCAGCACCATCATGATGCTTTTTACAGGATTTTGGTCATCGGCACAAAAAAATGCCATCACCCGCGTTGAACCCCTCAATTGGTGGGTGGGCATGGCCAATCCCAACCTGCAAATCATGGTGTATGGTCCTAACATTGCGGCCTGCAATGTCAGCATCAATTATCCGGGTGTAGAACTCAAGCACACGCTCAAAACCGGCAACCCCAACTACTTGTTTTTAGATGTGGTGATTGCCCCGTCGGCACAACCCGGGCAAATGCCCATCCGGTTCACCTCGGGCAAGAAAACCGTGGCCACGCGTCTTTACGACCTGTTGCCCCGCCAGGAAGGCTCGGCCATGCGCCAGGGCTTTAGCAGCAGCGACGCCATTTACCTGATAATGCCCGACCGTTTTGCCAACGGCAATCCGGCCAACGACAACATGCCCGGCATGATTGAACAAATGAACCGCAAGGAACCTTACGGACGCCATGGCGGTGACCTCAAAGGCATCAGCGACCATCTGGACTACATACGCGATTTGGGCATGACAGCCATTTGGATCAACCCCGTGCAGGAGAACAACATGCCACAGTCGTCGTACCACGGCTATGCCATCACCGACTTTTACCGCATCGATGCCCGACTGGGAACCAACGACGATTTCAAACAATTGGTAGATGCCGCCCGCCAAAAAGGCATCAAAGTCATCATGGACATGGTGTTTAACCATTGCGGCACCGGCCACTGGTGGATGAATGACCTACCGGCAGCCGACTGGATCAACCAATGGAACGGCTTTACCCGTTCGAACTATCGCCTCTCCACGGTCTCCGATCCGCACGTGTCGCAGCACGATCTGGCCGTGGCCACCCGGGGATGGTTCGATAACTCGATGCCCGACCTCAACTTGCAAAACCCGCTGTTGGCCAATTACATGATTCAGAACAGCATTTGGTGGGTCGAATATGCCGGACTGCAGGGCATTCGTCAGGACACGTATCCCTACCCCGACAAAGAAGCCATGCGCGAGTGGAACCTGCGTGTGCGCCGTGAGTATCCCAACTTTAACATTGTGGGCGAATCGTGGATCTCATCGCCCTCAAAACTGGCTTATTGGCAAAAAGATTTCCCCAACCGCGACGGCTACAACTCGGAATTGCCCAGCATCTTCGACTTCCCGCTGATGGAAGCCATGCGCCGAGCCTTCAACGAGAAGGAAACCTGGGACGATGGATTGGTGCGCCTGTACGACATTCTGGCCGACGACCATCTTTACCCCAACCCCGACAATCTGGTCACCTTTGCCGAAAACCACGACATTGGCCGCATGATGTATTTCCTGAAGAACGATGTGCGGAAGTTTAAAATGGCCATGGCCTTTTTAGCTACCACGCGGGGCACGCCGCAGCTCTATTACGGATCGGAGATTTTGATGACCGGCAACGGCTTTGATGGTCACAGCTTTTTGCGCGAAGACTTTCCCGGCGGATGGCCCGGCGACACCCTCAATGCCTTCACCCCCAAAGGACGCAACCACAAACAGAACGAAGCCTGGGATTACATGGCCAAAGTGTTCAACTACCGAAAAGGCAACCCCGTGCTGCACAAGGGAAAGCTCACCCATTTCATCCCGGCCGACGAAGTGTACGTGTACTTCAGAACGCTGGGTCATCAGGCCGTGATGGTGATTCTCAACAATGCCGAGGAAGATGCCAAAACCATTGACACCAGTCGTTTTGTCGAAATCCTCAAGGACTTTAAAACCGGCAAGGATGTCATTTCGGGCAAGGCCGTCAGCGACCTGAAAACCATTCGGGTACCTGCCAAAAGTGCCACCATCATTGAGTTGATGCCATAAACATCATTCCCCCATCATCAAACACAGTGGCACGACACCCCATCGTGCCACTGTGACTTTTACAATGCCCATGACATCATCCGTTACAGCACATTCAGCACCATCGGCCAGGGTTGGGTTCGACCTCATCCATCACCTTTAATCATGACGAAGAATGCCAAAGGCAAAAGCTGTATCGGTAAATAAAAAAAGGTGAGCAGCTTTTTAAAAAAGCTGTATCAGCAAATTTTAAAAGCTGCTCACCTTTTTAGTAAAAGCTGCTCACCTTTTGGGTAAAAGCTGCCCGCCTTTTCATACAAAGCTACCCGGCTTTTAGGGTAACGCCCATCTCACTCAAACACATGAACCTATGAACACACGCCAACTCATCACGATAAGCCTTTTGGTGGCAACCTTCCTGGGTGCTTGCCGGCACAAAACACCCGACACCCCGCTCATCCCGAAGGTGGCAACCCCCGACTGGGCTCGCAACAGCGTCATTTACGAAGTGAACCTTCGCCAATACACGCCCCAAGGAACACTGGCCGCCTTTGAACCCCATCTGCCCCGCCTGCGCAACATGGGCGTGGACATTTTGTGGCTGATGCCGGTGCATCCCATTGGCATCGAAAACCGTAAAGAAGGACTGGGCAGTTACTACTCGGTGAAAGACTACAAAGGCGTGAACCCCGAACTGGGCACCCTCGACGACCTTAAACGGGTGGTGAACCGGGCACACGACCTGGGCATGAAAGTAATTCTCGACTGGGTGGCCAACCACACGGCCTGGGACAACCCCTGGGTGGTGGAACATCCCCAATGGTATCTGAAAAACAGCCAAGGCAACATCGAAGCCTATGTGTTTGACAACGGCACCACCATTGATCATTGGACAGATGTGGTGGGACTCGATTACACACAACCGGCCGTGCACCGTGCCATGACCGATGCCATGCTGTTTTGGGTGAAAGAAGCCAACGTGGACGGATTTCGTTGCGACGTGGCCGGACTGGTGCCCGCCTCCTTTTGGAACCATGCCCGACGAGAACTGCAAGCCGTGAAGCCCATCTTTATGCTGGCCGAGAACGAAGACCAGCGCTTTTTGCTCGACAGTGCCTTCAATGCCAATTACGCATGGTCGCTCAAAGACCTTTTCAACGGATTGACCAACGGCAAAAGCACCGCGACGGCTTTTGAACGATGGTTGTTGAAAACTGACTCACTGCACGCGACCGGAAGCATGCCCATGTTATTTACCACCAACCACGATGAAAATTCGTGGCACGGCTCGGAATACGAACGACTGGGGGATGCCGTGAAAGCAGCCACCCTGTTGACCTTCACCGCCCCGGGATTGCCACTCATTTATAGCGGCCAGGAAGCCGGGCTGAGTAAACGACTTCGTTTTTTTGAAAAAGACACCATCCACTGGGACAATCTGGCCATGGCCGACTTTTTTAAGCAACTCACCCGTTTGAAGAAAGAAAATCCGGCACTGGCCAATGCTGCCTTTGGCGGCAAAACCACCCTTGTTGCCACGTCTCATCCCGAAGCCATATTGGCATTCACCCGTCAAAAGGGAACCAACACCGTGGTCAGCATCATCAATCTCAGCGATAAAGCGGTACAGTTTAAACTTCAACACCCGCTCAAAGGTGAATTTGAAGAATACTTTAGCGGTCAAACCTGTCGCCTTGGCAATGATGCCATCACGTTGCCGGCATGGGGGTACCATGTTTATCGCCGATAAATGCACCCCATTTAAACAACCCCATACACCACCCACCGATGTCCAACCCATCGGGGTGGTGTTTTGTTTTTTGAAGCAAGTGGTTGTTTTTCGTATCTTTAGGCGGTAAAAAAAGCCCGCCATGAAGATTGCCAATCCCCTTTACGACACCGCCTTCAAATACCTGATGGAAAACAACAAGTTGGCCATCAAAATCATCAGCCTCATCATTGAAGAAGAGATTGAAGAGCTGCACATGGAAAACCAGAAGCATGTGTTTGTTGATGAGAGTCGGATGCTGCGCTTGTTTCGGGTCGATTTCAAAGCGGTGATTCGCCTGGCCGACGGCACCCGGCAAAAAGTGCTCATCGAACTGCAAAAGTCCAAGTCCGAAGCCGAAGTACGACGTTTCCGCCGTTACCTGGGAGCCAACTACATGAAGTCCGACACCGAAAAGAACAGTCAGGGCATCGATGTGAAGGTCGCGTACCCCATCATCACCATCTACCTGTTGGGTTACCCGCTCGAGGACGTGCCCCATGTGGCGGTGACCATCAACAACACAGCCGTCGACGCGGTGACCGGTGAGCCGGTGGCCATGCAAAGCCTCTTCATGAGGCTGCTCACCCATCGCTCGCACATTCTTCAGGTGGCTCGTCTGGGGCAGGAACGCCGCAGCCGCTTGGAGCAGTTTCTGAGCCTCTTTAGCCAACAATGGAAAACGGCCGACGGTTACGTGCTCGACATCAAAGAGGTGCCCCAGGAATTCCGCGACATTGCCGATTACCTCTCCATTCCGCTCCGGGACGAAAACTTTTTGGAACAAGCCCTGGCCGAAGAAGAAATTGAACAACGCTTTGCCGAGAAAGAAAAGAAGCTGGAACAGGCACTCAAGGAAAAAGAGGAGGCCTTGAAGGAGAAAGAAAAAGAAAGGGAAGAGAAAGAAAAAGCCCTCTCGGCCATCGCACACCTGGCAAAACGCCTGGCGGCTAAAGGAATCACACCCGATGAAATTGCCAATGACACCGGACTCACGACCGAAGAAGTCAATAAAATACTTGACAAGTAATATCACTAAAGAAGCGTCTGTCAATTCTTCGCCCCAACTTCTCTTAATACCAAAACTTCCCCCTCGCTTCTTTTACTAATTTTGGCGATAAAATAATCATCTCTCAACGATCATAAAAACATGAAGCAACTACTCACCATCCTGATTCTTACCACAGCCATACAATTCATCACAGCGCAACCACAAGAAACATACATCTCGACCAATGCATCCATCAACATCATTTCCCCCTCGATGGCAGAGGCTCGCATCCAACTAAACCAATTCCTGACATCCAATAACATCAACCTCGAATTTCAAAAAGAATATACCGGGCAGACCAATTACCACTTTCCGCTATCGGAGAACCAATGGAAACAGCTCGAACAGATGCTGCCACAACTGGGACACGTCGCCTCGCTGGAACTCACCAAAGAGAACCAGCAAGATGCCGTTGACCGCATTCACCTCGAACTCAATTATCTCAACGAAAAAAAGGATTCATACGCCGCTTTGCTTAAGGAAATTGACAACAAGTCGGATCAATACATGGAACTGTGGCGAGAGATGAAAAACATTGAAGAAAAAATCTTCAACCTCAAAAGAAACCTCATCACTTACCAAAACACAGATAATCTTTACAACGTCAAAATATTTGTCACCGACGAGACCACCACGCCCGATAAAACCCGGGTCTCATTCATCAACATGCCCGGGGCTGAATACTCCTACCTGACCATCAACACCCCCACCCAAGGGTTATCGGCCGCTCACTATGATGGATATTTCCTGAAATACATGTTCACCCGTGGAAAAAGCTTCATCACCCTGGGCGCTTACAACAGCACAGCCCCCCAGCAAAACGATTCAACACTGACGGAATTGTTCGTCTTCGGTTTTGGACAGGATTTCTACTCCCGGTATTTGGGACGCGGTCATCGCCGCTTCTTCAACCTTTACTCGGGATATACCATCGGCTACATGCTGGGGACCGGAGAAGTAACTACCGAAGATATCTTTTTTGTCACCCCATCAGTCGGTTTGGAACTGTTCAAAAACCGATACCTGCTCATCGACACCAAAGCCGGTTATTTTATCCCGTTCAACTACAACAAACAAATGCGCGGCTGGAACATCAATGCTTCGCTCAACTTTGTTTTTTAACAACGAACCAACTTCCGCTCATTGTTTTAGCATCGCATTTGTCGTTTTTTTGTCATAGCTTTATTCTTCCCTGAATTTTAAAGCAAGTAAAAATGGCACGCGCAATGGTCATCATCGGCATACTGGGAGTCCTAAGTAGCACCTTATGGGCTGCTGTGCCGACCGTGAAAAGCATCCAACCCTCCACTTGGTGGGTTGGATTAAACAACCCCAAACTCACGCTGCTCATAAGCGGTAAAAATCTATCGAACAATCAGGTACACACCTCATCCGGCGACGTACGCGTGCTGACAACCCGCGCAGCCGACCATGACAACTACCTGTTTGTCGACCTCGAAATACTCCCTTCGGCCAAACCCGGGTCAGTAAAACTCATCTTTACCAACAACAAAAAAGAAACCACATCCGCCTCTCTTCAACTGCTGGCCAAACCCACTCACCACGCAGCACCCATCGACAACAGCGACATCATATATCAGATTTTCCCGGATCGTATTTACAACGCCAATCCCAAAAATGATAACCCGTCGGAAATCTTAGAGAGAGCTGATCCACTCAACCCTTCGGGCATACATGGTGGTGACTTCGCCGGCCTCATTCGCCTTACCGATTACTTTGATACCCTGGGCATCACCACCATCGAACTCACCTCTATTTTGGCAACCAACCAGTTTGTCAATTCCTACGAGCGAATGGGGGTTACCAATTTTTATGCCCCCGACAACCGATTGGGCTCCATGGATGAACTCAAAAAATGGATTCAAAAACTACATGAACGCCAGATTAAAACCATCCTGACCTTTCCGCTTAACCAAATGGGCAAACAAAACCCTCTGGCACTGTCGCCTCCGGTCAAGCAATGGCTCATGCCCGATCAATATGCTTATATCGAGCCAAAGCCACAACCCGTGCATTTCGACCCCTATGCCACGGCCGAAGACTCACTCTCGGCCTTTGCCACATGGCCCGAACTGGACATCATTGCCCTCAACACCAACCACCCCGATTTAAAGAGTTATCTGACGCAATGCTGCTTATGGTGGATGATCACAACAGATGCCGATGCCCTAAAAATTGACAATTCATTTACCATCGCAGCCGATCTCACTCAAAGTCTGCATGCAACGCTATCAAGCGAAATACCGGGTTTCACCCTGATTTTAGACACCCCATCCCCCTCTCCACTCATACAAACACATGAAATAAACCGACTCACCCTGGCCCGATCAGCACGCCTGAGCGATTACCCTTTGCAACACACCCTCGCCCATTGCTTTTCAAACCATACACCCCCGCTCGAAGGCCTCATGCGTCTGTACGAAACCATGTCATGGGATTTGGGGTATCATCGCCCCGTTCACAACATCGTTTTTGCCGACAATCATAAAACGAATCGCGCTTACACCAATGCCGATCTACACTTAAATGAATTTTTGATGATGACCGACCTGGTGTTCACAACCCGGGGAATCCCCATGTTACTATACGGCAGCGAATACCTCACAGATGGCAACCTGATGAAAGGTAAAGCCGACGGACGTAAAGATTTTCCGGCGTTTACAGCTCTCGACTCTCTTAGTCATTCAATTGGTCATGGACTGACTCCTGAACAATGGCATGCTTGGCGTCACATCAAAAAAACCATCGACATTCGCCGTCAATGTCCGGCTCTCCAAACAGGAAAATTCATCCATTTCATTCCTCAAAATGACCTTTATGTCTATTTCAGAACGCACCCCAAACAAACCATTATGGTGGTGGTCAACAACCACCCGACCGAAAAAAAACGACTCGCCCCAACCCTCTATTCATCACAACTATCAACAATAGAAGCCGCAACAGATCTGATGACAGGTCAAAAATACGTTCCACTCGACAACATCATTATCGCCCCAAAATCGGTCATGATTCTAGAATTGAATGCAACCCAAATTTGAAAGATGCGAAAACCCAATCGCTATTTTTTATAACTTAAACGATAAAAAAATCAGATGGACATCTCAGACAACAATGATCAATCAACTTTATCAACGGGCATTTTAAAGCCTCACACACCATAAAAATTATTGTACTATGCCAACACGCAAACAAATTGCCGTCATTCTTTCGGGCTGCGGCGTTTACGATGGAGCCGAAATCCACGAAGCCGTCTTCACCATGTGGGCCATTGAAAAAGCCGGTGCTGCCTACCAATTATTTGCACCCGACAAAGCGCAGGCTCAGGTGGTCAACCACCTATCGGGTGAGACCTCCGATGAATCGCGTAATGTTCTTACCGAATCGGCTCGCATAGCCCGAGGGCACATCACCCCTCTCCACTTATTGAACCCCACACTTTTTGATGCGGTCATTCTGCCGGGTGGGTACGGTGTAGCAAAAAACCTTTGCTCATTTGCTTTTGATGGAGATCAATGCTCCATTGATGAAGATGTAAAAAAAGCCATCCTGGGTTTTCACAAACACCATAAACCCATTGGCGCCTTGTGCATTAGCCCGGTGCTCATTGCCGCAATATTGGGCAAAGGGCAACTGACCATCGGTAACGATGCCGAAACGGCCAATGCCATCAAAGCCTTCGGCGCCACGCACACCAACACGTCACATGCTGAAACTGTGGTGGACAAAGAAAACAAAATCGTGTCTTCGCCCTGCTACATGCTCGACGCCTCCATCACGCAAGTCGCCGCCGGAGCTGAAAACACAGTCAACGCGGTGATGAAACTTATTGAATAACACCACTCCGATGACATCACACAATTAAAAAAGAATCTGGTGCAATGAAAGTTACACCAGATTCTTTTTTATAACTAAATGCAAACGCAGTGGTCATTGCCATCAACAATGACAAACAAAAATGTTACTGAACCACCGGCCATCCCTTTTTCCACACCATCTCCTTGATGCGCAAAATACTGCGCCCTCGCAATTCAGCATCATAGCCATGAAAAACCAAATAAGTTCGTCGATTGTCCATTACCACGGCATTATGACCAACCCCCTGCCACTTCGTGTCGCCTTGCATCAATAACGTACCACCACCCCATCGCAACGATTTACCGTGCTTATCGACATAAGGCCCTTGCAATTTTTTACTGCGCCCCACAATCATTTTGTATGTACTTTCAACGCCTTTACAGCAATAATCAATCGATGCAAACAAATAATAATATCCGCCACGACGAATAATAAATGGTGCTTCAATAGCATTTCCACCGGCATCCACCGGATTACCCTCGATGGACGGAAGATTTTCTTTAATTGAGGGGTCTTGTTTACGCGAAGCAATCGTGACACACTCACCATCAACCTGTAATAAATCAGGCTTCATACGTACCAACTGCAATCCATCCCAAAAAGAACCAAAAGCCATATAAGGCTTCCCATCAACATCAAAAATCAAATTAGGATCAATGGCATTCCAATTGGTAACACCCGGATAGGACTGAATCACCCGTCCATGATCGATCCATTTGAAATCGGGATCTTGAGGATTTAAGGTTCGATTGGTGGCCACCCCAATGGCCGAAGTATTTTTCCCAAAGGCCGATACCGAGTAATAGAGATAATATTGTCCTTCATAAAAGGAAATATCGGGTGCCCAAATATGCCCTTTAAAGCCGGGAATGGTATCAACGGCCCACTGAGGAGCTTGCGCAAAAACAGCCTTTTCACGCGTCCACACCTTCAAATCACGCGAAGAATAAACGTCAATTCCCCAACCGGTAGCAAATAAATACCAGGTGCTATCGTGCCGAATCATTACCGGATCGTGCACCATCGTCGAATCGATTAGAAATTCTTGACCGATGCGCCATTCACGTTGATGACCATTTTGAGCTGAAGATAAAGTAACGTTGACCAATGCCATGATGACGAACATTGATATACCTAAAAGCATCTGCTTGAGTTGAGCGATTTTCATATTTGCCTATTATTTGAAGTGCTAAGATATGCTTATCCTGAACCCAGATGCAATAAAAAAGGCTGATGGAACCATCCATCAGCCTTTTTTATCATTTTGTACACCACCTTACTTTGTAGCAATATCATCGTCTACCAAAATACGGCCACAATACTCACACACAATCACTTTTTTGCGTGAGCGGATATCCATTTGACGCTGAGGCGGAATTTTATTAAAACAACCACCACACGCATCACGCTGTACCGACACCACTGCCAAGCCATTGCGAGCATTTTTGCGAATACGTTTGAAAGCCGTCAACAGGCGCTCTTCTATTTGGCCTTCGATTTCGTTTGCCTTGGCTTCGAGACGTTGCTCTTCAGCCTGTGTCTCGTTGATGATCTCATCAAGCTCATGTTTTTTAGCTTCCAAGTCAGCTTTACGTTCTTCAAGCTGCGCTGTAGAACTATCAACTTGATCCTTTTTGGCCTTCAGTTCAACTGTAAACTCGCGAATGCGTTTTTCGCAAAGCTCGATTTCAAGACGCTGAAATTCGATTTCTTTATTCAAAGAATCAAATTCACGATTGTTGCGAACATTGCCTTGCTGAGCCTCATATTTTTTAATCAGCACTCCAGCCTCTTTGATCTCGTTTTTCTTGGCTGTGATTTGGTCATTCAACCGCTTCATATCAGCTTCCAGATTGCCAAATCGGGTTTCAAGGCCTGCAATCTCATCTTCCAGGTCCTGCACTTCAAGGGGCAGTTCTCCGCGTAAGGTCTGGATTTTGTCAATTTCCGAAACCACAATTTGTAAATCATAAATTGCGCGCAAACGCTCTTCTACCGACATTTCGTTGGCGGTTGCTTTACCGTCGATTGTTGACATTGGCTATAAATAATTTATGGGATTGCTATTGATATTTGATAAATGGATTGCAAAATTAGGCAATTTTTCTGTAAGTAATTCAAAAAAAAGTTCTTTAGTGAATTGCTCACTCTCAAAATGCCCAATATCAGCAATGACCATCCGTCCATCGGCCTCAAAAAATTGATGATACTTGATATCCCCGGTAATAAATACATCAGCTTTGGCAGCCATTGCGGCCTTTATCAAATCACTCCCGGATCCACCACACAAGGCAACACGAGAAAAATCCCCTGTTGTTAAAGGGGAGTAACGAACACTCTGACACCCAAACACTGCCTTTACGCGATTTAAAAACTCGAGTGGTGCTTCAGGTCTTGATAACTGCCCGATAATTCCAAAACCACGTTCCGACCACTGATTGGCCAGGGGATACAAATCGTAAGCCACTTCTTCGTATGGATGAGCCGAAAAAAGCGCATCCACCACCCGGGAACTCAGGTAATCGGGCATCACGGTTTCGATGCGGACTTCGGGTTCGGTATGCAAAGTTCCCGGACAACCCACATAAGGTTGACTTTGAGCGTCACCGCGAAAAGTTCCATGACCATGCACCTGAAAACTACACGAATCGTAATGACCAATATGCCCGGCACCTGCTTCGAAAATTGCATCTCGCACCTGCGACAAATGGTCAACCGGGACAAATGTGATCAATTTCATCAATCGTCCCGACAGAGGGGATAAAACCCGACACTTTTCAAGACCGAGCTTCATAGCCATTCGACCACTCACGCCATTGCCCACAGCATCGGCATTGGTATGAGCGGCATACAACGCAATCCCGTGTCGAATAGCCTTTATCACCATTCGCTCCACTGCAGTGTGGCCATTGAGACGCTTTAATCCACCAAATATCAATGGATGATGCGACACAATCATATTACAATCAAGGGCGATGGCCTCATCAATCACCTCATCAGTCACGTCTAAACAGACCAAAATTCCGGTGACGACATCTAACTGCGAACCAACCTGCAGACCACAATTGTCATAACCCTCCTGAAGAGCCAGAGGAGCAAAGGTCTCCATAATTCCGGCCACATCGCCTGCCGTTACAATAGAGGGATTGACCATATCCTGTTTGGGAGATTCAATCATTATAAATTCTCCTTCAAATCGAGCAACATGGCTCGAATGGACTCAAGATTCTTGACAATCTCGAAGTTATCAACGGTTTCGGTTTTATTATCCTTCATCTTCTTTGCAGCCCCTTTTAGGGTCATGCCCTTCTCCTTCACCAGATGATATATGACATGAAAATTATCCACATCCTGTTGTGTAAACAATCGGTTGCCTTTCTTGTTTTTATGAGGCTTTATCACATCGAATTCCTTTTCCCAAAAACGAATCAATGATGTATTGACATCAAACATCTTGGCCACTTCGCCAATGGTATAATAGAGTTTTTCGACTTTGGTCTCTTTGTATGGCATAAACCGTGAATTTACATGAACGATTGAAAACCAAAATTAATGATTTTCGGTATAAGGAAATCAATATGAACAAAAAACCCAAGCTTCCAGGCACAATTATTCATACACCAAGGCTTATTCACGCTGAAAACCGAAACAACCATTCGTTTTTATCTTTAATAATTATCTCTACGGAATAAAAACTGCACTAAATTTGCATCAGACCAACTGTCATCAAACATCCATGAACCATGCGACGCACCCTTATCACACTGACAGTCATATTTTTTAGCCAAACAACCATTGCCCAACAACCGGAACAGGACAATCGCCCACATTTGGTAATGGGCAAAGTGGTTGATGGCGACACCATTCCACACGTTTACCTGCCCGATGTAAATGTCTTGGCCAAGTTTCATTTCAAAAATAAACGACAACATGCGCGATACACTCGTTTGGTTCACAACGTCAAAAAAGCTCTTCCCTATGCGCGCATTGCCAGCCAAAAACTATTGGCAATCAACAATCACATGGCCTCACTCAAAACCGACCGAGAAAGAGAAGCCTACTTAAAGATTGCAGAAAAACAACTATTTAAAGAATTTGAAACGCCCCTAAAAAAACTCACCTATACACAGGGTCGCATCCTAATAAAACTCATCGACCGCGAAACGGGTGATACCAGCTTCGACTTGATTAAAGAATACAAAGGCGGGTTTTCGGCATTTTTTTGGCAATCCATCGCACGAGTTTTTGGCTCCAACCTCAAATCGGAATACGATGCCGAAGGCGACGACAAAACCATCGAATTCATCATCACACAAATAGACAACGGCTTATTATAAATCTTGCTATTCCCCTATTTTGTGATGAGTTAAAAGGATTTTCCACGAATTACACTAATTCCACGAATTTCCATGACTTGCTTTTCAATTAGTGTAATTCGTGGGTTCATTCATTGTCAGGGATTTCATTTAATGTGCTTCATCATAACATTCGGGTATAGCGTGTTATAAATAGGCTCTCAAATGGGAAACCAATAACTCAACTTGAGCATAAACACATTGTGAGCCGACACATCAAACAATCGACTCCAGGCATTAGACATCAATGGATTTGGCAAATTGTGATAAGCCGAACGATTGTGCGTCCAAACCGCATAAAAGGTCGATCCGGGCTTAAACTCCCATCGAAACGCAAAATTGGAACGAAACTCCTGATACTCAAAGTCGGGTAAATCAAAAACAAATTCATGCCCTCTATAACTCATGTGCATTTTCCCATCATCTCCCATCGCGACATCCTCCGACGGAATTCGGTCGAACAACCCGTCATAACGATCTGACAAAGGGTTTGTCATGATTTTGTAATTCGAAAAAGTACCCGACGACACATACGGATTACCGTAATACTGAAGCGACACATCGGGCGTAAGCGCCCACGATGCACGAATGGTCACCCCCATGGTTTGTCGATTTTGCTGCCCCATAAGATAATGCTCACCAGACACATTATCATCTAAAACATCGACATAAAACAGTTGATCCCGTGATTTTGAAAACGCGATGCCCGAAGAGAGATTCAGCGTTTGACCAATCTTAAACGAAAGCGTTGGCGAAAAACTGTGACTAAACGACACACCATCGTCACTCAACGTTCCGTTGTACCCCATGTTCATCGTTATTGTTTTTGAGCCATCGGTCGAAAAATTGACAATGGGCGTCCAATAATTGGGAACATTCACGGCAGGGCCACCGCGCAGCAAATGCGGATCGACATGCGACAAAACCCTCCCCAACTGAAGATTTACGGACCACTTATTTTTAAAACCCATCCATCCACCACCGTAAAAACCCGACCACAAGTGTTCGCCACCTGTAGTCCAGCTCTCGCCCTCATAAAGCCAGGCTCCCCAATCGCGAAAAAAAGCATGAGGCTCAGTGACCACATATTCAAGATTGCTTTCCCAAGTAATACGATCGGCCTGGGTGAGATACCCAAGATCATTGAGTTCAAGGCCTGGCGTACGCCAATCATAACCGGTACTGTAGCGCCAACGCCCTCGTGCTGTTTTCCCGATTGAAAAAGTAGATCCCATCCCCGACAAGCGGGTTAAGGCAGAATCAATCTCCAAATGCGCTGCACCCGTTCGCTGATAATAACGCGATGAGCTCTCCTGTAAAGCCAAAACAGAAGCGGCATTACCATTCACCCGACTCCCGATCAGGCTCCCCTTAGCGAAATAGTTTTTGTCGGCCCAATGATGAAAAAAATCAATTCCTCCGGTGGTGGCACTGCGCGCGAGGTCGTGCTCAACCTGAATGGAACGTTGAGTTGACGAAATAATCCCGCCAACCATTGAATTCCCTTTGTTCATATCCTTTTGTACACGAGCAACCAGATAATTCGTCAGGGGTTCGGCCATTAACGTTTGCGTTTGTCCGTTTTTAAAAACCTTCGCTTCTTCCTTACGGGTGAGGCTTTCGACAACACCCACCGACCAGCCATTGGGCGTTTTACCCGACAACTTCAATGCGCCTAAAATAGTGGTGTATTGAGGAACATCAGCATACTCGCCATTGTCATTATTCACATCGGGAACAATCTGCGGAGAATGTCCGACTCGACGGCTATAGAAAACATTGAAACCCGTAAAATCGAAAATATTACGCCCTTCCAAGAAAAAAGGACGTTTCTCGTCAAAGTACGATTCAAAAACAGTGAGATTCAATTCAGCCGGATCCGCCTCCACCTGACCAAAGTCGGGATTAACCGTGAATGTACCTGTAAAATTACTCGACAAGGCCATTTTCCCATCAAGCCCTAAATGGTAATCCATCATATTAGGACGCACAAAGGGATTGTCATCGGCCACTTTTCGATGGTTGGAAATAACCGCAGCATAAGGATTGACCTCAAAGATATTTCCACGCTTCAGTTGATTAATGCCGTGCAATTCTCCAATATGATACAAAGCACCGGCATTGTTACGCGGTATCAGGTTCCATTGTGACTCCTCCCCCAATCGATTGATCCAACGCCACACATGCAGCCCCCAAACCTGTTCTGCTTGATTTCCAAACCGAAGTTGCCCCAGAGGAATGCGCATCTCAGCCGTCCACATACTGTCAAGAAGAGCTGTCTTTCCGTCCCACACCGCATTCCAGCTAAAATCAATGCCATTATTAAGCAGTATCAAATCGACCTTTGCACCTGCAGCCGTGATATCGAATTCAAAACCGGTTCGATAATCCAAATAACTATCAAAACAAATCCCCACCACATCGCCAAATAGTTCATCGCGCCGCCCCCGACGTGCATCAATGCTATCCTTTGCATCGTAAGCTCTGATACCCACATAAATATATTTGTCATCATAAAGCACCTTCACATCAGTCGGTTTTGACGGCAATGCCCCCTCAAAAGGAAATTGCTGGGTAAAATCACCGCTCCAGTCGCCCTGCAACCACACTTCATCCAACAAATGACCATCAATAACAGGTGGAACACCTTCGATACGCTGCGTCACATAAATCCGTTTATCACGGTCAACGGACTTGTATTTTCCATTTTGAAACCCACAAAAAATCATCCACACACCCACAAAGACAACCAAAACAGGACACAACTTCAACATCGGGGATTGCTTTTACGATTGACAAAAAACGCTCAAAACATTACTAGGACATTCGTTGAGACTAAAACCCTTATAATAAAAGCAACTTTTCTGCTGATCGTACAAATCAAAAGATGACTCACACGCTCAAAATATGGCTATCCTTCGAGGGACTGTAATTCATTGCTCAAATCAGTCAAAATATCTTCTGAGACATCATCAGTCAGTAACCGGCATCGATTTTTCAACACCGGAGCATGTTCTATCACCAATGATGTTCCTACAAGAGTCACACTCACGGACTCCCCTTCATTAAACAAATGATGAACAGAACGAGGCAACACAATGGCCTTGTTTTTCCCAACTTTTACAATTTGTGCTTTCATAATAATTTGGCTTAGCTCCCTCATTATCCCAGCGGAAAATATGAGGTGTTTTCAAATTTTTATACCGTAAGAAAAATGAGCTTTTCCTATTCAGCAATTGACGGAGGCATTTCACATATTTCCCACTGTACTCCCCTAAAAACATACAAGTTACAACCGAACACAAAGAAAATGCAATAGCCCAAACACAATTTGTGAACACAGACCTTCCACAAAGGGCGATTGAGGTAAAACATTCGTAAAAGAAAGCCCTTTCAACATGGGAAAATTTAGGCAAAAAAAACCACAGGTGTTTTAATTGATTTGTTTGGTGTGAGAAATTGGTTTGAATCCCTGTCAACCTTGTCCATCAAAACACAACATTGTAAATTGCACAAAAGGTTAATAAACCTGTTGAGTCACAAAACTGAAACAACTACTATAACAATGAATTTAAAAAAGACCAATTCGACCATGAAGCATTTTAGTCTTGCATTGGCCTTCATGACAGGCTTGCTGTCACTATCATGCCAGCAACCAAGAGAGAGTTCGGCAACTACGGATGCCCAATTTGATTACCTGTATGAAAATCTCCCCTTTGAGATGAACAAAGTGGCTTATCCTGTTTTTCCGAAAAATGAAGTAATGATTTCTGATTTTGGCGGTAAGGGGGATGGCACCACCAACAACACCAAAGCTTTTGCCGAAGCATTTGAAGCCTTGTCCCAAAAAGGAGGCGGAAAACTGATCGTTCCTGCAGGCGTATGGTACACCGGCCCAATCGTATTTAAGAGCAACATCAATCTGTATCTCGACAAAAGCGCCATCATCCTGTTCAGTAGCAACTTTGACGACTACCCGCTAGTAACCACTGTATTTGAAGGATTGGACACCAAACGATGCCAGTCGCCCATTTCGGGCACCAACCTCGAAAACATTGCCATCACCGGGCAGGGAACCATCGACGGATCGGGACATGCCTGGCGTCCTCTAAAACGCGGCAAGGTTACGGAATCGCACTGGAATAAAGTATTGGCTTCGGGCGGAGTATTAAAAAGAGACGACTACTGGTTTCCCTCCGAAAAATCACTTTTAGGAGACAAACAAGCCGATATGAACGTGCCCCGAAACATGAACACCGACGAAGATTGGTTAAGTGTGAAAGATTTTCTGAGACCGGTAATGGTGAGCTTCATTGAATGTAAGAACCTACTACTGGAAGGAGTTCTGTTCCAAAACTCTCCCAGCTGGAATCTTCATCCCCTGATGTGCGAAAATGTCATCATCAACAACGTTCAGGTTCGCAATCCATCGTACGCCCAAAACGGTGACGGACTGGATTTAGAATCTTGCAAAAACGCATTAATCATCAACAGCACCTTCGACGTGGGCGACGACGGCATTTGCATCAAATCGGGAAAAGACGCCGATGGACGCCGCAGAGCACGTCCAACCGAAAACGTGATTGTTGATAACTGTACGGTATTCAAAGGCCATGGTGGATTTGTCGTTGGAAGTGAAATGTCGGGGGGCGCACGCAACATTGTTGTCCGCAATTGTCAGTTTCTGGGAACAGACGTGGGTCTACGATTCAAAAGCCGACGCGGACGCGGTGGTGTGGTCGAAAACATCTACGTCTCCAACGTGACAATGGTGGATATTGTGACCGACTCGTTCCTGTTTGATCTTTATTACGGCGGAAAATCGGCATCTGAAGTATTGGCCGATGGTGATGAAACACCAATAGAAACCTCTATCCCCGAAGTCAATGAAGAAACACCGGCTTTTCGTAACATCTACTTCAAAAACGTAACATCGCGCAATGCCCGCCGCGCCATGTTCTTCAACGGCCTGCCAGAGATGAATATATCGAACATCAACATCGAAGACGTGACCGTTACGGCTCAATACGGTGCTGAATTTTCCGAATCGACCGACATTCACTTGAAAAACGTGAGCATTCATCCGAAATCAGGAGCGCCATTAGTCCTCAAAAACGTTAAAAATTTCGACGTCAACAACTTCACCTACACCACAAATGAAGCCAAAGCCATTCAAATTGAAGGCCAACGCACCAGCAATGTCAAACTTTCTTCAGAAATCAAAAAAGAACAAGTGACCATTTCACCACAAGTCAACACCGACATGGTGACATGGTAACGAACAGGCATCAACAAAGGGCATCCAACGGAAGCGTGAAATGTCCTTTGGCCTACTTTACTTTTATGACACATAAATAGATTGTATCTTTGAAACACAAGAACGATTTAAAACAACCGCTCATGAACAAGTTCACATTCATCACCGCTGTAATGCTCATGCTATCAGGCATCGCGATATCGCAAAACAAGACGGACATCAGCCTGCTTTGGAAAGACTCGCTCAAGCAAGTACCATCCGTGGGATCGGTCGATGGCAATTTATACAAAATGCTTATGCATCACGGCCCGGCCATTGAGAACGAATGGGTGGGCTATCGCCTATATTTCGATTTCAAAACTGCCATCGATGTTTACAACAAACAGAAACCCCAGCTCGAATTGGGCAAAGCCTTATGGTATCCTACCCCCGAACAACAGAAAAAAGGGTGGGGCTCAGATCAGTACAAAGTAGGTCAAACCGTTGGATTGGGAGGTATCCGCTTATGGGACGGCGAAAAAGTGGTATTCCTCAACCCGGTATCCAGGCGTTCGGCTCGCGTGGTTAAAGAAGGCACTATATCTTACATGGAGATGCTTTCGGAAGGAATTCCCTACCAGAATCGCAAAGTGGACATCCTGGTGCGCGTGACCGTTTATTCGGGCATTCGCGAAGCCAAAGTGGAGGCCTTTGCCCTCACCGATGAGCCGGTCATGTTCATGACAGGCATCAACCACCATAAGGGCATGCAAACCTGGCAGGCCGAAAACACCATCGCAACCTGGGGTATTCACCCCGAAGACGTGGCCGCCTTTCCAATGAACATTGGCTCAGCCATCCGGTTCAATCCGAATGATTACACCAAAATAGAAAAAGGCGACAAGGAATACCAACTCATTTCAAAACCTGGCAAATACATCTCATTGTGGATCACGTCGGCATGTGAAAATGAGAAAAAAATGACCACTGCCGATGCATTCATCCAGTACGTCAACCAGTGGGGTGCCACTAAATAGAAGCCGCTGATGCCCATCATAAAAAGAGCCGAGCTTTGGATCAATTAATCCAAGGCTCGGCTCTTTTATCATAGTATGTCACGCGACTAATTTTGACAATCGAAAACTGATATAAAACTCTAACATAGAAGCCACCATCACGGGCAACATCCAATAAGGTTTATTCAAATATCCGGCCACCACAGCCACCAACAAAAGCATGGCACTATAAACCATAACGGTACGAATACGAGCGTGATCCTTGGGAGCACGCCACCTGATAAACAACCGGAGAACAAAAAAAGGAATTGCTCCGGCGGCCATCACATACAACCCACCGCCGATGGCACCAATTTGCATCAACACGCCTGCAAGCACCAACCCCATGGCCATATACGATACGAGCGAAACCACACGCTCACGGCCTTCATCTTTACTCTTCATTGACGACAAATATGACTTCATTTTTACGTTTCATCAAATACTCCTCACGGGCAAACTTTTCGAGATTCTCAGAATTACTGCGAAGCTCCTCGTACTTGCGATTATTTTGGTCGATTTCGTCCTGATAGTGTTTTTTTTGCTGTTCCAGAAAGCGTATCTGACGGCTCATCCTGAAACGCTCCCAAAGGTTACTTTGGTCAAACACTCCGATCCAAATCAGAAAAACCAAAGCCGTGACAAAATATTTATTGCGAAACAAGGGTTTAACGACAGGCCAAATTCTTTTCCACATAAGCATTGATTTGAATGCAAAAGTAATTTTTTAAAAGTCAAAAACCCGCATCCCCCGATGAATAGTTGACACACTTAAGGCCATAAAAAAAGGGCACGCTGCTAAGTGCCCTTTTTTAAACCATAAATAAGCAGACCTTGCTGCCAATACTGTTAAAATGCTGTTTTTGCTGTACTAACCAAACCAATTGGGCTGCTATTCCAAACGGCTCGTATGTTCATTTAATAATTTCAGGTAGTGTAAAAGTATTTTCAGACTATTAAAATGAGATTAAATTGGTGTTATAAAGCAATTAAAACTAATTTAACTCACTCGCAACAACCACAAACACAGGAAAAAATAATCAAACTTTCTCGCATTCGGGTGAAAGATGTATTTTTAGAGGCATTTTACACGACCCAAACGTCATCGCTAATGCAATGCACAATTTACACACAAACGCTCATTAAGAAGAGATGTCAAATAATTGAATCATAAAACGAGCTATATCTAACGTATACACACACAGAATCTTGCTCATTGGAGAGTTCAATGTGACCATTGAAAAACAAATTATAAACACATGAAAATACTACTGGTTGAAGACGAACCCAAACTCTTAGCCTTTTTAAAAGAAGGATTTGAAGTGGAAGGATTTGAGGTCGATTTTGCCTACGATGGCCAAATTGGGGAGATGAAAATCAATCGCAACCAGTATGACATTATCATTCTCGACATCATTGTCCCGTACCTCAATGGGCTGGAACTGTGCGCACGCATTCGCGAAAAGGACGCCAACGTGCCCGTCATCATGCTCACCGCCATGTCATCAACCGATGATAAACTGGCCGGCTTTGATGCCGGCGCCGACGACTATCTATCCAAACCATTCGAATTCAGGGAATTACTCGCCAGAGTCAATGTACTCATCAAACGGACATCAGGGATGGTGCGCCGCACCAATAATCTTAAAGTGGCCGACCTGGAACTCGATTTAGATAAAAAAGTGGCCATCCGAGCCGGCAAAACCATTGAACTCACCTCTAAAGAATACCAATTGCTCGAATACCTGATGCGTAACAAAGGCAAGGTTCTTTCGCGCGTTGACATTGCTGAAAAAGTATGGGAGGTTGACTTCGATACCAACACCAATGTCATTGATGTATACATCACCATCCTTCGCAAGAAAATTGACCGCGACTTTGAGCCAAAACTCATCCACACAAAAATAGGACTGGGTTACTACCTCGATAATTGATGCCATGCAACTACGCCGCAAACTCACCCTTTTGTATCTGACACTTTTCGTGTCCATTTTGCTCATCTCTTCTACAGCCATTTACTTTTGGTTTGCCGAATATCGCAAGACAGAATTCTATGACCGAATGTATAAAAAAGCCATGTCCATCACCGAACTGCTTATCGACGTAGAAGAGGTGGATAACGATCTGCTCAAAAAAATTGACGATACCCGCCCGGCATCACTACCCGAAGAAAAGATTGTAATTTACAACCATCGGAACGAAAAAATATATAGCAACCCAGTTGATGATTTAGTAATTTCACACGATGTATTTAAAAAAATTCGACTCGAGCGTCGTGTCGAATACATCGAGGCTGACTACGAAGTTTTGGGGTTTTATTACACCGGAAAATACGACCGGGTGGTCGTGGCCATTGCCGCTAAAGATGTTTATGGGTTCAGCAAACTCTACCGATTGCGCGTTATTCTTATCGCGGTATCACTTATCACGGTGATACTTGTATTTTTCTCGGGTCAATACTTCATTGGCAAAGCGCTCGACCCCATTTCGTCCCTCATCGAACAGATTGACAAAATCACCATCAACAACCTCAACGAACGACTTAGTGAGGGCAATGGAAAAGATGAACTGGCACATCTGGCACGCACCTTTAATAAGGTAATGAAGCGTCTGGACACCTCCATCCAAATGCAACGAATTTTCATAGCCAATGCTTCACATGAATTGAGAACCCCACTCACAGTCATCACCGGACAGCTGGAGGTTGCACTCATGAAAGAGCGCGCACCCGAGGCTTACAAAGCAGTGATACAGTCGGTCGCCGATGACATTATTGCCGTTAACCAAATGGCCAATCGACTGCTACTGATTGCACAGGCCACCTCCAACTTTGCCAGCATTGAAATGTCGAAAATCCGCATCGATGACGTGATTTGGGAAGGAGCTCGCGAAATCAAACGATTCCACGCCAATTACCAAATCAACCTCACATTGGCCGAGACCATTGATGACGACACCCAATTATTGATACGTGGAAATCTGCAACTATTGAAAGCCGCCGTTACTAACTTACTCGAAAACGGCTGCAAATACGCAGACAACCATCGGGTTGACGCCCACATCCGCCATGAAAATAAAAAGGCGGTGATTGAATTTAAAAACAACGGTAAAGGGATTCAGCCCCAAGAACTTACTTATGTTTTTGAACCATTCTACAGGGGTAAAAATGCCCAAGGACAAAGGGGACAGGGCATCGGATTATCTTTAGTTAAAAACATCATCGAATTACACAAGGGAAACATAGAGGTGACTTCCGAACCTGGAACATCAACCTGCTTCACCATTTTTTTACCTTGCGAATGTGAAGCTTGATGGTTATTTCATTTTTTAATATTACTTTAATCTAACATTTAATGCATCTTAATTACCTTGCTATAGCATCACAACCTGATTAAACCCGTGCCGATGAACCGATTCATCTCTACCCTCCTCATCATTACAATTATTGCACTCACAGGAACATGCATCCACTTTTATCTCTCTAGTAAAAAGATGCAACTTGAGATTGCTGACAACATTATTGAAACGCAAAACGCCGAAGCTGAAGCCCTGCAACTTCATAAAAAAATTGGCTTTCTGCGCACCGACATCTTGGTGATACAATCAGAAAAAGAACAGCTGACCATGGTTAATGAAGAACTGAATCAACAACTCAGACACTTCAAAGCTAAACTAACAGAAGCCAACCAATGGAAAATATCACGTGAAGAACATGAAAAACAACTTGATGAACTCACCCAAAAACTCATCGAAAACGGTGAAACATCACAAGAAACAGAAAATCGGCTTCGATTCGAAAACGCGGAACTCCTGGCTCAAAACCATCAACTAATTGAACAATCCCATCAATTGCAAAACCAACTTAGCGATTACAAACTTCGTAACATCTACAACATCCGCGTTGAAGCCGTCAGGGGCAGCGACATGCAACCAGTTACCCGTGCATCTGCCACACAAAGCCTGATCATGCAGTTTGACATTTCAAACAGCCCCGATGAAACACTGAAATTTATCATCGTGACCCCGACTGGTCAACACATCACAAGTCAAGAAAACCCGAACTTCAAAGTCAATAAAACATCAACCCTTCACGATCGAACATCTATTGAAATGAGCTACCAAGATGACCGATTTGAGAAGGGGATTTACGGCATATGGATCTATCGCGACACCTTGCTCACCGCACAGGCTCAAGTAAAACTGAGATAATCACTTACGAGAATTAACAACCGTATATCCAACCAAACGCTCGTAATAATCGTTAGCAGCCTTGTAGTAAACAAAGATTTGGTAATCATTTTCTGCTTCCACAAACGCCCCCTCAATAGGCGCAAGCAATCCCGTGGTTTTCCGGTAAGGGACTAAAGCATATTGATAATTATAAAATCCCTGTTTGAGTAACAGGGTTTGCTCATAAGCCATCTTTTCGGCTTGATACTCCATCCTCGTAGCCTGCGAAAACGCATTTTGCCCCAAAGCACCCAGCAGATAAACATGACCATCTAAGTAAGGCTGCGCCATGGGTAATGAAAAATGGACAAACAAATAATCGGCCTCAATGGCTGCATCGTCATATTCACGTACCGAAACCACATATTGTCCATTTGCATCCTCACGAAAAAAGAAAGGTGTCCCTGAACGTAACACATCGGGCTGCAATTCCACATGATAATACGGCGCAGAATATACCACCCTTGCCACATGCTCCGACAAAAAACGGGTGCTGCGGATATCTAACCAACGATACTGCTGCCCGGCTTCGAACAACAACGGCCTCGGATGATCATAAACCAACTCGCCCGCTCTGATGAAATCAGGCTTTTGAAGCACCACCAAATTATCCGTGCGCCCATTTTGAACCACCACCAACCGAACTTCATGCAATGGATTATTGATGCTCAGGCGTGGATGGAGCACTCGAACATCCACCTGTTGATGCGTCTTCCGTAACTGTGGATCCACTGGATATTTCACAGCAGCATCGATATTCACCAACGACTCAACCACACTAAAACGCTTCACAACCACAGGATGAAGGTCATCAAATTCTTCATAAACCTTCACAATATAATTGCCCGACAACATGAGCCGAACATCGTCATTGGGAAAAACAGCCTGATAATGCACATACGGAACGGTGGTATTGAGCGAAAATCGATAATCCTCCAATGGCTGATGCACAAAGCCTTGCAGATACTCATTAGGATGTAAATTCGAAACCTCCCACGACGAATTGCAATGCACCAGCGTGTAATGATAAGTTTTAGCATTGTCACCCAATTCATCAAAAGCCAGCATCAATTGATCATCACTGCCCAAAAGAATAACCGGAAAGGAGAGCTCCCACCCTTTTTTAAATAGTTGTACCGTTTTAATTGAAGACACAGCAACCGATTCCTCAACAAACTGTGAGGTGCCGGTACAAACACACCCAAAAAACAACATCCACACAGATAACCAACGTCGTATCATCAACAAGAAAGGGATAAAGATGAAAAACAAAGAATAGAGACAACAAAATAAGCAAAAAAACACCCCCTCTGTAAACAAGGGATGAAATTCACACGAATTAACGAAAAATGTCTTTAAATAGCGGGGATTTATGAGGTCAGCAAATCTAAATTTATGTATTTTTGCCGCAAAATATTTAAACCGGGTTTTAAAGATGTCAGAGGTAATTAACATTAAAAAGGGCCTAGATATTCGCTTGCAGGGTAAAGCCGAGAATATTATTGGCCATGCCGAATTACCGGAACTCTTTGCCATAAAGCCTACCGATTTTCATGGGGTAACACCCAAGTTGATGGTGAGGGAAGGAGATCAGGTAAAAGCGGGTTCGGTGTTGTTTTTCGACAAGTACCGCCCAGAAATCAAATTTGTTTCGCCTGTCAGTGGAACCGTGTCGGCCATCATTCGTGGCGAGAGACGCAAAGTACTTGAAGTAGTGGTGAAACGCGACGATGCCAACGCATTCGTTGAATTTCCAACGGCCGATCCCGGTTCGCTGTCGCGACAAGAGGTAATCGGTCGTTTGCTTGAAGCCGGTGCATGGCCATTGATTCGCCAGCGCCCTTATGATGTGATTGCCAACGCCAATGACAATCCAAAAGCCATTTTCATCTCTGCCTTCGAGAGCGCTCCGCTGGCTCCCGATTGCGACTTTGTCGTCAACGGTCAGGAAAAATACCTGCAAGCCGGTATCGAAGTGATGAAAAAACTTTGCAACAACGTTCACGTGGGCATCAATGCCGACGCGGCCTCAAAACCGTATCTGGCGCTCAAAGGGGTTCAAATGCACAAGTTTGACGGGCCACACCCCGCCGGTAACGTGGGCGTACAAATCAGTAAAATCAGCCCCATCAACAAAGGCGAAACTGTTTGGGTTACCCAACCGCAAGACCTGATCATCATGGGACGCTTGTTTCTCGACGGGGTATACGATTCAACCAAAAACATCCTGCTGGCCGGCTCTGAGGTGGTAAAACCCGCCTATTACAGAACACGCATTGGGGCATGCATCACTCCTCTGGTCGCAAGCAATGTGAAGGAAGGTACCATCCGCTACATCAGCGGAAACGTCCTCACCGGCAAACAAATTACCGCTGACGGTTACCTGGGTTACTACCACAACCAAATTACCGTGATTCCCGAAGGCGACTACTTCGAATTCATGGGTTGGGCAGCCCCAGGACTTGGAAAATACAGCGTTTCACGCTCTTTCTTCTCGTGGTTGTGCTCAAAAACCAACTATCGCATGGATGCCAACCTGCACGGTGGTCACCGCGCCATCGTGGTGTCGGGTCAATACGATAAGGTTTTGCCCATGGACATTCTGCCCGAATACCTCATCAAAGCCATCATGGCCGAGGACATCGACAAAATGGAACAATTGGGTATTTACGAAGTGGTGGAAGAAGACCTCGCCCTTTGCGAATTTGTTTGCACCTCTAAAATCAACATTCAGGAGATTGTCCGCAACGGCATCAACCTGATGATGAAAGAGATGAACTAATCAGAGTTCGGCAATTGTAATTGATTACTAAAATATTGACACATTGAAAGCGTTAAGAAAACTATTGGATAACATCAAACCCCACGTGCAAAAAGGTGGGAAATATGAGATGTTTCATTCGACGTTTGATGCCTTTGAAACGCTGTTGTTCGTTCCTAACCACACCACAAAAAATGGTGCCCATGTGCGCGATGCCATGGACTTGAAACGAACCATGGCCGTAGTGGTTTTGGCACTGATGCCGGCCTTTTTCTTTGGCATGTACAACGTGGGATATCAGCACTTTTTGTCGCTCGGACAAGCAGCTTCTGCCACTTTTGGCGAGATGATGCTCGAAGGGTTAATTAAAGTATTGCCCATCGTCATTGTATCGTACATGACCGGCTTGGGTATTGAATTCATTTTTGCTCAAATCCGCAAACACGAAGTCAACGAAGGCTTCCTGGTTTCGGGTTTCCTCATCCCGTTGGTATTACCCGTTGACATCCCGTTGTGGATGGTAGTGGTGGCCACAACATTTGCCGTAATCATTGGCAAAGAGGTGTTTGGCGGAACCGGCATGAACATTTGGAATCCGGCCTTGGTGGCTCGTGCATTCCTGTTCTTTGCTTATCCGTCTAAAATGTCGGGCGACACGATCTGGATTTCTGGGTTAACCGAAAAAGCGGTTGATGGCTTCTCGGGCGCAACGCCTCTGGCAGCTGCTGCATCTGGTAACATCAGCCAATTTTCAATGCTCGACAGCTTCCTCGGTTTTATTCCCGGTTCTATAGGCGAAACATCTACACTGGCCATCCTCATCGGTGCATTCATTTTGATTTACACAGGAATCGGCAGTTGGAAAATCATGTTCTCTACTTTTGCCGGAGGATTTCTAATGGCTTGGGTGTTTAACATGGTTGGCGCCAATGCCTCGATGCAGGTTCCCGCGTTGCACCATCTATGCCTTGGCGGTTTCGCCTTTGGCGCCGTGTTTATGGCTACTGACCCCGTTTCAGGTGCCCGCACCGAAACCGGTAAGTGGATTTACGGCTTCCTCATTGGCGTATTCTCAATTCTCATCCGCGTGTTTAACCCTGCTTACCCCGAAGGGGTGATGTTGGCCATTCTGCTGATGAACACCTTTGCGCCACTTATCGACCACTTTGTGGTTCAGAGCAACATTAACCGCCGACTCAAAAGGGCTACCGTAAAAGCTTAAACGAAGACGATCATGGATAAACAAGGAAATAGCTATACATTCATCTACGCGACCGTGATGGTGGTTGTGGTAGCTGCTTTGCTGGCGTTCGTGTCGCAGGTTTTAAAACCCACGCAGAACAAAAACGAAGAAGTGGCCAAGAAAATCGAAATCCTGCGCTCGGTGAACATCGAAAGCACAGCCAAAGACGCCGAAGCCAAATATGAGCAATACATTGGCGCCAACGCGTACATATTGAACTACGAAGGACAGAAACAAGAAGGCAACGCCTTTGCGGTAGATCTGTCCAAGGAACTTAAAAAAGAAGCGTCACAACGCGCCTACCCCATTTACGAGTGTACGCTCGACGGGGGTGTGAAAAAATTCATCATCCCGGTTCGCGGCAAGGGTCTTTGGGGGCCAATCTGGGGCTTTGTGGCATTGAACGACGACAAAGCAACCATCTTTGGAGCCACATTTGGTCACAAAGGCGAAACACCCGGTTTGGGAGCTGAAATTGACAAGGAGAAATTCCAGGCGCCATTCCGCGGTAAATCAATCTTCAACAAAGACAACGCACTGGTTTCTATTCAGGTGATTAAAACCGGAGCAAGTGTGAATCCCGACCACGAAGTGGATGCCATCTCAGGTGGAACCATCACCAGCAAAGGGGTTGAAAGCATGTTGAAAGACTGTTTTGCCGGTTACGAAAAGTTCTTGAAAAACTAAAAAACTGATAACAATGAGTGAAAAGAAAGAGCCGTTGTTTTCGGCAAAAAATCTTAAACTGATCACCAACCCACTGGGAGCACAAAACCCCATTACCGTGCAGGTACTGGGCATTTGTTCGGCACTGGCGGTAACTGCCAAAATGGAACCTGCCATTGTCATGGGGCTTTCGGTATTGGCCGTGGTGGTTTTCTCGAACCTGATTATTTCGTTGTTGCGCAACACCATCCCGTCTCGCATCCGCATCATCGTGCAATTGGTGGTGGTGGCCGCGTTGGTAATTTTGGTCGACCAGGTATTAAAAGCTTTTGCCTACGAAGTGAGCAAACAGTTGTCGGTTTTCGTGGGTCTAATCATCACCAACTGTATTTTGATGGGTCGCCTTGAAGCCTTTGCACTGGGCAACAAGCCCTGGCAGAGCGCACTGGATGGTGTGGGTAACGGTGCCGGTTATGCCATGATTCTGATCATTGTGGCATTTTTCCGTGAATTGTTTGGCGTGGGTACACTCACTTTTCCCGGTTTAGGCAGCATCCAAATCATTCCTCAATCGTTTTACGACATGGGATACATGAACAATGGGTTGATGATTCTCCCTCCCATGGCATTGATTGTAGTGGGCATCGTGATTTGGGTACAACGTTACCGCAACAAAAGCCTTCAGGAATCCTAACCAATAAATTGATTTGAAAAATGGAATTATTTAACCTGTTTATAAAGTCGATTTTTATTGAGAACATGATATTTGCCTACTTTTTAGGGATGTGTTCCTATCTGGCAGTATCAAAAACAGTAAAAACGTCGTTCGGTCTTGGGGTTGCGGTCGTGTTTGTTCAAATCATCACCGTCCCTGTCAACTTCCTTCTAAACAAATATGTATTGAGTGAAGGATCATTATCATGGATCAGCCCTGAGTATGCAGGTGTTGACCTGAGCTTTTTAAGTTTCATCATTTTCATTGCCACCATTGCGGCAATGGTTCAATTGGTGGAGATGATTGTTGAAAAATACGCACCTGCACTTTACTCTCAATTGGGTATTTTTCTTCCTCTGATTGCTGTAAACTGCGCCATTCTGGGTGGTTCATTATTCATGCAGGAACGCGGATACGAAACATTGGCCGAAGCGTCAGTCTTTGGTTTAGGTTCGGGCATTGGATGGATGTTAGCCATCGTTGGTTTAGCTTCCATCCGTGAGAAAATGAAATACTCCAACGTTCCGGCTCCCCTTCGCGGTTTGGGCATCACGTTTATCGTGACCGGCCTGATGGGTATCGCCTTCATGAGTTTTATGGGAATTCAATTGTAACCTGTACGTTTAAAATACTATCATCATGATTTTATTAGCAACTTTAGGTACAGGCGCAATCGTGGCCATCAGCGTAGCGGTGTTCGTATTAATCATCCTGCTGCTGGTATCGATTCTGCTTTATGCCAAAAAGAAACTCACCCCCTCGGGAACCGTTCAAATCAAAATTAACGAGGGCGAACGTGAGTTGACTGTCGATCCGGGTCAAAGCCTCTTGTCGGCCTTGGGAAGCAACAAAATTTTTCTCCCCTCTGCTTGTGGCGGGGGTGGAACCTGCGGGATGTGCCGTTGTCAGGTACCCGATGGTGCCGGATCTATCCTGCCCACCGAAACCGGGTTCTTCACCCGCAAAGAGCAAAATGCAAACTGGCGTTTGGCTTGCCAGGTGAAAGTTAAAGAAGACATCAGCATGGAGATCCCCCACGAAGTGTTGGGTATCAAAAAATGGGAATGCGAAGTGGTGTCGAACAACAACGTGGCCACCTTTATTAAGGAGTTTGTGGTGAAATTGCCCGAGGGTGAAACTCTCGACTTTAAATCAGGTGGATACATCCAAATAGACGTTCCTAAAATTGATGTTGACTTTAAAAACATCGAAGTGGGTGAGAAATTCCACGAAGAATGGGAAAAATTTGGCATGTTTGATTTGAAAATGAAGAACCCCGAAGCCACTTACCGTGCCTATTCAATGGCCAACCACCCGGCAGAGGGCAACATCGTGATGCTCAACATCCGTATTGCCACGCCACCATGGGATCGAGTGGCTGGAAAATTTGCCAATGTCAACCCCGGTATCTGCTCGTCGTTCATTTTCTCGCGCAAGCCGGGTGACAAGGTGACCGTTTCGGGTCCTTATGGAGAATTTTTCATCAAAAATACCGAACGCGAAATCATGTTCATTGGTGGTGGTGCCGGTATGGCGCCCATGCGTTCACACATCTTCCACCTGTTTCATACTGCTAAAACAGGCCGTAAGGTAACATTCTGGTACGGAGCTCGCTCTCGCAAAGAGATTTTCTACGAAGATCAATTCCGCGCTATCGAGAAGGCGTTCCCCAACTTCACCTTCACCATTGCCCTGAGCGAACCGCTGCCGGGTGACAATTGGGACGGGCCGGTTGGATTCATCCACCAGGTGATACACGACAATTACCTGAGCAAACACGAGGAGCCCGAAGACATCGAGTACTACTTGTGCGGACCTCCGATGATGAACTCGGCCGTGACCAAGATGCTTTACAACCTTGGCGTGCCCGACGAAATGGTGGCATTCGACGACTTTGGTTCATAAAACCACATCATACTCAACTAAAAAGCCTCTTGCAAAAGGGGCTTTTTTAGTTTCAAAACTTTGGAATACGATTGCCAATTACGAAACAGAAACATTGACATTCTCAATCCCTTTTCTCATTTTGCTGATTTGGTTCACAAACAGTCGTATTGGCTTCTGTTGACACACAGGAGAATGATTATTGATAAAGTACAAGAGTTCATCAGTACCTTCATTTCATTATGCTGCACTTAAATATAACTCCAAAAATACTCCAAAGTCTCCCTTTGGGGATTCAGGGGGCTAAATTATAAACAGATGAAAACGCTCTTCCTCATCGTGTTGTGCTGGATAGGCATTAGCGCATCGGCTCAGAAACAACAACCAACCAATCGCACCTTTCAACAAGCAGTAAGTAAAGCTGAACATGGCGACTTTAAAACGGCCATCCAGCTCATGAAACGGGTGCTAAAATCGACACCCAAACAACCCGAAGCGCTCTTCGCCTTGGGCGATTTTTATCTCAACACCACTGATGGTCGCGACTCGGCACTCACGTACCTGGAAAAGGCATACTTCCATCTTCACGAAAACGACCGAAACAGCATTTTTGGCGTTGATCTGCAAATGGCGTTGGCCAACACATATCACTTGCTCAATCAACCGCAAAAAGCCATCGACACATACCAACGTCTCATCCCCGTGCTTCCCGAAAGAGCAACCCCACAAATAGCCGAAGCCAACAGGGAAATCGAAATGTGTCAAAACTTGATTGAAGCACGTAAAAATCCGGTCAAAATGGAGGTTATCAACCTGGGTAACACCGTCAACTCAAAACACGACGACCATAGCCCTCTAATCACCACAGATGGACAATCGTTGTTTTTCACGTCGCGACGCCCCTCTTCGTACAGCTCCATGATGCCGGATGGACAGTTTGCCGAGAAAATTTATTTTTCAACACGCGACTCAGCTACCGGACGCTGGTCAAAACCCATTATCACCAATCGCCTATTCAAAACACAAGGGCACGAGGCCTGCGTTGCCATTTCATCCGACGGACAAGAACTATTTCTTTTCCGTAATGACCAACGAGGGAAAAAAATTTATTCGAGCCGACGAGAAGGGAAAACCTGGTCAGAACCTTTACCTCTTCCTAAACCCATCAACAGCGATGCCAACGAAACCCACCTCACCCTGTCGCCCGACCAATCCACACTTTATTTTACCAGCGATAGATCCGGAGGTATTGGTGGACTGGACATTTACCGGGTTAGAAATATGCCGGACGGAACGTGGTCAAAAGCTCAAAACCTGGGTCCGGAAATAAACACCCCTTACGACGAAGAAACACCTGTGTTACACTCCGATGGCAAACGGCTTTACTTTGCCTCCAAAGGGCACAATAGCATGGGCGGATTTGACATTTTTGTATCGCAACTCAACAATGACAGCACCTGGACCCAACCGGTCAACATGGGTTATCCCATCAATACCGCCGATGATGACTTTTTCTTTTACCCTTCCATGATTCGCAATCAGGCCTATTACGCATCGGCAAAATTTACGCAAGGCTCCGGAGGAATGGATCTTTATCGCATTGAATACGACAACCCGATAGAAAATCGACTGGCCGTATATTCAGGCATCATCAATGCCAACGAAAACATGCCACTTGAAAATGTAAAAATCATCATCTCTGACAAAAAAACCGGAGCCGTGGAAGGGCAATACAAACCCCATCCCGGAACCGGAAAATATGTGTTAATTTTGGAAGCAGGAAAAAGCTACGACATGGTTTTTGGAGGAGAAGGCATCACTCCCATGGAAATGCAATTGGACATCCCTTCCGATAACTCCTATTCATTGGCAAATCAAGTATTATCTATCACTCAACTAACGCTCAACGCGAGTGAAATCAACCGTGATACAAAGACCAGCGAAACAAATAAAGGCCAATATACAGTACAGGTACTGGCACTTTACAAGCCATGCAAATCATGGGATAAAGCGTTTAAAGGCCTTAATATTCAACTGATAAAAGAAAACAAATGCGATGATGGAATCTATCGCTACATTTACGGAGGCTACACCAGTTATCGAGAAGCCATGAAGGTGCGTGACCAACTGCAGGCCATGCCTGCTTTTTTCGATGCCTTTGTGAGAAGCCAAAACGAGCTGGAGCGTCTCATGCAAAACCAACAAAATGATCGTAACAAATGACATTTCCCTACGTGCGGTTGAACCCTCTGATGTTCAGACCATGTACCAATGGGAAAACCAAATGGAACTATGGACAGTGGGAAACACTCTGACGCCATTTTCAAAAGCTGTACTTGAAAAATATGTCAAACATGCAACACTGGACATCTACCAAACCAAGCAGTTGCGCCTCATGATTGATGCCCGCGAAAATGAATCAATGGTGACCATCGGCATGATTGACCTTTTCGATTTTGATCCCTATCACTCCCGCGCAGGCGTGGGCATACTAATTAACCAGAAACATCGCAACAAGGGATACGCCGGCATAGCGCTGACGCTTTTTATTGACTATTGTTTTTCTCACCTTGGCTTGCACCAACTCTACTGCCACATTAATGCTGACAATGAACCGAGCCAACGTCTGTTTGAGTCACATGGATTTGTACAAACCGGAATTCGCAAAGATTGGAGAAAAATCAAAAATGGTTACATCGATGAGCTTGTGTATCAGCGCATCAACCAGTGACACAACACATGATTAACGCCGACACAGCTGCTCATAATCAGGAACATCCGAAAGCCAATCGTAGCAACACGCCTCGTGATGAAGCCTGGCACCAAGATGCTGTATTCCATTCGTAACCATCAAGAAAGGGACTTTGTGAATTAAATTGTACCGGGCTGCCTGATCAAACACCTGATTGGTCAACGGCACCGATGTGGCCTTGCACTCAACAATCATCACAGGTTGCCCTTGCCGGTCATAAACAATGACATCGGCACGTTGCTTTAAGCCATTAACTATTACCATCACCTCAATCCCAATCAAGGCGCAAGGGTATTGACGATGCTCCACCAAAAACCGAACAAAGTTCTGTCTCACCCACTCCTCGGGCGTCAAGGTCACCCATTTCTTCCGAAATACATCAAAAATCATGCGTTTGAGACCATCCTTGCGAAGACGAAAAGAATATGGCGGTAAATTGAGCTTTTCCATGGTGCGCCAAATAAAACTAAAATCACAGAATTAACGAACTTTAAAAGGATAAAAAAAAATTTCAAGCCAAAAGTCATTAGATTTGTTTGCGACTGTCGATTTTAAAAAAACGTTCACATCACATAGATGTGAATAAGAATCACCATTTTACAGATCAAGAAACACATGAAAACCAAAGAGGAAATTGTCAAAAACTGGCTTCCCCGTTACACCGGAAGACCGCTCAAAGAATTTAGCAAATACATCATTCTGACGAACTTCACCTACTACATTGAACTATTTTCAAAATGGTTCAACGTCCCCATTCTGGGAATGGATCGCAATATGCCCAATGCCACGGCCAAAGGAATCACCATCATCAACTTTGGCATGGGTAGCCCCAATGCGGCAACCATTATGGATCTTCTCAGTGCTGTCTCGCCCAACGCCGTGCTCTTTTTAGGAAAATGCGGTGGCCTCAAGCCAAAAAACAAACTGGGCGATCTCATCCTGCCCATTGCCGCCATTCGCAGTGACGGAACGTCCAACGATTATCTTCCGGCCGAAGTACCTGCCCTACCGGCGTTTAGCTTACAACGCGCCGTTTCAACCTCCATCCGCGATTTTGGACGCGATTACTGGACCGGAACCGTGTTCACCACCAACAAACGCGTGTGGGAATATGACGAACGATTTAAAAAGTACCTCATCAAAACCCGGGCCATGGCCATCGACATGGAAACAGCCACCATCTTTAGCGTGGGCTTTGCCAACCACATTCCCGCGGGCGCCCTTCTGCTTGTCTCGGATCAACCCATGATTTCAACGGGTATCAAAACCGAAGCCAGTGACAAAACCGTGACGGAAAATTTTGTGGAATCGCACCTGAAAATTGGCATCAACTCCATGAAAGAACTTATCTCCAACGGCCAATCAGTTCGGCATTTGCACTTTGACTACTAACACAGGAAATTGGCCATACGAGGCGAAAAATGTAAATTTGCCACAAACGACTCCGGCACATGACATTTGAACAGATTCTCACATCCCTCAAACAAAAACAATACAAGCCCATTTATTTTCTGGCGGGCGAAGAACCATGGTACATCGATCAGATAACCGACTACATTGCCGACAATGTGCTTTCGGAGTCAGAAAAAGCTTTTAACCTCACCATATTGTACGGTAAGGACATCACCATCAACGACATCGTCTTGTCGGCGCGCCGTTTCCCCATGATGTCTCCCTACCAGGTGGTCATTGTGAAGGAAGCTCAAAACATCGACAACATCGAGGCATTAGAGGTATATGCACAAAACCCGCTCAATTCAACCATCCTGGTCATTGCCTATAAGTACAAGCCCCTCAACAAACGTTACAAACTGGCCAAACTCATCGAAAGCAAAGGCATTCTGTTTGAAACAAAAAAACTGTACGACAACCAATTACCAACCTGGATAACCGGCTATGCCAAAGGGAAGGGTAAAAACATTGACCCCAAAGCCAGCCTGCTCCTAAGCGAAAGCGTGGGCAGCGACCTCTCGAAAATCGCCAATGCCATCGACAAGCTCGTCATTGCGCTGGGACCCGAAACGCCCATGATTACGGTCGAACACGTTGAAAAAAACATTGGCATCAGCAAGGAATTCAACAACTTTGAACTGCAAAAGGCCATCCTGACCAAAAATCAGTTTAAGGCCAATCAAATCATCTTCGCTTTTGGTAAAAACCCAAAGGATTACCCCATTCAGGTGACCATCGCGACGCTGTTCGGCTTTTTCACTAAACTACTGATGTATCACTACCTGCCCGATAAATCGCCCGGATCGGTGGCATCTTCCCTAAAAATCAACCCTTACTTTGTACAGGACTATGTGTCGGCAGCCCGCAACTACAACGGCCGCAAAGTAGTGGAAAACATCAGCATCCTGCGCGAATACGACATGAAAAGCAAAGGATTCAACTCTGCGACCACCGACACAGCCGAACTATTAAAGGAACTGATTTTTAAACTCATGAATTAAGTCGTCGGCACATCCCGAGCGACATTACACAACACAAATGCAAATACTCATCCTCATCATTGCTGCCATTGGCATCGTAAGCGTTTATGGCTTCTCGAATGCAGATATTGTTTACAAACTGCAATTCAATGCCTGGCAAATCATCAAAAAAAAGGAATACCACCGCCTGATAAGCCATGCCTTGGTTCACGGTGGATGGATGCACCTGCTGCTGAATATGTTTGTCCTTTATTCATTCGGACAAGGAATCATTATGCTTTTCAACATGTACTTCCCAGGCTTTGGCACAGCCCTGTTTGTGGTCTTATTCATAAGCGCCATCCCCATTTCGTCACTCTATTCACTTCAAAAGGAAAAAAACAACTACCACTACAACGCCATCGGTGCTTCAGGAGGGGTGATGGCAGTGGTTTTCACGTCCGTATTTCTGGAACCGTACCATCTCATTTACGTCTATTTTATTCCGGTGCCGGCCATTTTATTCGGCATCATTTACCTGATTTACACCAAAATTATGGCCAACCGCAATCAGGACAACATTGGACATGATGCCCATTTTTGGGGAGCTCTTTATGGGTTTGTGTTCCCTCTCATTATTGAACCAAAACTTGGATTGGTATTTTTAGCGAAATTATTGTCGTTCAAATTCTAAACCTGTTTTTTAGTGATACTATCAGATAGCACAATCTATGAAATAGCCGAAAATCTCGATGCCGGGATGCGGTGTTTCGTTCATCAGAAAACCAACGACATCAAAATCATACCAGACTCTTTAAATCCTCAATGGTTTGACATCGATAACGATATATGGAAAGAGGATTGTGATGAAATTGAAAATAACAGAACTGATTATCTAGAGATAAAACCATTTGACTCCCATGAAGCTTTTAAAATCATGGCAGATTTTTCAGAAATAATTGACAACAAAAAACTACAAAACAGACTGATTCGAGCGCTTAATCAACAAAAGCCTTTCAAACATTTCAAAGATGAAATCAATGATACGGACGATTATCGACAACAATGGTTCGAGTATAAAAAAAATCGCCTCATAGAATTCATCTATAAACAATTGGCAAATCACAGCGCCTTCGAAAATAATGATAAAAACTGCTAAAAAGATAGATGCAGCCGCATACTCTCAATTGTGCAACCAACACACCATGAAACATAAAGCCGTATTTATTGATCGTGATGGCGTCATCAACAGTGACGAAGGCCATTATTACATATACCGGGTTAACGATTTTGTCATCAATCCCGGCATTCGCGAAGGACTCAAGATGCTGTCTGATGCCGGATTCATGCTGGTGGTGGTCACCAACCAGGGAGGAGTGGCAAAAGGCATTTACACGCTCGATGATGTAAATGCTGTGCACACCCACCTGCAAAACGAACTGAGCCAATGTGGCATCCAATTATCGGCCATCAAGGTATGCCCCCACCACGAATCGGTAGCCCCCTGCAGCTGCCGCAAACCTTCACCACAAATGATTCTTGAGGCCATCAACGAGTTGGAGATCGATCCCAACCAAAGCTATCTCATCGGGGACTCAAAACGCGACATTGAGGCCGGTGAGGCAGCCGGATTGAAAAGATGTTTTAAAATTGATGCCAACGCTTCCATTATGGATGCCTGCCAACAGATTGTCAACGACCGCCCATGACCGCTTCAAACACCAACTACTGCTGCTTCGATGGGCACTTAATCCCTGTCGATTCGGTAAAAATCACCACTGCCAATCGCGCCTTTCGCTATGGCGATTCCGTTTTTGAAACCATCCGATGTTTTGGGAATCGCCCCTTTGCGTTGGGTGAACATTACAGCCGTATCAAACGCGCCATGCAGGCAACCGGAATGGAACCGGACAGCTTGCCTACGTGTGATGTTTTAGAGAAAAAAATTGAAAGTCTCATCAACCGTAACCGGTACTTCATCTCCTCGCGTGTACGATTGATGGTGTTCCGAAAAGATGGCGGCCTATACACACCGGCAACCGACCAAAGCTCATACCTGCTTGAGGCGACCCCCATCGACCAGAGCACCTTTGAAATGAACGAGAAAGGATTGGTCGCAGGCATTTTTCGCGACATGGGCAAAAGCCCCGATGTGCTATCTCCCTACAAAACCGGAAGCGCATTACTGTACGTGATGGCAGCCAAATACAAACAGCGCAACAACCTCACCGAATGCTTCATCGTCAACACCAATGGAATGATCATCGAATCCATTTCATCGAACCTTTTCTGGTTTAAGAACGACAAACTATACACGCCCACCATCGCATCTGGTTGTGTTGATGGCATCATGCGACGTCAAGTCATTGCACTGGCGCGGAATCTAAATATTGAAGTTTTCGAAATGCCCGGCGTGTCGGAAGAAAATATTAGAAAGGCCGATGAAATATTTGTAACCAATGCCATACAAGGCATTCAATGGGTGGTAGGAATTGATGACCTGCGATACTTCAACATCAAAACCAAACAACTGTATCTGGAATTTATCAAATCAATTAATTAAAGGCCGGATTATGGGGGAAATTGGCCCACGACCGATAAACATCTCCCCCCAATTCCTCAAGCATTTTCTGCCAATAATTATCTACATTATTATTCATGACCAAATCGTCAGCCACATCGGCAACCACCCAACTTTTCTCCATAATTTCATGCTCAAGCTGGCCGGTTGCCCAACCGGAGTAACCGGCAAAAAACTTCACATTGTTTTCGTTAGCCATCCCAATGTTGATGAGGCTTTTTATTTTTTCAAAATCACCTCCCCAATATAGGTTGTCAGATATTTTTATAGATCCGGTCACCATCGCCCCCAACGTATGAATATAATGCAGACTGTCAGACTCTACCGGACCTCCGATAAATAAACGCCCCCGAAAGTTGAACAAATCTTCAATCATCTCATCCGGATACAGTTCCGATGACTTATTCAGCAAAAACCCCACCGCACCTTCGTGATTATACTCCGCTAAATAAACGATAGATCGCTTGAAAAACGGTTCCTCCATAAACGGCTCTGCAATGAGCACACGGCCTTTGGCCGGTGCCAGCTGAGGTTCGGTGGCTTCAAAAATATTTAGCTTCAAACTTTTCATGTTACCGGAGATTGTGACACCCGACTGAAACACGCCCGAGTTGTCTGTTCATCCTGACTTTCCCCCTCTCAATTCTTCATCTTTGGGATGATATTGTGAATCACTTCTAATTTTCAAATTAGTCCATTTTCGATAGAATGAGAAATGAAATTGTTTTTTTTTGATGCATTATCATTTTTTTAACACTCCGTTCGGCTTTTTCAATCGTAAATGGGTGGAAAACGCTTGGGATCCGACTCTGCCATTAAGGCATAGACAGCTTCATACACATCTTCGGCGCTCGGATTGCTGAAATAATCTCCATCAGTACCGTAAGCCGGGCGATGTTGCCGTGCGGTAACGGTGACGGGTTTGGCATCGAGGTGATAAAATCCGCCTTGCTCTTCAACCACTTGCTGCATCATATATGCCGTGGCTCCTCCGGGCACATCTTCATCAAAAAATACCACTCGGCCGGTTTTACGAACTGACTCGACAATCCGCTTATCTATATCGAAAGGAAGCAACGTCTGAACATCAATCAGCTCGACAGACACCCCTACCTGCGCCAATGCCTGCACAGCCTCGTGAGCGATGCGCACACACGCGCCATAAGTCACAACTGTGACATCATTTCCCTCACATATCACTTCGGGATACCCCAACGGAATGCAAAAATCACCCATATTGACAGGCCGCCGCTCACGAAGACGATACCCATTCAGGGGCTCAATGACCAATCCCGGATCATTGCCCTTAAGCAAGGTATTATAAAACCCGGCTGCTCGAGTCATGTCGCGCGGAACGCATACATACATCCCTCTCACTGAGTTAATGACCATGCTCATGGGTGAACCCGAATGCCAAATCCCCTCGAGTCGGTGCCCACGTGTACTGATGATAAGCGGTGCTTGCTGCCCATTTTTGGTGCGATAACGCAAAGTCGCCAAATCGTCACTCATCGTTTGAAGGGCATATAACAGATAATCAAAATACTGAATCTCAGCAATCGGCCGCAAACCACGAAGCGCCAATCCGATGCCCTTTCCCACAATGGATGTCTCTCGAATGCCGGTATCGAACACACGTATCTCGCCATGCTTTTGCTGCAACCCTTCGAGGGTTTGATTGACGCCACCCAGCTGTCCCACATCTTCTCCAAAAACCAACACACGTGAATCGCGAGCCAATAGCACATCAAAATTATCGCGAATGATTTCCCGCCCCGGAACCAGGGGGGCATCCTCGTCAAATACAGGTGCAACCGGAGTAACTTTGAGTGCCGATGAATCAGATTCACTGTAAAGCCAGGCACTAAACATCTGATGACCACGCTGGCGATACTCTTTGACCCATAACTTAAGATCGCTTTTCAAACCACCCGGTCGATCACAATCGGCACAAATGTGACGTAAAATCCGGCGGGCAGTTGCCAAAATTTCTTTGCGATTGAGCGTCAATACTGTTTTAAGTTTATTAATCTCATTGTCAATCAAATGTTGCTTGTGCCCCTCACAGCTACAACTGCTACAACGAATAATTTCGAGCAATTGCGTGCGTTCATTTTCGATGGGCGATATGTACTCGGCATAGGCCTCTTTCATGGCGCGACGAACCTCGTGCATGGCCTCATCTTCAATAGACTCTAACAACGCTTCATCGGCCAACCCGCTATCGAGCATCCATGAGCGCATGCGGGCAATGCAATCGCGTTCTTTCTCCCAAGCCATTCGCTCAGTCGTCTTATAACGCTCGTGCGATCCCGATGATGAATGCCCCAATGGCTGCGTCAATTCATCAACATGAAACAACACGGGCACATGCTCACGACGACAACGACGAATGCCCTGTTCATACATCTGGCATAAAGCAGGATAGTCCCAACCCTTGGCCGTGAGAATCACGATTCCAGAAGTATCCCTGCCATTTTTCTCAAAACCCTTTAACGCCTTGGAAATATTTGCATGAACGGTTTGCCGGTGTGTAGGTACAGAGATGCCGTAACCATCGTCCCACACCGACACAGCCATGGGGATTTGTAAAACACCGGCCGCATTCATCGTTTCCCAAAAATGACCTTCGGAAGTACTGGCATCACCAATGGTGCCCCAGGCAACTTCATTGCCCCTATCACTAAAGCCGTCACCAGATAATTGAGGATGATGACGATAGATTTTAGATGCCAGAGCCAAACCCAACAAACGAGGCATTTGGCCGGCCGTGGGCGAAATATCGGATGAGCTATTGCGCTGCGATAAATGATTGCGCATATGATCGTTATCATCAATCAAACGACTTCCAAAATGATTATTAAAAGATCGGCCGCCGTTATCGGGGTTACGTTCGGCATCTGTCTCACCATACAATTGGGCGAAAAAGATCTTGGGAGTCAACATTCCCGTGGCAAGCATAAATGTTTGGTCGCGATAGTACCCCGAACGCCAATCACCCGGCAAAAAATGCTTGGCCATGGCCAACTGAGGTACTTCTTTACCATCACCAAAAATGCCAAACTTGGCGCGGCCATTAAGCACCTCTTTGCGCGCCATCACACTCATTTGACGGCTCACACAAGCTGTTTTATAATCAATCAGAACTTCACTCCTAAACTGCTCAAAATTAAGCCCCTCTACATTATCTAAATTCATTTTATATCAATCTTTTCGGGTCGTTGTCTACAAAAATAGATGAAAAAAGCTTTTTCAGACACCGCGAATTCTGTATCCCGCATCTGAAAAGACATAAGAACCGAGTGATTGTTTTTTTCTTCAACAATCAAACAGTTTCAATCTCGGTTTGTTTAATGAATAACACTAATTTTGCACCATTAAAAGCACAACCATGTTCTGGAAACTATTTATCCCCACCTTATTGTTAATGGGATTGGTATTTGTTTTTTTGGCCATCAGAATCCTGATCCGAAAAAATGGCAAATTCCCCAACTTACACATTGGCAGCAACAAAGAGATGTCAAAACGAGGCATTTATTGCGCTACCACCCAGGATAAAATGGCTCAAAAAGAAGTGACCCGTTTTCGCCCTCTATTAGACAAAAAAAGCGATTCGTCTCAAAATCAGGGTGGCTGCTAAAACTTTTTCTACAAAGCGATAATTTGCTACTCTAAAAAATAATGCACTCGTAATCAGCAAGAAAATACCGAAAAAATATCACGCTTAGTTTTTGAAGCGCACAGTTAATAACAGGTCGTCAACAACTTCCTTTTATCATTTATCCCATCATCAACGAACGCGATCGTCAACAATTTCGACAATTATTTTTTCAAAACCTGGCGAGTAGATTTCTCTCATCTCTCCCTGACTGTCAGTACAGATAAAAAAAGCTTCGAGGGAAGGATTCGCATTTACGATGGCCATTGCCCTATCGGAACCTAACACCATGAAAGCTGTCGCGTAAGCATCGGCAGTCATGCAGTCGGGGGCAATCACCGAAGCGCTCAATATATCGGACTGAACGGGATAACCGGTTTGGGGATGTATAGTATGCGCAAACTTACGCCCACCATCGACATAAAAATTACGATAATTGCCCGATGTGGCCAAAGACACACCATCAAGCGCCACAATGGCCTGTAGTTGACGATCCTGAACCGTGGGATCATCAATGGGTTTATCGATTCCCACACGCCACGATTGACCCTGTGTATTGACACCTTTGGTTCGCACTTCTCCACCTATCTCCACCAAATAATTGGCAACGCCATGCTTTTCGAGGCATAAAGCAGCCACATCCACACCGTAACCTTTAGCAATAGCACTGGCATCGAGCATGATGCGACCATCTTGTTTCATAACACGATGGTCGACACGCTGTACTTTTTCCATCCCGACAAACAACCGAAGACTATCAATGAGTTCAGTCGTAATGCTATCTTTTTTCTTAAATCCAAAACCCCATGCGTTCACCAAAGGCGCCACTGTGATATCAAATGCACCATGGGTCGCCTTTGAAATCTCAACAGATTTGTCAAATACATTGATAAAATGATCATTCACAACCACATCAGAATCGTTCCGATTCACCCGTGTGATAATCGATTGCTTTTCAAAAGGCGACCAACTTTGATTGACCTCCTCAATAGCAGCAGTGATGTCGGCATGATAATCGACTTCAGATTGATAGACAATCCGATAAGTGGTTCCAAACACCATTCCTTCATTCACAACATAAGGTGCAGGTTGCCGACAACCGGCCAACAACACCAATACAACCAACACCCCAAAAACAGACTTCATCAAATTGTTGTTTAATTATTTTTTGCCGTGTAAACGATTAAACATCACAGCCAAATGTGCATACAACGACGTGTTTTGCACCACAATATCATCATCGAGACGGATGCGAACAGGTGTAAAATTCCATATTGCACGAATGCCCCCCTTCACCATCAACTCAGCTGTTTCCTGGGCGTGTTCCACCGGCACAGTAAGAATACCCACCAAAACCTGATCGGTTTTGATACGGGGAAAATCATCGATATGATAAATCTTCACACCGCCCACTTCCTGCCCGACCATCTTTGGATCAACATCAAAAGCAGCCACAATTTTCAACCCAAATTGACGCAACCCATGGTCGTGCAACAAAGCTGTCCCCAAACTTCCGGCACCAAACAGAAAGGCTTCGTCCATCACCGTAAAACCCAGAAAATCTTCTAACACATCAATAAGTGGCGCCACTTCGTAGCCCACCCGTGTGCGTCCCACGATGCTGGTATACGACAAATCTTTGGTGACTTGCGTGGGATCAACTCCCATGTCACGAGCAATATGTGTCGAAGATATATGCTTTACTCCCTGATTTTTAGCCAACTTGAGATAAGCCAAATAACAAGGCATCCGACGCAATGCCGGTTCAGGAACGAGTTTATCTTTCTTCTTATCGTTTGTCATAAACGAAGATTTGTCTGTTCATTTTTAATGAAGACAAAATTAACCATCCTTTTCAAAATGTGAAATGTATTATTGACGCCTGTCGTGCAACATTTAAAACACATCCACAGCGACATCCCATGCTAAGTATCCCGCTGTGGATGGAATGAATCATATTGAGCCGTCAAAACCATTACAACAAATCAGAAGCCAACTCAGCCAAATAGCTTCGTTCTCCTTTCACCAGGTTCACATGCGCAAAAATATCCTGCCCCTTCATACGGTCGGTCAAATATGCCAAGCCATTGGATTGCATATCCAAATAAGGGGTGTCAATTTGATGAACATCGCCCGTGAAAACCATCTTGGTTCCTTCCCCTGCACGGGTGATAATGGTTTTGACCTCGTGGGGAGTCAGGTTTTGAGCTTCGTCAACAATAAAGAAAACATCGGAGAGACTTCGCCCACGAATATAGGCCAACGGACTGATTACCAAACGCTCGGTGCGTTGCATCTCATCGATAATCAAATTCTCCTTAGATTGGGGACCAAACTTGCCTTTTATCACACTTAAATTATCGAACAATGGCAACATGTAAGGGCCAATTTTGTCTTTCACATCACCCGGCAAAAACCCAATGTCGCGATTAGAGAGCGGAACGATGGGCCTCGCCAGCAATATTTCATTGTATTGTTTATTCAGACTCAGGGCTGCGGCCAATGCCAACAGAGTTTTCCCGGTTCCCGCCTTGCCGGTAAGCGACACAAGTTTAATGTCGGGGTTCAACAAAGCATGAAGCGCAAATGTCTGTTCGGCATTGCGAGGTTCAATTCCAAAGGCGTGGTGCTTTTCGACACGTGCCACCACCTGGTTCACAGAATCTACATGAGCAAGCACACTCTGACTTCCACTCTTAAGAACAAAATACTGATTTGCAAACAATTCACCATCAGACAACGGAAAATCATGACGCGGCACAGCGTTTTTCTCGTACAATGCACGAATGAGAGACTCATCAAAATTGTCGTAAACAGTCACGCCATGCTCCAAGATCCCAATATCTTTCACCTTATCGGTCTCGTAATCCTCGGCCTGCAACCCAAGTGACTTAGCCTTCATACGCAGATTCACATCCTTAGTGATGAGCACTGTTTGTCGCTTAGAAAACTTTTTGCCGATAAATAGGGCAATGGCTAAAATACGATGATCGGGCGTTTTCTCGGTAAATGACTCCATCATCTCTTCGGGATAAGGCTTACCGGTAGCAACAAACAACTTACCATGCCCGTCGCCCAATGGCAAACCATCCTTAAACATACTGTCGGCTGCCAGTTTATCAAGCTCTCGCGCAAACTGACGTGCCTGAAAATTTATTAAATCGTTTCCTTTTTTAAACTGATCCAACTCCTCGAGAACCACAATGGGAATGACAACGTCATTATCCTGAAAATTGTATATACATAAGTGATCGTGCAATAACACGTTGGTATCGAGAACAAAGATTTTTTGCTTATTCATGGGTATGGTTTTTTTGGATTTATACTCTAAATATACCCATTTTTGAGGGTAAATTTGCCCCATAATGGAAAAAATGACGAACTACGACACAGTGTTGTCGTTCCTATACCAACAACTACCGATGTTTCAACGCATTGGCGCCACAGCCTACAAAGCCGACCTGGTCAACACCCTTGCCTTGGATCAACGACTGGGACATCCGCACAAACAATACAAAACCATCCATGTGGCGGGCACCAATGGCAAAGGCTCAGTATCAAACCTGCTCGCTTCGGTACTCATGGAAGCAGGCTTCAAAACCGGCCTTTACACTTCACCCCATCTACGTGATTTCAGGGAACGGATTCGCGTGAACAATCAGATGATTGACCAAGCTTCGGTTATTGATTTTGTGAACAACCATCTCGATTTTATCGAAAGCCATTCGCCTTCGTTTTTCGAACTGACCATGGGTATGGCCTTCGACCACTTTGCAAAACAACAAGTCGATGTGGCCGTGATTGAAGTCGGATTGGGTGGGCGACTCGATTCCACCAACATCATCACCCCCGATTTGTGCATCATCACCAACATTGGCAAAGACCACATGGCGCTTCTGGGCAACACCCTGGAGCAGATTGCAGGAGAAAAAGCCGGCATCATCAAGCCCGGCATCCCCGTGGTGATTGGCGAGGTATTGCCTGAAACAGAAAATGTATTCCGAAATAAAAGTCGGAAAATGAATGCACCTTTGATTTTTGCTCAAGCCCGTTACGACGTTGCTTTAGCCACCCGGTCTGCTGACTTCAGGCAAATCATGCAAGTCGATGGTTTACAAGGCTCCGGATTCAAGGATCTCGTGACACCTCTCATGGGGTTTTATCAGCACAAAAACACCGCTACGGTGCTGACTGCCATCGACGAACTCGTTCAAATGGGATACCCAATCACAAAAGATCACATCTACAAGGGATTCAACAACATATTGAACAACACCAGCTTCATGGGTCGTTGGCAAATATTGGGCACCAACCCATTAGTAATTTGCGACACAGGCCACAACGAGGACGGCATCCGACAGGTGACAGCACAACTCAAAGCAACCCCTTACAAAAAACTCCACATGGTCATTGGCATGGTTAACGACAAAGATATTTCGAGCGTCATCAATCTGCTACCCACCGATGCAGAGTATTACTTCACCAAGGCCGCCATTGCCCGTAGCTTGGACGAAAAAGAGCTGGCTTTACTGGCACAAAAAGCAGGTTTAAACGGGAACACCTACCCATCGGTGACCAAAGCCATTGCCGCAGCAAAAAAAAATGCTTCGGTTAACGATTTGATTTTCATCGGAGGAAGCACTTTTGTGGTCGCAGAAGCCGTATAATTCTTCATTATAAATTTGCAAATTCAAAAAAGAGCCATATCTTTGCATCGCTTTTGAAAGGAACGCCTTCCACAACAAAGCAAAACGATTGAATTTATTGGGGCGCTTAGCTCAGCTGGTTCAGAGCATCTGCCTTACAAGCAGAGGGTCGGGGGTTCGAATCCCTCAGCGCCCACTCCAATAAAAAATTCCCAAATCGGGCGCTTAGCTCAGCTGGTTCAGAGCATCTGCCTTACAAGCAGAGGGTCGGGGGTTCGAATCCCTCAGCGCCCACTTGATAGCTTCACTTTAGTGAGGCTTTTTTTATGCCTTAAAATCAAAAAAAAGCGGTCACAAAATGAACCGCTCTACCACTTCTGCCACACCATCGTGATTATTGGAGGCAACAATCACATCGGCTCTGTCGCGAATATCGGGCGACACATTATCGACCCACACCCCTAAACCGGCATACTCTATCATCGACAAATCGTTATGCGCGTTACCAACTGCGATGATTTCCTCGGCACAAACGCCCAGCAACTTAGCTAATCGGTCAAGGCTTGCCGCCTTGTCAATCCCCTTGGGTGTTACTTCCAGAAAAAAAGGCTTTGAAAGCGACACACTCAACTGAGGCCGCGCAGCCTTTAACCTTGACTCAACCGACTTGAGATAAACAGGCTCTTCGAGTAGAATACACTTAACGGCCGAACCGGTAATCTCCGTTTTAAAACAATCGACATGATGGTGCGGCATTCCTGTTAGATTCAACTCTACATCAATATAGGGTGATTTTGTCTCACTCACAATTTGATCATTCTTATAGGTGATGATATGCAACCGATTTTCAACACTAAAATCATGCAAATCATGAATCTGCTCGCAAGTCAACGACTGCTCAAAAATGGCTTTCCCTGTTGATAATTCAGTAATTACAGCGCCATTATACGAAATCATATATGACCCATAACGAGCCAACTCAAGCTCTTCGGCAAACGCCATCATTGCACGCGTGGGACGCCCCGAAGCCAACACCACATACACACCCGCATCTTGAGCTTTCTTTAACAAGGCTCTATTTCGCTCTGAAATCAAATAATCATCGGTCAACAATGTGTCATCCACATCAAGCACCAGCATTTTATATGCCATCACCAATCAATATTAATCGTTTGAAATTTATTGATGCAAAATTAGTTGCAATCCCCCACCCTGCAAAACCACAGACTGTTAAAAAGCAATAACAACAGCCACGCAACACCTTTTTTCAAAAACGCTAAACATTCGCCCCCCTCTTTTTTGTTATATTTGCACCGCATTTTTTACACACAAAGCCACACCGAGCATGATTGACAGAAGTGTCTTCCACGAAAAAAAAGCCGCCTTTCACACCCTGGGATGCAAACTTAACTTTAGTGAAACTTCAACCATTGCAAGAACAATGATGGACGATGGCTTCACCCGGGTAGATTTCAACGAGAGAGCCGATGTGTATGTCATCAACACCTGCACGGTCACTGAGATCGCTGAAAAAAAATGTCGAGCGGCCATCCACAAAGCCATCCGTCAAAACCCCGATGCCTTTGTCGTGGTCACAGGATGCTTCGCCCAGCTTCGCCCCGAAAATATCGCCAAAATACCCGGCGTCGATTTAATTCTCGGCTCAAACGAAAAATTTGACATCACCGCCTACCTGGGACACTTAGATAAAAACGGTTCCCCGGAGATTCACACGGGCAAAATTAAAAATGAAAAGACTTTTCACCCCTCCTACTCGATGGGCGACCGCACCCGCTGTTTCCTGAAAGTACAAGATGGCTGTGACTATTTTTGCAGCTATTGCACCATCCCAATGGCACGCGGCAGAAGCAGAAATGCATCAGTGGCCAACACCATAAAGATGGCACAGCAAGCAGCCGCCGAAGGCGCACGAGAAATCATCCTCACCGGTGTGAACATCGGTGATTTTGGCCGTAGCACCAACGAAACGTTTCTGGATCTTATTCGGGAACTCGATAAAATAGAATCCATTTGGCGTTACCGTGTCTCCTCTATCGAACCCAACTTGCTGACACCCGAAATCATTGCCTTTATGGCTGAATCAAAAAAATTCATGCCACACTTTCACATCCCTCTACAAAGTGGGTCAGACAACGTTCTGCGCCTGATGCAAAGAAAATACAACACCGCCTTGTTCCAACAGCGCATCGACACCATTCGGCAACTTTTGCCGGATGCCTTTATCGGAGTAGACGTCATCGTGGGGGTACGGGGCGAATCAGAACAGGACTTTGCCGACACGCATGCCTTCCTGTCGCAATTGGATGTATCACAACTTCATGTGTTCACGTACTCCGAACGCCCCAACACCAAGGCACTGAACATTGAGACGCCGGTTTCACCCGAGGAACGAAAGCACAGAAGCCAAGTCTTGCATCTGTTATCGGACAAAAAAACGGACGCTTTTTATCGACGCTTCATAAACACGTCTTCCGTAGTATTGCCAGAGGGACAAAACGATGATGGCTACATGTACGGTTATACCGATAATTACATCAAAGTGGAATTACCTTACAACTCCAATCTCGTCAACACGCTGCAAAATGTTGATTTACTCGAATTCAACACAGACCGTTCGGCTCTCAAAGCTCGTTTAAAATAAAAAATCATGGAACCAAATTTTGAATCCCTCTGCAACGAGGCCATCTCTTTGATACGACAAACCGGGAATTTCATTCGGGAAGAACGTGCCAACCATCCCTTAACGATAGAAACCAAAGGCAAAAACGACTTTGTAACACACATCGACAAAGGCTCCGAAGAACGACTGGTCAAAGGACTAAAAACCTTGTTACCCGAATCGGGGTTCATTGCCGAAGAAGCTACTTCAACTGAAAAAGGCGAACGTTTCAACTGGGTGATCGACCCCATCGACGGAACGACCAACTTCATTCACGGCCTCTCACCCTTTGCCATCAGCGTAGCATTGATGGATGCCCAGGAAGTGGTGATTGGTATCGTGTACGAAATGGGACTCGACGAAATGTTCTTCGCGTGGAAAGGCAGCAAGGCCTATCTCAACGGCAAAGAAATTTCGGTCTCGTCGCGTCCAACGGTCGCTGACAGCCTCATTGCCACCGGTTTTCCCTACACACAATACCACCGCATGGGTGATTTCATGAAAACACTCGACCATTTCATGCGCAAAAGTCATGGTCTGCGCCGTCTGGGATCGGCAGCCACCGACCTGGCCTATGTGGCATGTGGCCGATTTGAAGGTTTTTATGAGTACAACCTCAACCCATGGGATGTGGCTGCCGGAGCATTTATCGTCCAGCAAGCCGGGGGGAAAAATGCAGACTTCACAGGTGGAAACAACTACATCTTTGGCAAAGAAATAATTTCGGCCAACCCCTTGATTTTCGATGAATTCCTTAGGGACATCAAATTGTTTATGGAAGAAAAATGATGCGAGCCATTCTTTATTACATCACCATCCCGTGGGTTTATCTGGTTTCGTGGCTACCACTATGGCTATTGTATCGTTTCTCGGATGCATTGTATGTATTGATGCGAATTGTCAAATACCGCAACAAGGTTATCCTCGAGAATCTACGTTATGCTTTCCCCGAAAAAACGGAAAAAGAACGTACGATCATACGCAACCGATTCTATCGCCACTTTTGTGACTTGATTTTCGAAACCATCAAGGTGGTATCCATCTCACACAGTGAAATTAAAAGAAGAGTTACGCTCGAGAATCTTGAAATTCTGGAGCAATATTACACCCAGGGACGTGACGTCATTGCCGTGGTGGCACATTATGGCAACTGGGAGTGGCTCACCTCCTTCAATCTCCATTTACAAGCACAGGGTTGCGAGGTGTATCACCCCCTCAAAAACCCCTACATGGATCGTTTCATGCTACGCCTTCGCTCGCGCTTTAAGAACTTCAACTTCACCATGGACAGCACACTACGTGAAGTCCTGAAAATGAAAAAAGCGAACCATCGTTATGTCTTAGGGCTTATTGCAGACCAATCGCCGGCAAAAGTCAAAATACAATACCGTACTGTTTTCCTCAACCAAAACACGGCAGTGCACGTGGGACCCGAAAAAATGGCCACAGCACTCAATGATGCGGTGGTATATTTTAAAATGGACAAAACCCAACGCGGACACTACAACGTGACCATTCTGCCGGTATGCGAGTCCCCCAAACAAACACAACCCCACGAGATTACTGAATCGCACGTACGAATCCTTGAACAAATCATCCGCCAACGCCCCGAACTCTGGCTCTGGTCCCACAAACGCTGGAAATATTCACCCTACCGCACAGCCATTGACCCATCATCATTAGCAGTACAGTCATGACCCCAACCATTGCCGTTGTTATACTCAACTGGAACGGATGCAAGCTTTTGCAACAATTCTTACCATCGGTCATCGAACATTCACAAAATGCAGGTGTGACTGTTGTGGTGGCCGACAATGCCTCAACGGACAATAGTATTGATTGGCTAAAAACACATCATCCAACCATTCAACGCATAGAACTGGACAAAAACTATGGCTTTGCAGGGGGATATAACAAGGCGCTGGCAATACTGAATACCGATTATTTCCTTTTACTCAATTCGGACGTGTCTCCGGCCAAAGATTGGCTCAAACCGCTCATCACACTCATTAGCAAAAACAATGGTCACATCGGTGCCATCATGCCCAAAATTCGCAGCCATGCCACCCCACATACATTCGAATACGCAGGAGCGTGCGGTGGTTTTATCGACAAATATGGCTATCCGTTTTGCCGTGGCAGAATGATGAACGACATTGAAAACGATCATGGTCAATACGACAACGATTCCCGTGAAATATTTTGGGCCAGCGGTGCAGCCTTGCTGGTAAAAGCCAGTTTATACACTGAATTAGGAGGCCTTGACGAACATTTTTTTGCTCACATGGAAGAAATTGACCTTTGCTGGCGAATGAAAAACAGAGGCTATCAAATCCTATGTGAACCCCAAAGCGTGGTCTATCATGTGGGCGGTGCCACCCTCGACCAATCTCACCCTCGAAAAACGTTCCTGAATTTCCGCAACAATCTCTATCTACTGGTGAAAAATCTTCCCAAAGAAGCATTTGCTCGCACCCTCATCACTCGGATGTTATTGGATGGAATCGCGGCCATCAAATTTCTGGTGAGCGGAGAATTTGGATTTTTCATGGCCGTATTCAAAGCTCACCTTTCATTTTACCAACATGCGCCGCGATACTTCAAGGAACGGCAATGCAACAAAAATCACATTCCCCAAAAAAAGCTGCCGGAAGTTTATCCCGGCAGCTTCATATATGATTACTATATCAGAAAAAAACGCAAATACTCTGACCTCCTGAATTACTGAAGATAAGGCAATGCTTGCTCAAGTTTGTTACCACGAGATCCTTTTACCAACACAAACGCATCTTTGAGCGGATGATCTTTCAACCACGCAACCAAATCATCAACCTTTGCAAAACGATGAGCCATGTTCGATTCAATCTCAACAGTCTCAAACTCCTCTCCCACCAGGCACACCAAATGAAACGCTCCGCCCAATAAATATCGAACGACCTTTTTGTGTTCCTCGTCTGAAATATGCCCAAGCTCCTTCATTGCTCCAATAATGGCGACTTTAAATGGATGACGAATATCCTTAAAATTTTCAAGTGCAACCTGCATGCTCGATGGGTTGGCATTATAAGCATCCATCAACACTCGGTTGTGAACACCATTAATCAATTGTGACCGATTATTTTCAGGTACGTAAGATGACAACGCCCAAGCAACTTCGATGTCGTCGACTTGAAAAAACTGCCCTATAGCCGCGGCTACCAAAAAATTGGAGATGTTGTATTTACCCACCATTTTCGACTGAACATCATGCCAATTTGCATTAACCCCACTCCTAAATTGAAATAACAAAAAGGGATTCACATCCATATTTCGCCCTTGCACCTCAGCCGCATTGTCATTTACACCATAAGTCACCCGTGTTAAATGGTCACTCATTTTCATCAACATATCATCATCCGCATTAACGAACAGTGTTCCATTTGTTGCGCGAATAAAGTCATACAACTCACCCTTTGTTTGTCTCACTCCTTCAAAAGAACCGAAACCTTCGATGTGTGCTTTTCCAACATTGGTAATCACCCCAAAATCAGGTTCAGCAATGCGGCACAATTCGGCAATTTCACCGGGATGATTGGCGCCCATTTCCACAACACCTATCTGAGTATGCTTGTTCATTGACAACAACGTCAAGGGAACTCCAATATGATTATTCAAATTGCCCTGCGTGTAATACACCTTATACTTCATCGACAACACCGAAGCCACCAATTCTTTTGTCGTTGTCTTGCCATTTGATCCTGTGATTCCTATAATTGGCAACCCCAAAACCCGTCGATGATGATTGGCCAATTGCTGCAACGCAACCAATACATCCTCTACATAAAACATTCCTGGCTTTCCCGACAATTCAACATCATCCACCACAGCCAGACTGCACCCCTTTTCCAAGGCTGAAGCAGCATATCGATTCCCATCAAAATTCTCGCCTCTTAAGGCAAAAAAAAGACTTCCCGATGGACATTGACGACTATCGGTGGTCACAACTTGACTTTTTTGAAAAAAATCATATAACCGTTTAATCATGACTCTTAGATTATATCATTATACCAAAAAAAAGAGGCTGAACCCAATCAACCTCTTTTCCTTATTTTATTAGTCTTTATCTAAATCACTTAGCTTCACCCTGAACAGGCTTACCAACGCGAATCATCGCACAACGGAAACCTAAGTCATCGCGACTCTCACGCTCATCAAGATATCGTCGCGTACCGGGAGACAACCAATAAGCACGATCTCTCCAAGATCCCCCCTTATATACTCGGGTACGGTCAGTTATCATGCTGTTCATATTTGAGTTGGAAGAACCACCATACATGTTTGTCGTATTCGCTTCATTATCCAACCAGGCATCGCCCAAAACAATATTTGAAGAGCGGTCACCATCCAAAATATTGATGTTATCAGCAGTACGATAGTTTTTACGATTCAAAATATCCTTTTCAGCCTCGGTACGATAACGTACTTTTCCCAACTCATCTTTCTCAACAGGAATGCCTTCTTCGTCAAGTACTTTTGTTTGGAATACATTACCACGATAAGGATTAAATTCTTCAACATCATCAAAAGACAATGGACGATAAACATCGGCAACCCATTCGTTCACGTTTCCGGCCATGCAATACAGACCATAATCGTTAGGGTAGTACGACTTCACAGGAACAGTAATATCACCTTGGTCATTCAACTTACCGGCAGTACCCATCATGTCACCATTTCCACGAACAAAGTTGGCCATCATTTTTCCTTGTTCCTTCTTATCTGAATTTCGAACGATGTGACCATTCCAAGGGAAAATCCGGCGATCACTCATGCGTTCGTCCATCGTATTCCCAATCAAAGCAGTGGCAGCATACTCCCATTCAGCTTCAGTTGGGAGACGATACTTAGGCAACATGATTCCATCTTCCCAAGTAACTCGACGAGGGGTTTTACTATCATCCAGTTTTGTCAAAGGACGTTTACCGTCTGCAACGGGATATTGTCCATACAAATAAGCTTCGGTATTAAAGTTGTTTTCGCCCAATTGAGACTTCAACGATTCACCATCAATGATACCCATATCAATCAAAATCATTTCATTGACACGATCGGTACGCCAGGCAGCATAATCATTGGCTTGCAACCAACTAACGCCTACCACGGGATATTCACTGTAAGCCGGGTGACGAAGGTAATTCTCAACATAAGGATCATTGTAAGCCAAAGGACGACGCCACACCAAGGTGTCGGGCAATGCCTTTTTGTAAACTTCACGAGACTCGATAAATACACGATTAATCCAGAATAGATATTCTAAATAATCGACGTTACGAACCTCAGATTCATCCATGTAGAATGAAGGAACTGTTATGCGACGGGGCTTATTATCCCAGTCAAACATTACATCCTGCTCCACACGTCCCATGATGAACGTACCACCTTCGATAAACACCAAACCGGGACCGGTCTGTTGCTCATAGCCGTAGTTATACTCAAACCCACCATTTGCCGGGTCATTGTAGTTCCATCCGGTTGTCGATGAAACAGTTTTACCTCCTTTTGAACAGGAGGTCATTAATCCGATTGCCATCAGTGCAATGAAAATACTGGGAACAAACTTCATAGCTTTATCTTCTGTATTTACTTTTCGATTAATTAAGGCAGGTTTTTCTCAACCCAAATCTTGCTTTTATACTACAAAAATAAGAAAAGGTTATAGTTTTCCTTTCGATGAGGATTCTTTTCTGAAAAAAATCATTCAAAAAAACCATCTTTAAAAAGCGAAACTATCCAATTCATCATTCGCAATTATGAACGCTTAAAGATAATAAATTCTTGTGCGAATGTTCATCTTTTTTTCTCCACAAACATAATCAAAAAATACGGTTGACAAAACGACCGTTTGTTTTTGTAACTCTTTATGAAGTGATGGCGTTCAATCTGCAAAGACTTCAAAAGAGAAAAGTTTTCTGACAAGTTAAAATTTATCAATCGTATCAGCGTTAATGGTGTGATATCTTCATCGTCAATTGGCTTACCTTTGTGAAAACAGGAAACAGCCTTTTGTAATTACACACACAGAGAAGATGATGGCTTTTATTCATGAATATCAATGCATTAAAATCACAAATAAACACGCTAAAGAACGAAATAAATCAACGACACCCCACTCGTTCAAATACATTAAATTGACACCTGAGCAATATGCGACATATAGTCTTCATTATCATCATTGGCACAATATTGCAGGCGCAGGCAATGAAAAGCCAAAACCACTATTCTGCCAACATCCAGTGGTTACCCACCCAAGAGATGCGCGAAGGGAATCAAATCATTAAAACCCTTGCATTTAAAGAGCAAACCGGGCACATCAACCTTCTGCCGGTCATTCACTATGAAATTGATGCCATTGGAAAACTTTTACCCTCCGACAGCATCGACATAAGCATGACTGACACGACATGGATTTATGCCACACCTGAGGAAAACGCCATATTAAGACAACGGCTTGACAAAGAAAGCCCGATCGTTAGCTACACCATCAATACAGAACGAAAAAATTCGTTTGTTTTAGTAACCATCCTTCCTTACAGAGAGGTGAAAGAAGGCGTGTTTCAAAAAATGGTGCAATTTAAAACCACAACTCACGTCAGACACGGTGAACAGGCAGCCCTTAAAGCAGCAATAAACACGTATACATCTAATTCTGTTTTGGCATCCGGGAGATGGATTAAAATAGCTGTCACAGAAACCGGAATCCATAAAATCAGTTATGCACAGCTCAGCAACTGGGGCTTTACCAATCCGTCACAAGTAAAAGTTTTTGGCAACGGAGGAACGATGCTTCCCCGCCAAAATAACACCGTACGCGCTGATGATCTTACCGAAAATGCAATTTGGCACAACGGCGATGCAATTTACTTTTTTGCTCAAGGTCCGGCAACATGGAATTATCAGGGCAGCATGGCAATGTACATGCACCAACTGCACGATTACACCCGGGAGGCCTATTATTTCCTTTCGGAAACAGGGTTAGGGAAAAGCATATCGACAAGCAATCATACCAATCTAACGCCAACACGAGAATCCACCTCGTTCGATGAACGGGTGTATCATGAAAATGATCTGGAAAATATCATCTCATCAGGCATCAAATGGTTTGGTGAAAAGATGGAATACGCATCAAAAACGTCCTACACCATTCCATTCAACATTCCCGACCTGCAAACCGACCAACCACTGAAAATTTTCACAACGGCTGCCGGACGTTCTGCCTCGACCTCATCGCTCACTTTGTCGGTAAATGATCAGGTCATTAGCAACCTCAACTTCAACGCTGTCAAACTGGGCGACTCGGAAGGATATTATGCAAGAGAAGCATCCGGATTTGCACAGTTCTACGTTCCAACAACCTCTTTTAATATCACGGCAAACTACAACGCCCCGTCCACCGGATCGATTTGCTGGCTGGATGCCATTATCATTCAAGGTCGCAGGAAATTAAAATTCGATGCATCACAGCTATTGTTCCGCGATCGGGAATCCATTGATGAAGACGCAGTGACCAAATTCATCATTGAGAATGCTCCATCAAACCTGCAGGTGTGGGATGTAACCAACGTGACCGAACCGATGAACATGACCGTTCAATCATCGGGCAACAATGCCGCGTTCATTGCGCCAACCACGAGCATCAGCGAATTCGTCGCCTTCAACCCGGCATCCGACTTATTAACGCCAACATACAAAGGCGAAGTCAACAACCAAAACATACATGGCGAAGCAGCCGTTGATTACCTCATTGTCACCCATCCCGATTTTTTGGAACAAGCCAATCGGTTAGCGAATCTTCATCAGATTCACAACGAGCTGTCAACCCTGGTGGTGACCACCGACATGGTTTACAACGAGTTTTCATCGGGACAACCCGACATCACGGCCATTCGCTCACTGGCAAAAATGTTTTACGACAGAGCCGACAACGATGCATCTAAGATGCCAAAATACTTATTGTTATTTGGCGACGGTAGCTTCGACAACCGCACCACAAGCCCTTATAACCGAATCCTCACCTTTCAATCGGACAACTCCATCCACAAATCAGAGTCCTACGTTTCAGATGACTATTTTGGGCACCTCGACGACAACGAAGGCAGCAACCCACAGTACAACTCATTAGACATTGGCATTGGGCGGTTGCCGGTCAGCACCATTGCACAAGCGGTGAATGCCGTCAACAAAATTGAAAACTACCTGACCGGACAATCTAACACAGAGTGGCGAACCCGAATCACCTTTGTAGGCGATGACGGAGACTCGAACACCCACATGCAACAGGCCGACCAACTGGCAACAAAGGTCAACAACACCCATCAGGGATTTGACATCAAGAAAATATACTACGATGCTTACACTAAAGAAAAACTGGCCTCGGGCGACAAATATCCGCAAGTCACCAAAGCCATCAACCAGATGCTCGATAACGGGACACTCATTTTCAACTACACCGGGCATGGTGGCCCCAAAGGCTTGTCACACGAATATGTGGTGACCTCGGCCGGCATTCAGGCATGGCGTAACAATAGCCGATTACCATTGTTCGTGACAGCCACATGCGAATTCAGCCGCTACGATATGAAAGACGAAACATCGGCCGGCGAGTGGGTATTCCTCAACCCCTCGGGCGGTGGCATTGCCTTGCTGACCACCACACGAATTGTTTACAGTAACCTGAACTACGAAATCAACAACAACTTTTACGATTTTGTATTTGAGAAAGATGACAACGGAAATCGGTTGGCCTTAGGTGACATCATGATGAAAACCAAGCGAAAAACCAGCTCCACGGTCAACCGACTCAACTTTACACTCCTGGGCGATCCGGCGTTAAAACTCATCTATCCGGAGGAATCCGTTGAAATGACTGCCATCAACAACATTTCCGTGAATGAAACAACGCCATCCCTGGGCGCACAGTCAACGGCAAAAATTGATGCACAAGTCAACCACCAGCAAACCATCGACTCCCAATTTCAGGGCGAAGCCACAGTGACCGTTTACGACAAACCCATCACCATCACCACGCGCGGGAATGTCGACAACAAAACATTCACCTATACCAACCACGAAAACCTGATTTTTAAAGGGAAAGTCTCGGTCGCCGACGGACTGCTATCCTCGACATTTGTGGTTCCCCAAGACATCCAATACAAAACAGGGAACGGTAAAATTCTGTTTTATGCTGCAGACAATGCCCTCACAGCCTTTGGAGGGTCAACTGACATCTCAATTGGAGGTTTTGGCGACAACATCGGCGACGAACAAGGGCCCGACATTCAATTATGGCTCAACGACACCCACTTTGTCAGTGGGAATAAAGTGGGCAAGACCCCAATTTTGCTGGCCTCACTCTTTGATGAAAACGGCATCAACACCACCGGAAGCGGCATAGGGCATGACCTGGTGGCCACCCTCACCGGTCCAACCAATGAACGCTACATCCTAAACAGCCACTACAGCACGCAACTGGACAGCTACAAAGCAGGAAACATACAATACACCCTGCCAACACTCACAACGGGACAATACACCCTCACCCTCAAGGCATGGGATACGGGCAACAATTCATCTGAAGCCACCATCGCTTTTGAAGTAAGCGAAACACAGCCATTCGACATTCGGGCGGTCAACCTCTACCCCAACCCGCTGCACTCGGGCACACCCATGTCAATGAACATCGAACACAACTTGGGCAATGAATACATTCAAACCACCGTTCGCATCTACAACCTGAGCGGTCAATTAATGGGCAGCTATTCGAGCTTGGTGGCATCGAGTTTGGGAACCACAGCCCCGGTAACTTACACACCACAAAACGGCAACGGCGAAGCATTACCGGCAGGGCTTTACATCCTATATCTGGATTTGGTCTCCGACAGCGGGAAAAAAACATCAACCGGACAAAAAATTATGATTCGGTGATAATATTTTACCATTTTTGCGTTCAACTATATCAGACAAAAACCAAGAAATACAAAAACCATGATAAGCACCACTCTAAAAAAATTAACCCTCGCGACCGCATTGGCCGCATTTAGCCTTCCAGCCATGTCACAAGTAGACCAAAACGAACTGGCCGGACAAATGAACGTGATCAGCACAGCAGTGCCTTTTTTGACCATCTCGCCCGACAGTCGCGCCGGAGGGATGGGTGATGTGGGCGTTGCCACTTCGCCCGACTATGCTTCGCAAGCCTGGAACCCGGCCAAATATGCCTTCCTGGATGACAACATAGGCGTTTCGGTATCGTACACCCCCTGGCTGCGAAAACTGGTGGACGACATCAACCTTTACTACGTATCAGGTTTTTACCGCATCGACAAGATGCAATCGGTAGCCGCATCTCTTCGTTATTTTTCGGTAGGAAGCATCACCTACAAGCAAAGTGCTTCAGATACCGGTTACGAGATTAAGCCCAACGAATTTGCCATTGATGCATCATACACCCGACTGCTTTCCGATAAATTTTCGGGAGCAGTGGCCTTCCGTTATATCCGCTCAGACCTTAGCGGAGGGATGGTTGAAAGCATGGAAGCAGGCAACTCGTTTGCTGCCGATGTGGCTTTCTTTTATAAAACACCCATCGGAGGGAAAAAAAGCGGGCAAACCCTCTCAGCCGGTTTGAACATCTCGAACATCGGGGCTAAGATCTCATACGATGGCGGTACCAACAAAGAATTCATCCCCACCAACATGAAACTGGGAGCCGCTTACAGTTATGAACTGGACAGCTACAACGCCGTCACATTTGCCGTTGATTTCAACAAACTATTGGTACCCACCCCCAGTCTGAATGTGAATGGACAACAATCGTATGCCGAAGAGAACAAAGATGTGTCGGTGATTTCGGCCATGTTTTCATCATTTGGCGACGCCCCCGGCGGAATGGAAGAGGAGATGAACGAAGTGAACGTATCGCTGGGTGCCGAATACTTGTACAACAAGCAATTTGCCATTCGCGCCGGTTATTTTCACGAACACGAAAACAAGGGAAACCGCAAATTCATGACCATCGGAACCGGGTTGAAGTTCAATATTTTCAACATTGATGCTTCATACATCATCCCCGTGAACCAAAACAACCCGCTGGCCAACACCATCCGCTTCAGTCTGGCCTTCGACATTTAAAAAAACATACAAAAACAGCAACACAACAGAACCGATTCCTACAATCGGCTGTTGTGTTTTTTTATGCCAATATCTATTGGAGGAAAATACAGGGTGCAACATCAACGATGTTTTGAAGCAACGCAACGGAGCAGGATTGTTGAAAAAGTGCAAAAGTACAAGAGTGCATCAGTACCATCATTTCGTTTTACAACAGCAAAATAAATACGAAACATACCAAAGTCCCCTTCGGGGGATTAGGGGGCTAAAATTATCAACACATGAAAATCAGAACCGGATTCGGCTACGACGTACACCGCTTGGGCGAAGGATACAAACTATGGCTCGGGGGCATTGAAGTGCCACACATCAAAGGAAGCATTGGGCATTCGGACGGAGATACCCTCATTCATGCCATTTGCGATGCCCTGCTGGGGGCAGCCAACCTGCGCGACATTGGTTTCCATTTTCCCGACAACGACCCAAGCCTCAAAGGCATCGACAGCAAGATTCTGCTTAAAAAGACCGTCGACATCATTGCGCAAAAAGGTTACACCATTGGCAACATCGACAGCACCATCTGCCTGCAACGCCCAAAAATCAAAGATCTGATTCCACAGATGCAGCAGGTGTTGGCCAGCGTAATGGGCATTGACATTGACGACATTGCCATTAAAGCCACCACCACCGAAAAACTGGGGTTTGTGGGAACCGAAGACGGCGTGGCTGCCTACGCAAGCGTATTGATTGTAAAAAACATCGGATGACAGAATTAGAAACCCTCATCAGCCAAACCACTTTACTGGTGGCTTATTTCTCACACAACGACTGCTCGGTGTGCCGGGTGATGAAACCAAAAGTGGAAGAATTGTTGAAAACACATTACCCAAACGCGATTTTTTGTTACGTCAATACCCATGAACATCCGGCATGGGCGGCGCAACAATCGGTATTTACGGTGCCCACGGTCATTGGCTATGTGTTGGGCAAAGAAACTTTCAGATTATCGCGCAACTTTGCCATTGCAGAACTGGGGGAACGAATCGACCGCATCTACCCGCTGCTGTTCGAACAATAAAAAAACCCGGAACGACACGCGTCCGGGCTATTAAAAGCATCATCAACACCGTTCAGAACCGGAAGAAAAGCCCCATACCGCCATCGAGATTGATCAACCAATCGGAACTGGTGTGATAATAATACCCCAATCCAAATCGAACATTAAACCCCAACCGGTCGGCAAAGAAGTATTCAAAGCCGGGACCAATACCGGTAATCCATCGGGTTTCTTTCTCATAATAGACATCCTCTTCCTGACCAAAAGGATTGTAATTGTAGCTCTCAAACTTATTCATCAAAAGATGATTCCCGTAATAGAGATAGAACCGAATGTCATTCGATTCAAAAATGGTATTGAGCACAGTCACGCCAAGGCTCACATGATAAGTCTTGGGTGAAACATATGGCAATGCGTTGAACTGAACGCCCCATTTACCCGGCCAGTAACGATACGAAATACCCCAACCGTTTGAAGCGCCACCATCAAAACCAATGGCTTTTGAAAACTCAGGCAACGACGCAGTTTCTGTTTGCCCAAAGAGGTTGCAAACCCCAAAACTCAGCAAAATTCCGATTAAAAACTTCCGCATATCATTTGAATTAAGACAGACTAAATGTACGTCATCACACTTCCGAAGGCAAATCAAAATCCCGCACGGCACCGTTAAATTTGATGGCTCCGCGATTCTCTTCATCGGGGGCATAACCGTATATGTCGCGCAACACGGGGGCATATTTTTTATAAAGCACACGCCGTTTCAACTTCAAGGTGGGCGACAACTCACCCGTAGCGGCCGACCACGACTCGGCCACCAGCCTGAAACGATTGATCTCCTCGTGCTTGCCGGTGATGCGATTCACGCGTGCCACCTCCTTTTGATACTGCTTCACCACCGATGGATGAGCAATGAGCTCCCCGTTGTCGCGATAATGAATTTTGTGCTCACTCGCCCACACATGCAGATGGTCAAAATTTGGGCAGATGAGCGCACTGGCAAACTTCTCGTTATCGCCCACCACCATGGCCTGTTCAATGAAAATAGATTCCTTCATGAGGTTCTCAATCACCTGTGGTGCCACATATTTACCACTCGAGAGCTTAAAAATCTCTTTCTTACGATCGGTAATTTTCAGAAAACGATCGCCCACCAGCTGCCCCATGTCGCCGGTGTGAAACCACCCGTCGGGGTCGATGGCAGCCTTGGTGTGATCGATGTCCTTGTAATACCCCTTCATCACGCAAGGCCCTTTGGTGAGAATCTCCCCATCTTCGTCGATGCGAACCTCTACGTTATTGAGACAAGGACCTACGGTGCCAATCATCACCGACCTGCTTTTAACCAATGAATTGACGGCAATCACCGGCGAGGTCTCCGTTAACCCATACCCTTCCATCAGGGGAATGCCGGCTGCGAAAAACAAACGGCTCAATCGGGGTTGCAAGGCGGCACCACCGGAGATGATGAACTTCATGCTCCCGCCAAAGCTCCGTTGCCATTGAGAAAACACCAGCCGACGTGCCAACTTTAACTTCAGGGCATACCACAATCCATTTTTTTGCTCGGGATGATAAGCCTCTCCCAAACGCAAAGCCCAAAAAAACATCAGCTTTTTGACGCCCGACAAATCGTCCCCCTTCGCCACTATGCGATCGTAGATGCGCTCAATGACCCGGGGCACGGTAGTAAACACCGTGGCACGCGTGGCCGACAAATCCTGCACGATGGTTCCCATATTCTCGGCATAATAGATGCTGCATCCGTGCGACTGAAACAGATAGTTGGCCAACCGCTCGAACACATGACACAGAGGTAAAAAACTCAAAATGCGGTCATCGGGACCAAGATCGAACAAATGATACGTCCCGGCCACATTGCTCATAAAATTGCGATGCGTCAGCATCACCCCCTTAGGAAATCCGGTAGTTCCGGAGGTATAAATAATGGAAGCCACGTCGTCGGGCAAGATCTGTTGACGACACTGTTCGAGCACCGGCCGTAAGGCCACCTTGCGCGATTCGCCCAAAGCCACAATGTCGAGCCAATGCGGCACACGATCGTTCACATGAAACGCGTAAACCCACTCGATGGCCGGCAATTGCGCCACAATGGGCTGTAACTTGGCCAGCAACAGGTTGTCGGAGACAATTAACATACGGGCATCGCTGTGCTCGAGAATAAAACGCGACTCTTCAGCGCCAATCGACGGATAAACGGGCACATGCACCACGCCAATCATGGCCATGCCCATGTCCACAAAATTCCATTCGGGACGGTTGTTGCTCACAGTGGCAATCTTGTCGCCCTTTTGAAATCCCATGGCCAGCAAGCCCTTTGCGAAATTACGGGCATGATACACATATTCATCCACGCTAAAACCCAACCACTTCCCATCCCTCTTGGCAAACAATACATCAGCCTTATCGTACTGCTGCTTGAGGTGATCCAACAAATCAAACGTGCGTAATAATTCCATGACCTTATTCTTTTCGATTGGCAAATTAATACGATTTTTTACATTATTTCATCCCTCCATCATTTAATCCCTCATTCCCCCAAGAGGGATTATGGCTGAATGGCAGATTTTCAACCGTCGCCCCGGGGCGAAATTGAGACCGAAGCATCGTTCAGACTTTCGCCCCGGGGCGAAAGTCTCCCCAACACGTGGCGCAAGGTTTCGCCCTGGGGCGAAAGTCCCCCCAATGCGTAGGACAAGGTTTCGCCCCGGGGCGAAAGGCTGCCGGATGCCTGGCGCAAGGTTTCGCCCCGGGGCGACGCTTTTTTGAGTCCCATCAGCTCATGTTCCAACACAAAATGATGTCAAGCCTCTTTGCTACGCAAATAAATGCATTAAATTCACAAATGATAAATAATGATTGAAACGACACAATGGTACTCATCCACTCATCCACTCATCCACTTTCTAAACTTCTGCCAACCAATTGTCGTACACACCAGAACTTCATGACAAGAGCCCGTGCATACGAAAATGCAAGCGCACTTTTACATAAACAATGCATGACATAACATCCTGAAGTCCCCCGTGGGAGGATGAAAGGACTTAAAACAAAACCATGAAAACCAAAACCCTACTCAGCATCCTCGTGCTGTTCGCAGCAATAAATAGCTTTGCGCAGGTGGCCACCCCTCAAAAAATCACCCTGTTGTTTGCCGGCGATGTGATGATGCACGACTCACAACTGGCCGCCGCCAAACAACCAAATGCCGATGCGTACAACTTCGAACCCGCATTTGCACTCATCAAGCCACTCATCGAAAAATACGACCTGGCATTTGCCAACCTCGAAACCACTTTGGGCATCAAGCCTTACAAGGGCTACCCCAACTTTTCGTCGCCCCCCCAACTGGCTGTTGAGCTGCAACGCACCGGGTTTGATGTGCTGGTTACGGCCAACAACCACTCGGTAGACAAACTGGGCAAAGGCATCGACAAAACCATTGAGGTGCTCGACAGCCTGGGCATACCTCACACCGGGACATTTATCAACCCGGCGGTGCGCGACACCACCTACCCGCTCCTGATTGAACACAACGGCTTCCGGCTTGCCCTGCTCAACTACACCTACGGCACCAACGGCATCGCCATTCCGGCGCCTCGTGTGGTCAACCTCATCGACACCCTGCAAATACAAGCCGACATCGACAAAGCCATCAAACTGGCACCCGACATGGTGATTGCCATGATGCACTGGGGCGACGAATACAAAGAATCGCCCAACACCGTACAACAAAAATTGGCCACCATGATGACCCAACGCGGGGTGAACCTGGTCATTGGGTCGCACCCCCACGTGCTGCAACCCATGACCTGGACGCGCGACTCCATACAAAATCATCTGGTGGTGTATTCATTGGGCAACTTCATTTCTGGGCAGCGCACCATCCCCCGCGATGGCGCCGCAGTGGTGGGCGTGGAACTCACCAAAACACTCAACAACTGCGAAATCAGCGATGTGCATTACCACCTCACCTATGTGCACTACCCGGTCATCGGGGGCATTCGTCATTTTATGGTGGTACCGGTTTCGCTGGTCGAAACCACACCCGAAATGCCGGCACCGGGCGGCGCCGGGTGGGGACGACTGTGGAACTATGCCGTGGGTGCCAGGGCGGTGATGAAGAAAAATATCAACGTACCCGAAAAAATCAACGATTAGCGCTTTTGGGGATGCCCCACCGACAATAACCACAAAAGCAGATACACCAACAACCCATTGAGCATCAACTTTTCGTATCCCAGCTTCACGCCCCACCAAGCCTGAGAGTTCCAGTCGATGATGGCCACCAACACAGGCGGCACAATGGCCGCCAACGGCACCAAATAATCACGGGGCTTCACCCGACAGGTCAACCCAAAGGCAAACAACCCCAGCAAAGGGCCGTAAGTATATCCGGCAATGGTATAAATGGTGTTGATGATGGTATCGAGATGCAACACGCGCAAGGCCACAATCAACAGCCCCATGAGCACGGCAATGCCCACATGCACCCATCGACGGATGCGAACCGCATCCCGCTCATCCCTTTTCTCGATCCCCAAAATATCGATGGAAAAAGAGGTGGTGAGCGCCGCCATGGCCGAGTCGGCACTCGAATAAGCCGCAGCCACCAACCCCAGCATAAACAAAATGCCCACACTGGCCGGCAAAAAACCTCCCGTGGCCAGCTTGGGGAAAATTTCATCGGCACGCTCCGGGAGGGCAATGCCATGGTGTGAGGCATATATCAGCAACAACGACCCAAGACCCAGAAATATCAAATTCACCGGCACAAAGGCGAAGCTGTACCAATACATGTTTTTTTTCGACTCACTCAGCGAACGACAAGTGAGGTTTTTTTGCATCATGTCCTGATCGAGACCCGTCATTACAATGGTGATAAAAGCGCCTGAGAAAAACTGTTTCCAAAAGTTTTGGGTCGACGACCAGTCATCAAACACAAAAACCTTCGAAAACGAACTCTCCGATATGGTGCCAATGGCATCGGCCATCGACCAGCCCATGTCATTCATCATCAAAACAAAGGTGAGCACCACAGCCGCAATCATCAGGATGGCCTGCAACATATCGGTCCAAATGATGGTTTTCATCCCCCCGCGAAACGTGTAGGCCCATATCAGAGCGATGGTCACCGTCACCGTCACGCCAAAGGGCACATGCAAGGCATCGAACAAAGTCAGTTGCAACACCGAGGCCATCAGGTATAAACGCGCTGCGGCACCAATCAGCTTGGACACAAAAAAGAGCAACGCGCCGGTTTTATAACTCACCACCCCAAAACGATGCTCCAAATACCCGTAAATGGAAGTGAGGTTCATGCGATAAAAGAGGGGCAACAGCACATTGGCGATAACCACATATCCCAACAAAAAGCCCAGCACCATTTGCATGTAGGTAAACGACGACGCACCCACCATGCCCGGCACCGACACAAACGTCACCCCCGAGAGGGATGCCCCAATCATGCCAATGGCCACCACATACCAGGGCGACTTGCGATTACCCAAAAAAAAGGTGGCGTTATCGCTCTTACGCCCGGTGAGGTACGACACCCCGATGAGCATCAAAAAATATGCAGTGATGATACTGCCAATCAAAACCGGATTCATCTTTTATAATGGTATTAAGACACAAGTATCAAGTATCAAGATTAATGTCGTTAAGTTAAGCCCTGAAAGGGCCATAAGCAGTAGCGTAGGGCACCGCCCTACAATGAATGCAACCTCATTCTTCAAGCCCTGAAAGGGCGCCAGCTGACGCCTTTTCAGGGCTTGAGCGCATTTATTCACATTTTGCCCTACTAATGCTAGCTCCCATTGGAGCCTACCAAAACGACAAGGATTTAAGATTCAATGTCGATAAGAGGAGAAGACGTGAGACGATGAGGAAAGATGATGAGATGGAATCTCATCGTCTCCTGAGTCTCATCTGTCTGTCTGATGTCTGTCAATCTTCTTATCTATGATTCATCTGAATCAACAGGAAACGCCTGTTCAATTCGCCGAATCTCCAAAAGTAATCATTGACACGACGCATCAGGAACCTTAAAACAAAAAAGCTTCTCAACCGACACCTATCGATTAAGAAGCTTCCTGAGTACCCGGAGCGGGAATTGAACCCGCACGGCCGCAATGGCCACAGGATTTTAAGTCCTGCGTGTCTACCAATTCCACCATCCGGGCAGACCATTTTGTTCGTGAGCGAAAAACGGGACTCGAACCCGCGACCCCGACCTTGGCAAGGTCGTGCTCTACCAACTGAGCTACTTTCGCATTTGCACCGTTTTTCAAATGCGATGCAAAGATATTCTTATTTTTATTTTCTGCAAACTGCACCGTTAATTTTTCCTGAAAAACGGCCATCCCATACAGCCATCACTTCAACCCGATGAGGCGCTTGATGTCGTTGAGCTTATTGAGCGCTTCGATGGGTGTGAGCTGATTGATGTCGAGCGACGATATTTCGTCGCGTATCTGCTTCAAAACCGGGTCATCCAACTGAAAGAAACTCAACTGCATGCCCTCGCGATGCTGGGCAATATCGGCCGTGGGCTTGGAAAGCTGCCCCTTGCGGTGCGTGTTCTCCAGCTCCTTCAGGATGGCATCGGCACGCTTGACCACACTCTTGGGCATCCCGGCCATGCGGGCCACATGAATCCCAAAACTGTGGTTACTGCCACCTTTCACCAGCTTGCGCAGAAAAATAACATGATTGTCAACCTCCTTCACCGACACGTTGTAATTTTTGATGCGGGGGAAAGATTTCTCCATCTCGTTGAGCTCGTGATAATGGGTGGCAAACAGCGTTTTAGCCTTGCCTTTGACACTCTCGTGAATGTATTCCACGATGCTCCAGGCAATGGAAATGCCATCGTAAGTGCTGGTGCCGCGCCCCAACTCGTCGAACAACACCAGACTGCGGCTCGAAAGGTTGTTGAGGATGCTCGAGGCCTCATTCATCTCGACCATAAAGGTCGATTCACCTTGCGAGATGTTATCCGATGCCCCCACGCGGGTAAATATTTTATCGACCAACCCAATGTGGGCACTCTCGGCCGGCACGTAACAACCCGCCTGCGCCAGCAACACAATCAGCGCCGTTTGACGCAACAGCGCCGACTTACCGGCCATGTTGGGCCCGGTGATGATGATGACCTGCTGGTCGGAGGTGTTCAGATGCACATCGTTGGGCACATAAGCCTCACCGGGAGGCAGTTGTTTTTCGATAACGGGGTGACGTCCCGCCTTGATGGTCAGCTCCTCATCGTCGCTCACCACTGGACGCACATATTTGTTCTCGATGGCCAGGCGGTTGAATCCCACCAAACAATCCAGACGCGCCAACAAAGCCGCATCGACCTGAATCACCGAGATGTAATCGGTCAGTGAAGCCAGCAGGTCGTTGAACAAACGGGTTTCGAGGGCAAGAATTTTCTCCTCGGCACCCAATATCTTCTCCTCATACACCTTGAGCTCCTGCGTGATGTAACGCTCGGCATTCACCAGCGTTTGCTTGCGAATCCAGGTGTCGGGCACTTTATCTTTGTGCGTGTTGCGGACTTCGATGTAATAACCGAACACGTTGTTGAAATTGATTTTTAGGCTGGGAATGCCGGACTCTTCACTCAACCGATCCTGCAACGATGCCAAATAATCCTTGCCCGAGAAAGCCAAACCGCGCAACTCGTCGAGCTCGGGCGAAACACCCTGGCGAATCACACCACCCTTGACGATGGCCGCCGGCGGATCGTTGTCCAACTCACGCTCGATGCGGTCGCGAATGGTCGCGCAAAAATTGAGCTGTTCCCCAATGTTCATCAAACTCTCGTTGCCCGAGGCCATGCAGGCCTGCTTGATGGGCTCGATACAAAACAGGGCTTTTTTCACCTGCACCATCTCGCGGGGCGTGAGACGTCCGGCAGCCACCTTCGACACCAATCGCTCCAAATCGCCTATCACACGCAGCTCCTCTTCTACCAGTTCACGCACATCGGGCTGCCGGAAAAAATACTCCACCGTATCCAGACGGTCGTTGATTTGTTTCACATCCTTGAGCGGCAAGGCGATCCAACGCTTGAGCAAACGGCTTCCCATGGGGCTCACCGTTTTATCAATCACGTCGATGAGCGAACGGGCACCTTCGTTGGACGAACCAAACAACTCGAGGTTGCGAATGGTGAATTTATCGAGCCATACATATTTATCTTCTTCGATGCGCGAAAGTGTGGTGATGTGCCCCAATTGATGATGCTGGGTCAGATCGAGGTAGTGCATGGCCGCACCGGCCGCCACCACTGCAGCGGTGAACGAATGGATGCCGAAGCCCTTGAGCGACTTGGTCTCAAAATGCTTGAGAAGACGGTCGCGTGCCGAATCGGGTGCAAAAGCCCAATCGTCCATACCATAGGTATAGAGTTTTGAACCAAAGTGTTCCTCGAATTGTGCCCGCTTGGTTTTTTCGAACAACACCTCTTTGGGTTTAAATCCCGACAGAAGTTTTTCGACATACTCAAAACTCCCTTCAGCCACCAGAAACTCGCCCGTCGAGTAATCCACAAAGGCCACACCGGCCATGTTTTTCTCCAGATGAACGCTGGCCAGGAAGTTGTTTTCGCGATGCTCCAGAATATTATCATTGATGGCCACACCGGGCGTCACCAGCTCAGTAACCCCACGCTTCACAATGGTCTTGGTCATCTTGGGGTCTTCCAGCTGATCGCACACCGCTACCCGCTGACCGGCACGCACCAGCTTGGGTAAATAGGTATCGAGGGCATGATGGGGAAAACCGGCCAGCTCGACAAACGAGGCCGATCCATTGGCGCGCCGCGTAAGGGTGATACCCAATATCTCGGATGCCTTGATGGCGTCGTCAGAAAATGTCTCGTAGAAGTCGCCCACCCGAAACAGCAAAATGGCATCGGGGTATTTTTCTTTAATTTGATAATATTGCTTCATCAAGGGAGTTTCAACCACTCCCGGCTTGGCTTGTGACAATGTATAAATGCTTTAATGGTTGACTGGTGCAAAGATAGAAAATTGCCCCAAAGGGGTTTGACATCAGTCCGAAAAGATAAACCCGCAAACCACGAGAAACGATTAAAACACCCCACCACACAAATCACTCATCTTAGAAAATTTAATCACCCTTCATTTCCTTCGTGGCGCATCAGCCTCAATCATTGATGAATATTTTTTACAAAAAAACACACCTGATCACTTAATGTAAATTGATATTTCATAGATTTATTTAATTTTACGAAACCTATCTAACAGACAAAAAACAATTTTTATGGAGATCCTCAGTTCATTCGACCCAATGCTTCGTACCCTTTGGTACATCGCCATTTCCTCATCGGCCATTTTCATCATTCAAACCATCGTCACCTTCATTGGCATGGATGCTTCCGATGGCATATCGGCCGACTTCGACGGCAGCCTCGATGATGGCGATGCACCTTTTCAACTCTTCTCGTTCCGAAACCTCATTAATTTCTTTTTGGGATTTAGCTGGAGCGGCATCGCCTTTTATCAAACCGTCGAAAACAAGGCTTTGTTGATTACAATCGCAGTCCTCACCGGACTGGCATTTGTGGCTCTGTTCTTTGTCATCATCTCTCAAATACAGCGATTTGCCGAAGACAACAGCTTCAAAATTGAAGACACACTCAACAAAACCGCATCGGTTTACATCCCCATCCCGGCCAACAAAAATGGTCATGGCAAAGTGCAGGTGAGTGTGCGCGGTGCCTTCCACGAAATTGATGCCATCACCAACGACCCTCTGCGCATCGAAACCGGCATGATGGTGCGCATCAGCCACATCGAATCGGACAACCTGGTGATGGTGCAAAGGATATAACCCCCACTCATCGTCCATACGACAACACAAATTGTAGTTTATTGTCATATTATTTATCAACCTATTTAATCATTATTATGGATTTAGTTGCTTCACCTATTTTCTTGATTATTGCAGCCGTGGTGATGGTGTTCATCACCATCTCGGCACTTGTATCGCGCTACAAGCGATGCCCGTCTGACAAAATCCTGGTCGTTTACGGGAAAACCGGAGGCTCATCAGCCAAATGTATTCATGGCGGGGGTGCCTTCATCTGGCCGGTGATTCAGGACTTCGCTTACCTGGATTTGAAACCGATTTCAATCGAAGCCAACCTCACCAACGCCCTCAGCCGTCAGAACATCCGCGTGGACGTACCTTGCCGGTTCACCATCGCCATCAGCACCGAACACGACAGCATGAACAACGCTGCCGAACGTCTGCTGGGACTGTCGCCCGAACAAATACAAGAACTCTCAAAGGACATCCTCTTCGGTCAGCTGCGTTTGGTGATTGCCACCATGACCATTGAAGAAATTAACTCGGATCGCGACAAATTCCTGGACAACATCTCGAAAAACGTTGACACCGAACTCAAAAAAATTGGTCTCAAGCTCATCAACGTGAACGTCACCGACATCAAAGACGAGTCGGGCTACATCGAAGCATTGGGTAAAGAAGCCGCCGCCAAGGCCATCAACGAGGCCAAAATCAGCGTGGCCGAACAAGAGAAAATCGGGGAAACAGGAAAAGCTCTCGCCGATCGTGAAAAAGATGTTCAAATTGCCGAAACGCAAAAAGACCGCGACGTTAAGATTGCCATCACCCAGAAAAACCGGGAAGTGAGCATTGCTGAAGCCGCCAAAGATGAAGCCATCGGGAAAGCCGAAGCCAGCAAAGACACCCGTATCAAAACATCCGAAGCCAACGCACAAGCGGTAACCGGCGAAAACATCGCGAAAATTGACATTGCCAACTCAGAGGCTGCCCGACGCGAAAAAGAAGCCGAAGCCCTGCGTATCGCCATCACGGCCGAAAAGGTACAACAAGCCAAAGCCTTGGAAGAATCGTACGTGGCCGAACAAAAGGCCGAATTGGCCCGCTCTGAACGTGAGCGCTCTACACAAATCGCCAACGTGGTGATTCCCGCAGAAATCGATAAGCAACGCGCCATCATCGAAGCACAAGCTGAGGCCGAACGCATCCGCGAAAACGCCAAAGGGGAAGCCGATGCCATCTTTGCCAAAATGGAAGCTGAAGCCAAGGGTCTTTACGAAATCCTTACCAAACAGGCCGAAGGTTACAAACAAGTGGTACAGGCAGCCGGTGGCGATCCTACCAAAGCCTTCCAATTGTTGCTCATCGAAAAACTGCCGGAACTGGTTCGTACGCAGGTGGAGGCCGTTAAAAACATCAAAATTGATAAAATTACCGTTTGGGATTCGGGCAATGGCACCCATGAAAACGGTCAATCATCAACAGCCAACTTTGTGTCGGGCATGATGAAAACGGTTCCCCCGCTCAACGACCTGTTCAACATGGCCGGGCTCAACCTGCCCACTTACCTGAAAGGCGCTCCCGAAAACAAAGGAGATAAGCAAATCACCCCTCCTGACAAGGACGATAAATAATAAATAAAACACTCATTAACTGCCTTTTATCAGCAATACAGCAATTTAATATTGACACGGGCACCGGGTTATAGTAAATTTAGGTCAAACTAAAACCTTTAGCCATGAGAACATTTATCATGAATTTAGGTATTTTAATCATCCTGGTTGGCGTTTTGGCGCTGGGTATGTATGATTATAAGGATACGATTAGTAACTTCCTGCTGGTATTGGCCTTTCTGTTGATGATTTCTGGCTTAGTGTCGTTGATTTATACCAACAAGCACTACAACAACGGTTAATGTAATGGTTTTAAAAAATGAAAAAAGCCGGGCAAACGCCCGGCTTTTTCTCTATAACATTACGTCATCAACACACGATCACCCCATCTTGCATCCGGGGCACCACCTGAAACAGATCGGGTGTGAAACAATAATTAAGATCGCGCGGAAAACCTTTCTTCAACAACAACTGATAATGATTTCCTTGTGAGGCCACAGCACTGAGGTGATGCATCGACAATTCGTAAAGCACCTTCATCGAGAGGGCAAAATCGGTCATTTGCAGTTCAACACCCAACTGTTCAAGACGATGAGCCAAAAAACCGGCACATAAAGCGTCCTCGAGGGTAAACGCGTTTTGCGAACCACTGCAAACCAACACCACCCGGGCATCGTCACTGATGGCTTTGCATACAGCATCGCCATTAAGAAACGCACCAATGAGCAGGCGACTGGCAGGTAAAGCCCCGTGAATGGCTCGGGTGCCATTGGAGGTACTCATCACCAGCGTTCGTCCCTGTATCCGTTCACGAGTGTAATTAAAGGGCGAATTATCCAAATCGAAACCCGGTACGCAAATGGCATCCTTCTCCCCACCCAACAAGACTTCGGGACGTTGCTCTCGCATTGCAAAAGCTTGTTCGGGCGAGGTCACGGTGATGAGTTCGCCCAAGCCATTGGCAAAGGCTGTCACCATCACACTCGTGGCTCGCAACACGTCGATGACGACGGCCGTGGCACCATCTAATTTATTGGCTTCAATATGATTGGCTGATGGAAAAATATCGAGATGCATAAGTTTTTTGTATTATGATGCTATGAAAATTAGATTTTTGAATTATGCCCCTTTGGGGTTATGCGGCCAAACCTTTATGTAGGCGACTTGTCTGTTATTGTTCATGTATCTATTTCAATTCTCTTATTTAAAATGACACTGACATATGTGTCAGAACTTGAGGTAAAAATCGCACGTCAACGCCCGATAAGCATCCGTATAAACATGTCGCTCACCGGACTCAATGACCAACGCATCCTCCTGACAGTGACTTGCTCCGCGACGAAATTCAATAAGCACTCGTTTAGCAGGCTTATGCGGTAACGGATACACCCGCAGCAGACGATGGGGAATCATGCCCACCTCTTTCATGGCTGTGCAAATAATGTCGTACTGATCGGCGGGCAACACCACGCAGAAGTTACCATCGGAGGTCAACAACCTTTCCACACCATGCGCCAGCTCATGAAAAGGCAGCGTATGGTTGTGCCGTGCCGCTGTGCGATGTGCATCAGGCGCGGTGAGGGAATTGGTAAAGTAAGGCGGGTTGCACACGATGGTCTCGAACCGATGCGCGGGCTCTTGAGCATATGCCTGCAAGGAAACCTGAATCACATCAATGCGTTCACCCCAGGGCGAGAGCAGGACGTTTTCACACGCCTGTGCCACGGCCGAATCCACCAGATCAATGGCCGTTATGGCCACATGAGGAAAACGCTGAGCCATCATCAAAGCCAGCAACCCCGACCCGGTACCCACATCAAGCAGGCGAGTGGCTGTAGCTGCATCGGCCCAGGCACCCAACAACACCCCATCGGTACCAACCTTCATGGCCGACAAATGGTGGTGAACCGTAAATTGTTTAAACTGAAACCAGCTGTTTGCCATCAGAATTTCTCATATACGCCCAATCCAAACAGGGCAAAATCATATTTCACAGGATCGGCGGCATCAAAAGTGCGCAACCGTTGAGTAACTTCGTCAACTGCTTTCCAATCGTTTTGTTTGCGCATGAGCAGTCCTAAACGGCGGGACACATTGCCCGTGTGCACATCCAGGGGCAAATAGAGCGACGAAGACTCAAATGAATTCCAAATTCCAAAATCGACCGGCCCGGGACGAACCATCCACCTCAAAAACATATTCAAACGTTTGCCCGACGAACCGGCACGCACATCAGCCAAATGCTTGGCACTACGCCCTGGCACATGCCCTGCAAAGAACCGTTGCCGAAAGAGACCCAAAGCCTTATGCACATCGCCATTGGCATCATCTGCAAAAGCTTTTTCAAGCGTTCCGAAACGCGTGAGCACATCACCAAGACACTTCACGAAACACAATGCATCCACCCCATTAAACGTTCGGTAAACAAAGCGATGCAACCGTGCATCATCAGCATGGCTGCCATTCATCACATAATCGTATGGGGCATCGTCCATCAACAGCATCAAGGCACCGAGCGATTTCAGAATGGCAGCACGGTTGCCCCAGGCCAACGTGGCAGCAAAAAAACCAGCCACTTCCCGATCCTCACGATTCGTATAACGATGCGGGATCGAAATGGGGTCGGCATCCACAAAAGCCGACACCTGATACTGCGCCGCTTTATGTTCTAAAAAATCGTACAAGTCTCCGTCCGGAATCATCCCTCCACAATTAACCCGTCGCGCATGTGCACCACCCGATCCGAAAGCGTGGCCAGATGCGCATCGTGCGTCACGATGACAAAGGTTTGATGAAAATCCTCCCGCAAGCGACGAAACAATACCTGCAACTCCTCCTGATTGTGAGAATCGAGATTGCCCGATGGTTCATCGGCAAACACCACCGCAGGATCGTTAATCAAAGCACGCGCTACGGCCACACGTTGTTTTTCACCACCACTGAGCTGCGAGGGCTTGTGATGCGTGCGGTGGCTCAGGCCTAAAAAACCCAACAACTCGTTCGATCGTGCCATGGCCGACGTGCGCGATGTGCCGGCAATCAACGCAGGCATCATTACATTTTCAAGGGCAGTAAACTCGGGCAACAACTGGTGAAACTGAAACACAAAACCAATATGCTTGTTGCGAAATTGCGCCAGTTGCCGGTCATTCAGGGTACTTAAATCAATTCCATTGATACAGATAGAACCGCCCGTGGGTTTATCGAGCGTTCCCAATATTTGCAACAAAGTGGTCTTTCCGGCACCACTGGCACCCACAATACTTAATATTTCACCGGCGTGAATATCAATATTAATGCCTTTGAGCACTTGCAAATCTCCAAAACTGCGGGTGATATTTATTCCATTTACCATAAATACATAACTCAACCGATTCACCACCGGTTCGTGAAACATACACGCAAATATTCGATGAATTAATCTGCCCTTTTGACACGTGCAGGCGCATCCTCGTCTTCAGGGACGGCCCCCGGGGCTTCTTCATCAGGCAATTCGACTTCAACGTCTTCGAAAGCATGGCGAGGATCATCCATCGAATGATGAACCTGACGGGTCAATTCATCACGGGCTGCATTGACACGACCAATGGCCTTGCCCAACATGCGAAGCGCCTCCGGTAATTTGTCGGTGCCAAACAACAGCAGAACCAACAACAGAACCACCATAACCTCACCACCCGATATGCCAAAAAGCAAATAAAACATGCGAACTGGATTGATTTGGCTAAGATAAAATAAAAGTCAACGCCCCAACCCCCATGAAGGATGCTAAAATAAAAAAGGCCGGCAAACACCGACCTTTTTAATATGATGACTACATCTGCTTACTGTTTGTTTTTACGACCCATAATGGCATCATAAACAATTGGTGCAGCGATAAAGATAGACGAATAAGTACCCACAGCGATACCAATCAAGAGGGCAAATACGAAACCACGAATGCTTTCACCACCAAAGATGAAAATCACCACCAACACAAACAGAGTCGTCAATGAGGTGTTCATGGTACGTCCAAGGGTGCTGTTAATGGCACCATTAAACAGAGCTTTCAGATCCCACTTGGGATGAATTTCGCGATACTCACGAATACGGTCATATACAATCACGGTATCGTTGATAGAGTAACCAATCACGGTCAAAATGGCCGCGATAAAGGCCGAATCCAAATCCATTGAGAAAGGCATCAGGTTTTTCAGCAACGAGAAGATTCCTAACACAAACAATGTATCGTGCGCCAACGAGACCAAACCGCCCAAACCAAATCGCCAATCCTTAAATCGGATGAAGATATAAAGGAAGATGCCAATGAGCGAGAACAACACCGCCCACAAGGCCTGTAACTTAATGTCAAAAGAAATGGAAGGACCCACCTTTTGAGAGCTTTGCAACACATTGGTATTAAAGTCGCTGTATGATGCGCCATGAAGCAGATCCTGTGAACCGGCATACAATTTATGAGAGATAATGCTGTCGGTATTCATGGTGGTTTCATCAGCATCAATCAGGTATTTGGTAGTTACTTTTACCTGGTTATCAGCACCAAACACTTTCACTTCCACATTTTGGTTATCAAACTGAGTTGTCAGTTTCGATTGAAGATCCACCGTATTCACCGACTCATTGAAACGCAACACATAGTTACGTCCACCGGAGAAATCAACCCCATAATTAAAGCCCTGTACAGCGATAGAAATGATACCTACCAAAATCACAGCACCGGAAAGCATATAAAGCTTTTTACGCATGCCGATGAAATCGAAATTGGCGTTCACCAATACGTTTGCGGTTGTTTTAGAAGAGAAGGAAATTTCCTGATTCTTATCCAACATGCGCTCAAAGATGATGCGGCTGATAAAAATGGCTGTAAACAATGATGTGAAAATACCAATCATCAAAGTGGTGGCAAAACCCTGAATAGGTCCGGTACCAAACACAAAGAGGATAATCGCAGTCAATAAAGTAGTCACGTTACCATCGAGAATCGCCGAATACGCATTTTTGTAACCATCGGCAACGGCCAACTGCACACCTTTTCCGGCACGCAACTCTTCGCGAATACGCTCATAGATAATCACGTTCGCATCCACCGCCATCCCCAAGGTAAGGGTGATACCGGCCAAACCGGGCAGCGTAAGCACTGCACCAAATGATGCTAATACTCCAATAAGGAAAAACACGTTGGCAATCAATGCCACGTTGGCCACCAATCCGGCACGACGATAATAGAAAATCATATAAAGCAGCACCAAAATAAAGGCGCCCAGGAACGACATCAAACCTGAATTGACAGCCTGCTTACCCAACGAAGGTCCCACAACGGTATCTTCAACAATACGGGCAGGTGCAGGCAGTTTACCTGACTTAAGAATGTTGGCCAAATCCTGTGCTTCATCTACCGTAAAGTTGCCGGTGATAGAGCTGCGTCCACCGCTGATTTCATCATTCACGGTGGGGAAGCTGTACACATAACCATCCAACACAATGGCAATGCTTTTGCCAATGTTGGCACGTGTCAAACGAGCCCAGGTTTTGGCACCCGATGCATTCATGGCCATCGACACCTCAAAACCACCTTGCTGACGACTCTCGGCACGCGCATTGGTGATTACGTCACCTTCGAGCGGAGGACGTCCATCAGAAGCAACCGACTTGATGGCCACTAACTGGAAGATCGATTCATCGGCCTTCGCTTTAGCCTTGGCATCGAGCTGAATGGGCTTCACAGTCCACATCAAACGCAAATCGCGAGGCAACATATCTTTACCATTCACCAATGCCAACATGGCATTCACTTTAGATGTATCACGTGCAATGGCCATCCCCACAACAGGGCCTCCTTGCTGGCTTGGCATCAAATAAGAATAAAGCGACTTCACACCGGCTTGAGCTGTTGAGTCGGCTTTGTCTTTAGCCAAAAAATCACTGAAATCAGCAGATATAGAGTCTTTGGCAGCAACCGTTGAATCTTTAGGAGCAGCGGCTGAAGCCACCTCACGCGTAAAGGCGTCGGCTTGCATCAGATACTGATAGATTTCCGTATTGTCATAAGTCTCCCAAAACTCCAAACTGGCAGTTCCCTGAAGCAGCTTGCGCACACGCTCGGGCTCTTTGATACCGGGCAATTCAACCAACACACGACCGGCTTTCTCAAGCTTTTGAATGTTAGGCTGGGTAACCCCAAAACGGTCAATACGTGTGCGGAGAATATTGAACGAGTTATCAATGGCACTCTGTGCTTCTTCCTTCAGCACCGACAATACCTGTGCATTGCTCATTCCCAGGTTTACTTTTTCCTTCAGGTCGAGGGTTGTGAAGATGGCTGCCAATTTTGCATTGGGATCAGCTTTCTCAAACTCTTCGCCAAACAGGGTCAAGAAGTCACTGGTCGAATTCTTTTCACGAATCTCAGCATTTCTCAACGCAGTGTTAAACGTTGCATCCGGATTGTAGTTCGCCAATGCCTTCACAATGTCCGACACTTTGACTTCCAAAATCAGGTTCATCCCCCCCTTGAGGTCAAGACCAAAGTTGATCTCTTTTTCCTTACACTGCTTGTAAGTATATTTTAAAACCAAAAGGTTTAACGCGGTTTCACCGGACACTGAATCGAGATATTCTGCTTCCTTCACCGGTACCATGGCCGAATTACCGCTTGCCGCCACCTGTGCATAGGCCAGAGCCTTGCTTTCGACCCGCTTGGTGGCAACGGTAAACAGCAGCTGGTACAAACTCACTACTGCCAGCAGAATGGCAAATAGTCTGATAGCTCCTTTGTTCTGCATTTGATTACTGTTTTTGTTGGTATGATTATTATTCTATTTTTTCTATAGTCGCGCAAATATATTCATTTTTTTCAGATATCGTTACCATTCAACCCCCGATGTTTTAACACTTTTTCAATTATCATCACACTCGCATCAAACAGTACCAACAAACTGATTTTCTTTAACGATCGGGACACAGCAAACGTCGCAATAGTCCACAAAGACCTTTATTGCGAGCCTTGTCATAACGGCTGGCGTATGCAAGCCGTTCTTTTTCGGGCACATTGGTGCTCAGCATATGCCATATTTCACCCCAACCGGGGAACCCTCCCACGTTACGATCATCAATATACACGTCGGCATTAATCTTTCGGCTGATGGTGTGATCGTACACTTCTTCGGGATAATTCCGATTGATGGCATAAAACTCAATGCCATGACTCCGGCAATACTCAACGGCAGCATCCAGTTCCTTGCCACTGCGAAATGTCCATAAAATCAATAAATGGCCCTGCTTTTGAAGCGCCTTTAATGTCTCAAACGCAAAAGTTCGTTCCTTCCCGATGGCCGGGTACTTGTGCTCGACGATGGTTCCGTCAAAATCAACTGCTATGATCATGTCATAATTTCTTCTGGTGGTTGAACGGTTATGTTTAGGGATTTAATGTTGTTGAATGAAGATGAAAAGACGTAAAACGAAAAGACAAAAGATGAGATGATGTAAGATGTTCAAACAAGAGATTGCTGGATCATCAGTGAACGCTAACTAAAATCAATACAATCATTCATCAAACGGCATCACTCAGTCTCAACGTTGTCATCATTCAGCCCTAATTCAGTCCAAATGCGATCACGACCGGGATAGTTGACAAGTATGGTCACCATGAGAATCCCGAAGATGATTAAAAAATTACTGCCGGCCGACATCAGGTAACAAAGCAAACTCACCAGGCTGATGCCTTCAAAGGTGGCCATCTTGATGAAAAAACTGACACGATAACGTGACAACTTCATCTCGGGCATCATGTCAGGCCGCAAATGCTCGGTTTTGCGTTTGTGAAACAAATGCGCTGCCGGAATTCCGGTGAAAGCAAGGATGATGATAACTGTTTGCAGGTACTGCATTTGCACCGGGCTGAGCAACATCAAGCCGCCTCGCTGTGTGACCAATGCCACCGAACCGGCACAAAACACCAACAATCCAATCAGGATGGCATAAAAGATGATCCGAATCTGCTTCAATTGTTTATTAACTGGCATAAAAAATCAATTAAATAATGAAATTAAAAACAGGACGTACGCCCAATGTGAGCCAACAACAATGTATTACAACGTGGTTGAAAACAATTGCCGATTCACCAACGAACGTCCCAGTGTCACTTCATCGATGTACTCAAGCTCGTCACCAATGGCGACCCCTCGGGCAATGGTGGTGATTTTGACCTGATAAGGTTCGAGCTTTCGATAAAGATAAAAGTTGGTGGTGTCGCCCTCCATGGTCGTGGGCAGGGCAAAAATTACCTCGGCCACCGTGCCATCTTTCACTCGCGCTTCAAGCGATCCGATGGACAAATCGTTGGGACCAATGCCATCCATGGGCGAAATCACCCCTCCCAACACATGATACACGCCATGGTATTGCTGGGTGTTTTCGATGGCCATCACATCCTTCACCGACTCGACCACACATACCAGACGGCCATCGCGTGATGGCGTCGAACAGATGGAACAGACATCGGTATCGGAGATGTTATGACACACCTTGCAATACTTTATTTCTTCACGCATCTGACGAATGGCATCGGAAAACTGAACGGCCACGCCTTTATCTTGCCGAAGCAGATAAAGCACCAATCGCAAAGCTGTTTTCTTGCCAATGCCCGGCAAACGCGAAAATTCATTAACAGCATTCTCCAACAACTTGGATGGAAACGTTTGAGATGACATGAGGGGATGTGATAGATTCTACAAAAAAGGCAGAAGATGACTTCTGCCTTTCGAGGTGCGAATAAAACGTTCGCTTATTTCTTGACATAGCGCTTATTCAATCCTTCAATCACCTTTGGGGTGATGTCGCACGACGGATCGGCAAACAATACATTATCTCCCATCGTGTTGCTAAGCACCATCTGATAGCCTTCAACTTTTTGCAACTCTTTAAGATAAGTCACAATGGTATCGCGCAACTGTTTGTTCATCTTGTTTTGCTCCACCATCAATTGGTTCGACAAGCGAGAATTCATTTCCTGCAATTCACGTTCCTTAGCTGCCAATCGCTGCTCTTCTTGCTTGGCACGATCTAACGACAGGAAACCATTGTTCTGAACCTTACGCTGAAATTCTGTTGCATCTTGCTGAAAAACACGTGCTTTCTCATTAAAATCGGTTCGCGACTGTTCTTCTTTCTTCATCAACTCTTCGTTGAGAAACTTCGCAAACTCATAATTCAGCAACAATGAATCGGTATTGACGTAAACCACTGCCGCCTCTTGCCCGGCTTCACTTTTCTCTGAAACTGATGAGGATGATCCGCTACAACTTGCCATCAGAGATGACAAACCCAACATGGCCACTACAATCACCGCACTATTTAAACCAGATGCACTTTTCATACTTTTTCTGAACTAAAATTTGATTTACAATACCTCTTTTGCTAAACGTGAAACAAATATAATCGAATGGGTTGAAATTAAAAATTGTCTTGATTTTTTTTAGGTCAATCAGAACTGCTCAACAAAGCCTCAAACACACGCACAAGCATCGCAAAGCAAGAGAAAACGCGGTGACTACCAAAACGATTCTCTCAAATTCGCCCCACTTTAAAGAGTCCTAATTAAATGTAAAATTCACTAAAATATTTTCCGTGACTTGCCTTTACGACTGCTCCCTCCCCCGCTAATGACGCCGGAACCGGAACAAGGCAGGGCTCCCCGATAGGGTTTGGACTCATAATTTTGATTGAAACGATAAATCAACCCTATTTCATTGGCACCTCCACTCTGGGCGGCCAACCCACTCACGGTGAAATCGTGACTGTATCCGAACTGAATACTCCCCAAGGTCACTGACAGAATCATCACCAAAGCATCATTGTTCGAATATTCCGACACCTCTAAAAATGGCAACCCGCGATAAAGCACCCCTAATTCAAAGGGTGCCATATACCAATACGCACCCAGGTCGAGCTGCTGAAAATCCTGCTGTCGGTAATAATTGAGGGCAAAAGTCACACTTTGTTCATCCTGATTGCGATAACGCTCTTTGTACTTGTATTTGTACCCGCAAAAAACAACCGTCTTAACCGGCACATGGGTCTCAATGTCAGTATATCCAATGTTGTTGCGCACCAAATGATCGGCCGTGAAACCCAACCAAAAAAAGTCACTGTAAATCATGGCCGAAGCAGCAGCATCGAGCTTGTGATATGACTGCCGGTCAAACACAGGAACAAAACCGGGCAACAATGCGCCATTGGCATCCAACTGACTGCCATAAACGATGCGCGAAGCATCAATGTGTCGCTGGGCATATTTAAAAGCCAGTCCGGGACGCACATAAATCCCGTGCATCACCTCCAGCTCATAGGAATAAAGAAAACCCACGTCCTGGGTCACCAACAAGCCACTCCCCCGATCATCTCGTGCATAAAGCAACCCAATACCGCTCTTGTACCGCGGGACATAATGATCGAGCGACAGCGCCACATTGGTGTAAGTCCCCGGAATGGAAGGCCACTGATCGCGCAGCGACATGGCCACTCGCGACCCGGTGGTTAACCCCGAGAAAGAAGGACTCAAATACAGTGGCGACATATACGCCTGCGAAAAAGCAGGATCCTGACCGTGTAGCATCGTGCTTGCTCCGGTCATCACCAACAATACCAACAGACAAATAAATATCTTAAATCGTTTTATCATTCACATGTCATTATCGAACCAGCAGCACACTGCCGGTCTTCATAAATTCCCGGCCACTCACATAATGGCCCCAGGCTTTATACACATACACATCCTGTGGCGAAAGACGGTCGTTATACATGCCGTCCCACCCCACATTCACGTCGTTGCTCTCAAACACCACCTGCCCCCATCGATCAAAGATCTGAAGGCGATATTGATCCACATCGCGATAACGTGGACGGAAAATCATGTCCTGCGACGATGTCGACATCGTACCATCCACAGGACGCGGCGTAAAGGCATTGGGAAACACAATGAATCCCTGCAAAATGGCTTCAACACCTCGTTCAACCACCATACTGTCGGCACAACCAAACTCATTGGTGACGGTCAGTTGCAAGTCATACACTCCTGCGGTGGTGTATACATAGCGGGGATTTAGCTCCGTAGAAGTTTGTCCGTCGCCAAAGTGCCACAAATAAGTCTTGCCACCACTGGAGCTGTTATAACAACGCAACTCATCAGCGGGCACATATACCACGGTCGGATCAAACGAGAACGAAGCCACCGGATGATCATACACACGTATCAATGACGTAAACACACCATCACGGCCATCGGGGCCGGGAACAGTAAGCGTCACCCGGTAATCGCCCGGCCTGGTGAACACATGCACAGGATTACGCTCCACCGATATATCGCCATCTCCAAAATCCCACATATAACTATTGCCCCCCACGGCATAGTTGGTAAACTGAACCCGCAACGGATAACATCCTTTAATCACGTCGCTAATAAAGCCCACATCGGGGGTTACCTTGTAAGTCACATGCACATCGTCGGAAGTCACACAACCGTTCACATCAATCAGCCATCGGAAGGTATTCACCCCCTCGGTGAGATTATCAACACGTGTGTTGAAGAAATTGCCATCAACAAAATCGCCGCTTCCCGACACCACCGACCACTGACCGATCACTGCTTCATCTGTTTTGGTGGCTCGCAACACCACCGATGGTTCGTACACCACCTCATCTTCACCGGCATAGGCTTCATAACGATTGTTGACCACTGTCACAGTCGACTCTGTGCTGCACGATCCGTAACTGATTTTCCATTGATATACATTGATGCCAAAACCGACGCCGGCCACACGGCTGTCGAAAGCTGCCGGTTGCTCAAACGTCCCGGCACCACTCAATACAGTCCACTGCCCGACACCCGACTTTGGCTCGTTGGCATTCATCGACATGGCATGGTCACAAATAACTTTATCAGCACCGGCAATGGCCTGATCGGGCGTCATATTGAAGACTGAAACGAAATCGTTTGAGAAACAGCTTCCGTTTTGAATGGTCCACTTAAAAATGTTTTCACCAAAACTTAAATCATTAATGCGGGTATAGGGATCGGATGGATTTACAATGGTTCCTTTACCCGATACCAGCGACCACACTCCAACACCTTGTACAGGAACATTGGCATCAAGCACCGCACTGCTTTTACAATCTTGTATGTCGGATCCGGCACGTGACTGAGTGGCCATGTTGTTCACAATCTCCACTTCGTCGGATAATGAACACTGACCATTGACCACCGTCCATCGGAATACATTACGTCCATAGGCCAAATTAGATGCCATGGCAACAGAACTGTTGGGTTGATCCACCATGGCCGAACCATAGGGAATGTCCCAATGCCCCTGACCATACTCCGGCTCATCGGCTTTCAACGGATGGGTATCCACACATACCTGTAAGTCTTTTCCGGCATAAGGGGGCGAAGGGCGATTATTGACTATCAGCACCTCATCGGTACTCGTACAATTGCCGTGACGAACAATCCAGCGGAACACGTTGTCACCAACCGTCAACGACGACACAGGCGACTTGGGCGATAAGGCATCTGCAACCTGTGCGCCACCGGTAAGGACCTCCCAATTACCCACTCCAATTTCGGGCTGTCTGGCATCGAGCACATACACATTTTCACACACCGCTTCATCATTACCGGCATAAGCAATGCTGGGCGAATTGTTATACACAACCATCTCGGCCGATGACTCACATCCCTGATGCACAATGGTCCATCGCAAGGTGTTTTTCCCAAAGCCAAGATTATATACCCGTGAGTTCGGGTCGTTGGCATTCTCAAAGTAAGCCTGTCCATTTTTGCCGCCCACACTCCAGGTACCCACGCCCGGCAAAGCATTGTTGGCCTGAAGTTGCGCTTCAGGACTGCAATTATCCAATTGATCGTCACCCACACGTGCAAATATCTTGTTATATGACACTTCCACGTCATCATACGAAAAACAGCCATTATTCTCGATGGTCCAACGGAACAGGTTACGCCCCACCGACAATCCGGAGACACTGGTATAAGAACTGTTTTCGTCAGCAATGGAGCCATTACCGGTTAAACGCTCCCAGTGCCCCTGACCCGACATATCGATGTTGGCACTCAATGTAACATGGTCTTCACACGTACCAAAATCATTCCCGGCATCGGCCTGTGTGGGTTGATTGTTGATGACATTGACAGTCGACGACGACTCACAACTTCCATTTTTAATGGTCCACACCAACATATTGACACCCTGATCGAGATGCCGCACAATGGTGGCCGGGCTATTCACATCATCAATGCTCACCGAGCTGGATCCGGCAATCACACTCCAGGTGCCAATACCCGGATAGGGATTATTGGCTCTCAACATGGCCGTATCCACACACAAGGGATCTACAGGATTGATCATCGACTGAATGTAATCATAAGAGACCACCACCTCGTCATACGACTGGCATCCATGGTTATCAATGGTCCAACGGAAAGTGTTCCCACCCCGGCTTAACCCCGACGCGATGGCCGTTGGAGAATGCACATCATCAAACGAAGCATCCGAAGCCACGATCGTCCACATCCCGCTTTCTCGTGCCGACGGTTCATTGGCCGACAGCTGATATCGATCGTCACACACCGGCGTGTTAAACCCGGCATTGGCCTGCGTGGGTTTATTATTGGTAATCACCACCGCATCAGACAACTGACAATGTTCGGTCTTAATCACCCACAAAAAGACGTTTTCCCCGGGCGAAAGGCTTCTGACCATGTTGCCATCGAAAGTTGCGGTACTCGCACCCTGTATCATCCATTCCCCACGACCGAAGGCTGGCGTATTGGGCGTAAGCATCACCGAATCGACGCACACCGGGCGGTCGTTACCGGCATCGGGAATATCGGGCATATCGTTGGTGATGACCACCGATGATTCGCTCACACACTGACCCTTGGTAACACGCATGCGCAACAAGTTCGGACCACGCGACAATCCGGACACCACGGGGTTGTGAATGGCGGCATTGTTAAACACACCACTTCCCGATGAAACAATCCACTCAATATCGCCATAAAGAACGGGCATGCCGGCCAGCTGCTTGGTATCTGAACAATCGGTATATTCATCCACACCGGCAAATGCGGTTGATGGCTGGTTATTGATAATCTCCACCACATCGTAAGTGGAGGTGGTCGCATAATTAATGGTCCACCGAAACACGTTCTTACCGGGCGACAAGTGGGTGACACGCGTACGCGGACTGTTGATATTTTCAAACACACCGGAACCATTCCCTTCACCCGGCTCAATGCTCCAAACCCCCACCCCGCCATCGGGATTGTTGGCCTGTAACTCCACTTCGTTTACACACACGGTCTGTGTCATCCCGGCATCGGCTTCCACCGACTGACCGTTATTGACCACAATCAAATCTTCAGCAACACATCCGCCTTTCGTGACAGTCCACTTAAATACGTTCTCCCCTTTTTTAATTTCAGACACATAGCTGTCAGGCCGCGTCATATCGACAAACTTAGCGCCGCCCGAAACAACGGTCCATCGACCGGTCTCCCCGGCACTCAACGCACCGGCTGTCATATAAGTGGCCGTCCCCAACAAATCCTGATCACCGCCGGCGTTGGCAGTCACCGTGTTGTTAACAATCACCACCTCATCAATGGAGTAACACCCCTGATTATTGATCACCCATTCCAACACATGCTTGCCGGCATCAAAACTGGCGTTGCTTTTAGGATCACTCACCGACACGATGGTCACGCCACCTTCCTTAACGCGCCACATGCCACTACCTTCTGTCGCAGCATTGGCGTTCAAGGCAATATTGCGGTCGCAAATCACGGTATCTTTGCCGGCATAAACAGGTAACTTGCGGTTGTTCACCACAAAATCGGCCGACGAAGAACATCCATTCCGAAGGATATTCCATCGGAATATGTTTTCACCCTGTGCGATGCTCGAAATAGCGGCATCGCGGCGTGTTTTATCATCAAAAGCGGCATAACCCTTCACAATGCTCCAGAAACCGGTCTCCGCAGTGGTATCTACAGCGTTGGCCGCCAGACGGGCATCCTCACCGCAAGTCAACAATCCCGTCTCCACCGTCGCCTGTGTCGGTTTGTGACTGGTAATTTTCACCACGTCGCGGCTCACACAACCATGCTGAGTAACACTCCACACAAAATAATTATCCCCAACAGCCAACGCCGAAGCTGTGGTTTGATGGTTGCTACCTGCTGAGAACACGGCATGCCCAAGTTCCAGCCCTGAGGCATCGGTTAACACACTCCATGCTCCGGTAACACCGGCCGAAACGGATGGGGATGCAGTGAGCGTCACCACATCACCACAGGTGGTTTGATCCTTGCCGGCATCTGCCAACAATTGATTGTTATGAATCACCACATCCACATGGCTCTCGCAGGTGGCCAGACGCACCCGCCAACGCAAGATGTTCTCACCCATGCCCAGGCCGGTGATTTTCGTGGTGGCGCTCGCAGGGTCAGCAATGGTGGCGGTTCCCTTGATGAGTTCCCAACGACCGATGCCCAGGGAGGCATTCGACACAGGTCGTGCCGACACAGTGAGGTGGTTATCACACAACTGAATAGGGATGCCGGTAAAGGCAACCACCGTGCCGTCAGCCAGGGTATAATCGGTCACCACTGCAGTTTCGGGGGCATTGTTCACCACCGTGGTCACGGCAGCACTCTCGCAACCGTTTTTGGTGATGCGCCAGGTAAACTGATTCATGCCCGGTGCCAAACCGGTCACCGCCGTGGTCGCAGAAGTTCCCTGATGAATGAAAGCACCCACAGGATTAACACTCCACACGCCTGTGGCACCATCGGGAACGGCCGTACCATAAACAGTGGCATTGCCGTCGCAAACGGCATCATGGTCGGCTGTGGCAGACACCGTAAGCAAATCATTGTAAACCACAACCTCATCACTGGCCTTACAGCCGGTAGCAGTGTGAGTCACCGTCCATCGGAAGGTATTGGCGCCCTTCCCAAGATCGTTCAAGGCCGTATTAAAGGCATCCGGGGTCACTACTTTGGCCGAACCACTGCCCGGCAACAACTCCCACAACCCGGTATGGCCAACTCCGGCATCTACAGCCTTCATCACGTACTGATCGGCACACACGTGTGCATCAGGGCCGGCATTGGCCGAGGGGTTGGGACTGATGGTGACAGTCAGGGGAGGAGAAATGCCACGCGAACCACAGGCATTGCGAGCCTCCACGGTGATATTCCCGGTTATGGAATGCTGATGCTCGTCCAAATCGACCAGCACGCCGGTGGAACCCTGTCCACTGACAATGGCGAAGCCGGCCGGCATATGCCAGATGTATTCGGTAGCACCTTTCACCGGGGCGACAGAGAAACGCACACCACGGGTGCCCTGACAAAACTGCACAGAATCCGACAAACTGGTGATGACACCCGCCGCCGCATCAGGCAAACGGTCAACCTGCACGCTTTTGTTTGCCCAGGCCGAAGATCCGCAACCATTCACGCCGCGCACCCGCAATGTATCAGTGGAAGCGTTATGATCAACCTCAATGGTGATTTCACGGCTTCCTTTTCCCGAAGTGAGGGAGAAACCGGCGGGCAATTCCCACTCATAAGACGTGGCATGAGGAATGGCGTCAACACGATACACAAGCCCCGTGGCTCCCTGACAAGCCTCATCGGGGCCGTCAATAACACCCGGATTCCCGGGCAACGGGTTCACCGTCACCACGGCAGCGCCACTCACCGCACGACTGCATCCGTGGGCATCGGTGATGCTCACCAACTCGTAGGTGGTGGTTACCAACGGTGAAACAGTCCAGATATAAGGGCTTGTGACAATATTATTTAAAACGGTTTCGATGCCGTTCACCTTCACGTTGATTTGATAAGGCGCTGTTCCCGATGGCATGGTCAGCGTCAATGACGTCGGCTGACCTGCACAAATCATGGCAGAGCCACTGAGGGTGACCTCGGGAAGCGGGTGAACCGTTACCGTAGCCGAACCACTCACCGTGCCGCTGCAATGGGCATCGGAAACCGAAAGAAGCGAATAGGTATTGGAAGAGATCGGTGTCACGGGCACATCCACCCCCGTTTCACCTGCCGGGATGCTCACCATCATGCCATTCGTAAAGACAACCGTCCAGGGCGCTGACCCGGCGACATCCACACGTAGCAAAGACTGTTCGCCCACACACACACTCGATCCACCAGAAAGCTGCGCCGTAGGGCGTGCCAACACACCCACCTGAACGGTGCCCTGCCCTGTCCCTTTCACACAGGTACCACCTTGTGCATGCACCGATGTGATGGCATAAGTAGTTGAACCTACCGACGGGACATTGTCAGGATCAAAAACAAAAGGCGAGCTATTGACTGTTACCATGGTGCCATCACTCAGCGTCACATCCAGCGGATGAGCAACCACATCCCAGTGGGTCGTCGTCATGCGCAACTGCGGTTTCACACCATCGCACAATGCGCCGGCATCTGCCCTACTGAGCGTAACCACGGCCTCGGGCTGCGACACGCTCACCGACACCACCTGACGGCAATCGCCTGCCACTGGGTCGGCGAAACTAAATGAACCATCGCCATTGGCATCATCCACCACCTCAACCAGATAGTTTCCGGCCGTAAGCCCGATAAAATCGACATCAATCCCATTGGCCATTTGGGTCTGAGAAGCACCGGCACCATAAAGGGTTACTTTATAATTCCCACTAAAAGAGGGAAGGCCTCCTGATACAGCAACACGCACCACACCATCGTTATCGCTATGGCAGGTTACTGGTTGATGCTCCGTCGCCAACACTGTTAACACAATCGGTTCGGTCACATCAATAATTTGATCGGGCGACCAAATACCATTGCCATCTTGAGCGCGGAAGAGATAACTACCTGGCGCCAAACCGTTGAGGGTGAGGGTCACAGCTTGCTGCGAGCCTTGTTTCACGCCATCTTTATACCACTCCAACATATAGAGCGGGGTTCCGGAAGTGACATCGGGTGTGCCACCCACCACCTGCACCGAAATCACGCCATTGGAACTGCCGGCACAGGGACGAATAGGACGGAGCAACACCTTCTCAACAGCCAGCGCTTGCCCCGGCTCAGTGATGATATACGGAACTGAGCTTCCCGAGCAGCCATTGCCGTCAGTCACCGTCACTCGATAATGACCTTTAGATAATCCTTCGACACGATATGATGTTCCAAGAGGATATGGGATGAAACTTCCGGGATTGATGCCATCTTCAATCTCCCAAGCATAGGACACATACGGCAACACGCCACCCGAAGCCACCACCTCAATGACGCCATTGCTGCCACCCGACACCGTGACGGGCAACAACTGTACCAACGATACGGCAACAGGCTGCACCGGCTGGTCGATGACAATGGCATCACTGGTCACCGAACACAAGTTGGCATCAACAACGGTGACCTGATAACTGCCGGCAATGAGATTTGTAGGATTGAATTCTGAATCGGTGATTGCCATTGGTCCTGACCACAAATATCGATAAGGAGCTGTACCACCTGCGACAACCAGATGAATGGTACCTACGGCAGACCCATGACAGGAAATATCGGTATGTGTCAAAGAGGATATGGATAAGGCATCAGCAGGTTCATTCACCTGAAAGGTTTCACTGACAGCACACCCGGCAAGCTGATCATCCGAAACCGTTACGGTATAAAAGCCGGCACCGAGGCCGGACACATCTTCGGTGGTTTTCCCCGATGCAGTGCCACCCGACCACAAGTATTGGTAGAAGCCCGAACCACCCGAAACGCTCAGGTCGATGGCACCCGTGGCATCCCCCTTGCAAAGAACGTGCTTGATGCCACTGCCCAACACCAGCTGATGCAGCAATGGGACTTCAATATCAGTTAAATCAACAAAACATCCGCGACCATCGGTCACTCTCACTGTATATGTTCCTGCAGCAAGGGCGTTTTGGTTTTGTGCACCGGCAACAATCCCCGGAGCAGGTGTCCAATGGAAAGCATAAGGCAGAGTTCCCCCCGACACCGAAAGGGATATGCGGCCATCGCCCATGCCGGGGCAGGTTTCGCCGGCCACCTGATATGTCGCCACCAGTGGTTGCGTGAGACTCACCACTTTCGTCACAGAGCAGTGCTGCCCCACGCCCATGTCGCTCATCACAATGGTGTAATCCCCTCCGGGGAGGTTGGATAATGTTTTTACCGTGACAGACGCATTATCCCATGTTTCAGATGAGATGCCGGAGCCAACCAACAAAAATGAGTAAGAGCCGGAACCTCCTTTCGGAGTCTGAACTGTGATACTATTGGTATTATCGCATTGAGTATTGCTCACCACGACCTCAAAATCAAGCGCAAAGGGTTCGTTGATTTGGAAATCCTTCACAGCCTCACAGCCATTGGCATCGCGCACCCTCAGGCTGTAGGTTCCGGCAGTAAGCCCGTACTGGTTCACCGACAAGGGGTCGAGACCGGTGCCATTAACCGCCGACCAGGCATAAGTGTACCCTGGCATTCCTCCGGACACTTGCGGCAAAATGGAACCATTGGCATTGCCATGGCAGAGGTTGTGAGTTAACTGTGCATCAATGGTGATGGAAGCCGGCGCATTGAGGGTATAAGATGCCGTCACCGAACAATTCTCAACAACATCCGTCACCGTCACCACGTAAGTCCCTGCTGTCAACCCATTTTGATCCTCATTGCCAACCACCAATCCGGAACCATCAACCGTCGTCCAATGATATTGATATGAACCCGACCCGCCACTCACCTGCACCTGAATGGCACCATTGGCATCGCCGGCACAGTTGAGATGCGACAAAGCAGCCGTCACCGACAAGGGTGCTGCCACGGCCACTGTGCGCATCGCCGAACAGTTGTTACGATCGCGCACGGTCACGACATAGTCGCCGCCAACCGTCAGTTGTGTCAGCAAGGGCGTAACCGGAGCGACAACATCCAACCCTGCCAGGTCGGCCTTCGCAGTTGCCCCACCCGAGCCAGACCAATTGTATTGAAACTCACTCAAGGCGCCGGTACCACCTTGCAATTCACTTAAAAATATTTGACGATGACTACAATCCTCAAGGGAAGATGAGAGTTTAAAATCAATGGGATCAGGCTGAACCACATCAACCATCTTTTCAGCCAGACAGCCCTGGCCGTCTTCCACCCGAATTTGATAGGTGCCGGTAAACAGGTTGTCAAAACGGTTTGATCCGGGAGTGCCGTTCCAGGTGTACAAGAGTGCTCCCACACTGCCGGGCACGCCGGTCACCTCGATGCTGCCGGTGTTCTCGCCATGGCAACGAACCGGTTCAAGGTAAGTGTCGATGGAGAGGGTGCGCTGATTATCAATATCGTAATTTAACGAGACAACGCATCCCCAATCCTCATCTTTCAATGTCAAGGCATAGGTGCCTGCATGCAGGCCGGTGATGTCTTGGGTGGCGGCAGAGAACCCATCGGGGCCAGTCCAAACGTAAGTATAATTCCCAGAGCCACCAGTCACATCCAGGTGGATGGCACCGGAGTTAACCCCTTCGCAACTTGTATGGGTCAGTGTGGCCGAAACCGCCAACTCGGTGATGGTGAAGGTGCGGATGACCTCACACTGATCGGGAGCCGTAGAATACAAGTCCCGAACGGTGAGAATATAATCGCCTGCGGCCAACCCCACTTCACTTAACAACGATGATGAACCGGATGTCACATCCAATGATGTCTCATCTATTACAACACCCGTCACATTTTTGAGCACCCACCGATAACTATGGTTGCCGCCCGAAACATTGCCACCCGAAACGGTAAAACTGACGGAACCGCTATTGATTGAACAACCGGATTTGACGTTCAACGGGGAAACCTCCAAAGGAGACGGCTCGTTGATGATGACCACCTGAGGGGCAAACGCACAACCATTGGCATCGGTCGCACCTACGGTATAGCTTCCCTGGGTCAGCCCCGTCAGGTCGAAGGAGCCTGCCCCGACCACGGACAACCCGTTGGCCGCAACCACATAAGGAGCATTACCGCCTGTCAGTTCTACATGAAGAACACCCGTGGCATCACCCGCACAACCGGTGACATGAGTGGGAGTTACGGTTAGCGTCCCGGGGCGGGCATCATCAATGGAAAAATCAACATCTACAGGCAAACAGGCATCACTCAATGCAGTGACTCGCAATCGGTAACTTCCTGCATCTAAACCTGAAATCGATGAAGGACCTGTGGTCATCAGCAAAGTTTCAGTCCCTATACCATCCACCTCGTACCAATCATACTGAAACGCGAAAGATGCATCGCGCCCCGACACCGACGCCGTGGCGGTTCCTTGAGCATGACAGGTGACCGGCGTCAGGGTCACCGAGGCGGTCACCTCATTGGGCTCGACGATGGACACGGCAGAAGTTTGGGAGCATCCCTTCAAATCGGTCACAACCACGGCGTAGTCGCCGGGTGACAAATGATCAAAAATGAAAGGAGTTGCGAACTGTACGTGCTCTGTTAACACAGCACCGACCGGAGGGGTCACGACAACTTCATAATAATCAGGCGTCCCAGGAAACGGGAGTCCGCCGGAAATCGTCACTTTAATTTCAGCATCTTTACTGCCATGGCAGGACACATCTTTCTTATCAACCGAGAGTTGCAAAGCATCGGGTTGAGTAAGAAAAATCGCCTCGGTGAAAGCAACGCCTTTGGCATCCACCACCGTGGCGGTGTAAGCTCCGGCCGGCAATGCGGTAAACTCGGCAAATGTTGATCCGGTATTGACGGGCATCAACGTAACAACACCATCGGACAAAGTGATGGATTGATAAGGCGTATCACCACCCGCAGCAGTGACACGGATGAATCCGTTGGTAGCACCATGACAGGGAGCGGGATCGGACTTGGCCACCAAAATGGTGAGGCGGTCGGTCTCGGACACCACCAACTGGTCGAGGGTCACAGAACAACCATTGTCATCGGTTACCGTGACCTGATAAGTGCCAGCTTTAAGATTTGTCTGTGAAGTTATATCAGGTACAAGATCTAGAATCGGATTCCCACTCAAATCAATACCACTCCAGGAATATTTAAAAGGAGCATTTCCATTGATGACCGTCCCCAAAGTGATGGCTCCATCGTTGCCACCGAACGAGGACACATGGGTGATGTCCACCAACGGAACCATCATGGGACTCACGGGTTGCTGCACGGTGATGGCATCGGACCAGAGGGTACAACCCTTATCATCATTCACCCGAACGCGGTAGTCACCGGCGGGCAAGTTGGTCGCGTGAGCTGGTGTACCTCCATCTGCCGCAGGCCATGGGAGCAAACCGTCACCGGGAACGAGGCGGTACCACTGATAATTTAAAACACCGGTTCCTCCGGACACCGTGACTTCAATCTTCCCATTAGTGCCACCATGACAGGGGACGTTTATCACAGGGGACGACAAAGCAACAGACAATGCTGCAGCCTCATTAATTGTTATCGGCGGCGCTCCCTCTAACTCACACAATGAATTGCTGGCATCGCGCACCCAAACGGTGTAAGTACCTGCTTTTAAATTCTTAAAGGTATATTCATCAACAATGCCATTGAACCAACTGATCCGGTCGATGCTAAACTGATAAGCGCCCGATCCGCCGGAAGCTTCCACCTTGAACTCGCCGGTGGCATCGCCATGGCACAGAATATCTTTATGATCGGCGAGCGTCTCTGAAATGGACAAAACGGGAAGCAGCACATTAATGGTAAAAAGCTCAGGATGAATACACCCATTGGCATCAGTCACCGAAACCACATGATTCCCCGGAGACAGATTTGTCACAGACACGCCGGTGGTGCCATCGGGCCAGGTGATTTGATAAGGCGGCGTCCCACCGGTGACCAACACTGTGGCACGGCCATCGGTCGCAGAAGCACATGTGGCTGCAAAAGTCGTAACATCCACATCCAAAGCCAATGGCTTTGTGATGGTTACATACTCATACTGACTGCACCCGTAAGCATCGGTAACAGTGACGGTATAAGTCCCGGGAGACAGAGGATCGGCCACGGCAGCGGTGGAGACCGTCACAGAGGTCGAATTCTCCCAGTTATAAACATAAGGAACCCCTCCTCCTGAGGCTACAACCTCAGCCCATCCATCATTGGCCGATACACACGAAACATTTCGGCTTTTAACCGACAACGACAAGGTGTTGGCATGCACCTCAACGGCGCCGTTCATCATGGCTGTGCAGCCGCCAACAGCGGATGTGGCTCTAACAGTATAGATGCCGGGGGTATTAACATCAGGGAAATTATGAGCAGAACCGTCACCAATAATAGATGTCGATGAAAATGGAAATGAATAAACCCCATCCTTATAAAGATCATAAGTCACACCAATTTGGGTACTTGCCAACCCAATTTCATAATTATCTTCACAATAATGGCCAGCATTCAGAAGGTTGTCAACCGTAAGCGAATGGACAACCGGCACCGGGTTCACGGTCACTGTGACATTTTCAGTATGGGTACATCCCAATTCATTGGTAACAACCACCTCGTAAGTAAAAGTATTGGCAGGTGTAAAATTCACCGAGGGGGTGCTGCCCAAACCATCGGACCAGGTGTATGTCTTTACCCCGGTGGTATTGGCCGCATTGGCTGTCAAGGTCACCGGAGACCCGGCACACACCGAGGGGGCGGCCGGCGTGATGTCGATCACCGGGATGGGGTCGACATAAAAACGGGCTTCGCCGGAACCGGCAACCGGAGCACAACTGTATTTATCCGTTAAATTTTCAACTTTATAAGTAATATCCGTAGCCGGGTTGACCAATATCGTAGCGGTCATGGATGAATGGTTACGCACCTCAATGGTGGCCAATCCTTTATCATTGACAATATGAAAATTGAATGGTGGCTCCCCATTCAAAGCCACATTCACATAAAATGATGTTGTGGCATCATCGGCACAACGGCGATTGGGCGAACCGGCCGATACCACGGCGGCCGGCAAAGAATGCCCTTTCACCGACAGCACACCATCCATCACTCGAGTGCACCCGCCGGCACCTGTGGCGAGAACACGGTAAGCCCCAGCCTGACGGTCATGCCAATCGACAGGCGAAAGCCCACTGCCAGCACCCGACAACACAGCACCTACATTGACAAAACCGGTTCCATCGTCCCATTGTAACTGATAATCTACGCCAGGTTGAGAGCCGGAAAGTGAAAGTTTAACATCTGTAGGCAGGGAATTAAAGCAATAATCCAACTTATTAGCAGACAACACAAATGTGTTGGGGGAATCAAAAACCGTCAGATTTCCGTTCATTGTCACCTCACCACACGCACCCGTCAGTCCACGAGCCACCACACTGTAAGTTCCGGCAGAGGAAATGGGAAGCGAAGCAAAGGCAAAGCCACCGGGGGATGAAGGGGTGCGGCTTTCAATCAGCGTTTCCACCCCCAGGGTGGTGCGGCGCAACTCGTAAATCGTGTTGGCTTCGGCGTTATTGAGCACTGCCAACAAGGGAGATTGAGAGCACCCTCCACTAAATGTGACATCCTGCACAACAGGCATCCCTTCGACCTCATAACGCAATGAATTTTTGGGTAGAGTGTCTGAATGGGCGCCACAACCATTGGCATCCACAATACTGATCACTCGGTAGTCAGTCGTGCTTGAAATCTCCGGAACAGCATCAATGACTACAGGACTGACAACGCCACTCAAAATCTGATAATTGGTGCCATCATTAATGGTCACCTCATAAGGTGACTGACCATTGTAGATGGTCAGATTCATCTTTGGTGTTCGATCTCCCACTGGTGCTGTGGCACAAAAGGGTGCTAAATTATTTGCCTTGCTCCACTCAGCCCACACATTGGTGACATCAACCGAAAATGGGGATGACATCGTATAGCAGTCGGCATTTGTTTGAGATGTGAGCTTGACCTGATAATACCCTGCATTGGATGCAGAAAGGGTTGATGACGTTTCACCCGGAATGGGTGCCCCCCCATAAAACCACCCATAATCAAAACCAACAGCCGGAGCGGGGTTCGCGGTGAGCGTTTGTTCATCGCCAGGCTTACACAAATCACCACCGGCAATAGAAACCGACGACAACCCAATCTGTTCAACATTTACCTGATTGGTTTCAAATGTGGTAGCACAACCGGATACAACAACACTATACTTTCCAAAATCATTAATGATATAAGTTCGATGGGTTGCTCCACCAATCGGAGATTTGATCGCCCCATCATCCCGATACCACTGATATGTATAACCAACTGCATCATAAGGCTGTATCTCCAACTCAACGCCGGCAGGCACAGAGCTACCACATGCAGATGCACCTCCTACAACCACAATCTGAGTCTGGGTCATCTCTGCCAAACGGATGCGATTGGTCGTATAAGAGACACATCCATTGCTATTGGTAACAATCCCCCAAACTTCGTCCTTACTGTTGTAGCTGGTTAAAGAAGTGGGATTGGCTGTAGAAAAAGAGCCTGGCAAACCGGTCTTCCAAAATTCAACACTACTGATATCAGCACCTTCAATTTGAAATAGTTGTTCCGGCTCAGGAATATTCGGGCAATACACAATATCTCCTGTCTGCCAGGTTCCTGAGTTGAGCGGAGACTCAAACTTTATCACCCCGGGGGTCGCAGCAGTAGTCGCTTCGAGATAAAAAACGTAATCTTTCCCATTCTTGGCACTCTTCCATGTGACTTTATAGGTTTCACCCAACACAAAACCGGTGACATAGGTTTGAAAAATGGTAGGTGGCTCAAATACCAACCCTGCAGGATCCCCCGAAGAAAGCTCCACTGCACTCCAGATCCCAATATTGTCTTTAGATAAGCCGGGGGGAAACCCCAACACCGCCGGATCGGAAATTCGATATATCCCGCCACTACAGGTATTCAGAGGCGAGGCCGCAATCTGTCCCCACGCCACGCCATGCGCCAAGAGGCAACCAGCCAAGAGGCAGCAGCCAAGCCTTAACCAAGTGCGGAAGGAGGATTTCTTCATCATGCCACGATCAAAAAAGATGCGTTCGTCAATGGATAAGTGGTGTACGTCAAAAACCAACACCGGGTTTGAAACCTTTAAGGGAAACGGTAAAAGCTGTTACAAATATACAACATTGCCGATCACCCACATAAATCAAAATCGCATAAAGCGGTGATAAACCTAAAATTAACCACAAAAAACGAGAAATTCAACGGAAGAATGAGGTGATTGGTCATAGAACATTCTCAGGAAACTCACATGCCCGGGCTAAAGCCCGATTACACACGCTGTCAGACTAACCCCAGCCTTAAGGCTGGGGTTAACTCAACCGTGCCATGAGGTGAGTGGTCACAGATGAATGAGCAGATAGCAGCATG
>NZ_QKZK01000001.1:0-105363 GCF_003254275.1 Breznakibacter xylanolyticus | reverse complement strand
GGCTAAAGCCCGACTGATCCAGCCTTCCCCCTAACCCCAGCCTTAAGGCTGGGGTTAACTCAACCGTGCCATGAGGTGAGTGGTCACAGATGAATGAGCAGACAGCAGCATAACTCAGGGCTAAAGCCCGATTACACACGCCGTCAGACCAACCCCAGCCTTAAGGCTGGGGTTAAACACACATATCGAACCTACACCTACAATTGCTATCGATGCATTACCATGAATCGGTGTCGATATACTACCCTGAAACGGTATCGATGCATTACCAGAAAACGGTTCGATGCACCACCATGAACGGATGACGGACAACGTAATGCAGCATACCCATTCATCATAATCAAGGGGTATCATCCATAGTAATGCAGCATACCCATTCACCATGGTCAACGGGTATCATTCTTAGTAATGCACATCGCATCCATTCACCATGGTCAACGGATATCGCATATAGTAATGCATCGCAACCACACACCATAATCAACCACACACGAACACAAAAGAGTTAAATCTACAGACAGTTAAAAACCAATTTATCATTGCTCTGCGCCTTGCCGTCTCCGCGTTTAAGTCCCCCCTTTTCTCATCCAAACCTTTTTCATAAATTGAATCCCATAAACCTTCCCCACAGTGAGCGACAAACTCCTCTACCGCATCGCACTGACCCTTGTCAAAGGCATTGGGCCGGTGACTGCCCGCCAACTGGTGACGCACCTGGGCGACGAGTCGGCTATCTTTAAAGAGAAATCGGCCACCCTGCAAAAGATACCCGGCATTGGCCGCAACACCGCTGCTGAAATCACTTCGGCCAAAGTGATGCAACGCGCACAGGAAGAAATACTGTTCATCGAGTCGGGCAAAATTGTCCCTCTTTTTTTTACCGATGCCGACTACCCCCAACGGCTGTTAGCATGCGAAGACGCCCCGGTGATGATTTACCAAAAGGGACAACCGGTGCTCAATCGCCCTAAGGTGATCAGCATCGTGGGAACCCGACGCATCACCGAGCAGGGACGCATCAACTGCGAGAAGTTCATCGAGGAGTTGGCGGCGCTGTTTGGCGAGGTGGTCATTGTCAGCGGCATGGCCTACGGCACCGACATTTGTGCGCACCGAGCCGCCCTGCGTCATAACCTGCCCACAGTGGGGGTGATGGCACATGGCCTCGACCGCATCTATCCGCCCCCACACCGTCAGACAGCGGTGGAGATGCTCAACAATGGCGCCCTGCTGTCGGAATTCATCAGCGGCACCGAACCCGATAAGCCCAACTTTGTGAAACGCAACCGCATAGTGGCCGGACTGGCCGATGCCGTAGTCGTCATCGAGAGCGGCATCAAGGGAGGTGCCCTCATCACGGCCAAGTTGGCCTCGTCGTACAACCGCGACGTGATGGCTTTTCCAGGTCCGGTGAACGAACCCATGTACGAAGGGTGTCACTGGATGATCAAGCACAACCTGGCTGCTCTCACGGAACGTGCCAAAGACCTGTCACTGCACCTGGGTTGGGAGGCGCGCGGAACCAACCAACATGCGGTGCAGGCCAAACTGTTTGTGGACTTCAACACCCCCGAGGAACAAACCATCTACCAATGCCTGATTAAAGAACGGGAAATCAACATCAACACCCTGTGCAACAAAACCCAACTGCCCATCAGCAAGGTGTCGGCCATCCTGCTCAACTTTGAGTTCGATGGGTTGGTGAAGTCTTTGCCGGGAAACCATTATCGGGTGGTGTGATAAGAGGAAGTGGCAAAAGGACAGAGTGCCTGAGGTATAAGTCTATAAAGGAGAGTGGAGAAGTGGAGAAGTGGAGGGATAGAAGTGTAGAAGCGAGCAAGAGTACAATAGTGACATCTCATCATTCAACGTTGAATTGACTCCGAAAAGTGTTTGGCGCTCAAATCAACCACTTTGTTGAAATCATCGTCAATTGTATATCCATGTCATTTAGTTAAGAGAAAAAGACATCAAACTAAGAGGCAGATGATGAGATGAAAACAGATGCTTAGATCGTTTCTATTCGTCTCTTCTGTCTAATATATCGGCCATTAGTCGAATCATCTTCTTGTCTCTTCTGTGAATCACACTGACAATAGAGCAGGGCAAAGCTCCGCTTGAAATGAAAAAACAAACTCGAGCCCAGAAAGGGCGTAAGCTTATGCCCCTTCAGGGCACCAAGATTGAGTTGACATTCATCGTTGGGCGATGCCCAACGCTTCTGCTCATCGCCCTTTCAGGGCTTAACTCTATGACATTGATCTGTGTTTTATAATTAGCGAAATTCGTGTCATTCGTGGACAAAAATCTTTTTGAGCGGACTCAATGCAACATTGACATACTTGAATTAACGATTTAGCTGCAATGCGGGGACTACCCCAAACAATCGGCACAAAAAATGGTTTATTACAGGGAATGCATAAATTTGCTACCTTACCAATCACAAAACAATGTCGTTTCGTTAAGCCCCAATGGGGCGCCAGCAATAGAGCAGGACTAAGGACTGCATGAAAGTAAAAAAAGCACAATCAAAGGGTTATAAGCTTACGCCCCTTCAGGGCTCACAGATTGAGTTTGTATTCATCGTTGGGCGATGCCAAACGCTACTGCTCATCGCCCTTTCAGGGCTTAACTCAATGACTTTAAATCACAAAATCATAACGTATGCAACTACCACAAGAACTAAAGTACACCAAGGATCACGAATGGGTACGCATTGAAGGACAAACAGCCGTTGTCGGCATCACTGACTTTGCCCAAAACGAACTGGGCGACATCGTATTTGTAGAGATAGAAACCAAAGGGGAGCGCGTGCCCCGCGAAGAGGTATTCGGCACGGTGGAAGCCGTCAAAACGGTGTCGGATCTTTACATGCCACTCACAGGCAAAGTACTGGAGGTGAATGAAGAACTGGGCAAAAACCCCGAGCTGGTCAATACCGACCCATACGGACAGGGCTGGATGATCAAAATCAGCATCGACGACACCGCGGAGCTCAAGGAACTGCTCTCGGCTGACGAGTACCATGATTTAGTGGGATGAAATATCAGCGAGCAGGGCATTAACCCCGGCCTAAAGGCCGGGGTTTTTTACTGTGTGAGCGTGAACCTAAAACTCAACCCATAGTTACTCGTCTGCGTGGGATATGAGGTGGAGATATACGGATCGTTCATGTTGGTGTCGTAAAAGAGCTGCATATTAAAGCGATCGCTCAGGGCATAGTCGGCGGTGAACTTCACGGCCACAATCTTAGAGCCTGCCGTCATCTGATCGACCTTCTCGGAAATCTTGCGAATGATGGAGACATTGTCGCGCACCGACACATCGGCACGCAGGTTCAGGTCGCTCTTGAACGATGCCCCGCCAATAACCAGCGCCAGCTTGTCGATGCGATAACCCAGTCCCAACACCCACTCATTGGAGTAGTTCTCGGTGAGCTGATTGTTGGTCATACTCAGACTCAGCATGCGCGTTTTCTTAATTTCGGCACGGGTGGTGAGGCTGTTGAGCCAGGTGATGTTAAACTGAATGAGCGGGCTGAACTGCTCATTGAGCGTCACGGCCGAAATCTCGAACTCAGGGATGAAATTATTTTGCACATCGCGGATCCAGCTCACCCCATCGCCTCCCTCACTGTATTCCATATTCGACTGGTACGAACCCACGGCATACGACGAACGGTAAGCATGCGACACATCAAACGACTTCATCACCTTTTTGAACAGAGGGATGCGCGAAAGACCGTCGTAAGTGATGCGCCAGTTGGGCTGAATACGGTTGAGCCCCGGCATGGCATCCAAAAAGATGTTGTCAGCATCCTTCCCGGCATAAGCAGCCAGGAAAGCAGGAATCATCACCTCCTGCGAGGTTTCGGAGTAACCGTCGCCCACATAATCACCATTGGTCACCCCGTCGATCATGCCCTGCCGCTGCGCCACCAGCCGCTTCAACACGGTCTGACGGTTACTCAGGAAACGCTCATAGGCCGGCGATGAATAGGTCCCGTTACGATCGACCTTGTCGAACGACGTGGCAATGATGTTGTACGACATATTAAACGCACCATTATACACCGTTCCGGCGCCCACGGTTGCCCCTTCGAGATAGTATTCCGACAGGTTTTGAGAATAACGGCGGTCGGCTGTCACATCCACCTTCAAGCCCTTGATGGGTTCAAACAACACGCGAATGTTAAAGTCGTTGGAGTGGTTCATCTGATAAGGCGAATTAAAGGCCTCATCGAGGGTGAGCCAGTTGTTGCGGGCAGCTTCGGCGGCAAAGTCACGATTCTGCATCCCCAGGATAAAGGGCACACCCGGCTCGGCAAAGTTATTAGAGGTGCCCATAAATTTGGCACCCGGCAGGTAACCCGGCAGGATGGTTCCGTTGGTCTCGCTGTATTGCACCGAGATGTTTTTAATGCCGGTGATGAGCAACGAAGTATAATCACGCACATAGGTCAACACGGTTGGCTTGCTGGGCTCGATGGTTCCGGTGACCATAAAACGAGCACCTTCCTGGTCGGCCTTCGGCACAAACACCACCTTGTTGTTGCCATCCACTTTGGTCTCGCCCTGTATGGGACGTCCATTTTTATCGAACACACGCATGGTGACATTGGCCGTCTTGAGGCCATGATTGAGCGTGTAGGGCTCACCGGCCTTGAGAGTCACCCCATCCTTGTTGAAACGTTGTGTGGTGGGACGATTCTGCTGGTTACCTCCCGAACGGCGCGTAGAACCATATTGCTGATTCAGCTTCTTGAAGTAAGGAAGCTTGTTGTAAAGATTGGTCATGTTCAACTGCCCGGATCCTTGCAGGTTGTTGGAGTTGCGAATGGTGTTACCCAAGGGGTAACGAATGTTGCCATCGGTCTGCACCATGGTGCCGGCACCCCAGGCGTACATGGAGGCATACCGCACGTTGGCTGACGTCCAGTCGAGCAGGGGCAACTTATTAATGGGCACAGTGTATGTCACATTGGTGTTGTGGGTGTAGTTGGTGATGCGCCCCATGTCCATGATGTTCTTCATCACTGAATCCTTCCACAACTCATACTCATCGAGATAAAGCTTCTTATTGACCGCACCGTCGGGCTCATCAATGCGGGCATTGGTGGCCGACTTGAAATCGACCTTCAACGAACGGGTGAGGTTGTAGCTCAGGTCGAAATAACGGTTCCAGTTAAAGTCCTTGCTCACCGTCACGGGAATCACATAATTGGGGTCGGTAATGTCGCGTGACTGCGTCTCGGTGTAGTCGCGGGTCACCTCCCAACGGTACCCTATTTGCGTGGGCATCAACGAAAAGTTAAAGTCACGCACCAAGGTGAGGGCTTTGCCTTTGAGCAACGACACATTTTTAAAAGGTTCGTACACCTTTGGTCGGTTCACATAATTGTAGGCCAATATCCCCTTGTGGTTGCGCTCCACCTCGTATTGGGTGTTGATATCGCGCATGTTGGCCTCGTTATAGGAGTAAGTGGCCGAGAGGTTCGAGGGACTGATGAGCGAGGGCTTTTCGCCGGCCTTCTGCACCAAACGCACGTTGGTAAAGTTGATGCTCTTGTGGTCGGTCACCGTTTGGCTGATGTCCTTGATGGAGTCACGCTCCGCTTCACTGCCGGCGTTTTCAAGCGCCACATCCAGAGTAATATCAGGATCAAGGGGGTAATACTTGGGTGTTGCCACGGCTTTGGATAATCCCACATACACGGGCACCGACAAACGGCTCTCGGGACCGAGCAGCTTGCCCCCTTCAATATTGGCAGCAATGTCGTACTGGTGAAAATCCTCCTGACTGCGCTCATTCACACTCTGATCGATGCTACCGAACCCTACGGTGCTCACCTTACCGGCCATCGAGACACTTCCGAAGTCCGACAGATCAATCTTCATGCGCGCATTGGCAGCCCAGCCGCCTTCTTCGTCAAAGTCGGTCAGACGCAACTCATTGGCCCATACTTCCACCGAACGGGTGCTATTGCCGCGCGTACGCACCCCAATCATGATGGTTTTGACGTTCGACAGATTGGGGTTACCCTTGATGCGGATGTAATTGGTAGTGACATCGGGATCGTTCCATGTGTACACATCGCTGAGCGAAAGAGTGGAGCCTGACTGCCGTTTCTCATCGTTGCGGCGCAGCTTTACCTGCGAGAACTTATCGAGGGAGACGTTCAACTGATTCTCATCAGGCCACACCGCCTCGCGGTCGGTGCTCGAGTTGCTCGAATACAACCCATGTGGTGTGAGCTTAAGGGGGATCTCGTATTCGTAGTAGTTATCGGTGTAATCGGTCCCAATGCGCACAAAGGCGGTCATCTCATCATTTTCCAGAGGAAAGCCCGAGATATGCTCGGCGTGAATGGCCATCTTCAAACGCTTGTATTGGCGGAAGTCCATGTTCACAGTCTTGTACACGGCACGGGCATCCTTGGCACCCATATTCATCACCTTCATAGACAGCGACTGTTCGTTAAGCTGCAACAACTGCGGATTAGAGGGATCAATGACCCTGTCGATGCCCGGAGGCAGCACATAGTTCACCGGCACCCGGTCGCTGTTCTCCTCAATGTTGACCGTCGAAACCACAAACTCGGTGTTATTGTTCTTCACGGCATTGTCGGTCACATCGGTCAAATCGTCCGAAAAGGTACGCCAGTCGCCGCGCACCAAATCAAGGGTGGCAAAACGCATGATGAGGGTGTCGGTACAGTTGTGCAGGAACATCCGCATGAAACGCACCGACGTGAAATCGCTGATGTCGCCCACCACCTGATCGGGCTCCGATAGCGGGATGCGCACCTGGTACCATTTCACGGTCTCTGTTTTACCATTCTTGAGCTCCTTGGTACGTTCCACCATGTTGGTGATGTAGTTCTGCCCCACCTGCATCTTTTCGGGGCGCACCTCAAACTTGTACTGATAATAACTCTCCGTTTCGCTCAGCGTGTAATCGCTGTTGATGTCCTCCATGTCGGGCACCGTGATGGCTGCCGTGGCATAGGTCTCGGGCGAATATTCGGTGGCCACCGAGTTACCCTCGGGGTTGTTGTAGTTTTTATAACGGTCGAGGATCGAGGTTTTGTTGGCATCAAAATCACTGCCCCTGTAATAATGGTAGTCATCGCCGGCCGGGTCGGTCAAAATGGCGGCGGCAGCCTCGACACTCAAGTTACCCGATGCGTTCATCTGGTTGATGATGTCGATGTAGGGGTGCACCGTTGAGTTAAAGAACGATTGCTCCTGATCGGAAGGCAAACCATCGAGCCCCACATCCTGCATCTTGCGGGAATTGGCATCGTTGCTAAAGGCATTCACCAAACTTTGCTTGGTTGGCAACAAGCCCCAGGCCGTGGTATCAACCAGCGCGGCCTCGCCCACACCCGGCAACCCCTGCTCGAACGATTTACGGGAATCGCGCAAAATATCTTCCGACACATTCCCCAGGTTGAAGTACAAGTCGGCACCCCGCGTGGGAGAATCGTCATACACAAAGGGATCCATCATCCAGAACTCGATGTACTCGATGTTGGCGGCCTCAAAATCGTTGGTCTCTAGCTTGCGCATGATCCCCCCGAAACGTGACTGGGGATTTTGCAAAAAGCCGTTCACATCCAGGCTGGTGTCGAAGTTATAGGGGCCACGCTCGCGCGGATAGTAAGCCAGGTTAAGCATCGAGATGTTGGTGGGTTCACCGTAAGCAGTCTCCTTATCGGGAAACAGTTCGCCTTCGTACACCTCACGCACAAAATGATTGCTCAACTGGTCTACGTCACTCTTAATATGAGAGGGAGTCTCGGAGTAGTTTCGCAAAAAGAGGGGGTCGATGACATACCAGGCCAGCTTGGCACGGTCAAAACCATACCGCAGGTCGTTGCTCAAATCGGCATTGGGGAACAAAGCGGTTTGACCCTGGGGCACGCTCGAGAGTTTCCATGCGGTGATGTTCTTCATGTCGTACGACACCTTGGAGCCTTCAAAATCGTCGATGTAGGCTGTTCCACCATCCTGCAACACCGATGAGTGACCGGGCAGCAACTGGGCAAACTCTCCTTCGACGGTGATGTTCGACTCCTTTTTGAGCGATAGCAGAGGCAATTTGTCAAGCCAGTTGGTGATGGCCTGCGACTGGGTGGTGTACGAGCTGTTCATCCCCCAAATGGTGTTAGAGATGGGCTCATCGCCAATGTTGACTTTTTGCGTCATCGGGCGCTCACTCAGGTGCATCACGGTGGCGCCAAGGTTAAAATTCTCGTTGAACTGATAATTAAAATGGCTCCCGATCAGCGTTTTGGTTTGGGTGTTGTAAAGCGACTGGCTCTCGAGCGACACCTGAATATTGGAGCCCGACTCCATCAATCCGCTGTTGATGATTTTGATCTTGCCCAGGTTATAATCCACCGTATAGTCGATGTTCTCGGTCAGTTTAATGCCACCGGCCGTCACCACCACCGACCCTTGGGGGATGTTCATGGCATTGAGCGAAATTTCCGAACTGGAGCTCGACTTATAGCTTCCCTTCAACCGAAACTTGTTTTTGGATGCCGTTTGTGTCGAGACGGTTTGCGTGGAGTCGTACAGCGCGTTAAACACATACTTGCCCTTGAGGGTTGAGTTGCCGGTGTCATCGAGTTTCTTCTCCAGATAAGCCCCAAAAGGCTCGGCCATGGGAAAGATAAGACGGCCGTTTTGCTGATAGATGGTGACCCCGTCGATGTAGTCGAACACCCCATCGGGCGTGGGATCGAGGTTATTGTTGAGGTTGTCGAGATTGAGCACCCGCAACAGCATCTTTCCCTTCAGGTTGTCGTTGCCCTCGGGAAAATAGTTGATGTCCGACCCGGTGGAGTCGTTGGTGTACACCACCTGCATCTTAAAATCCTCCTTATTGACCTGATAAGCGCCAATGCTGTAGATGTTTTTCATCATCAAATCCCAGGTCGCAATTTTAGGCGAGAAAGAGGTTCCCTTAATCATTTTCAAAATGAGGGTCTGCGGGGCATCGATGCCCTGAGTGGAGAACTCCCCCACGGTGTGCACCTCACCACGATAGGTGTACTGATAAGCCACCGCCAGCACCTCATCGGCCTGCAGGGCGGTGTTGAGCGAGATGTAGCCCAATTGACTATTGAGGGTGTACTCAGAACTGTTGAGCTTGCGGGCATTCTCGAGCTTGTCGTAGTCACGACCGCTCACAAAATCATAAGCCGTAAGGGGTTGCAATGTCGTCGACACGCCACTCATGTCGCGTATGCCGGCATAGGTGGTGGTCATCTGCTGATACAGGTTGTTGGCGTTGTTATCGGGAATAACGCCGGCCTCATCGGCCCAATAGTTGTTCGACAGATTCGCCCCATCTTCCCCCAGGTCAATGAACCCGATGATGTTGCGACTGTTCTCGAAATTACCGCTCTTATTGGTCACCCACACCTCAATTTTGTTGATGACATATGGCGAGTTGATGACGGGCAAATTGGCCAATGCCTCATCGTAACGGTCACGAAAGGCATGCCCCAGAAAGAAGTGGCGTCGGTTGTCGTACTTGTCGATGCTCACGTCGAACTCCTGCTTGGTACCTCCCCCCTGGATGTTGATGACTTGCGACTCACCCTTTTGCTGCGAGAGGATAGAGGTGACTGTCAGTCGGCCAAACTTCATCTCGGTCTTTACGCCAAAAAGACTCTGGCTGCCGGTGATGAGCGTCCCGGGCAATGGCAACGACACGTTACCGGCTTCAATCTTCTGGATGATTTCATCTTCCTTACCGGTGTACTCGAGCTTCACCTCGTTCTCGAAATCAAACAGCGCCTCGGTGTTGTAATTGATGCCCAGCTTGAGCTTATCACCAATGTTACCGGTGATGTTCATCTGGATGTTTTCCTCAAAATTGAAAGTGGTGGTTTTGCGCAACCGCTCCTGCAGCGTGGGGTTGTCGATGCGCGTGGTGCTCAGACCCACCTTGAGTTCGGCCATCCCTTGCAGCTTCACATCAATGACATTGCTACCAAACAAGGCATTAAAGGCCTCTCCGCCAAACTTGAACGATGGATGAAACCCCGACATTCCTTCGTATCGTCCACTTTCCATTTGCTGACGCTGATGCCAATAAGCCACGATGGAATTCCGCATGTCGGCGTTCTGATACTCCTCCAGCGTCATGGTGTAAGGCAATCGCACATCCATGTTGCCCACCTGACGATAAAGGGTCACCTGGTTGGTCACCGGATCGTACTCGCTGCGATACACCATATTGGAGGGCAATCCGGGATCTATCACGCCCCCCTCTTCCGATTCAAGGTATGGATTACCACTCACATCGCGCAACGGGTAACGCAACTCCACAGGCTCGTCGCCCACCGGCACCGTATCCTGGAGCGGGGGCGCAATGAACGAAGCATCGGAGTAATCGAAATCGGCATTCACAGGCGCAGCAGCCATGGCCCAAAGAGCCAGTCCGGCCATCAACAGTCCGGTGATTCGGTATCGTGTATATCTCTTCAAGGCAAATGCGGGGTTTTAAGAGGGCTTGGATGGGTGATACAAAATATGACGAAGACAGTGACTGTCTGGTGTCACCGCCGATTTTTAAAGCATCTTAAGGGCTTGCTTGATGACCGATTCGACTGTCGCCGATGGCTGTTCGCTCAACAACTTGTCCACCACCTTTTGACTGGCGGCCTTGGCAAAGCCTAACATGACTAATGCTGATAACGCTTCTTCGCGGGCGGTATTGTTTTGGAGGCTCAAAAAATTCTCGCCCACAGGCTCCTTCGAGAGCTTGTCTTTGAGCTCGATGATCACGCGCTGGGCTGTTTTGAGACCAATGCCTTTCACCGATTTGAGGATGTTGACATTTTCGGCCACAATGGCTGCACGCACCTCATCGGGCGAGGCCGACGACAAAATCATGCGAGCCGTGTTCACCCCCACCCCCGACACGCTGATGAGATGACGAAACACATCGCGCTCGCCCTTGTCGGCAAACCCGAACAGCAGATGGGCATCCTCACGAACCACCTGATGCAGATATAACTGTACCTCCCTGAGCGCCTGAATGGCTGTATAGGTATTGAGCGAGATGTTGATGAAATATCCCATCGCTCCGCACTCTACCACCGCATGCGCAGGGCTGTGCTCCACCAATTCTCCTTTGATATATTCGTACATTGTGCGTGTTGTTAATGGTTTAAGAAAGTGGCAAAGTGCCAAAGGGACAAAGTGCCAAAGCTACAGAGTGTTAAAGCAGCAAAGAATTATGATTTACTGCGAGGAGACAAAGCACATGAAGCATTTAGCACGTTCACCCAAAGTTTGCCCATCCCTGCGCCTTGAGTTCAACCTCCGAACCGGATGCGGTGATGAGGCAGCACCCCTTCTCGGCGGGGGCGATGTGCCCGATGGCGTAGATGTTGGCATTGGTTTTGGCTCCCTGAAACTTCTCGTAGTCGGCCAGCGAAATGGTGAACAGCAGCTCGTAATCCTCACCGCCATTGAGAGCCGCCACCACGGGATTGATGTTCATCTCCTCGGCCAGCACACTGGTTTGGTGATCGATGGGAATTTTCTCTTCGTACAAGCGGCATCCGGTGCCCGACTGTTTGCAGATGTGCAATATTTCGGATGAGAGACCGTCAGAAATGTCGATCATCGAGGTGGGCCGTACGCCAATCTGGTCGAGAAACTCCACCACTTCCTTGCGGGCTTCGGGCTTGAGCTGTCGCTCGAGCAAATAGTCGAAGCCACTCAGGTCGGGCTGCACGCCGGGATTACCGGCAAATACGCGCTTCTCGCGCTCGAGCAGTTGCAGACCCATGTAGGCCGCACCCAGGTCGCCACTCACACATATCAGATCGTTGGGCTTGGCGCCGTTGCGATACACTTCCCTGCCCGGTTTCACGGTGCCAATGGCGGTGATGCAAATGGTGAGCCCGGTCAGCGATGTTGAGGTATCTCCCCCCACCAAATCGACATTATAACGCTCACACGCCAGTCGAATGCCCTCATACAGCTCCTCAATGGCTGCAAGCGAGATCTTGGAACTCATGCCAATAGACACGGTGATCTGCTTGGGACGGGCGTTCATGGCATATACATCCGACACGTTCACCACCACTGCTTTGTAGCCCAGGTGACGCAGGGGGGTATAAGTCAAATCGAAATGAATGCCTTCGAGCAGCAAATCGGTGGTCACCACCATGTGATCGTTGGTCGAGGCAATTACTGCCGCATCATCGCCAATCCCCTTGAGGGTCTCGGGGTGCTTATTTTCAAATTGGGCCGACAGGTGCTCAATCAACCCAAACTCACCTAAACCGCTCAAACTGTCGCCTTTCTGTTTCTCCATGATTGAATGTTATTTGAACCTGCAAAAATATAAAAATCAGGCAGGGGGCACGCCATTGGGGGGACAAAAAAGGACGATAAATAGAAAAGCAGTATGATTATAATTCCGGACTTATCCCATAAAGTCCTTCTTCTCCCCCATTCATCGCACCGTGGTCGCCCCACCATCGTACCAACTACGCCCCTTCTTCGAACCCGCTTCGACCCATAGTCGAAGCGGTATCGAAGCCGAGTCGAAGAAAGGTCGAAGAACCCCCGAAGCAGTCCCGAAGAAAGATCGAAGCGGAGTCGAAGAAATGATTGCAAAAAAGTGATGGTGGAATGACGGAAAACGAATGTCATTCATCAACACCACCACCCTTTAGGCACACCATTATCGACAAGCCCAAAAACAGAAACGGGCAGGTAATACACCTGCCCGTTCCACGCATTCGATGCCGAATGACATTCTAAATAATATGTGCCCGTTTAATCTTGTACCGGAGTGCCCCCCATGCCATCAACAAAAACACGCCATTGAGAATGAGCAAAGCAGTGATTTGCGGCTTGAGTTCCACAGCTGTGGCGCCATAAGTGGTCATGGCGCGAAAGGCCTGCAGATAGTGTGTGAGCGGGATGGTGTTCGAGAGCATCTGCACACCCTTGGGCATGTATTCCAGGGGCCACGTTTGCCCGCTGATGATGAAGCTGGGCGTGGCAATGACCATGAGCACTTCGGTGGCTTTCAGCTGATTCTTCATCATGATGCTCACGGCAACCCCCATAAAAGTCACTGCCGAGAGGAACAACACCGACACCAGATAAAACAGCCATTGATTGGCCGGCATCTGCAAATGAAAAGCCGGAAAAAAGATGTTGATGAGCGGGAACCAAATGGCGATGCCGATGAGAAAGTAAGGCACCGTTTTGGCAAACAGCAAATTGAGAGGACGCCGCGTGTAACGCACCAAGTCACGAAAAGTGCCATCCTCGTACTCGCGCGCAAAACTCAGCGCCAGCACAATGAGGAATACCTGTTGCATGATGGTGCCCAGCATGCCGGGAAAGAGAAACAGCAGATAGTTCGACGAAGGATTGTAGTAACGGTTGATGGTGATTTTAAACGACTCGAACTGCTCGGCCGCGATGGCCGCCGGGGTGCCTTTTTTCTTGAGGCCTTCGATTTCCATGCCGGCGTTCATCACTGCCAATGTGGTCTGAATGCCGGTCGATGCATAGTTGGCCGTGAGCATGTTGGCACCATCCACATCCACATTCACCTCGGGGTGGCGCTTTTGTTGAATATCGGCCTCAAAACGGTCGGGGATAGTGATGACGGCCGCCATGCGATCGTCCACCATCAGGCTGCGGGGATTGTCGGCGGCAGGCATCACCCGTGCCACACGGATGTATTGGTTGGCATCCAGCGCATCGATGAGCTTATTACTCAGGGGCGTGTTGTCGAGATCGACCACCGCCACGGGCAGGTCGCGCAAAGCGGCTCCCTTGTACACCAGGCCGATGATGAGCGCATAGGCCACAGGCGCCCCAATGAAAATGAGCATGGCCACCTGGTTACTGGTGAAAAGCCGCCATTCGCGCTGCATCAGCGTCATAAAACGCTTGAACGAGAAGGGCCCCACGCGCCAGTCGCGCCGCTGTTGCGAAGGACGCAATGTCCGACCCTTGGATTGAGATTGTTTCCTGAACATGAGCGGATTTATTGGATGGTGAGATTCACACTATAATTGGTAAACAGGTTGGCTGCATCGGCAACAGACACCGGTACCAGTTTGAGCTCGTACACGGCCTCGCCGGGCTCATGATTGGGATACGACGACGAACGATTGCCATACTTGGCCAGCTCAGTCACGCTCACCAGTGTGGCCTCAATGGAGCGGTTTTGCTCAAAAGGAAGCGTCACATGGTACTTCTGCCCCTGAACGAAACGGGCAATTTGTCCCTCACTGATGGTAAATCGAAACCAGGTTGAGCGGGCATCGTACCCCACCACCAGGTTGTAACCCGGCAATGCCAGTTCACCTTCGCGCAGCGCCAGGGTCTCAATGGTCATATCGGCAGGAGCAATCACAAAACGCTCGGAGAGCACCACACCGGCCTCCTTGACCGCACCTTCGGCCTGTTTCTTTTGCCCCAACGCCATTTGCACCTGTTCGTCGCGCAGGCCGCCCATCACCTCCTGACGTTTGGCCAAAGCAGCTTCGTACTGCGACTGAGCCATCTGATATTTAGTGAGGGCTTCGTCGTAGGCCTGAGGCGCCACCAAACTGTCGTTATACAGGTTGCGAACACGTGCCAACGACTTCTCGGCAAACTCATACTGCTCCTTGGCGGCCTTAAACATGGCGTTCACCTGATCCTTTTGCTCGGCTGTGGCACCTTTCACAGCCATCTGATACTGCCAGGTGGCGGCATGCAAGGCGCCTTCGGCCTGCATCTTTTTGGCTTCCACCTCGGGAATCTCGAGAATGGCCAGCGTATCACCGGCTTTCACCCGGTCGCCCTCTTTCACCAATATCCGCTCAATGCGCCCGGCATATTTGGGTGCAATGGAGATGGTCTCCCGTTTCACTTTTCCTTCAAAGACATTGCTCTTGTCCGTTGCACATCCCCCCAATAAAACAACCAGGGCGATGGCGGTTATCATGTTTTTCTTCATGGTGTTTATTAATTAGCCCCCTCAATCCCCCAATGAGGGACTTTGGAATGATTCGTATTACTTTTAACTCCTTATCAGACTCTAAATCCAGCTATCCTCACGATGTTTCTTGATCTTATGCACTCTTGCACTCTATCTCTTCCTCACTCTGCTACTTTGCAGCTTTGCCACTTTGCCACCCTCCTCACTTCACATTCTCAGGCGTGAGCATTCCCGACGATTGCAGATAAGCGGCAGTGGCCTTACGTTGATCGGCAATGCAGCGAATGAGGTTGAGCGAAGCCTTTTCGTAATCGGCAATCACGGCCAGGTGATCATTCATGGTCACCAACCCCTGCTCCATCTGCCGCTGGCTCAGGCGCACCATGCCGGCAGCCAGTTCCTTTTGACGATGGGCAGTTTCAATCAATTGGTTACATTTAGTCACATCCAACCGATCTTTTTCCAATTTGATATTGGCCATCTGCAAAGTCTCGCTACGCCGTTGCGAAAGAATGTCGCGATCAATGGCGCTCTGGCGGGCATTGTATCGCGCCGTCATGCCATCAAAAAGCGTCCACTTCACGCCCACGCCCACATACCATTCAGGATCGAGCATGGTGAGGCTTTCGGTAATGAGTTCCTTTTTTCCAAAGGCCATCACTTTGGGCAGATAATCGGTATTTTCGGACTTCCGCTTGTAATCAGTGGCCAAAATGGCTTCATCCAAAGCCTTAATTTCCGGACGATTATCGGCCGATTCCGCCCCCGTTAAAACACCCCATGGCGCCACTGTCGGGCTCATGGCCATGATTTGAGAGGACGGTACGCCGGTGAGCTCCTCCATTTTCATGCTCAGCAACTGACGGCCGGTGTTGAGCTCAATGCGCTTCACTTTTAGTTGCTCAATGGCCAGGTCAATCTTCTGACGGTTCAGATCGATGGTCAGGCCGTTGGCCAATGCCTTGTCGACGAACCGCTTTTGTTCGTTGAGCAGCGTCTCGGTCTGATTGATGGTTTGCTCGCTCTGTGCCAGCACGGCCAACTGATCGTACACATCCACCACCTCGCGAATGATGTCGGCCTCCTGCCCCTGCGACTGCAAGTTACGCGCGGCAATTTGGTGATTGGCCGCCTTAAGGGAATAGGGAACCTTCAGTCCGCTAAAAAGCAGCATCTGAGCATTGATATTGGCCTTCATAAAGTCGCGCTCCTGAATGGGAGGAATCTCCTTGGTGTTTTGTTGCACCAATGTCCCCAGGGACGTTTGCATCGCCGTACCATCGGGCAATGTAACCTGATAGGGAGTCGAAAAATCGACCTTTCCCTGCGTCCCCGCAGGCAACTGAAAAGTGGCCATGGCAGCCGTTTCCTTCACCAACAGTGTTTGCGTCTTCGAAAGCAACATCTTCAAGTCATCGGGAAACTCGATGGGCGCATTCATATAGGTATAAGACGCCTCAGCCGTGATTTTTGGCAGATAGGCCGAATAAGCACGTCGACGATCAATGCGCGACTTCTCGACCTCCAGTTGCCGGATTTTTAATGCCTCGCTGTGCTGTAACGCCTTATTGACCAACAGTTGCAACTCACTCTCCTCAGCCGGAGCCTGAGCCGTCACACCTGCCGAGCCCAACGAGCAAATCATAATCAGGATGAACAATCGTTTCATTTGTGATGTATTAGTGTTTGTTATCAATTATCAGGTTTCTATATCAAGCCACACATTTGCCACTCAGGGAATTTTTGCTTTACCACGACTCATTACTGCAACAGCCCGTAAAACAACAACTTTAATAACTTCTCGCTTCGCAGCGCGCTCTCGCCCGATGGCAACCGATCGCGCTCCAACCCCTTTAAAGCCGTTTCGATGGCCAGGGCTGCCAATTCCGGCTCCTCAATTTTAAATACCCCCTGCCGGATGCCATGGGCAAGAATTTGCGACAACACCTCCACCTTTTGTGATGAGAAACGCTTCTGTACCGAGTCCACCCATTCGTTGTTTTGCAATCTCACCTCATGTTCAGCTTCATTAAGCAATGGCGTGTGACCCGAGAGCTTCAATCGCACCTCAACGTAAGCTTCAATCTTCTCAACATCCCCCGTCACTTTGTCTGTCGCTTGGCGAAGCATGTCCAAGGCTTCGGTTACTTCTTTATCCAACACAGCCCGGTAAATCTCGTCCCGACTGTTGAAATAATAGTAAATGGCAGTCTTGCCTTTCCCAAACTTCTGCGCAATGTCGTCGAGCGTAGTTTTTTTAAAACCATACCGAACAAAGGTTTGATGCGCCACTTCGATCAATTGATCTTTGATATATTGTTGTTCTGACATGGTGCAAAAATAATTTGAACTTCTGAGTTGAACGTTCTATTTTGCGAATATGTTTCGACCATTTGAATTTTTTAACTCTTTATTCAAATCATTTTATATTTTCAATGAAAATAGCAGCCCCGCAGACAAGCAACTGACAACAAGAGACAACTGACGAATCGCATGATTCCCTCCTCTCCGATCCCTTGTTCCTCTTCACATTATTTCACAAAGAATGTCTGTCAACAACCATACTTTTTCTAAATTGCATCATCAAAATCGGGCGTTTCGCCTATCCCACTTCTCGTTTCATCAAAAAATCTTCTACATGACTTTCAAACGAAAAACCATTTATATCTCAATAATCCTTTTCATTACCATTATAGCTGGCATTGCATCATATATCTATTATACACTGCTCCCCCCACAAGAAGTCGCTGTCGCAATAAAAGAAGCACCAATTCCCAAACCTGAATTACTGTATGGTGTTCCACGCGATTCATTTGTAATAAATCAAGGTACCGTTCGCAACGGACAATTTCTCTCCGACATACTCCTTGCACAAGGCGTCGATTTAATCACCATCGACAAAGTTTTTCGTCGAGCTCAGCCCCATTTCGATTTCCGTAGAATGAGGGTGGGTAACAAATACGTGTTTATGTCTCCCAAGGACTCGACCCGTTACCGCAATCGATTCGTTTATGAAATAGACAAAATCAATTACCTCACCGTCGAAATCGGGACAGATACCATCATCCCGGCACGTGTTGCCAAAACGGTGACACGCATCGACAAACAAGCCTCAGGGCAGATACAATCATCAATGTGGAAAACCATCCAGGAAAATAATCTGCCGCCCATGTTGGCCGTCTCACTGAGCGAGATTTATGCCTGGACTGTCGATTTCTTCGGCATCGAAAAGGGCGACTTCTTTAAAGTGATTTACCAAGAAGATTTTGTAGAAAACGAATCCATTGGCATCGGAAATATTCACGCTGCGCTTTTCTCACACAAAAAGCGAGCGATGTACGCCTTCGCTTTTGAAGAAGACAGTACTTGGAATTTCTTCGACGAAAAGGGGCAGAGTCTTCGAAAAGCATTTTTAAAAGCACCCCTGCAATTTGCACGCATCAGCAGCCACTTCTCTCACAGCCGACTGCACCCAATCCTGAAAATTCGACGCCCTCACCACGGCATCGACTATGCCGCACCCACTGGCACGCCGGTTCACTCCATCGGCGATGGCCATGTAATCACCAAAGGATGGGATCCCAAGGGAGGCGGCAACTACCTCAAAATTAAACACAACAGCGTCTACACCACTGTTTACATGCACCTCTCAGGCTTTGCCAAAGGACTCACTACCGGGCAGCATGTGCAACAAGGTCAACTCATTGGCTATGTAGGCAAAACAGGGCTGGCATCCGGACCTCACCTCGATTTTCGTGTATTCCAAAACAACAAACCCATCGATCCGCTCAAACTGGAATCGCCCCCGGTCGATCCCATCAAAAGTGATAAAATGGACGAATACCTCAAGTGGATAAGCCCCCTCAAAAACCAACTCGACACCATCAGCATCAAAACTCATCGCAAATTGCTTCAATAAATAATCAGCAACTTCAACACACAAAAAAGCTCAAGCCCGTTCGGAATTACCGAACGGGCTTGATTTATATACTCACATTCATCTCTTAAACCTGCTTCAAAACGGCATCTACCACCACCGGGAAATGCGCATACTCCAACTGATGTATCTTATGAGCCACAGCTGCGGCATCATCGCCCGGCATGACCGAACACCGTGCCTGAAACACCACATCGCCCTCATCGTAATGGTCATCCACATAATGGATGGTAATACCCGTTTCAGCATCACAATTGGCCACCACCGCCTCGTGCACCCGATCGCCATACATGCCCTTGCCACCATACTTGGGCAACAATGCAGGATGGATATTGAGAATGCGCTTGGGGTAAGCTGCCACAATGGCAGGCGGCACCAACCATAAAAATCCGGCCAACACAATTAAATCGACCGATAGTTCCTTCAAATGATTCAAAACCACATCAGATCCTGAAAATTCCTGCCGGTTAAAGACACGACTGGGAACGCCCAGTTGATGAGCCCTTTGAAGCACATAAGCATTGGGATTATTGCTCATAATGCAGGCAACCTTCACATCTTCGCGCCCTTCAAAAAAACGAACCAGGTTTTCGGCATTGGTTCCGGAGCCGGATGCAAAGATCACTATCTTTTTAGATGTCAGCATATAATGATAACTATCAATATTTTAGGAGCCCAAAGTTAGAAAAAAAAAGGCTTCGACGTAATTTCTTTATCCCTTTGCTTGATTTTTTCAGGCTAAATTTATTTTCTTTGCAGGGTTATTTAAAACATTCATATTAGTATTAATTTAAAAAGTAAAGCTATGTCAGACGTTGCATCAAGAGTAAAAGCAATTATCGTTGACAAATTAGGAGTTGACGAAAACGAAGTAACACCACAAGCAAGCTTCACCAACGATTTGGGTGCTGACTCTCTTGACACAGTAGAACTGATCATGGAATTCGAAAAAGAGTTCAACATTGCAATTCCCGACGATCAGGCTGAAAAAATCGGCACAGTAGGCGATGCAATCAACTACATCACTGAAAACGCCAAGTAACAAAAAAGAGTAGGAATTTAATCGTAGTTATGGAGTTAAAAAGAGTCGTTGTAACGGGGCTGGGTGCCATTACGCCCCTTGGTGGTTCTGTAGATGAACTATGGAATAACCTGGTTAATGGTGTGAGTGGTGCAGCGCCGATCACTCGTTTTGACGCCACCAACTTTAAGACAAAGTTTGCTTGCGAAGTCAAGAACTATAATCCTACCGACTTTTTTGACCGGAAGGAGGTTAAAAAATTAGACTTGTTTGCTCAGTTCGCGATGATCGCGGCTGAGCAGGCAATTCAAGATTCGGGCCTTAACCTCGAAACCATCGACCAGGACATGGCCGGTGTGATTTGGGGAGCCGGAATTGGTGGATTGCAGACTTTTCAGGAAGAAGTTAAAGGCTATGTCAATGGTGGTGCAATTCCACGCTTCAGTCCTTTCTTTATTCCAAAAATGATCGCAGATATCGCCCCCGGGCATATCTCCATAAAATATGGATTCAGAGGACCCAACTTCGGGGTCGTTTCGGCATGTGCCTCTTCTACCAATGCCATTGCCGATGCCTACAACCTCATTCGCTTGGGTAAAGCCAACATCTTTATCACCGGAGGTTCTGAAGCAGGCGTGAATGAAGCCGGGGTGGGTGGTTTCAATGCCCTCCAAGCTCTTTCAACCCGCAATGATGACCCACAAACGGCTTCTCGTCCATTCGACAAAGACCGTGACGGATTTGTCATTGGCGAAGGCGGTGCGGCCATCATCCTCGAAGAATACGAACATGCCGTGAAGCGTGGCGCTAAAATCTATTGTGAAATGATTGGTGCCGGCATGAGCGCAGATGCTTATCATCTCACCGCTCCTCACCCCGAAGGATTGGGAGCTGCCAATGTGATGAAAAGTGCTCTGCAGGACAACAATACACCTGTCGAAGCAGTGGACTACGTTAATGTTCACGGCACTTCGACCCCGCTGGGTGATGTTGCCGAATTAAAAGCCATCCAAAAATTGTTTGGCGAACAAGCTTACAAGATGAACATCAGCTCCACCAAATCGATGACCGGTCACTTGCTGGGCGCCACCGGTGCGGTTGAAGCCATTGCTTGTATCCTGGCCATTCAAAATGGCATCATTCCTCCAACAATCAACAACTTTGAGTTGGATCCTGAAATCGATCCCAAACTGAATTTGACTCTTAACAAAGCTCAAAAACGCGATGTTAACGTGGCTCTTTCAAACACATTCGGTTTTGGCGGTCACAACGCCTCTGTTGTCTTCAAAAAAATGAATTGAAATTGTGATTTTTCACTTCACAACATGGAAAGAACTTTTTTCCCGTAAGGGAAGAAAGTTCTTTTTTTCTATGCGCCACCTCACCGGATTTTACCCTTCCAACATCCGCCTTTACCACAAAGCATTCATACATAAGTCGGTTCAGCGCAAAGGCAATAAAGGGGAAATCGTTAGTAACGAGCGACTGGAATTTCTCGGCGATGCCATCCTGGGGGCTGTGGTGGCCTCAGAACTCTTTCACCGATTTCCCGAAAAAGACGAAGGGGCATTGACTAAGATGCGCGCCCGAATCGTCAACCGCAACCTGCTCAACCAGGTGGGAAACAAAATGCAACTTGAACAATTCATCCGTTCGCAGGCACAACTGGACTTGTCGCAAACCCACGTGGTGGGCGATGCTGTGGAAGCCCTTATCGGGGCTGTTTACCTCGACAAAGGATTTGCCAATGCACGGCGTTTCATCCTCAAACGAATCACTGGACAGTTCATCAACTTCGAAGAAGTTGCCGTGAACGACTCCAACTACAAATCAATGCTCATCGAATGGGGTCACAAACATCGACAAGTCATTGAATTTAAAACGGAAGAAATACAGGACTGCCCCAACTTCCAAAACTACTTCCATTCAAAAGTTTACATTAACGAACAACTCATGGGCGAAGGTCAGGCACCTTCAAAAAAAGAAGCCCAGCAAAAATCGGCACAAATGGCTCTGGAGCATTGCACCGAAGCCGTTACCAACAAGTAATCGCTGCCATCTACTGCAACAATTAATTAATGTTAATTGTAAACTTTCTATACGATAGTCAGTTAAATTTGTAATATGAGTAAACGCTTCATTCTTATCCTGACTATCATTGTCACTATCACCCTCATCGGGTTGATATATGTTCAATCACTTTGGATTATCAACGCATCCAAACTGAAAGAAGAACAATTTGACCGCTTAGTGATTCAAAGCATGGAGCAGGTCATCATTTGGCTCGAAAAAGAGGAGTCGTCCATGCTGCGCTCCCAATTGTCGGTCGACCCCATTGGCACACTCCCTTCGCAATACCGACGCGAAAACAAATATTTCGGCCAATCGGCCAATTCAGGCAACATCAACATTTCGTTCGACATGAGCTTCAGCGGCTCAAATATCAACACAAAGATGTACGCCTACACCAACGACTCGTTGGTATTCAGCATCAAAACCAATCCTCTTTTCGCTTCAGCCGGTCGATTCGACCCCCTGGCCAGTGCCATGGCATCAATCCAAAGCGAAATCAAATCGCGTATCAATGAGAAAAGCGAGGACTTGTGGAAAGCCCTTTTTCCCGATTTGCCCATCCAACAGCGCATTGACCGCGAAAAAATGGATGCCTGGCTGATGAAGGCATTTGATGAGCGAGGCATTTCACAAAATTTTCAGTTCGGCATTTACAACAACAAAAACGAATTGGTGATGTCAACCATCGGGTACGATGCCAACATCAACAAAGGCATTTACCAACGCTTCTTGTTTCCCAACGACATTCACCGCAACGTCAACCACATACAGCTGTACTTCGAATCACGCCCCAACCACCTGGCCGAATCACTCGAGCTGGTAATCCCTACCGTGGGGCTGACCATTATCATGGTGCTGCTCTCGTTCTATACCCTGGTGGTCATCATCCGCCAGCGAAAACTTGATGAAATCAAAAACGATTTCATCAACAACATGACCCACGAATTTAAAACCCCTATCTCGACCATTTCGCTGGCTTCGCAAATGCTCAAAGACAGCAGCGTGAGTAAAACACCCCGTACGCTCGAACATATTTCGGGAGTTATTCACGATGAAAGCAAAAGATTGAGTTATCAGGTTGAAAAAGTCCTGCAAATGGCTATCTTTGAAAAAGGAAAAGCAGGGTTGAAAGTCAAACTGATGGACATCAACGAATTGATTAGTCATGTGACCAACAACTTCCGCATCAAGGTAGAAAACATCGAGGGTCGCATCGTTGAAAAACTCGAAGCCCGTAACAGCAGTGTGTATGTCGACGAGGTGCACTTTACCAACGTCATCTACAACCTCCTGGACAATGCCGTCAAATACCGCAACGGGGCGCCCATCATTCGCGTGAAAACCTGGAACCGGGCCAACGGGCTCGTCATTGCCATTTCGGACAACGGCATTGGCATCTCGAAGGAACACGTGAAAAAGATTTTCGAGAAATTTTACCGAGTCCCCACCGGAAACGTCCACAACGTCAAAGGTTTTGGGCTGGGACTGGCTTACGTGAAAAAAATTATTGAAGACCACGGCGGCACCATCACTGTGGAAAGTGAAATGAACGCAGGCACTAAATTTGAGATATTTATTCCGCTTAAAAACTCAAAAGAATGGAAAAAGAATTTAAAATACTCCTGACCGAAGACGATGAAAACCTGGGTATGCTTTTACGCGAATACCTGATTGCAAAAGGTTTTGACACTGATTTACTCCCCGATGGCGAAGCCGGATACCAGGCATTCACCGACAAAAAGTACGATTTGTGCATTTTTGACGTGATGATGCCAAAAAAAGACGGCTTCACTCTGGCAAAAGAAATCCGCATGATTAATGCCGAGATACCCATCATTTTCCTCACGGCCAAGTCGATGAAAGAAGATGTATTCCAAGGCTTTAAAATCGGCGCCGACGATTACATCACCAAGCCTTTCAGCATGGAAGAATTGCTGTTCCGCATCGAAGCCATCTTGCGTCGCACCAAAGGCGGCGTCTCAGGACAGGATGTGTTCCAATTGGGCAAATTCAAATTCGACACCCAAAAACAGCAACTCATTGACGGTGAAAGTGTGATTAAGCTAACCACCAAAGAATCGGAATTGCTGAAACTGTTGTGCAACAACGCCAACAAAGTTCTGGAACGTAATTTCGCCCTCAAAACCATTTGGGTCGACGATAACTATTTCAACGCCAGAAGCATGGACGTGTACATCACCAAACTACGTAAACACTTGCGCGAAGAGTCGTCCATCGAAATCATTAACGTTCACGGCAAAGGATACAAACTGGTTATGTAATTGCCTGACCAGAGGCTTCTTTCAGGAGTTTTTATAAAATTCATAAGCCCCAATTAAATCGTTCGATTTAATTGGGGCTTATTTGGTTATATCGACAAGAGACTTAATCGAGTTTCAACACAGCCAGAAAGGCCTTTTGAGGAACCTCAACATTCCCAATCTGTTTCATCTTTTTCTTACCCTTTTTCTGTTTCTCGAGCAACTTACGCTTACGCGAAATATCACCACCGTAACACTTGGCCGTCACATCCTTACGCAAGGCTTTAATGGTTTCACGAGCAACAATTTTCGCCCCAATGGCTGCCTGTATGGCAATATCAAACTGTTGACGCGGAATGAGCTCCTGGAGCTTCTCACACATCTTACGACCAAAAGTCTGGGCATTGTCAACGTGTGTCAACGTAGAAAGCGCATCCACCGGCTCGCTATTCAACAGGATATCGAGTTTAGCCAACTTTGAGGTTCGATAACCAATGGGGTAATAATCGAACGAAGCGTATCCACGCGAAATACTTTTGAGTTTATCGTAAAAGTCGAATACAATTTCAGCCAGCGGCATGTCGTATTCAATCTCCACCCGATCACCCATCAGATAATTTTGCTTGATAAGTTCACCCCGTTTACCCAGACAAAGGGTCATGATGGAGCCGATATATTCGGTTTTGGTGATGACTTGTGCACGAATATAAGGTTCTTCCACGTGGTCGAGCAATGTGGCCTCGGGCAACATCGACGGCATGTGTACTTCAACCAATTCATCCTTTTTAGTATATGCTTTATAGGGCACGTTTGGCACAGTGGTGATCACATTCATATCGAACTCGCGATCGAGACGCTCCTGAATGATCTCCATGTGTAACAACCCCAAAAAGCCGCAACGAAATCCAAAACCCAACGCAGCCGACGACTCGGGCTGAAATGTTAACGAAGCATCATTTAATTGCAGCTTCTCAATGGACGCGCGTAAATCTTCGTAGTCTTCAGCATCAATGGGATAAACACCGGCAAATACCATGGGCTTTACCTCTTCAAACCCCTCAATGGCCTTACTGCACGGATTTTTGACATGCGTGATGGTATCACCCACCTTCACCTCTTTACTGGTCTTTATGCCCGAAATAATATATCCCACGTTGCCGGCGCCTAACTTCTCGCATGGCTGCAAATCGAGACGCAACACCCCGACTTCATCAGCATAATACTCTTTCCCGGTGGCCACAAACTTTACCAAATCGCCCTTCGAAATGGAGCCGTTCACCACTTTAAAATAGGCTATAATGCCACGAAACGAGTTAAATACAGAGTCAAAAATCAAACACTGCAAAGGTGCATTTCCGTCACCTTTAGGCGCAGGAACGCGCTCAATAATGGCATCCAAAATATCGTAAACACCCAAGCCTGTTTTACCACTGGCATGAATGATCTCAGACCGGTCACATCCCACCAATTCGATGATTTGATCTTCCACTTCTTCAGGCATGGCGTTGGGCAAATCCATTTTGTTGAGAATGGGAATGATGTGCAAATCATGATTGATGGCTTGATAAAGATTGGAAATCGTTTGCGCCTGAATGCCCTGAGTGGCATCCACAATCAGCAAAGCACCTTCACAAGCAGCGATGGATCGCGACACCTCATACGAAAAATCGACGTGTCCCGGGGTGTCAATCAGGTTGAGCGTATACTTTTGCCCATTCTTTTCATAATTCATTTGAATGGCGTGGCTCTTAATGGTGATGCCTCGCTCACGCTCTAAATCCATGTTGTCGAGCGTCTGTTCGGTCAATGCCTTGCCTTCTAACGTTTTGGTATATTCCAGCAAGCGATCGGCCAACGTACTTTTCCCGTGATCGATATGTGCAATGATGCAAAAATTGCGAATGTTATTCATGCAAAAACTGTGTTAATGTCTCGTTTTTTCGCCGCACTCCATCTGATAAATGTCCTTAACGACCACAATTTACAACGGTTTAGGCAGCGCATGCAAAGATATTTTTTTTTGAGGATTTTCTCACATCATCGTTGCGACCGACAACGCTTTCCCGTTTGTGACATTCCCCTGCAAACAGGACTCATGGTCTAAGGCGATATTGTCCTCCTACACCGACCTGCAAATGGAGAGCCACCACCGGCACATCGGCATGACCGTCAACAACAGGCACGCGCGCATAAGCGCCCGAGACCATTAACGATGCAGTGAGATAAACCACCGAACGGGTAATAAAGTCACGACTCCACCCATATTGAACCACCGGCCCGGCAATGTGATAACCTGCGCCAAAAAGCCCCCCACTTTCGTGGTACATCAACCCACGCACAGTGCTCTCAGGGTGAGCCACAACCACGCCGACTCCATATTTTCGCACCCATGATCCCTTCATCAGCAGCCTATTGACCATGAGTTGATTGTATCCATGCGACACTGAAAATCGAGACAGGTCGTCACTGGTGTTTTGAAGGTAAATCTTCAGATGGTTCATTTCAATTTCCCACCCTTTGTCAACATGTGTATATCCAATGCGAATCGAATAATAAATTGGCGCCTCAAAGGGTTCGCTACGATAGTGCGCCCATTGATACAGACTCGAATGTTCTTGCTGATGAACCCATAACGGTGCGGGAGCTACAATGCTTACTCCGGGGGTGAAATTCACAAATAAACGCCACTGCGCCTCGCCATCAAACGGGCACAACACCATCATCACCCCAAAAACAAAAACTTTAAACACACCCTCACATTGGTGATGGTAAGATATGGCAACCTTGTAAAAAAGGCAATACTAAGCGATTTCTAACCCGTTGAGCCAATCTCTCATGTCTTCAACCAACATATCAGACATATTAAACAACCCGGTTTTCTTTTTATAAATCCAACGACAGCACGAAAGAGCACCACGCCCAAAAGCGCGCCGCGAAATCGTGTCGTGCGACAAACGGATGGTTTGATAAGGATACCCAAAAATGATTTCATGTTCACCCAAAATTCCTCCGGCACGAATAGAATGGATATTGTCATGATCGACCCCCAGCGTGTCGGCAATGCGTTGCGCAGTCCCCGAAATCTCTTTCTTATCTTTAAAGTGCGACTCCAATATTTGAATATCAGCTTCGGGAGTTGCCGCTTGAATAAAACGCGATGCCATCAGCAAAATATTGATGCCTAAGGTAATATTAGGACTCCAGATAATAGCCGTTTGTGTTGATAATTGCTGCAAGAGGGCGACTTCTTCATCACTGTATTTCGACACAGCAGAAACGATTCGAATCCCGTGGCGTGCCAGCAAATCATACTTACAAACATTACTGCTGTTTGAGAAATCAACCACCACATCGACCGGATTCTGTATTAAAAATTCTTCGCTCCAATCACATTCCGAAAAAATCGGAGCCTTATCATAATCCAAATGGTGAAACGAAGATGCATACAAACCCCGCAATTCGTCAGAATGCTTCATTACCCAACATAAATCCACTCTCTTACTCCCAAAAAAAGGGAACACAGCCTCACGACCTGTTTGGCCAAATCCCATAAATCCTACTCTTATCATCTTTCGCTTTATTTATACATCCATGCTCGCTCCCAACACAACCATCTATCAGAAATAACAACATTTCAGATCAGACGTGTGCCTGTCAACTCCCCAAGGGGTGAATAACTGAGAAACCAATCAAATTTACGGAAAAATGAACCAACATCAAAAGAAGTGAACATCACCCGAAGTCCCGAAACGAAAAGAGGGACCCGAAAGTCCCTCTTCTATCATAAATTATGAATGAATTACATCATTCCGCCCATACCGCCCATTCCGGGATTCATGGGTGCAGGATTTTCATCTTTTTCTTCAACCAAAATACACTCGGTGGTCAGGAACATACCGGCTACCGAAGCTGCATTTTCCAACGCGATGCGAGTTACTTTCGCAGGATCAATCACACCGGTGGCAAATAAGTTCTGATAAGCATCAATGCGGGCATTGTAACCAAAATCACCTTTGCCTTCACGTACCTTCTGAACAATCACGGCGCCTTCTTTACCGGCGTTAAAGGCTATCTGACGCAACGGCTCCTCAATGGCACGCTTAATGATTTCGATACCGGTAGATTCATCATCAGTATCCCCTTTAAGACCTTCAAGCCCTTCGATGGCACGAATGTATGCCACACCACCACCGGGAACAATCCCTTCTTCAACAGCCGCACGTGTTGCACTCAAGGCATCATCCACTCGGTCTTTTTTCTCTTTCATCTCTACTTCCGAAGCAGCCCCCACGTACAGAACGGCAACACCACCGGCCAGTTTAGCCAAACGTTCTTGCAGTTTTTCTTTGTCGTAGTCGGATGTGCTGTTGGCAATTTGCGCTTTGATTTGAGCCGCACGTGCCTCAATGTTCTCTTTTGAACCAACCCCGCCAACAAGTGTCGTATTCTCTTTGTTGATGGTTACTTTCTCAGCCTGACCCAACATTTGCAGAGTGGCATTTTCGAGTTTCAAGCCCACTTCATCAGAAATAACAGTCGCATTGGTCAGGATGGCAATATCCTGCAACATTTCTTTGCGACGGTCACCAAAACCGGGAGCTTTAACGGCAGCAACTTTCAAAGAACCACGCAAACGATTCACAACCAAGGTTGCCAACGCTTCACCGTCAACATCTTCGGCAATGATCAATAAAGGACGACCGCTTTGAGCCGATTGCTCCAACACGGGCAACAAATCCTTCATGGTCGAAATTTTCTTATCGTAAATCAAGATAAACGGATGGTCAAGTTCGGCCTCCATCTTCTCGGTATTGGTCACAAAATAAGGAGAAATGTAACCACGGTCAAACTGCATCCCTTCAACGACTTCAACAGTCGTTTCAGTTCCTTTGGCTTCTTCAACGGTAATCACACCTTCTTTACCTACTTTGCTCATGGCTTCGGCAATCAACGCACCAATTTTGCTATCGTTGTTAGCCGAAATGGTCGCCACCTGCTCAATTTTGTCACTATTTTCGCCAACCGATTGAGCTTGCGATTTAATAGAAGCCACAACTTTTTCAACGGCTTTGTCGATACCGCGTTTCAATTCCATGGGATTGGCACCGGCGGTCACGTTTTTAAGACCTACGTTAATGATGCTCTGAGCCAACACAGTCGCAGTTGTGGTTCCATCTCCGGCATCATCACCGGTTTTAGAAGCCACTTCTTTCACCATTTGGGCACCCATATTTGCAAAACGATCGCTCAATTCAATTTCTTTGGCAACACTCACCCCGTCCTTGGTGATGGAAGGTCCACCGAATTTTTTATCAATCACCACATTACGGCCTTTAGGACCCAGGGTTACTTTCACTGCATTTGCCAATTCGTCCACACCTTTTTTCATCAGGTCGCGGGCTTCGATATTGAATTTAATTTCTTTAGCCATTGTATTTACCTTTTTAAGATTGTTAGATTAATCAAATTTGTCATTAAGCAATAAACAACACGTCCGTTTGCGAAATCAGCAAATAATCAACGCCATCGATGTTCAGCTCAGTACCGGCATATTTTCCGTATAGCACCACATCACCCACTTTAACTTCCATGGCTTCGTCTTTTTTAGCCTCGCCAACCATCACAACAGTTCCGCGCAAAGGCTTTTCTTTTGCCGAATCAGGAATAATGATACCGCTCACGGTTTTTTCTTCAGCAGCCTGTGGCTGCACCAATACTTTACCTGCAAGAATTTTTCCTTTCATATCGAAATTTTTAATTGATTATAAGTTTTAAAACAGATGCCTCAACAAGGAGACGCGGGGTGTGTTTCACAAAGCATGCCAAAGCAGATCACAGCTCGTTTTCTGCCATTATTACAGAACCACTCTCCTACTTTGTCATCATCTTGTCAGAAATTCAGAAACAATCAAACCCCAAAAGTGTTGACAACAAAGCACAAAAAAAAGGTGTCAGTTATATGACAAACTGACACCTTAAATATTTGATCAAACAAATGATTACTCAGCAGGCTGTTGCTCAGCATTTTCAGCAGCAGGCTCGGCCACTTGAAAAGCAGGATTGGGAGTGGTAACAGGGGCAACAGTTTCAACAGCTTTATCAAGGTTGCTTTGCTCAGCATCAGTTGTTCCCAACGTAGCTACCGAAACAAACGATAACACGAGAATAATACCGGCCAAAGTCCAAGTCGCCTTTTCCAAAAAATCGGTGGTTTTACGAACACCCATCACTTGGTTCGAAGAGGCAAAATTAGATGCCAATCCTCCTCCTTTGGAGTTCTGAACCAACACAATAAGAATCATAAATATACTGACCAGGACAACTAAAACAGAAATAAATGTGGTCATAGCTTTGGATAATTTTTTATTGATTATTAATTAAACGTTCCAGTTCTTGTATTCGGGATGCAAAGTAAATATTTTTTTCGGGATATTTCAAACTCAACTTCTCGAATATCGTTATGGCCTTATCGTAATGTTTCTGCTTGATATGAATGTTGGCCAGGGTTTCGGTCATTAAATCTTCACTTTCACGCAGGCTATTCTCAGCCACATCGCGCTCATCAGCCACCTTGGGCTTGGGGATAATTTTTTTATCGCCTTGCTTTAAAAACGAATCTATGATGTCCATCTGACGACTCACCGGCTTTGGTGTCTCAACCCTTTGCGTCTGAACCGAATGATGATGAAGCGCCTTTAACCAATCGGAAAATGAACGACTCTGGGAGGGATCAAAATCTTCGGGCTCTTGAACTGCCAATTGGTAGCCGGGCAGGTTCTGTAACTCATAATCGAGCAAATCGGCACTGGGCAACACCATCTGCTCCGGCTCTTCCTGCACTAGTTCAGACGTAAACGAAAACGTAATCACTTCGCCCGAGGGAGACTCCAAAGTATCAGGCACATCAAAATAATCGACAGGACTCGCAGATACCTCCACTGACACATCAGGTTTAACGGGCTCATCAAGCACCACAGGCTGCGACACCCGCTGCTGCACCACGGCCTCCACAAAGGGTTTGGCTGCCTTAGATTGTGTGGGGGCATGAATAAGAAAGTAAAGTTTTTTACGATCAGGAATATAAGCAGCCGCCGATTTTAACTCATGATTGTAACGAATATGATCGAGCACAGCCATGTTTTTCACCAACAACATCCGCGCAGCCTGAAAATATGGATACTCGGCAATGACAGCCGTCAGATTTGACAGACTCTCATCGTTGAGACCTTCAGGATTGGACAAATAATGATAAAACTGCTGGCGATTCATAAATCAAGTGGGTAAAAACAAAAACTTCAAATCACCAATTGGCAAAAGCCTTGTTGAAAATATCTTCGGTGAGCTGATCGACAATCTGGGTCACAAGCTCTCCTTCAACGGCATTGATATTTTGTTCGCTCGGATAGTCGGCAAAAGCCGAGAAAGATTGCTCCCAGTTATCCTTGGGATTCTTAAAATTACGATATCTGATTTTGACCTGAACCGTCAATCGGGTTTGCGCAGAGGTTGCATCGTTTTGAATTGACATGGGGCGTGTGCTGTAGTCGGTAATCTCGCCCGAGAAATCCACATCTCCTGTCCCATTGCGAAGAATCAGGCGCGACTCATTGGTCAAGCGATCCTTCAACTTCTCGGTCATCGTTTGGCTCAATGTGGGGTTCACAAGGGCTGCCCGGTTGTTAATATACTGCACCGACACAGTTTTCACATCGTCAGGGATAGACGCACCGGTAAAGGTCATCCGAATGGAACAGGAAACCATCAACAGGCCCATCACCACACCCAACCCAACAACGCGAAGCGGGAAACCTTTCTCGAACTTCATAAATCTATCCATGTTAATACTTAACCGTCTATGTGATATTCTTTAATTTTGCGATAAAGCGTCCGCTCTGAGATGCCCAGTTCGCGGGCTGCGAATTTACGCTTTCCATTGTGTTTTTCAAGTGCTTTGCGAATCAATTCCACTTCCTGATCTTCGAGCGAAAGCGATTCCTCGACAAACTCTTCGGTATCCTGTATGCCATTTTCATGCTGACGAGGGGCAAAAACAGTAGCCACCTGTGGTTTGGGCGCACTGACAATGTCGGCACCATGAGCGCTAAACAAATCATTAATGATACGCGCATGATCTTCGTTGCGCACATCCATCACCCCGCCGTGTTCAATCATTTCGAGAACCAGCTTTTTGAGGTCATTCATATCACGCTTCATATCAAAAAGCACCTTGTACAAAATTTCTCGCTCAGTGGAAAAATCAGCTTCAGCTTTGGGCTGAGCACCACCAATCACTGCCGGCAGGTTATCACCCACATGAAAGGGAATGTAATGCCGCAGAATCTCTTCGGTAATATCGCGCGACTTCTCAATGATCGAAATCTGTTCGGTAATATTTTTAAGCTGGCGTATGTTTCCCGGCCAACGGTAGCGCAACAGTAATTCACGCGCATCGTCATCCAAACGAATACCGGGCATGCGATAACGTAGCGCAAAATCATTGGCAAACTTGCGAAACAACAGCACAATATCCTCAGAACGATCGCGCAAAGACGGTATTTGAATGGGGATACTACTCAAGCGATAATACAAATCCTCGCGAAAACGCCCATCATGAATGGCACGCTCCATCTGTACATTGGTGGCAGCCACCACCCGCACATTGGTTTTAAGCACACGTGAAGATCCCACCTTCATAAACTCACCGGCTTCGAGCACCCGCAACAACCGAACCTGCGTCGACAGTGGCAATTCACCAATCTCATCCAAAAAGATGGTTCCCCCATTGGCCTCTTCAAAATATCCTTTCCGGTCACTCATGGCTCCGGTAAAGGCACCCTTTTCGTGACCGAACAACTCCGAGTCGATGGTTCCTTCGGGAATGGCACCGCAATTCACTGCAATATAAGGCCCGTGCTTTCGCGCACTAAATTGATGAATGATTTGCGGAAAAACTTCTTTACCGGTTCCACTTTCACCGGTAATCAACACCGACAAGTCAGTGGGTGCCACCTGTACCGCGATGTCAATGGCTCGATTTAAACCATAACTGTTCCCGATTATTCCAAAGCGTTGCTTGATTTGTTGAAGTTCCATATTCTCTGAACTGCTATTTTTTCAGGTTGACTGACAAAGTTACAACACCCTCTGATATTAAAAAAATTCACTCCTGCTGTTTTGTGCGATTTGGGAAAATAAAAAACATCATCAAAAAGATAAATATTGCGCAAACCATTGTATCTTTCCATGCAGGATTCGTCCTGATGATTACAGACCAACCCTAATTATTAATTCTTCATTAAGATTTTTCACAACAATGCCCAAAACACCATTCATCGGAATCATCCCGGCTCGCTACGCCTCTACCCGTTTCCCGGGCAAACCTCTCGCCGACATAGGCGGCAAAACCATGATTCAACGCGTTTACGAACAAGCAGCCAAAGCACTACCTACGGTCACTGTGGCTACCGACGATGACCGCATTTATGACGAAGTGATCCGCTTTGGAGGAAACGTGGTCATGACATCCCCCCACCACCAAAGCGGCACCGACCGATGTGCCGAAGCCCTCGAAAAAGCGCAAAAGACAATGAAACAATCTTTTGAGGTGGTCATCAACATACAAGGCGACGAACCCTTTATTGCGCCCGAACAAATCGACCTGTTGTGCGAATGTTTTAAAGACGAAAAAACAGACATCGCCACCCTCATCAAGCCAATTACACAAAACGAAATGATTTTTGACCCCAACAAACCAAAGGTTGTGGTCAACAACGATCAACAAGCCATCTACTTCAGCCGCTCGCCAATCCCCTATTTACGGGGCATCGAGCACAATCAATGGCACAAAGTGCATACCTTTTACCAGCACATTGGCTTATATGCCTATCGCACTCGGGTCCTTAAGGAAATCACCCATCTGCCTCAATCGAGACTCGAATTGGCCGAATCACTCGAGCAACTCCGATGGATTGAAAACAACTACACCATTGCCGTGCGTGAAACCCACCACGAAAGCATCGGTATCGACTCACCGCAGGATTTAGAACATCTCAAACAAATGGGACTGATTTAATCGGACATTGAAATTGTTCTTTTTCTTGATGATCAATCTTAAGATGTAAGCATCAAAACACGAGATAGATACAAAAAAAGCAATCCATTCAAAAAATTGCTTTGGAAACGCTTGTTTTTCATTAACAAGACAACAAACATCATTCATTAAAATAGATAATTCAAGCAATTGCACAAATCTGTTGCAAAACTCTTTATCTATCAAAACTATCAAACAAAACACGACTTTGAATCAATAATCATCCAATAACTTTTTCACCTAAACCGATAGACTCAATTTATGAACACCATTGGACTCGTCCGTCTGGACCCCTGGCTGAAGCCCTTTGAGGGCATTATCACTCAACGCCATCGTCGTTTTATCAACACCACTGAATCGCTTACTGGCGCCGGCACACAATCGCTCACCGACTTTGCATCGGGACATCTTTATTTTGGACTGCACCGCACTTCCAAAGGATGGGTGTTTCGCGAATGGGCACCCAACGCCACCGACATCTACCTTGTGGGCAACTTCTCCGACTGGAAAAACCAGGAGGCATACCGACTCCATCGCATCGACAACGGTCAATGGGTCATTGAACTACCCACTGATACCTTGAGGCATGGCGACCTCTACAAACTGCACATGGTGTGGCCCAATGGCAGCGGTGACCGCATCCCTTCTTACGCCAACCGAGTGGTTCAAGACCCACACACCCATATTTTTAGTGCCCAGGTGTGGCAACCCGACACCCGATTTACATGGACAGATGAATCATTCAGAACACGCACCGACAATCCGCTGATATACGAGGCTCACATTGGCATGTCGGGTGAGAAAGGCGACGTGAGCACCTACAACGAGTTTCGAATCAATGTACTGCCACGCATCGTCAAAGGAGGGTACAACACCATTCAGTTGATGGCCATACAGGAACATCCCTATTATGGCAGCTTTGGGTATCATGTCTCGAATTTTTTTGCGGCCACCTCACGCTTTGGAACGCCCGAAGACCTCAAGGCTCTGGTCAACGAAGCCCACAACCTGGGCATCAACGTCATCATGGATTTGGTTCACTCTCACGCCGTTAAAAACGAAATAGAGGGCCTGAGCAAATTTGATGGCAGCTACAGCCAATATTTCTACGATGACGACCGTGGCTTTCACCCTGCCTGGGATTCACGCTGTTTCAACTACGGGAAAGGTGAGGTGCAGCATTTCTTGCTTTCAAACTGCCGATACTGGCTCGAAGAATACCATTTTGACGGATTCCGCTTCGACGGCGTCACCAGCATGCTTTATCACAACCACGGCCTCGAAGTCAACTTTACCTCCTACAACGACTATTTTAAAGGCGAGGAAAACGAAGAAGCCATCACCTACCTGACCCTGGCCAATCAGCTGATTCACGAAATTAACCCACAAGCCCTTTCGGTAGCCGAAGAAATGAGTGGTTATCCCGGTCTGTGCGCGTCGGTGGATGATGGCGGCATTGGATTCGATTTTCGATTGTCGATGGGTGTCCCCGACTTGTGGATCAAGATGATTAAGGATCAAACAGACGAAGATTGGAAAATGGGCTTTCTGTACCACGAGCTCACTCAGCACAGAGCCGAAGAACGCACCATCAACTATGCCGAATCGCACGACCAGGCGCTGGTGGGCGACAAAACCATCATCTTTCGTCTCATCGACAAGGAAATGTACACCCACATGTCGAAAACCACCCCAAACTTGGTGGTCGACAGAGGCATTGCCCTACACAAAATGATACGCCTGGTGACCATGGCCACCAATTCGGGCGGCTATCTCAACTTTATGGGCAACGAATTTGGACACCCCGAATGGATTGACTTTCCTCGCGAGGGCAACAATTGGTCATACCACTATGCACGCCGTCAATGGAGTCTGGTGGACAATGAGGAGCTGAAATACCATTTTATGGGCGACTTTGACCGCGACATGGTTCACCTGATGCGCAAGGCCATGGACAACGGGCTGCCGGGATGCTTTCCGGTTCTCATGAACGACGATGACAAAGTGATGGTATTTTCGCGCGGCGACCTGGTGTTCGTATTCAACTTTCACCCATCGGCATCGCGCACAGGCTACGGAATACCGGTGGCACCGGGCAAATACCGAATCCTGCTCGACAGCGATCGCGACATTTACGGCGGTTTCAATCGGGTGGACGACAACCTGGTCTTTTTCTCTCAACCGGTGTCAAAAATGGCCAGCCATCACCAAATACTCATGTATCTGCCCAACCGAACGGCAATGGTACTCGAGAAACTCCCGACACCTAAAGTCTACTAATAAGTAAACCACAAAGGCTGCAATTACGTGCAGCCTTTGTGGTTTATCACTATAAATAAGCATGATAATGTAAAAAATTAACCCAAATCACATGAAAAGGAGCTATTCTTCACAAAAATGAATTCAACATAAATACCTAAAGAGGGCAATCGCTTGTAATGTCTCTCAGGTAATTCCCTAAACACACAAATCAATCCTCACGTTCAGCCACGTATCCCTTAATAATGCCACGAGGTGAATTGCGCACAAAATCAATAATCATGTCACGCTCCTCACTGGCAGGATACTCAGCTTCAATGCGCTCCAAAGCTTGGGTGTTGTTCAACTTCGACTGAAACAAAAGACGATAAATGCCCTGAATTTCGTTGATTTTTTCGTTGGAGAAATTTCTGCGACGCAACCCCACCGAGTTGATACCCGCGTAAGCCATCTTCGCATGATGCATCTTCACAAACGGGGGAACATCCTTCCCCAAACGCGATCCGCCCCCAATCATCACATGGGCGCCAATGCGTGAAAACTGGTGCACCAGCGTGTGCGCACTCACAATGGCGTGATCGTCAATCTCTACTTCGCCGGCCAACTGCGTGCCGTTACCAATGATGATATAATCCTTAAGGATGCAATCGTGCGCGATGTGGGCATAAGCCATCAGCAAACAGTTGCTGCCAACCACGGTCTTGCCACGTGATGCCGTGCCCCGGTTAACGGTCACACATTCACGAACAGTGGTGTTATCACCAATCTCAGCAGTGGTTGCTTCGCCCTTGAACTTCAAATCCTGAGGGACACCGGCAATCACGGCACCCGGGAAAATCCGACAATTTTTACCAATGCGGGCACCATTCATCACTGTGGCATTGGGGCCAATCACGGTGCCGTCGCCAATCACCACATCTTTATCAATAAAAGCAAAAGGTCCAATCTCTACGTTTTGCCCGATTTGTGCTTCGGGATGGATATATGCCAAAGGCTGTGTCATATGCGTTGTTTGTCTGTGTTCTATATTTAACCTTTATTTTTCACGATTTGCGCCATAAATTCGCACTCGGCCACCACCGCGTCACCCACAAAACTGGTCCCTTTCATGTTGGCCACGCCTCGGCGTATCTCCGACATCATCTCGAGCTTAAAAATGAGGGTGTCGCCGGGAATCACCTTCTTGCGAAATTTAATGTTATCAATCTTCAAAAAATAAGTGCTATAGAGTTCGGGGTCATCTAATTGACTGAGCACCAAAATGCCTCCACACTGCGCCATGGCTTCCACCATCAACACACCGGGCATCACCGGCTCTTCGGGAAAATGACCTACGAAAAATGGTTCGTTCATGGTCACATTTTTAATCCCGTTGATGTATTTATCGCCCACCTCGATGATTTTATCAACCAACAAAAACGGAGGACGATGGGGCAACAAGCGGCGGATGTCCTGTATATCAAACACCGGCTTGGCATTGGGGTCATAAATGGGCGCTTCGGGTTGAAGCGCACGCTTTTTAATCTCTTTGCGAATGATTTTGGCAAATTCAACATTCGACTGATGCCCCGGACGGGTTGCAATCAGACGTCCCTTAATGGGCATGCCGCAAAGTGCCAAATCACCAATGGTATCGAGCAACTTGTGACGCGCAGGCTCGTTAGGAAAACGCAATTCAATATTATTGAGAATACCAATGGATTGCGCCTGAACATGTGGTTTTCCAAATAAATCGGCTAAACTGTCAAGCTCTGCCTGCGTCACTTGCTTATCGACAATGACGATGGCATTATTCAAATCGCCTCCTTTAATCAGATTGTGCGCCTTTAGCATTTCAATTTCGTGCAAAAACACAAAAGTCCGACAAGGGGCTATATAGTTCTTAAACTCTTCGAACGAAGTCATGGAGGCATACTGATTGCTCAGGAACATCGACCCGGAAAACGAGAGATGTGTGTCAACACAAAAATGGTCATCGGGTAACAACTCAAGCTTGATACCACGCTCTTTATCTTCATAAACCATTTTCTCCTTCACCACAAAATACTGGCGTTCTTCACTTTGTTCCTCCATGCCGGCTTTATCAAGTGCCTCCACAAAGGGTTGTGCACTACCGTCGAGAATGGGAACTTCCGGGCCATTGACGTCAATGAGGCAGTTGTCGATGCCCAAAGCACGTAAAGCAGCCAAACAATGTTCGATGGTACTCACCTTAGCATCGCCCTTTGACAAAACGGTACCTCGCTGAGTATAAGTAACATTTTCAGCCAATGCATCAATCACCGGCTGATCGGCCAAGTCGATGCGTCGAAACTTATAGCCATGATTATCCGGCGCAGGGTGTAACGTAAGAGTCACCTCAACTCCGGTATGTAACCCGGGACCACTGAGTGTCACCGGCTGTTTGATGGTGAATTGCTTATCTGCCATATTATATATCAACAGTTATCTGAATGAGAAACTACAATTGAGAAACCTTTTTCTCAAGCGCGTTGAGTTGCTTATATATCTCGGGAAGCTTGCGGAAAATGACATACGAACGGTTATACTGTGCCACATCGTATCCCGGAGCCCCCATATAAACAGCGCCTTGCTGTTTAATGGAACTTGCAATACCGCTTTGAGCAGCCAACTTCACTTCATCGGCAATGGTGATATGACCCGCCAAACCGACTTGACCGCCAAACATGCATCGATTACCAATTTTTGTGGAACCGGCAATACCGGCCTGAGCAGCGAACACGCAATCTTCACCAATCTCAACATTATGGGCAACTTGAATCAGGTTGTCAAGCTTAGCCCCTTTTCGTACAATTGTTGAGCCCATGGTCGCACGGTCAATGGTTGTATTGGCACCAATTTCAACATTGTCCTCGATGACCACATTGCCCACTTGCGCAATCTTTTTATATTGACCCGATTCATCCGGGGCAAATCCAAAACCATCACTGCCAATTACAGCACCGGCGTGAATAATACAGTTATTCCCAATGCGACATTGCTTATAGACTTTCACACCCGAGTACAAGGTCGTGTGATCACCAATGGTCACATTGTCACCTACGTAAGCCTGTGGATAAATCTTCACATTTTTTCCAATGATCACATTTTCACCGATGTACGCAAAGGCACCCACATACGCAAATTCACCAACCGAAGCTGATGAATGAATATATGAAGGTTGCTCAATGCCCGATTTTTGAGGCTGTGACTGCTCATACATCTCCAGCAGTGCTGCAATGGCCCGATAAGCATCGGAAACACGAATCAGTGTAGCATTCACAGGCTGATCGGCAACAAAGCTGTTGTTAACAATCACAGCCGATGCCCCTGTGGTATAGATGTAATGGGTATATTTGGGATTGGCCAGAAACGATAGCGTACCTGGTTGACCTTCTTCTATTTTTGAGACGCCACGAATGGGTTCTTCCGGATTACCTTCAACGGTCCCCTGAATCAATTCGGCAATTTGCTTTGCAGTAAACTCCATTTATATTCTTACATAAACGATGCGATTGAAACCCGCACCTCATTTACAATCATTTCTCTAGCTTGTGATCACTGGGGTGAACCATTTACTTATTACAAAAAACGGTAAACCCACGAACACGTCAAAATTCTTGTCATCAAGCAGCATCATTTTTTACCGACCAACAACTCTATCAATCAATAAATTACAACTTTAACTTAATCACAAAAAACAGTGCAAAGCTAATAAATTTAATCACAAAATTATCACGTGCTATATAAATCAAAGCGATTCTGATAACGATTTGGGATAAGAAAGATAGTGCTTGGTGACAATTTTATCGAGATATGAAAGATTGAGCATATCGGATGCTTCGGATATATCTTTGATTTGATGGTTATTGAAAAGAACATTGATCTGCTCATCAAATCGACTGTAGGCATGATTAGAGATGGTGCCTGTTCCCACAAAATAATCAGCATCACTCACATAACGCAATCCCAACCTGCACACTGCCATTTGCTTAAGTGCATCCAACCGCTCAGGGGCAGGTGGTACGGTGCTAATTTCGATGCGGTTGAGACGACGGTTCATCAAATCGTTGGACAACAACGACAACACAGGATCGTCACAGTATCCCCACGCTTTGATAGCGCTCATCAAATCGTTATCGTCCAAATCGCCAAAATAACGCAAAGCCACAGCATCTTGGGCAAAATCGGCATGATTCACCGTCCCTTTTAAGAAAAACGCCAAAGCCGGCGGAGCAAAAAGATCATGCCCCTGCTGCATGAGAGAACGGGCGCGCCGAAGAATGTTAACTAACTGATTTTCGGCCACCAACACCGTTTTATGCAAATAAACCTGCCAATACATCAAACGCCGGGCAATCAAAAACTTCTCAACAGAATAAACCCCCTTGGCTTCAACCACCAACTGGTCATCAAACACGTTAAGCATCTTAATGATGCGATCACTACCAATCACGCCTTCCGAAACACCCGAGAAAAAACTATCACGCTTGAGGTAATCGAGACGATCCATATCGAGCTGCCCCGAAACCAATTGATGCAAAAAACGCTTGGGGTAACGATTGGTGAAAATATCCAAAGCCATATCCAACGCACCGTGATATTGGTCGTTGAGCTGCGAAATAATCAAACGCGAAAGCTCCTCGTGCGAAAGATTCTCAACCAACGTGTGCTCCAACACATGCGAAAAAGGGCCGTGCCCCACATCGTGCAACAAAATGGCAATCAGTACCGCTTCTTCCTCTTGGGGCGAAATATCGTTGCCTTTACCGCGCAATACTTCCACAGCATTCTGCATCAAATGCATGGCTCCGGTGGCATGTTGAAAACGCGTATGCACAGCACCCGGATAAACCAGATAGGTTAGACCCAACTGTTTAATGCGTCGCAACCGCTGAACCCAGGGATTCTCAATCAGGTCGTAAATCAACTCGGATGGCACCGAAATGAACCCATGCACCGGGTCATTGATAATTTTCTTTTTATTGTAGGTTCCGACTGGCATCAATGTTTCAATATTATGATCCAATATCATTTAGTGAATGACATTCAAATAATAGACTGAAATACCTCATCTAAAAGTCTTTCATCATCTCATCATCTGTCAATTCGTTTTACGCTGTCATCTCTTAACGAAACGACATTGAGTTATGATTATGATTTCCCATTCATCACCACACATGGTATCATCATCTCTTCAAGAGAAATTCCGCCATGTTGATAGGTGTCACGATAGTAATTGACGTAGTGATTGTAATTATTGGGATAGGCGAAAAAATCTTCGTTGGTCGCAAAGATATAGGTTGACGACACATTTTGCTTAGGCAAAAAGGCTTTTTCGGGAACTTTCACCTCAAAAACCTCTTTGGGATTGTAGGCCAGGTTCTTTCCCTGCTTGTAACGCAAATTCGTATTGACACTCCTGTCGCCAACCACCTTAATGGGGTTATTAACCCGTATGGTCCCGTGATCGGTGGTAATGATAACTGTCACCTTTTCACCCGCCAATTTCTTGAGCAAGTCACGCAAAGGCGAATGCATATACCACGACAGGGTAAGCGAACGGTAAGCAGCTTCATCGCCGGCCAGCTCTCGAATCATCTTCATCTCGGTACGCGCGTGCGACAACATATCCACAAAGTTAAACACACACACATTGAGATCATTATCTAACAAAGATTTGTATCCATCTACCAGTTTGCGTCCCGATTCCTGGTCGTTGATTTTATGGTAGCTGTAACGATGCTTGCGTCGATAACGATCCAGCATGGTCTGAATCAGCTCATTTTCAAACTGATTTTTACTCCCTTCATCCTCTTCTTCAACCCAAAAACGGGGATACATCTGGACAATTTGTGCAGGCATCAACCCCGAAAAAACAGCATTGCGTGCATATTGCGTGGCCGTGGGCAAAATGCTCAGATACATGCCATCATCGTGGGTTTGATAATCGGCTGCCAAATCGGCCTGAATGGTCTGCAGCTGATCGAACCTAAAATTATCAATGAGCACAAAAAAAACTTTCTCACCCTTGTCGAGCAACGGAAAAACCTTGTGCTTAAATAGTTGATGCGACATCAAAGGGCCCTGATCATCAGACAACCATCCCAAATAGTTTTTCTTCACAAACTTGACAAACTCGCGATTGGCCTCAGCTTTTTGCATCTTCAACACCTCATCCATGGCTCCTCCGGCTTGTTGTAACTCAAGCTCCCAAAAAACGAGCTTTCGGTACACCGCTTCCCAGTCGTCAACCGTCAACGAATCGTTAATCTTAAAACTCAACCGTGAAAATTCCGACTGGTACGACGAAGTGGTTTGCTGAGCCACCAGACGTTGTTTATCAATATTCTTTTTGATGGTGAGCAGTATCTGATTGGGATTAACGGGCTTAATCAGATAATCGGCTATTTTGCTGCCGATGGCTTGCTCCATGATGTCCTCTTCTTCGCTCTTGGTAATCATCACCACCGGCACCAGGGGACGAATCTCTTTGAGGCGAGCCAAGGTCTCCAACCCGCTCAAACCGGGCATGTTTTCATCTAAAAACACCAAATCGTAATGGTTGGCTGCCAAAAGCGTCAACGCATCGGTTCCGTTATTGGCTGTTTCAACCTCATAACCCTTTTCTTTCAAATAAATCAAATGCGCCTTCAGATGTTCAATTTCATCATCGACCCATAGGATGCGAATATTTTTTTCGGTCATAACCATTCATTTTTTAGGTTGACGCTTAACGATTGATAAAACGCAAGTATTCCTCCACATCACCATTTTGCTTCAACACCGCGAAATTTTCGGGGGTGATGATCAGCATTTGATGCTTTTTGCCTTGAACCTCTTGTATGGCCAAACGGTTGGCCGCAATCAGCTCTTGATACTGTTGCACGGCCGTTTGCCCTGCATGGCCGGTCACCACCAAGGCTTTACGACTCTGAGGCATCTCCAAAATGGAGATCTTGAGATGCGACAAACGCCGGCTGTTATTAAATCGGGCCACACCTGACTGCAATCGCATGGCATTCACTCCGACCTCATCATAAATCAATGCAAACTGCCACACATCACCACCGGACGTATAAACAGACTCCGAATCGACCTTTGATTCTTCGTCAACCAATTGTGTCGTCGGTCTGAGATATCCGGTCACCACTCCATAGTCGTGTAGTTCGGGTTCGGTGAGGTTCACTTTCAAATAATGGGTGAGATACATCGGCAAATACCCTTTCACATCGCCCGACGAAAGCATGTACTTCACATTGGGCTCGGCCACCACCAACAAACGAGGTGAGCCATCATCAATGCCACGGAACACAGTGGCATTCTGGCGCAAAGCGTAGAGATACTCCATGGCCTCGTGCTGCTTCTCAAAACCACGCACTTCGAGCATTCGCGACTGATCGGGCAACGTGTGCCATATCAGGTCATAATCCTTCACCAGGAAGTAACTGAAATTATAATCGGCCACATTAAAGAGCAACTGCTTGGCATTCACACCCCGGTTGACCCAAATCAACAAACTGTGCGCGGCATCCGGATAGAGTGAATACCCCTTAGACTCTTCAATTACAGCATCTTGCGGAGCAACATCCTCGATCAACGCCCCCGCAAGTCGCGATGGTGCCACGGGGCCGCGCACGGGCATACGCCCTTTGGCCAATTCATCGAGCAACAACTGAGCCAATGCGGCCTCATCGCTCCCGGCATGCGAAGCGGTAATAACCTCGAGCGTTCCTTTAAATTGATCGACATCGCCCTCACGACCGTACGATAACGATTTCAACAATCGGTATTTGGGCAACAAACTATTCTCGCCACCGCTAGCTTCAATGACTCCGGCCTTGGCAATGACAGAGACAAAATCACCATTCAAATAATCAGCATAAGTGGCTTGATAAGCCACATCCTGCGCCCGGAGAGCCTCATCGCGCTTTTGAAAAAACAATGGATCACTCAGGTAAGCATAAAACTTACTCTCGGGAAACTCGCGTCCCACGCGCTCACGCACCGAATTCATGCCTGCCGCATCGGGAACATTCTGATAACCTGAAAACAAATCCATGTAGGCCTCCAATCGCAAAGCGCCCTGCGGAAAACGACGCAACAATTCTTCATCAACCTCTACGGCACGCGGGTAATCATTGAGCCGCTCATTATAAACCTTGCCCATGTTCAACAAAGCCCCTTCAATGCGTTGATTGGATTGATGGATGGCTTCCGCTGTCATGGGAACATCACGCATCAATCCCTCGCGAGTAAATGTTTTGGTTTCCAAGGAAGGCTGAGCAGCCCCCTCGTCCCCCTTGGTCGGATTTGTTGCGGCCTGAGGCTCTCCAAAAGGATCCTCCAAATCGGGCAATTCATCACGCATGGCCACCGACTTATTGGCACGTCGCCAGTTGTCTTCGAGCTTACGCTTACCCCATTTCCGCTCAAACTCTGCTTTACCAAGGGTAAGCGTCGACGAGTTATAAAAATACCACTTGGCAGCATCCCGACTTTGATTCATCGATGAGCCTTGCGTCAAATACGGGTCGTAACCTAAAAATTCGTTTTGCTGACGTTCGGCTTCCTCCTTGAGCCGTTGTTGCTCAGCGGCAATCATTTTATCAATCACGGCCATTCGGGCTGCTTCGGGCATACTTGCCAATGCCTGAAGACTATCTTCGCGCTCTACAACCTCAATATTTTCGACCAATATCTTCAGCGAAGCATGTTTTTGAACCAACGCAGTTTTCAGTTCATCGCCTTCGGGCAGATAAACCATGGCACTGTCGTATGCCATAAAGGCCGGACGGTACTGCGGACGATTAAAGTAAATGTCACCCGACATCAAAAACGAAAGCCCCTTTTGCTTATCGTTGTTACGACTCAAACGACTCGACATCTCCAAGTGCTCCAATGCCGAGGCTTCATCATCGCGCTGTAAATCAATGAGCGCCATACTATAATAGATACGATCGAGAAACTCAACATTTTTCTTATCGCGAGCCAGTCGATTGAGGTCTTTCAGGTTCTGCTCAGGATTATCACCCCCCAACGACGCAGCGGCAATACGCGCATTAATGGCCATCTCGTAAGGCGGACGCATACGAAGCACTTTTCGATACTCATCGCCGGCTTGCTGTGCCTGGCCGGTGAGCGCCAGCACCTGCGCCAAAATGTATCGATAGCGCAATTTCTTCTGCTTGCCCCGGGCATGCTGAGCGGCCAAACGCAACGCAGGTACAGCCGCCTCAAAACGAGATTCCTTAAGCATCAAATCGGCCGACACTGCCATGTAATGACCATACAACGAAGAGGGGGCAGAACCCCAGGTGTCATAAGTCTCGAGCGCCATCCGCGCTGAGGCATAATCGCCTTTTTCGGCAAATGACGCCGCTTTCCACAATAAAGCCTCGTACAAGGTGGGCGTGTGCGAAAAATCACGAATCACCAAATCGAAGGTCTGAATGGCCTGTGAAAAATCGTGCTGATAAAAACGCCCTTTGCCAATCAGCATCCAGGCCTCATCCACCCACTTATTAAACTCTTTCTGATTATAGAACTTACGATAATAAGGATCTGTATCGGTGGGCTTTTTCTGCGGTTTTTTGGTGATGGAATGCTTGGCAATCAAAATGGTGCCCTTCGACACGGCACGCTCCATCTCGGACGTAGCCACAGAGGCTTTCTCTTTGTCGGAATACTCAAACACGGGCAACACCAAGGCATAATCATTACGCGTTGCCTCGGCGATTTTTTTCTCCCCCGCCTTTAGGCTCTCGCGCCCATTGAACAGGGCATTGTATCGCGCGTTCAAATTATGGTATGCCCGCCGAAAACGGGTGTTCTTTTGTGTGGAACAGGCCGTAACGGCCATTAAGATCAAAAATAGGGCTAAAGATTTTCTCATCGTCATGCCGGTGATAGGTCGGACTTGGACCAACTTATTTAAAAACAGTCTTGTCCCGAAATTATTTTGCAAAGATGCAAAAATACCTTTTTTCAGCACGCCATCCCTTTGTGAAACAGAAAAACAGGCGCTTTCAACGTACAAACATCAAACACAGAAATAAAAAAAGCGGCATGTTCACACGCCGCCCCTAATGAATATCCATGTCTGCTCAATGCAGTTTACCCCCAATAATATTGAAAAACTCCTCACGAGTGGCCTGATTCTTCAAAAAGGCGCCTGTGAAGTCTGACGTGGTGGTCACCGAATGCTGTTTCTGTACACCACGCATTTGCATGCACATGTGTTGCGCCTCAATCACCACTGCAACCCCAAGCGGATTCAGCGTCTTTTGTATGCAATCTTTAATTTGAGTGGTTAAACGCTCCTGCACCTGCAATCGACGCGCAAATGCCTCTACCACCCGGGCAATCTTACTCAATCCGGTGATGTGATGACGAGGTATATAAGCCACATGCGCTTTGCCAAAAAATGGCAGTATATGGTGCTCACACATCGAATAAAGCTCAATATCCTTCACAATTACCATTTGCTGATAATCTTCACGAAACATCGCCGAACGAATAATCTCCTCGGGATTCATATGATACCCCTGCGTGAGAAACTGCATGGCCTTGGCCACCCTCAAGGGCGTCTTTTCTAGCCCTTCACGGTGAACATCCTCACCCAACAATTCCAAAACGCCTCGATAATGATCCGTCAAACCTTGCGTAACTTCATCGTCATAACTCTCGGTTTTGGAATACCCTTTCCCTCCATTCAATGTAAAATCCATATCCTTAATGTTTACTCACCAATTCAACACCGCTGACACCTTGTGGTGTTCCTAAATTACAAGACAATGATTTCATTGAGGCTGCGCTTTGGCACATGATGCTTTTGATCGCGGTCGCGCCAGTATTTCACGTCATTGCCATGAATGGTTTCAAGCACCACTTCTTCTTTGGGTTTACCCAGCGCAATCACATGCACAATGGCATACTGTGTGGGTAAATTCAACGCCTGCTGCAACTCATTACGCTTCACCGAAGCCACAATACAACCGCCAAGACCTTTCTCCACTGCCCCCAATAAAATGCTTTGAGAAGCAATGCCCTCGTCGCAAAAATAATTAGAAGCGATGGTATTATCATTCAACACAATGATGTAAGCAGACGGACGTTCACCCTCCTCTGGGCCATCCCAATCGGTCAAATACCCTGCCCACGACAAATGCGGAAATATCAGCGCGTTGGTTGCCGAATCACTCGACAAAAAATATTTTAACGGTTGTGCATTGCGTGCCGAAGGCGACAATCGTGCCAGGTCAACCAACTCGGTTAACGTTGATCGATCGATGATCGCATCCTGATAAAAACGTCGGTAACTCCGGTTTTTCAATATTAAATCTCTAATCATGGGCTTCAAAAAATTGGGGTCGAAAATTACGAATATTATCAGCAAGAAAAAAACCTGAGGACTAAGCCGTCAGGTTTTTCTATAACACTTAAAATGTCATCGGGTTCAAAAAAGTTGAATCCTCCGCTTCGGGTACGCCTGATCAGAAACGCAATTCAATGGCATCCCAATCAAGAATGTCCCAAAAAGAGGCAATGTAATCGGGACGACGGTTTTGATAGTCCAAATAGTAGGCGTGCTCCCAAACATCGCAGGTGAGAATGGGATAATAACCTTTGGTAAGGGGACAACCGGCATTGCTTTCCTTGATGATTTCCAGCGTGTCGTCATCTTTTTTAACCAACCAGGCCCATCCTGAACCAAAAACCGATGCCGCAGCCTGTGAAAACTCAGTCTTAAACTTGTCGAACGAGCCAAACGAAGCATCAATGGCACGCGCCAAAGCACCGCCCGGCTTGCCGCCGCCTTTGGGCTTAAACGACTGGAAGTAAAAAGTATGATTCCAAACCTGAGCGGCATTATTAAATATGGCTCCATCGGATTCCTTCACAATGGTCTCCAAATCTTCATTCTCAAAACGGGTTCCAACAATGAGATTATTCAGGTTGTTGACATAGGCCTGATGGTGTTTTCCATAGTGGAACTCAATGGTTTTTTGCGATATCACCGGCTCCAGCGCATTGGGCGCATAAGGCAATTGTGGCAGTTCAAATTTCATAATCAGTGCGTTTTTTAAAGTTTAGTAAAAGTAACAACTAATTTTTATCGTAAATGTTCGGCACTGATGAAAAAAAAGGATGACCCCGTTGGATCATCCTCTTCCATTGATAAAAAAACTCACTAAACTTTAAAACGAGATGCAACTTCTGCCCAATTCACAATGCTCCAAAAAGCATTGATATAATCGGGACGACGATTTTGATAATTCAAATAATAGGCGTGTTCCCACACATCCAACCCCAAAATGGGCGTTCCCTGCACTTCAGCCACATCCATCAGGGGATTGTCCTGATTGGGGGTTGATGAAACGACCAAACTGCCGTCGTCCTTCTGAACCAACCAGGCCCACCCCGATCCAAAACGGGTGGCAGCTGCCTTGTTGAACAGCTCTTTAAACTGATCGAACGACCCGAAAGCCTGCTCAATGGCCGAAAGCAAAGCACCTGAAGGAGCTCCACCGCCATTGGGACCAATCACCTTCCAAAACAAGTTGTGATTATAAAAACCGCCACCATTGTTGCGAACAGCAGCCGAATGTTTTGACACATTGGCCAATATCTCTTCTATGCTTTGACCAGCTAAGGGAGTGCCTTCAATGGCTCCATTCAAATTGGTGGTATATGCACCGTGGTGCTTGGTATGATGTATTTCCATGGTGCGCGCATCAATGTGCGGTTCCAATGCATTGTATGCATAATCGAGTGATGGTAATTGAAATGACATATCAATAGTTTTTAAGAGTTACACATTTAAGACTTACAGATGCAAATATATTCGCTATCTGGAATCATTCCAAATATTTTAAAGACTTTTTTGTCTTTTATTTGTGTTTCACCTGAATATCTGACTATTAAAATAAATCACACACCGACCACCTCATAAAGAATTGAACCATAAACTACGATTTATTATATTTGCATTCGTTAAAAAACAACCTCCAACACTTTTATAATGAAAACAATTCAGATAAACATTTTAGTCTTCACAACGTTATGGTTAACCGCTTGTGGCGACCGGGGAGTGAACTTTTTTTCGGTAGATGATGATAAATCCTTCGGAGAAGAACTGGTCAAAAGTCTGGAAGCAGACCCGGTAAACTATCCTGTATTACAACGGCAAGGCAACGAAAAGGCATATTTGTACATCGAAACCATGATGAATGACATCCTTAAATCTGATCAATTCAAGTTTAAAGATCGTTTCGATTGGGAAGTGCACATCATCAACCAGGATGTTTTAAATGCCTTTGCTGCTCCGGGCGGAAAACTCTATTTCTACACCGGACTCATTAAATATCTTGACAATGCGGCTTCGCTGGCCGGTGTCATGGGACACGAGATGGCTCACGCCGACCTGCGCCATTCAACCCAACAAATGACCAAAGTGTACGGATTTGACATCCTCATGAGCATTATCTTGGGTCAAAACGCAGGTGAAATGACAAACATCGCCAAAGACCTCGCGCTTGGCTTGGGAACTCTCAAATTCTCGCGCGATAACGAGTATGATGCCGACCGATATTCGATGTACTATCTGGCCGCAACCAAATACGACCCAAGGGGCATCGGATCTTTTTTTGAAAAAATGATTGACAACAGTGAGGGCAGCAGCACCCCGGCTTGGTTATCGACCCATCCCAGCGATGACAAACGCCTTCAAAACATTGCTGACACGTATACGAAAGATGATGAGTTCAAAAAACTCTTCAAGGGCGACGGTAGTTACGGACTCTACAAGGAAGAATACGATGCCTTCAAAAACCTGCTCCCCTAATATCAAAAAAATCAAAAGAACAAATCCCTCCCCTCACGGAGGGATTTTTTTTATCTTTGCCCTCAATTTATACAGGGTTTAAATAAACATAACAGGGTGACCATCTGTTATCCTGTCACATCTAAATAAAATCACATGAACTACTATCCCCAACTGGTCATGGACGCCCTCCAACACGTTGTCCACCCGGGAAAAGGAAAAGACATCGTTGCCCTCGAAATGGTCGAGGACGACATCCGCATCGATGGCCAACGCATCAGCTTCAGCCTGCTGTTCGACCGTGCCAACGACCCGATGATTCCGGCCATCAAACGTGCCTGCGTACAGGCCATCAAAACTCATGTGGGCGAAGAGGCTCAAATTGAGGGCAACATTTTTGTCAAAATCAAACCCCGCACCATCGTCAAGCGCGAGGTGTTGCCCGGCGTCAAAAACGTCATCGCCATCGCCTCGGGCAAAGGTGGCGTGGGAAAAAGCACCCTCACCAGCAACCTGGCCGTGGCTCTGGCCAAAGCCGGTCACAGCGTGGGGCTTCTCGATGCCGACATTTACGGACCTTCTATCCCCAAAATGTTTGAAACCGAGGATGCCCGACCTATGCTCGACAAAGTGGATGGGAAAGATCGCATTCTGCCCATCGAGAAATACGGCGTCAAGCTCCTGAGCATCGGTTACTTTGTAAATCCCGAAGATGCCCTGGTGTGGCGAGGTGCCATGGCCACCAATGCCCTCAAGCAACTCATCACAGACGGCCTGTGGGGCGACCTCGACTACCTGCTCATCGACCTGCCCCCCGGCACCAGCGACATCCATCTCACCCTGGTACAAACGGTTCCCGTCACCGGTGTGATCATCATCACCACACCCCAGGATGTTGCCCTTGCCGATGCAGTAAAAGGCATCAGCATGTTTCGAGGAAAATCAATCAATGTCCCCGTTTTGGGACTGGTGGAAAACATGGCCTGGTTCACACCGGCCGAACTCCCCGAAAACAAATACTACATCTTTGGACGTGACGGTGGCAAACAACTGGCCGAAAAACTCAACATCGACCTACTGGGACAAATCCCCATCGTGCAAAGCATCCGCGAAGGCGGCGACAAAGGTCTGCCCGTGGCACTCACCGAGAGCATCATGGCGCAAGCCTTCGACACCCTGGCACATAGCGTGGCACAGGCCGTGGACAAACGCAACCGCGACCTGCCCCCTTCGTTTATCGTTGAAACACAACGTCACTAAATAACGTGAGTGATGACAGATCCCAAAAGCTTGATCCCGGCCATTGAAGCGGCTCTCGACACCATCCGCCCCTACCTCATTTCCGATGGGGGCAACATCAACCTGGTGGATGTCACTGCCGACCTGAAAGTAAAAGTGAAACTCACCGGCGCCTGCCATGGCTGCCCCATGAGTCTGCAAACCTTACGCGGCGGCGTAGAAACGGTCATACGCAATGCCGTACCGCAAATCACGGAGGTGGTGGCGGTGTAAAACAAATCATCTCCTTCGCATTCATAACAAACAGAGACGCTGATGCTGATAACGCATTGAGTCTCTGTTTTTGTTTGTAAAAATCTTCTTGCACTCCTACCCCATCCTTCCATATCTTAACACGCAACTACCAGCCTCAATGATCTCATCATCCTGTGAAGGCCGGGCAATGCGGGAGTTATGAAACCATTCACGCGATACAGCATGATCGCTGCATTGATGATTGCCCCTATAACAAAGGGCATCCATGCACAAAACTGCAACATTGGCGATCGGGCCAACGACCTCATTTCAGGCCGCAAATGCGCGCCCGTGAACGTCGATTGGTATGCCACCTACCGGGGGGTCAACGATGGCGGCACAGGCAACGTGGTGTTTGTGTACGACTGGGGCGACGGTTCACCCATCGAACGCGTTAATGGCACACTCACCAACGCCGTTACCCGCGAATGGAAGGCATCCCTCACGCACATCTACCCCAAAAAAGTTGGGTTTTGCAACTACAATCCCAACGTTACCATCGAAGTAAACGGCGAACTTTGCACGAGCTCGCGACAATACCAAACCGTCACCGTGTGGGACACCGATGAGTTCAATGGTGGCGAAATGCTCATCAACCCCCAGGTGTTTCCCATTTGCGTTGGCAACGACGGCACCGTGACTTTTATGGATGCCAGTCAATGGAACTGCACCCCGCCCCTTGAGGAAGACGTGCCCAACGATCCCCGCCGATGGACCCAATGGATTTATGGCACCGGAGGAAACATCACTACTGCAGAGATCGGAGGAGTAGTGGTGAACCCATGGCCACTGCAGGGAGACATCATTGCCACTACCGAACCTATTTACAGCCCGGTGGCACCGGGCAACCGATCGCTGCCCATCTACATCCCCAATGGTTACAATGTGGGCGACTTTTTTGAGGTAACCCTCCGCAACTGGAATTATTGCAATCCCTATGATGACCCGGCCATCCCGGGAGCGCCTGCCGACCTGATCAACGGCGACAACCCGCCCGTCATCACCACGGCCATTGCACTCATTGTGCCATACCCCGATGCCACCATCACACCGGTGGCACCTCTGTGCGTCAACGCACCCCCCATCACCCTCACGGCGGCCACGCCGGGTGGACGATGGAGCGGCCCTGGCATTGAAAACACACGCACCGGTCGTTTCAACCCCACACTGGCAGGAGCAGGCACACACACCATCACTTATCGCGTTGGCAACACTTATGGATGCCTGGGGGAAGGCACCACCACCATCACCGTGCATGAAATTCCATCGGCACTTCCATCAGCAGGTCTCTCGACCTATCTCTGCCCCGGCGTATCCACCACCATCAATGGCAATCCATCGGGAGGATTGCCTCCTTACACCCTCCACCAATGGTCAGGCGCCACATCACCACTGGACAACACCGCCATTCAGGAACCCACCTTCATGACGATAGACGTGGGAACCTACAACCTGGTGTACGAAGTCACCGACAGTCGCAACTGCAAGAACAGCGCCACCCTCACCATGAACGTCTCGCCCGTCGACATCAGCCTGGCCAACCCCATCCTGGACGTGTGTACCAACACCGCCATCCCCCTCGAACCCAAACCCCAAGGGGGATCACAGGTTTTTGTCATCCACCAATGGACAGGCACAGACACCCATTTGCTTTCGGCCACCGACATTGAAAACCCAACGTTCATCTCCCCGGTGGCCGGAAATTTCATTTACGATTACTACGTGCAAAGTGACCAGGGTTGCGACGCCACCGTGCCCATCGAAGTACGCGTGTACGATTACCCCACGGCCAACGCCGGGGGGGATGAGCAAACGTGTTCCAACACATACACGCTGTCGGCCACACCGAGCATCGGCATCGGAACCTGGCAGATGGTCAGCGGCCCCGGACTGGCATCATTTGCCAACCCAAACAGTGCCTCATCGTCGGTCTCGGTCACTGAATTTGGCACTTACCTTTTTCGATGGACTGAGGACAACAACAGCTGCATTGATGCCGATGATGTGACCATCACATTCCTGGAAACCCCAACCCCCGGAGTGATGCCCGACGAAACCATTTGCGGACTGACCCACACACTCACCGCATACCCGCATAATGGCGTTGGTTCATGGAGTCAAACAGCAGGCCCCGGCACTTCCACCTTATTATCGCCATCACTGGCCATCACACACGTGACAGTGTCAGAACCGGGCGTTTACCAATTTACCTGGCAAGAGGCCAACGGCATCTGCACGGGAAGTGCCACGGTGCAAATCACCTTCAATCCCCAGGCAGTGGCCATCATCACGCCCCCGCCTCCGCCCAACTGCACCCCGGCATTGATCACCTTCGACAACCAATCGGTGGATGCGACACTTTATATATGGGACTTTGGCGATGGCAATACATCAACAGAAACAAACCCGACCTATCTGTTCGAGAACTTCACCCAAAGCGTGAAGACGGTCAACATTACCCTCACGGCCGAAAACAGCTATCAATGCAACGATGCCACAACCCTGACGTTGAACATCTCACCATCGCCCAAAGCAAGGTTTGTGTACACCCCCGACAGAGGCTGTACGCCTTTGGCCGTGACGTTCACCAACCTGTCGGTGGGCGCCACCGTCAATCAGTGGGATTTTGGCGATGGGTCAAGCCCGGTCAATACACACAATGCCACCCACACTTATGACAATGCCCAACCCTGGGTCGAAAACCATGAAGTTGCCCTCACCGTCACCAATGACTTTGGCTGCTCTGACACCCGATACGAATACGTGGCCGTGTTTCCGGCACCCGATGCCACTTTTACCGTCACCCCGCCCAATGGCTGCGAACCGCTCATGACCGATTTGCTGGCCATGCCGGGTGCCGCGCAATACACATGGGACTTGGGCGATGGAATCCCCGTGGTGGGGCAGCACGTGATGTCACAACTATTCATGACCAACAACAACGCAAACACAACCTACCAGCTATCGCTCACAGCAACTTCGTCGCAAGGTTGCACGGCCACCTCGCAACAACAGGTGACAGTATATCCTGCCCCATCGGCGCAACTCACGCCCGACAAAACCGAGGGCTGCGCCCCTGTGGAAATCATCTGCCAAAACACATCGACCGGCGCAACCAATCATTGGTGGGTCAATGCTGACGGAACGCGCGAATGGCTGGCGACGCCATCACCCATCGTGAAAACCTACAACAACCCCACACTCGAACCCATTTGGCAGCGAGGACGACTGGTGGTCGAAAGTGCCAATGGCTGCCGCGACTCGGCCGAAATGATGATTAGAGTGTTTCCACTCATCACGCCGGATATTGCGCCGGGAAACGAGGGGTGTCACCCACTGATGGTCGAATTTCAGAATTTCACCCTCGCAGCCCAAAGCTTCTTATGGGATTTTGGTGACGGCGAGACGTCAACCGACAGAAACACATCACACCTGTTTGAGAACCAAACGCTCAATCCCATCACGTTTCCCATTTCATTGAACGCAACATCCATCTATGGCTGCTCCAATACCGCAACCACCCAGGTAACCGTTTATCCAACCCCAATTGCCGACTTCTCATCCTCACCCACCGAACAACAGATGCCACAGGCCACCTTCCTGTTCACCAACCTCACACAGGGAAACGATTGGTTGTATCAATGGGATTTGGGTGATACGCACACATCGACCCTCAGGGATGTGCAACACACCTATGCAACGGCAGGCCGATACGACGTCACCCTGAATGTCAGCTCGACGTTTGGTTGCTCGGCATCAAAAACACATACGGTCCGCCTTATCCCTCGAATTCCGTTCATCGATTATGGGCCTCCTGAACAAGGCTGTCTGCCCCTGACCGTCGAGTTTTACAACCTCACGACCGACGCAACGGAATTCCTGTGGGAATTTGGCGACAATGGCAGCTCATCAGCCAAAGAGCCCATTCACATTTACGACAAACCGGGAACCTACCAGGTGAAACTGACGGCCACAGGCGAAGGAGGAACCATGGTGGCCGACCATTTGGTCATCATCGTACATCCCACTCCCAAAGCACTCTTCGACCTGAGTCCAAACGTGGTGGACATACCGGGCCAGGCGGTGCGATTCCGCGACCTCAGCATTGGCACCATCGCCACATGGTTGTGGGACTTTGGCGACAACACCCAATCGACACAGCAAAATCCCTCGCACGAGTATCGCGAAGCAGGATCGTACAACGTGTCGCTGGTGGTGACTTCGCCCGAAAACTGCGCCGATGAATATGCCATGAATGCAGCCGTGACGGCACGGGTGGGCGGCAAAATAGACTTCCCAAACGCCTTCACGCCAAGCACATCGGGAGCCAGCGGCGGCGTGTACGATGCTAAAGATCCGGCCAACACCGTGTTTTACCCCTTTGTGAAAACGGGGGTGGTAGAATACAAACTGCAGATTTTTAACCGATGGGGCGAGCTGCTCTTCGAAAGCACCGACATCAGCATCGGCTGGGACGGCTATTACAAAGGAAAATTATCGCGCCAGGATGTGTACATCTGGAAAGCGGTGGTCAAGTTCAGCAACGGTAACGTTGAAACATTTAGCGGCGATGTCACTCTATTGCGATAACCAGCAATGTTTGCGAAATGGAAATGGATAGGATGGGTTTCGGGGATGTTGGGAATGGCACTCAGCCACATCGCAGCACAGGATGCCCATTTTTCGCAATTCTACGCCAACCCGCTTTACCTGAGTCCGTCGCTGGCAGGAGCCACCGACGGGGCACGCATCATTCTCAACTACCGCAACCAGTGGCCGGCCATCACCAAAGCGTATTCAACATATTCGGCATCGTTCGACAACTTTTTTCCGATGTTCAACAGCGGCATTGGTGCTTACGTGATGCAGGACCGTGCGGGCAGCGCCGGGCTGACTTCCACCAACGCGGCCGCTCAGTATTCGTACAACCTGCAAATCAACAAGCAATGGCAAGTGATTCCGGGCATCCAGTTCGAATATGGCAACAAGGCCATCGACCTGGCCAAGGTGCGACTGGGCTACGACCTGTCGTTTAGCGGCGGCTCATCGTCGTGGGAACGGCTCAACATTGAGCAGGTGCACTACTTCGACGTGGCCACATCGGTATTCTTTTACAATCCCAAATACTGGGTGGGACTGTCGCTGCACCATCTTACCCGTCCCAACTACTCATTTATGGGACAGGAAATGCGCATTCCCATACGCACCACCCTGTTTGGCGGCATGAACATCTGGACCGAAAAAAACAGACGCGCGCTCACCACCCGTTCCTTCTCGTGGAGCTTCCGGTATCACCGGCAGGAAAAATTCCAGCAACTGGATGCCGGCTTATACTGGCACAATTCGCCCATCGAAATCGGTGCCTGGTACCGGGGTTTGCCCCTGCTGGGCGAGGTGAACACGGTGCTCAACCACGACGCCATCGTGGCCCTGGTGGCTTGGGAACACGGCCCCTTTCGCTTTGGTTACAGCTACGACCTCACCATTTCACAACTGGGATGGAACAGCGCCGGGGCTCACGAAATATCGCTCATCTACGAATTCAACCAACGATTTGACCTGCGTGCCGGTCGCCATCCACCCCTGCCCTGCTCAAAAAATGCCAATCCTTACGAAAGCAAAAAACCGCAACAACGCCGACGAACGATTTTTTGACTTGCGATTCCCTTAAGATCTGTTCACTGCATCTCTACACTCTAATCGATCTGTCTTTGGTCTAATCATCTTCATGTCTCTACTATATAACTCTTTTGAGTTATCTGTTTTGTTTTTTAAACGCATGGAGCAACAAAAAAACTCAGCGCCTTTGCACCTCAGCGTTTATTTTGACTCTGTGAATCACACTAAGTAAACGACATGAAAACAACATTGGGAATGCAATCCATATTTAACACCTCAGGGGGGTACCCTAAGGGTAGGGGGGGGTACCCTAAATGTAGGCAGGGGTACCCTAAATGCGCAGGGGGGTACCCTAAATGCGGACTCGCGCGCATTTTTTGCGCATCATCGTACAAAAAATGCGCACGCTTGCGCATATTTTGCGCATCGATGCGCATTTAGGGTACCCCCCCCTGCCCAATTTGTACACGCACGCGCAAAAAATGCGCATCGTCGCGCATTTTACCATCCCCCCGCCTCAAAAAAACTGAAAAAACCCGCGGCATCCATCAACGATGCTCACGGGTCTTATTAAAATTATCCGGAAGAAAAACGCCAGCGACTATTCCGCCACCTGCATCCCCACCATCTTTAAGTGTTCCCAATACTTGGGATATGACTTGGTCACCACCTTGGGGTCGTCAATCAAAATCTGGCCATTGACCAGCGCCACCGGGGCAAAGGCCATGGCCATGCGGTGATCTTTGTAGGTGGCCACCACCACCTGACGCACGTCGCTAACGGCACACGTGGTTCCGTCCCAATGAAGGGTATCGGTGCCATTGGTGGTCAACACAAAACCCAGCTTGGCCAGCTCGTCAATGAGGGCATAAATACGGTCGCTCTCCTTGATGCGCAACGTTTGCAACCCGGCAAACGAAAAAGGCACGTTGAGCATGCAGCAGGTCACGGCAAAGGTTTGCGCCAGGTCGGGCTGATCGGCAAAATCGTAATCAAAACGGCTCGCGGTCACGGGAACCTTGGTGAGCGTGGTGATCCCATCCTTCATGGTGGTGTGCACGCCAAGCGTCTCAAACAGGGCTGCCACCTTGGAGTCACCCTGATAACTGTCGGCATACAACCCCTCGAGGTCGATGCAGCCATTATCCGACAAGGCCACCATCTCGTACCAATACGATGCGGCGCTCCAGTCGCCCTCAACGGTGAAAGGCACAGCCCGATAGGGACATTCGGGAATCACAATGGTGTTGCCATCCCACTGGCAGGTCACACCGTACTGCTCCATCAACTTCAACGTCAAATGGATGTAAGGCTTCGACACCACCTCGCCGGTCATTCGAATGGTGAGCCCGCCGGTGATGGTGGGGGCAATCATCAAAATGGCCGAGATGTACTGACTGCTGATGTTACCGGCCAGCTCAAGCTCGCCCCCCGTGAGGGAGCATCCGGTGATGCGCAACGGGGGGAACCCTTCGTTTTCGATGTAGTCGATGTTGGCACCCAGCTTGCGTAAGGCATCCACCAGCACGCCAATGGGGCGTTGCTTCATGCGCGAGGAGCCGGTCAGTTCCCACTCGCCTACAATTTTCGACAAGTAGGCCGTTAAAAAACGCATGGAAGTTCCGGCAGCGCCAATGTCAAAATGGTTGGTGTTTGAATTAAACACCTCCAACATCACGTGCGTATCGTCGCTATCGCTCAACTTCGAAATTTCGTAAGGACTATAAGCCAAAGCATTGATGATGAGCGCACGATTGCTAATGCTTTTAGATGTGGGCAAAGCCACCCGGGCCGCCTTGAGGCCGGTGCCCGACTGTATGGTATATTGCATGAATAGTGATATTTACTTATTAAACGATCGGTAGTAATCCATGGCGTCCAGAATGTCGGCCTTGGAACAATTCACGTTCACTTCAACTTGTCCAATGGCCTTGAGCAACGAAAAGTTGATGCGGTCGTCTTCGTTCTTTTTATCGTGACGGGTCCACTCAAAAATAACGTCGTTGTGCTCGGCAAGCACGGGGAAATGACCGTACACCCGCGTAATTTCGGCGCTGATGGCATCGGCCTCGGCACGAGGTAAACCCAGTTTGGTGACTGAAAGGTACAACTCGCCAATCATCCCGTAAGCCACCGCGTGACCATGCAACATGGGTGACCCGGCCTTAAGGGCAAAACTCTCGATGGCATGCCCCAACGTGTGACCAAAATTCAACGCTTTGCGAATGCCCTGCTCGCGAGGATCGGCCTCCACGAAAAAATCTTTAATCGAAATCGACTCGGCCACCAACTGCTTGAGACGCACAAAATCGGGGTTTAAGATGTCGAACGACTTCAAATCGTTCCACCCCTGCGAGGTGTAAATGAGCGTGTGCTTAATCATCTCGGCAAAGCCCGACACCAGATTGTCGGAATCGAGCGTCTCAAAAAACTGAGTGTCCACCAGGACCGCATCGGCCTGCTGAAACACCCCGATTTCGTTTTTAAACCCCTCGAAATTGATACCCGTTTTGCCCCCCACCGATGCATCCACCTGCGAGAGCAACGTGGTGGGGATGTTGATAAACCGGATGCCGCGTTTAAACGTGGCCGCGGCAAATCCGCCCAAATCGGTGGGCATCCCCCCCCCCAGATTGATGAGCACCGACTTGCGATCGGCTCCCCCATTACTCAGGGCTTTCCAAACCTTGGCCACGGCCTCAATGTGCTTATGGTCGTCGCCACTCTCAATCACAATGGTACGAGCGGCATCGATGCCCTTCACGCCGGCAATGCGCGGATAACAATATCGAAACGAATTATCGTCGGTCAACACAAACACTTTATCGCGGTTATACGCATTGAGAAGCTGATCCAAATCATCGGCCAGGTTCTCGGCCATGTAAACGTTCGAAACCTTGAAATTTAATCGTACCATCGGCTTGCTTTTTATTTGGTGCGCAAATATAAGGATTGATTCCCGTAACAAAAAAGCATATTCGCCACCGCAACCCTGAGCGTGAAAATTACTGGTTCTATGTCGAATCATGTGGGTACATAAAACATGAAAGCACGAAATCAACACAAGGTAACTAAGCCGCCTTCGGAAAATGGCGTTAAAAAAATCATAGGCCTGAGCGTTAAAAAATATGCGCTGTTTGAGCTTGCGAGTTCGCAGATTTTAGCGAAGGCCTATGATTTTTAGCCATTTTACGTCAGCGGCGGCCTTTTTTGCTTACTTTTTGGGGCTGTAGCCAAAAAGTAAGAGCCCGCCCGGCTCGAGGGCACGAAATATTGGTTTGTGCAAATTAAGACTTCTGATTACCCACACAAAACAGAATAGAGCCAAATTACTTATCTTGCACCATCGTCATCACGACGCATCATTCACCTTTTTACAAAACCCTTCACCATGGTCATCAGCAACGAACAAAAAACACGCGAAACAGGTCTTTGGTTCTCATTAATCATCACCTTTTTCACCATCACCTTTCTGGCCTCCATCCTTATCGAAAAAGCACAAGTGTGGTGGCTGCAAATCCCGGCGGCCGCTCTGGTGGTCATTGCCATCCTCGTTTACCGCTTTGGCGGATTTCATTACATCCGTGCCGAATTCAACAACCAAAACATCGAAATCAAGTTTTACAACAGCTTCCCTTACGGGCGCAAATTCAGAATGATAAAAGTGACCCCGTCGCAAATCACCCGCATGAAAATTAAAAAAGGATGTTGCGGAATTGGCAAAGGACTGGTTTTGTATCAAAAAACCAACAAAAACGAAGCCCGTTATCCCTTCATCGGCCTGTCGGCGCTCAACGCCAACGACCGAAACCGCATTTTACTGCATCTGGAGAAAAAATAATTGAATATCCGAGTAACCCCCTGTTTGTGGTTAATCATCAAAAGAGATTCAATGTCGTTTAGTGAGTGACAATCGAATAAAAGACAAGAAGAATTTTAGACCGCAGACAGATAGATTAGACTGTGAAGATGAAGAAGACAGATCTAATTATCTTTCTTAATCTCATCATCTATCTCATGGTCTTACGTCTTCTTCTCTTAACTTAACGACATTGAAAAGAGATTCTAAAACCCTGTGAATCTCGGTGTCATCTCTGCAGCCCTCTGAGTAATCTATTGTTTCACAGACTATGAATAAGACTCACAGAACAGAATAGCTATTTTACGGATATTCACACAAAATAATTCACGTCATTTAACCCCATCAAAAAAGCCTGCCCGAAAAATCCGGACAGGCTTTATTTGTTATAGGGAATCCCTCAGATATCACAGTTTACGCGACACTTCGGTTTCTTCGTAAGCTTCAATAATGTCGCCCTCTTTCACGTCGTTGTAGTTCTTCAAATTCAAACCACACTCGTAACCGGTCGCGACCTCTTTCACATCATCTTTGAAACGCTTGAGCGAATCGAGCTCGCCGGTAAACACCACAATACCGTCGCGAATCAAACGAACCTTGTTGTTGCGTTTCACCTTGCCCTCTTTCACCATACAGCCGGCAATGGTACCCACTTTGGTGATCTTGAACACCTCGCGCACTTCGATGGTTGCAGTGATGGTCTCCTTGATTTCGGGCGACAACATCCCTTCCATGGCATCCTTGAGCTCTTCGATGGCTGCATAGATGATGGAGTAGAGACGAATGTCGATCTCTTCTTTCTCGGCCAAACGACGTGCCGCCATCGACGGACGCACCTGGAACCCAATGACGATGGCATTGGATGCCGCCGCAAGCATAATGTCCGACTCGGAAATTTGACCCACCGCTTTGTGAATCACGTTCACCTGAATTTCCGCGGTCGACAACTTAATCAATGAATCCGACAACGCTTCGATAGAACCATCCACGTCACCCTTCACAATCACGTTCAACTCCTGGAAGTTTCCAATGGCAATACGACGACCAATTTCATCAAGTGTAATGTGTTTCTTGGTACGCATGCCTTGCTCGCGCTGCAATTGCTCGCGCTTGGTGGCAATTTCTTTGGCCTCGCGCTCCGATTCCAATGCATTGAACTTTTCACCCGCAGTGGGGGCGCCATTCAAACCTAAAATCAATGCGGGTTCCGATGGGCCTACCGAATTTACTTTTTGATTCCGCTCGTTGAACATCGCTTTCACGTGTCCGTAATACAAACCGGCCAAAATCATGTCGCCAACTTTCAATGTTCCGTTCTGAACAATCATGGTGGCTACATAACCACGCCCTTTGTCGAGCGACGATTCAACCACCGTTCCACTGGCACGACGGTCGGCATTGGCTTTCAACTCTAATATATCGGCCTCGAGCAACACTTTCTCGAGCAACAAGTTGATATTTAAACCGGCCTTGGCCGAAATTTCCTGACACTGATATTTACCACCCCAGTCTTCAACCAGGTAATTCATATTGGCCAGCGCTTCCTTCACCTTATCGGGATTGGCGTTAGGCTTATCAATTTTGTTGATGGCAAACACAATGGGCACACCCGCTGCCGCTGCGTGGTTGATGGCTTCAACCGTTTGAGGCATCACGTTATCATCAGCAGCCACAATAATAATGGCAATGTCGGTCACCTGTGCACCACGGGCACGCATGGCCGTAAAGGCTTCGTGACCCGGGGTATCGAGGAAGGTAATTTGACGCCCGCTCTCCAGCTTCACGCTATAAGCTCCAATGTGCTGGGTAATCCCCCCCGCTTCGCCTGAAAGGACATTGGTTTTACGGATATAGTCGAGCAACGATGTCTTACCGTGGTCAACGTGCCCCATCACAGTCACAATGGGCGGACGCATGCTCAAGTCAGCCTCGTCATCTTCTTCCTCCTCAATGGCAGCAGCCACTTCAGCACTGATGAATTCAACTTTAAATCCAAACTCCTCGGCCAACAGGCTGATGGTTTCGGCATCCAAACGTTGGTTGATCGACACAAACAGACCCAACGACATACAGGTGGCAATGATTTGGTTCACCTGAATGTCCATCATGCTGGCCAATTCGTTAGCCGTCACAAATTCGGTAACCTGAATGGTCTGTTGCTCGAGAATTTGCTGCTCCATGTCGGCCTGCATCCGCTGGCTAAAGGCATCGCGCTTATCGCGACGGTGCTTGGCACCCTTTGACTTTCCTTTACCGGCAGTCAGACGAGCCAACGTATCTTTGATTTGTTTTTGAACATCCTCTTCGTTCACTTCGGTGCGAACGGGACGTTTTTTCAATTTTGGCGATTCTTTACCGGCAGTTGTGCCTGCCTTGGCTGCCTTGTCTTTACGCGTCTCAAGCGTAAATGCCTTTTTCACCACGGTGGGCGTTCCGGTGGCAGGAGTTGCACCGGGAGCAGCTGGCGTGGTAATATCCACACGCTCTTTCTCCTTGCGAATGCGCTTGCGTTTCTTCTTCTTGGCATTCTTCTTGTCCTCGGCCGAGGTGCCGCGATTATCAACCGGCAACTCAATTTTTCCAACCACTGTGGGGCCCGACAATTTCTGGAAGACCGTGGGCTTAAAGTTGTCATCTTCTTTCTCAGCCACCGGTTCGGCAGCAGGTTCAACACGCGGCTGAACCTTTTCGACAACCGGTTCAACGGCTTTAGCCTGCTCGGCGACAGGTGCTTTCTTGGCTTCAGCAACCGGTGCGGATGGCTTTTTGCGATCCAAATCTATTTTTCCCAAAACTTTTATCTCTTGGCCGATTTTATCGACCTTGGTTTCAATATGCTCCACCTGGGCCTCCTTCTTCTCGGCCTTGGGTGCTTCAACCGGAACTTCAGCCTTAGGCGTTTCAACCGTTGGAACCTCAACCTTGGGAGATTCTACTTTTGGGGCTTCTACTTTCGGGGCTACCGGCACTTCCTCCTTCACAACAGGAGCCGGCTCGCTCTTCTTCTCAACTTCGGGCTCCTTCTTCTTGTGCAATGAATTGAGATCAATTTTGCCAACCACTTTCAGGTCCACATCCAACTGACGGCCGGGCAAAGGATCTTCATCCTCTTCGTCATGTTTTTCGGTATGAACATCCTCAATCGAAATGGATTCCTTTTTCACTTTGGCTTTGATGGCGCCACTTTTCTCCATTTCAATTTTTGCTTTCAGATCCGAACGGTACTCCTTTTCCAACAAACTGTACCAATCCTCTTCCACCTTGGTATTGGGATTGCTATCGACCTGAAAACCTTTTTTATGCAGGAACTCAACAATGGTTCCAATCCCCACGTTAAATTCACGTGCTACTGCACTTAATCTTTTACCAACTGCCATATATGGACCCTAACGTATTTTGTAAAAGGTTGAACAAATTAAAATTCAGTCACAAATATAAAGGAATTAATCAAATTCACTCCGAAGGACGCTCAGGACCTCCCGAATGGTTTCTTCCTCTAAATCGGTACGCTTCACCAAATCTTCTACCGATAAGTCGAGCACTGACTTGGCCGTATCACAGCCAATGGCTTTAAGTTCATCGAGGATCCAGCTTTCGATTTCGTCGGTAAACTCATCGAGGCTGACATCTTCGTCATCTTCCACCATCTCGCGGTACACATCGATTTCGTAGCCGGTGAGCTGGCTCGCCAATCGGATGTTGAGCCCGCCCTTACCAATGGCCAGCGATACCTCCTCGGGACGCATGTACACATTGGCGCGCTTCTCGTTATCGTAGAGCTTGATTGTTGTGATTTTTGCCGGGTTGAGCGCCCGCTGTATAAACAACTGTGTATTGGTGGTATAGTTAATCACATCAATGTTTTCGTTACGCAACTCGCGAACGATGCCATGAATGCGCGACCCTTTCATGCCCACACAGGCACCAACCGGATCGATACGGTCGTCGTACGATTCCACGGCCACTTTGGCGCGCTCGCCGGGAACTCGCACAATTTTCTTGATGGTAATTAAACCATCGAAAATCTCGGGAACCTCCAGCTCAAACAGACGCTCAAGGAACACGGGTGACGTGCGCGAGAGAATAATCAGGGGATTATTGTTGCGAATCTCGACCCGAATCACCACCGCCCGAACGTTATCGCCTTTGCGGAAAAAGTCCGAGGGAATCTGTTCGTTCTTGGGCAAAATCAGTTCGTTACCTTCATCATCAAGAATAAGAATCTCACGCTTCCAAACCTGATAGACTTCGCCGGTCACAACCTGACCGATTTTCTCTTTATACTTATTGTAAATGTTATCCTTCTCCAACTCCAAAATGCGCGCAGCAAGATTCTGGCGAAGACTCAAAATGGCACGTCGTCCAAAGTCAAGGAATTTCACCTCATCGGTCACCTCTTCTCCCACTTCAAAATCGGGGTCGATGCGCTTGGCATCCGAAATAGAGATTTGCAAATTGGGGTCGGTCAGGTTTTCGTCTTCTACCACCTCGCGGTTACGCCAGATTTCAAAGTCCCCCTTTTCGATGTTGATAATCACATCAAAATTTTCGTCCGTCCCAAAACGCTTAGCCAACACGCTGCGAAACGACTCTTCAAGCACCCGAACCATGGTGGGACGGTCAATGCTCTTCAAATCTTTAAACTCTGAAAACGTGTCAATTAAATTTATATTCTCCATGTGTATGACTTTGTCTATAGATATAATTAAAACACAACAATATCTTTCACGTATTTAACGGCATCGTATGCAAAACGATGCTCACTGATTTGTAATTCTTTACGTTTCTTACCTTCAACCTTCACCAACGATTCTACCTTTACGGTGAACGAATCTGCAGCCACTTCAATCAGTTGACCTTTCATCTTTTTCCCGTCATTGGTCAACAGCTCTACCTCATTATTAAGGTTTTTCTCGTACTGCTGAAGCACTTTAAAAGGCTGCCCGATGCCGGCCGAAGATACTTCCATCTCAAAATCTTCCACCTCACGATCGAACTGACTGTCGATCATCCGGCTGATTTTTACACAATAATCAATGGAAACGCCCGTCTTTTTATCCAGACACAACTCAATGCGATTGCCGGGATGAACAATCAAATCAACCACGTAAACCTCGTCGGCGGCCAGTTGTTCCTTTATAATTTCCAGTATTTGTGGTGCGGTGATCATCTGATGAAATACTTTTTCTGATGTTGAACGGTTCATTCAATCGCCCCCCTATGAGACGCGGGAACAGTTATATCCAACAAAATAGGGGACTCTGTGTCCCCTATCCTTCTCCCGGAATTAAAACCGCTACAAAGGTAATCATGTACCTGTTAAATTCCAAACTTTTAACCCGTTGAATGCAATAAAACCTTTTTTTTATCACTCAAACAACCGCCCTTAACCTGCAAAGGTGCTTAAACGCTGCCCTTTGTGACATCCATTGCTTGCAAAAGATTGCTACATTTGCTCATTCAGTTTACCCTTTTGGCAATGGCACAAGAATCGTTTATCATCCCCGACGTGGCCCACATCAACATGGTGGCCGCCAACTTTTTAGCTCAATATCCGACACATCGCATCCTGGCTTTCAGAGGTGACATGGGGGTGGGTAAAACCACCTTCATCAAAGCCCTTTGTCACGAACTCGGCGTCACGGACGTGGTCAACAGCCCCAGTTTTGCCATCGTCAACGAGTACGAAACAGCTCATCACAACATCATCTATCACTTCGATTTTTACAGACTCAAAAACATGGATGAAGCTTACGACATGGGCTACGAAGATTACCTGTACTCGGGCAACTACTGCTTTTTGGAATGGCCCGACAAAATTGAATCACTCTTGCCCGACCAGCGTCTTGACCTTTATTTTGAAGAGTTGCCCGACAACTCGCGTCAAATAACCGTCAGACAGCCTGCCCAATAATTTTGAGCATCAGAACAATGATTGTGATATTTTTTATAAATTAACAACGCCTTTTGCGCCTTCAACAGGTCGTCGAACCTATCATCGTTTTGGATGAAAAACCATCGAATCATTTCACCTGATAACCCGACCATAGCAATTGACATTGCCAAATCCAACATCTGACTCTTCAAAAAAAAGAATCTACTCCGAACCTTTTTAAAATTGTAATATCGGTTTATCATCTCTTAATAAAATAGTGGAATTTGTAAATTGAAAATCAGCGTAGCTAAATTCGGGGATAAAGGACTTTTCAGAGTGGACTCAGACCTATCATCTTCAGGTATTTCCCCAAGCGTGACGATTATACATACGGCGTTGACACCAAAAATATTCGACAACATGACCAACAGCGGCAACCATCCATCCATCTACCCTTTGAGCAAACACGGCTTACTTCCTCAGGAAGAGATGCTCGAAACCAAGCGTTCTCGCAAGCAACTGCTCATCGGCATCCCTCGCGAATCATCGCCCTACGAGAACCGAATTGCCCTGTCGCCCCAAGGCGTTGAACTGCTCGCGGCCAACGGTCACCAGGTGGTCATTGAATCTTTGGCCGGCGAAAAAGCATCCTACACCGACCATGCATTCAGCGAAGCGGGCGCCTCCATCGCCCCATCGGCTCGTGAGGTGTTCGACTGCGATGTCATTCTGAAAATTGCCCCTCCCGCGCCTCATGAAATCGACCTGTTAAAACCCGACCAACTGATCCTTTCGCAGTTCTACCCATACCTGCAAACTCGCGACAACATACAATTGCTGCTCGACAAACGCATCTCGGCAATTGGGTTTGAATACATCAACGACGGAGTCAACTGTCAACCCGTGGTGCGTAGCATGAGTGAGATTGAAGGAACCGCCTCGGTGATGATCGCCGCCGAATACATGAGCAAACAACACAACGGCAAAGGCGTTCTTTTGGGAGGCATCACCGGCATCACGCCCACCGAATTCGTCATTCTGGGTGCCGGGACCGCGGGCGAATTTGCCGCTCGTGCCGCCCTGGGGCTCGGTGCCACTGTCAAGGTCTTCGACAACTCGTACGAGAACCTCCGACAACTCGAACATCACATCGGACAACGCGTATTCACATCCATTCTGCACCCTCGTGTGCTCACCAAAGCACTCAAATCGGCTGATGCCGTACTGGGCAACCTGCGCGACATCCAATCATCCACATCGTTCATGGTGACCGAAGAACAGGTGGCTGAGATGAAACCCGGAGCCATCCTCATTGACCTCAACATGGGACAGGGCGGCTGTTTTGAAACATCCCGATGCACAGACCTGGAGAACCCCATCTTCACCAAACACAACGTCATTCATTACTGCGTGCCCAACATCGCCTCGCGCGTATCCCGAACGTCGTCCATCGCCCTGAGCAACATCTTTGCCCCGTTGCTGCTCCGACTGGCCGACGCTGGCGGCATCAACAACCTCATCAAACAGGAACCCGGCATCAGCAACGGTACTTACATCTACAAAGGCATCCTCACCAACAACCAAATTGGACAAGCATTCAACCTCCCCTCCAAAGACATCGGTCTGCTCATGGCTGCTTTTTAAGAAATCACAATGCGAACCAGCCCTGCCCTAAAAAGGGCATAAGGCTCCAATGCTCTTACAATCCGTTAAAGTGATTCATCATTGACTGAAACAACCCCTTGGCCTGTGGAACCAACAGGCTATCGCCTTCTGCGGCTGTCATCTCGTTTTTGTTTAAATCGTAAATCACCTTCCCCCGCGATGACACAAAACCAAACCCTTTGTTGAAATGATACATCACCCCATCGGTCGATGAAAACAGATTTCGGCTAAACGGAAACCCTTCGGTGGAAAGCGCCATCTGCCCCAACAACGTGGCTGCAATATCGCACTGACTGCCATACACATCCATCACAGCTTTCTCTTTCAACGCTCCCCCGGTCCAAATCATGGGAATGGCATAACGACGCGGCTCGTCTATTTGATGATCTTCGACATATCGAACACTGTGATCTGAAACAATCACCACCAACGTTCGATTCCACCACGGTTTGGTTTTGGCGACATCAATAAAACGCCCCAAACAACTGTCGGTATAATACGCTGAATTCATGTACTTATCATTGTCGGTAGATCCCTTGATGACTGTTGCCATGGGCACATCAAAAGGCTCATGACTGCTCAGTGTGAAAAATGCCTTAAAAAATGGCGCCTGAGCAGCATCCATGTCGGCCATCACCCGGTCGAACAAATACTCATCGTGTACACCCCATTTGCTGTTGCGATACTCGCGGGGGAAATCATCCTGATTGACCACCTGCTGAAAACCACTGTTTTTCAAATAGCTATTCATATTGGCAAAATCGGTGTCACCCCCGTAATAAAACGATGTGTGATAACCGGCATCGCCCAACACACGTGTGATGGAATGCACCTTCTGCGTCTTTTTAGGATATTTCATCAACGAGGCCAACGGATGCGACGGATAACCGCTTAAGATGGCCACCAATCCACGGTCACTCCGACTGCCACTGGCGTGAATGTGTCGAAAAGAGAGTCCTTCGTCCCAAAGACGATTGATCTGTGGCGTCACCCCGGCACGTCCTCCCAACGGCTCCACCACATGAGCAGCAATACCCTCAAGAATGATAAACAACACATTGGGCCGGGCATCGTTCAACAATACCGGCACCGAATCGGGCGACATTATAAAATTTTCACGCATCTGCTCAGCCTGTGCATCGTCCATAAAATGAACCGACAAGTTGGTGCGATCACGATGACTCAGGTCGTACATAAAATTCCACACGGCATTCACGGTCGAATGATTGGTGTACATATCGGAGCTGAAATAAACCATTCCGGTGTTGATGGGCGCAATGCCCACGCTGCCCCTCACCGGCAAAATCATGCACCCGCCAAACAATAAAAACACAAACACCGATACCCAATGAGAACGATCGAATCGCTCAATATGAGTGGTGACATACCTGCGAAATAACCACACAGACAAAACTGTGTAGCCTGTCCAGGCAACCAGAAACAACACCAACTGCCACACCGGCACCGATGCCAGCGCTTCCTTGGGCGTCTCTAAATACATAAAAAAAGAGGTGTCGATACGAAAACCCCAATGCGTATAGAGTGCTCCATCGGACCATATCAACAACGAAAACAGTGCAATGACCGTCCCAAACAACGCATCAACCACCCCACGAAACCATCGACGACTCATGACCATCGACACCGGCATGAGCAACGACATCAGCATCATCAAATAACCCGTAATGGATGCATCGAGCCGCAATCCATGAACATACGACAACAAAAAATTACCCCAACCCATGGTCACTGTTTGCGAAAACATATACACATGGAAAAATAATCGGGCCACCATAAAATACCCCAAAAAGAAAAGAGCGGTACGACCCAAAAAAACAAAGCGGCTTTTCATAGTTATTTTACATTTAGTCCCTACCCCATAAAAGGGGGACTGATAATGATTTTGTATAAACTCATCCCAAAACAAACTGCCCCAATGCTGATGCGATGACTATGCGTGCTTAAAACAGTGTTAATGCTCACCACAGACATCACATAACTACAAAACAGGGGAACTCCTAAACTTAAATCACAAACCTCACCTCACCATTACGGTCAACCCAACCACAAGGTTCTTGTTGAAAACAATAAAAAAAGGCGACCTGATGACAGCCGCCAAAAATACCGATTAGATTGGGACAAACCCTCCAATGAATGCAAAAAATCAGTTCATCGTCCCCTTTTCCCCTGTGAGTTTCCGCTCGGCCTTCACCCAGGGAATTTTGAAACAGAAACAAGTCACCGAATCCATCGACCGATCAAGCCAAATGGTGCCACCCATCAACTCGGTGAACTTGCGGGCAATGGCCAGCCCCAAACCGTTCCCCCCAAAATCGCGCGACTGACGCAAATCGACCTGTCGAAACATCTCAAAAATCTTATCATCCATCCCCTCTGGGACTCCAATACCCGTATCGATCACATAAAAACAGACCGCATCGCCCTCTAATCGGTAACCAAAAGTAATCTCTCCCTCGAAGGTGAACTTCACCGCATTATCGAGCAACTGATTCAACACCTTGCTCACCCCCTCGTTGTCGGCCATAATCACATCACTGCCATCGGGCAATGCTTTATCAATGCGCAACCGCAACGACTTTTGCACCATCCGCAGATAATCACTGTATTGAAGATAAAATCGATCCAACAAATCATTCAATGGCAATGCCTTAGGCGACTCTAAAACCGTGCGCGACTGAAACTTGGAGATATCAATCAAATTGTCCATGATTTTGAGCAGTTGCATCCCATTTTGGTTGATGATGTCGATGTATTCCACCCGTTCTTCCTGCGAAAGAACGTCTGACTTGAGCAACTCGGCAAATCCCAACATCACGTTCATGGGCGTGCGAACCTCGTGACTCAAATTGGCCAAAAAAGCGGTCTTAAGCTGATTGCTCTCCTCGGCCATCGCCTTGGCATCTTCAACCTCTTTCACATAGCGATCGAGTTCATGATTCTTAACCGACAACTGCTCAAACAAACGATGCAGATTATCATTTTGCTGCTCCAACAAACGACGATTGGTGATGTGCTCCAACTCCAATGCCACGCGCACCCCATAAATCTTCAGCAACGACGACACCACCTTGCAATCATCAATAGCCGTCTTGAACATGGCCAAAATGATGCCTCGTGGCTCCATCCCCTTAAAATAAAATGGAATGCCCACATAAGCTTCAATGCCCCGACTCACCAGTTCAGAATCATCGGGAAACATTCGCCACGCCCCGGATGAAAAACTACAGCCTCTCTCCACAATAGCCTGCTTGCAAGGCGTATCCTCCAAGGCATATGAGAAATTCTCACGCACGGCTCCTTCGTCCCAAAAACCCAAGGTTCGGATAAGATCGCTGTCCACAAGAAATTCTCCAACAATCACCACATCAGCCCCTAACAACTCATGTACCGACCGAACCACCGACTCAAATAAATTACTTCCCACATAGCGATGGTCGGTCGCAAAAATGGCTTCGACCGCATCTTCCAAGCGCATTAAACGCTGCAACTTCTCATTTGGATGGATATTATCTCTGGAAAAAAACTTCATTCATTCACTTTTTTACCCACTAAAGATATAAAATGCAGAGAATTATTCGTTGATTAATTTGCCATAAAACAAAAAAAGCAGCTCTCTTGCGAAAGCTGCTTTCCTTAGTAGCGGGGGCCAGACTCGAACTGACGACCTTTGGGTTATGAGCCCAACGAGCTGCCAACTGCTCCACCCCGCAATATATCTTTGTTTTGAAACGTCGTGTCGTTCTCCTTAATTGCGATGCAAAGATAGAGACTATTTTTTAATACGCAAGCCCTCGCCCCTAAAAATTCATTTTATTTTTTGCCCCTCATTCCTCATTGCAATATATTCAAATGAAATCAAAGGGGTTACGCGCATCAAAACAATGCCACTGTAACCCCTGAAAAATTTGCCTTTTTGAATCACATCACGACCGCCCCCTGATTTCGCGTCGCACAAACAAATAATACGACAGTGCGAAACAGATAAGCGTGGCAGCCAACAAACCGGTAATCTGCGGCCATACCAACAACGCACTTTGACCCAAAGGCAGAGGCCCGGGCAAGGCTCCCTCAACCTGCTGCATGGTCAAGGGACCAACACTGCGAACCGTAGGCATGAGCAGGGTACTGGTGGCTTCGTTAAACAATTCGTTGGGCATCAACTGCGACAACAGGTAACGGCTGCGCTCAAACAAATAGATTGATTTTGGCGACGCGTAAGCCGACGGCGTAAACGGCTTGAGAACAATATTGAGCATCAACGGATAAAACAAATTAAAAAAAAGCCATACCGCAATACCCGAAAGCGCTGACGTGGCTGCCTGCCGAAAACGAATGGAAAACAGCACCGATAAATTGAGCCAAAACGCGATGTAAACAACGCTCAGCATCAAAAACAAATTGATGCGCATAAACTCCTCAAAAGTGGGTGGAATACCAATGGCAATCAACCCCGCTCCGGCCACCAAATAGCCCATGACAAACACCAACAACGCAATGACCATCAAGGCAGCCACAAACTTGGCATTGATCAAATAATCACGATGAATGGGCTGCGACAGAATGCGACTTAGCGTCCCTCGGCTCTGCTCACTATTGATGGCATCAAACCCCATTCCGATGCCCAACAATGGCCCCAGAAAACCCATGAACACCACAAACGACGGCAATGTTCCATCGGAAACGGTAAAAAGGTTGAGAAACAAAAATGCTTCATCCGCATCGCCGGGTTTTACGGCTTTGGCAATATTGAGCAGTGCCGTGTAGCTTGCGCCCAAACAAGTCAACACCACAATGGCCACCAAAATCATAAAACGCCAACTACGGATGTGATCCATCATTTCCTTGTCAACCATCACCCAAAAGGGATGACGAGTAAAACGTTCTGTTTTATTTTGTGGGGACAACCCTGGCATACATTGCGCAATGCGGGTGATGGGCTCCCTCAATTGCTTAATTAACATCATGATTTGAGCCTCCTTCAAAATATCGACAATAAATTTCATCCAATCCGTATTCCACACGATTCAGGTAAGTGAGCGCACCCCCTGCTTCAATAACTCTTTGGGCAATGACAGCCGTCACGTCATGATTGGTTCGAATATGAAACAAGTCACGACGACGCTCCACCGACATCACTCCATTGACCGACATCAAGGCATCGCTAAGGATTTTTTCATCGGGATGGTCAATGGCGGCTTCAATCGCGTAAAGATTGTCGTTCAACAGTGACTGCGCCAATTGTGGGATATCCCCCTGCGCCAATAAACGACCGCCCACAAACAACCCTACCCGATCGCAAACCTGCTGAACCTGATGCAAATGATGCGACGAAAACAGTACCGTAATGCCTTCATCGCGACTCAGTTTCACAATCAGTTCCATCAGCTCACGAACTCCGGTAGGGTCGATGCCCAGGGTCGGCTCATCAAGAATAATCACTTCGGGCGATTTCATCAGCACGTCGGCCAAACCCAATCGCTGACGCATACCACGTGAATATTTTCCTGTCTTTTTGTGCGCATCCTCCCACAACCCGATTCGTCGCAACAGTTGTTCAGCCTGATGGCGGGCTTGTGCCGGAGACTGACCATTGAGACGTGCCGTGTAAACCAAATTGTCGATCCCCGAATAATCGTCGTAAAAACCCACATCTTCGGGTAAATAGCCCACTTTACGCTTCACCGACAATGGATGTGTCACCGGATTGATGCCGCACACCCGAATGGTTCCGCCATGAGGCTCACTCATGCCCATCAACATCAGGATCGTGGTGGTCTTCCCGGCACCATTGGGTCCTAACAATCCAAACACCTCGCCTTTGGCAATTGTTAAGTCAAGACTGTCCACAACAATCTGAGACCCGTATCGTTTCATCAGGCCTTCTGCTTCTATCACTAAAGAGTTCATGACTTATCTCCTCCCGTATTTACGGATCATCAGGAAAATACCCCAGGCACAGGCCAGGATTGTCATCACACCAATCCACCCCCACACCATGGGTGTTTTCACAACAATGCGAAAGGAGGCCTTAGAGGATGTTTCGGGTGTGGTGGCCGTAAATGTGGCAGCATAATCTCCGGCAATGGCCTTCTTAGATGCTTTGATAATCGCGGTCACCGGCACGCTTTGACCGGCTTCAACCGCTTCGATGCTCTTGGGCTCAAAGGTGACTTCCCAATTGGCAGGGGTGGTCGAACTCAGCTTAACATCCTTCAGCGTTGCCGAACCACTGTTCTTCAACACCATATCAATTCGTTTGGTGTCGCCGGCTGTCATGCGGGTGCTGAGCAAACCGGTGGGTGTGGTAAAATCCATGTCATAGGTGCCTGTCACCACAGCCTCAAGCGTGAAGCTCGAAGAGGTGGAGCGGGTAACGGCAGCCACGGGTATTGTATAAGTTCCCGCCTCGATCAACTCGGGCGTATTCACCTCAATGGTAATGTCTTTCGATTGATTGGCATCCAATTCAACCGACGTGGCCTGTTGGTAATCGGGTTTAAAAACCACCCGCCACCCACGCTCTAAATCGGCCCGCAACGAGTAAAGTTGCTTCTCACCCGTCAGATTGTGCAACTTGGTTCGGTAAGTAAATGTCGATTTGGAATTGCCCTGCATATTGGGCTGATTGCAGGTAAACTCGGTTTTGAAAGTGCCCTGCTCCGACACGTTGATGGTGAGCGGCAAAACCGATTGACCATTGCCCGTGACTTTAAAACTGTAATTGCCCTTGTTCACGTTAAGCGGCACGCTCACCGTGAGGTTGATGCTTTTTGACTCACCGGGAAGCACCATCAACTGTTTCAGGTTCCATCCCCCCGATTTCAAGGTATACTCCCATTGTCGCGGGATGCCCGTCACGGCAAGATCGATGGGATCGGTTGAGCTGCCTGTGTTCTTCACCTCGATGGCATAATCGATGGATTGACCCGGCGGGACTGAAATTTTGGTGTAAGGGGTGTAGAGGCGGATCTCCTGCCCCTGAATCATTGAAAAGGGTAACGCTAAAAAAAATAATGCATTAAAAATTAAACAATTAGTTCTCGTACTTAGTTTCATAAAAAAATCCTCCTTAATTTTTAAATGATGTTTATTGCACGATTCGCAAATTTAATGGTGGCGACGAATTGACCAAAAAAATTGTAAAAAAAATTGCTGCCGCCTATATCCTCAAATCCGCACGCAAGATCCATTTAATACACTAAGTGGGTTATTACGCGCCAGGCAAAACCCTCAATCCACCTGCGTTGTTGGCAATAGGTCAGGTGTCAACCAATATGTTTTTGTACTCGTTGCGGGTAAACACGTCTGTCCACCCTTCTGTAGCGAAAGTTACAAAATAGAGTCCTTCCGGATTGTGGAATTTATATTTGCGGCTCATCGGCTAGGTTTTGTTGGTCTAAGATAAGCCATTTAGTGTTAAGACAAACGAAACATGCGGGCTGTAATTGCTTTAAAACACTAAAAGCATGACTTTTAACGTAGCACGGATTGATAATAAGCTAAAATAGAAAGCATTGGCTTGCCATGGTGTGGACACGATTCGCAGAACCGCGCCAGCAGTGGGGAGAGGATGGGATGGATGACATCAATTTGATCAGAGCAAATTCCTGTATTTCGGGGATTTTTTGAGTAGAGGATAAAAACTTGAAAAGGTCGTAAAGATGTTGTGAATCAATGCTTTTTAAAGAACCGATGCACACGCTACTGACTACCAGGGCAGATGCTAATATGCCATAGAACGTGATGGCATTGGCGCAATGCTTTGATAGTTGAAAACTATAAATATGAAGACGACGTCATTGCAAATGACGCCGAGCACATAAATTCATTCACACTCTACGGTTAGCGAGGGCACAAAAACTATTTCAGCTTTAAATATTCAGGATCCCATTCGTACAACGGTTCTGTTTTAGACAGAACTTCTGATAGTTGATTTGAAGCGTTATAGTATCTTTCATACTGAATCTCTGTTGGGTCATTTTTCCTCATTTGCAGAAAATTATTCTCCCATCTTTCAATCTCGAAAGACACTTTAGGATGATTGCATAGTTTCCAAATCGTTAATAATTTGAATACAGCTCCAGTTCCAAAAAAATCAAATGCTTTTGAAGTTTCCATATTTTCTATCAATGGCAATAAATCCCGTATATCACACCAGCGATTGAAAAAGGGTTCAATAAACTGGAAATAGAAATCGATATGTGCCTGTATGAAGTTGTCAATATCCGTTTCATTCTCAATAACAATTGGCAAACGTTCTGAAGCAAATGTTGTAAGTGCATCTTTATCGGCAACTAAAAAATCATTGGCTGTACTAAATGATATTGTTGCCGGAAGTTCTTCCAAAATAGAATCGCCCATTAAACCATTCGAAACCAATATAGGCGAAACTATGGATTCTAATGGCAAAAAAGAAATTCGAGCACCTAAATGTTCTGTTTTGAATTTTTCGTATCTGTAGGTGCCGACAATACCGAAACGCTCTATTTTTTGATTCGATTTCCTAAAAATAGAATAACCAAAACCTTGATTGACTGGTATATTTCCAAAATGATTACCCTTTAGGATAGAATCATATATGTCGTTTATAATCCTATATGCAATTTTATCTTTCATAATACAACCTTTTGCGTTACCTGTGCCTCACCTTGTTTGAATGATTTGTAAATATCATCTCGGTATATCCTAACCTTCATTCCATTTTTATATGGACTTTGCTGTAAAAAGTCATCAGAGGTCCGTATTTCAAATTCAACATATTCCAGTTGACTGTCATTCTTAAACAAATCAATTAACTCCGATCGCTGATTGGGTGTCCATGGAGCCGTATCGCTAAGTTTGCTGTCGTGATATTTGGCTTGGTTATACTGAGCTACACCAAACTCGTTCTTCTTAGTTTTTATATGAATATCATCTCCAATAAACACTTTGCCATCACTTACCGTACTTAACTGGCCATTGCTTTTTTGTGCCACACGTTTAAGGTATAGCTGTTTATGCGGAGTGTAATCGGCTCCAACTTCACCTGCTTCATCGAGCCACTTACATGGTGGGTTAAGCTTTTGCATTGCTTTAACCGACATCGCATTTTCAAAGGCATCGGCTTCGGCACCCAGCTGGCGCGGATTTGCAATCCGTGCCACCACAACACCCACTATATCACCCATATATCCAATAAGCCGTGCCCCCCAGCATAGTCATTGTCACAACTGTAAACATAGTCTTCTGCTCGGAATACCAAACCTTCTTCAGCAGGGTTTTGATGGATATAATTCAGTTTTTGATCTATCACTGAATTACTCCATAGCTCAATGGGTTTGTTATCGGAGCGCCAAAAACGGTTGCCTTCGGACGTGGAGAACTGTTTTAATAGCCATTCTTTGCGGCTCTCTCGTTGGTTTTCGGCGATGGCCTTTAGAATGGCTTTGCTGGTAAACTTTTTGAAATCCCGCAAAATGTCTTGCAACATATGCCCTTCTGTAGCTCTCACCATTAAATGTAAGTGGTTGGTCATGATGCATCAGGCAAATATCTCAAGCCCTTTATTCTTTTGGCAGTACGCCAAGTTGTCAACCAATATGTTTTTGTACTCGTTGCGGGTAAACACGTCTGTCCACCCTTCTGTAGCGAAAGTTACAAAATAGAGTCCTTCCGGATTGTGGAATTTATATTTGCGGCTCATCGGTTAGGTTTTGTTGGTCTAAGATAAGCCATTTAGTGTTAAGACAAACGAAACATGCGGGCTGCAATTGCTTTAAAACACTAAAAGAATGACTTTTAACGTAGCACGGATTGATAATAAGCTAAAATAGAAAGCATTGGCTTGCCATGGTGTGGACACGGTTCGCAGAACCGCGCCAGCAGTGGGAACAGTTTTAAGAGCCATTCTTTGCGGCTCTCTCGTTGGTTTTCGGCGATGGCCTTCAGGATGGCTTTGCTGGTAAACTTTTTGAAATCCCGCACAATGTCTTGCAACAAATTCCCTTCTGTTGCTCTCACCATTAAATGTAAGTGGTTGGTCATGATGCACCAGGCAAATATTTCAAGCCCTTTATTCTTTTGGCAGTACGCCAAGTTGTCTACCAATATGTTTTTGTACTCGTTGCGGGTAAACACGTCTGTCCACCCTTCTGTAGCGAAGGTTACAAAATAGAGTCCTTCCGGATTGTGTAATTTATATTTGCGGCTCATCGGCTAGGTTTTGTTGGTCTAAGATAAGCCATTTAGTGTTAAGACAAACGAAACATGCGGGCTGCAATTGCTTTAAAACACTAAAAGCATGACTTTTAATGTAGCACGGTTTGATAATAAGCTAAAATAGAAAGCATTGGCTTGCCATGGTGTGGACACGGTTCACAGAACCGCGCCAGCAGTGGGATAAATTGTGAAGACAGCGTCATTGAAAATGACGCCGAGCACATAAATTCATTCACCCTCTAATGTTAGCGAGGATCTGAATTCAACAACAGCCAACACTTACAATTTTCGATCTTTCGACCACTCGTGATTACAAATCTGCGCTAGCGGAGATCTCATCCCTTAGTCGCGGATTCATAAATTATTTTGCCACTATCAGGATCAAGTATATAGATCACATCACCAATTCTCATATTTAAAGCTTCTTTGCCATTAAAAGAGATCTTTCGCATACCTAATGGATTATAAGTAAGTTTCCACTTTACTACCGCATCAATTTTATCTATTCCACACACTCCGCCATGCATGCCCTTTTCATAGAATTCTTCATCAGTTTGAGGATAATAACTTACAATTATAGTGTTTGTAAATTCAATAATTCTTTCAATAGAACAATCGAATTCAACCTCCTTGTTATTTAAATTTAATTTATTCATAAAACTTTAAGCGTATTATTATTTTATTAATTCATCAAATTCTCCAACCTCTCCAAACCATGCCTTAACCGAGGGGGGAGGATTCTTAAAATTAACATCTAATATTTCATACTGTACTCCACCTCCTTTCTGAATCAAATCGCTCAAACCATCGTGCATTCTTTGCCACACCTGCTCTCCAGCAAAAGATTTTCTAAGAGTTGTTCCTTTGGGGATTTCTACAATTGCAATTTTTGAAGGCTTGGTGCCAAATATTGTTCCATTGTCAAATGGGATAGCTAAATCTTCAATTAAATCATCTATGTTATCATATTTCTTCAAATCTTCAATTCTAAAAATCCATTTTGAGGCTTTTCCATCTCCTGAATATAAACGAACAAAATATCCGACCTCATCTAGTTCAAAATCAGTCCCAATTGCATTTTTAAGATAAGGACAATTTTCAAAGTTTGGATTTGCAATTTTATATTCATCATACAAAAAATCATAGGTTCTATTTCTTGTATAACCCATTCTTGGATATGCAGTTGTGTTTTTTAACTCTGCAAGTAATTCAGATAATTTTCCTTCTTTAAATAATTGCTGGTATCTAGGCAGATTTCCAAAATAACTACCTGCTTTTGCTGCCTCCTCCCCACTCTCTAGCAAATTAAGCATTTTTTTCTTAGCCGCCTGCACCTTCTCCCAAGCCAATATTTGCTGGGGTGTCAACTCGGACGCATCCAAATCTTTGATTTTTCGCAGTTCGGCCAACAAGGCGGCTCTGAGGCTTTCATTGTTGCGAAGCAAACGGCGTGTTGTTTCGGGCAATTTGACGGCAAAATTTTTCAGGGCTACCGTCGCATTTTTGATGCCCACCATACCCATGGCCATATTAAAGGAATTCACGCCGAGTTCGAATTCCGAACCGAGAGGAAAATCGACGGTTTGGATGGCAATATCACCCATAGCACCGGCCACTTCAATCAACGCAATCACTCTTCGTGCCTGAAGTATTTTACTTCCTAAGGAAACAACGCCCACTCCGCTGTAGATCGTGAGGAGATCTAACGCGACGACAGCACCCTTCTCTACCGCGGTGTTAAATAGCTTTTGATCGTAATAATGAAGGAATATCGCGGGCACAACATATTCCTTAGTCCCTGTAAGACTTTCAGTTGATGAATCAAGTGCGATTCGAACAAGATCGTTCGTGCTTTCGGTGAACACCACGACAGGAGTGAGTGGCGACAAGTTTTCGGCGATGAGCGTACTGGTGGTTTCAGTACGATATGTCACAGATTCACTTTCATTAGGGTGCGAAAGTATATTTCTGATTCGATCCTCATAAATATTGACAGTCCCTGTCGCAGCATCGTATTTGCCTCGGTGGACAAGCAACATCCACTCCGCATGATCCTTATCCATAACAAAGGAGCCAGGGAGCTGGTGTTTTTCAAGGTTCAATACCTGATTAAACAACTCATTGCTCGTTTCATAATCCAAGTCGCCAAACCTTGTGACAAGCAAATCTGGCTTTTCTTTATACATCTGTAAAAGACCTTTGATGAACGATGTATAGTTTTTTTTGTCGTTAAAAATGTCGATGCTCACATCATGCAGTTCTTCGACCAGATGTTTTAACACTTTATTGTTGTCGGCTTCGAGAAGTGTGTACACATCACTAAAGTGATCGGCCGAAATGGCCGACATCAACTTGATCATGGCAAACTCTTGTAACTCGGGGATTTTGAGTGTTGAGCATAAAAATTTAAAGAGCTCGAAAACAGATTGTTGGGAAATACTTTTGATCGAAACAGGGCATACTCCACTGATAGTGAGCGCTGCCCGTGCTGCCAGAGCTTCATCGCCTGATTTACCAACAATAGAGGAGACCAACTGATTCAGCACCTCCTGATCGTGTTCAATTTGTACAGGGTTGCCACACTCAGGACTGTTGCTTTGGGTATCGAAAAAGTCACGTAAACAATGAGTTTCTGCTTCCGACCTTATCACCAGCTCCCAGCCTTTGACCAGTGTTGAACTTTCAATACGGGATTTCAAACCGGACGCTTCAAGTGGCTTTGCAGGCACTTCCCAGGCTATGGCTTTGCACTTATAAATGCAATCGCTATTCATGGATTGATATACCCAAACATTGCAATTCGTACCATTGAAATAGGTTATCTCACCTGGAAACGCGACATTGTCCTTATTGAGGAATTTATCGGGAGCTACGTATTTGTAATATTCTCTGACTCCTGTTTCGGAATCTTCAACATAAAAGCCGACAATAAAATAGAGTTGGTTTTTTGAAATGACACTGGTGACATTTTTTCCTTGCACCTTCAGTGGGTAACTTTCGATAATCTTTCCAGAGGGTGTCATCCCGCAGTAAATTACCTGGTTTACATCCTGCGTTGGCACCATGGGATCGAGTTCATACAATGCATCAACAGTTGCTTCTCCCTCTTGTTCCCCCTGTGCCCAACTCATCCACACCCGTTGGGGATCCTGCACATTCTCCCACTGGTACTTCCACAACTCTGTGCCACCCTTGTAGTCCATCAGGTTGTCGGTGGTTTGCTCTTTGGCAATGTAGTTTTCGGAGCTGAAGGTGTGGTAGAGGTTAAAGGCGCCGTGGCCTAATTCATGTGCCACAATATTAAGTTCAGGCGAACCATATATAAAGCCGCACTGGCGTTGCAGGGGCATAAAGCCGGCCACACCGGCCTTGCCATCCACGTTGTCGATGAAAAAGAGGTAGAGGGCGTCCTTGTCGAGGCCGGAGGGCTGGGAGGCATCGTAGGTGTTGATGATCAGCTTTTGGTCGGCGTTGTAGGCAGCCAGGGCGGAGGAACCGCCGTGTGTCATGGTGCCGCCGGGGAAAGTGACGGTGAGGGGTGCGCCGGTGGTCACGCTCCAGCGGGTCACCGCCTGAGCGTAAATGGTATTGAGGGTTTGTTGCAGGGCGGTGGCATCGGGCAGGGTGGCGCCATTCACCGGCACGATGATTAACCTTTTGGGCTGCTCATCAAAACTCATGATGTTGAGTTTGCCCACCACCTCTTCGGTGGAGTCGTTCACCGCGCGGTAGGCATACAGGCCAATGGTGGAGCCGTTGGCGCTGCCGCGGATGGTGAGGTCGTTGCCCGAGGCCAGGGCGGGGATGCCCATCTCGTCCTTAAAGGTGATGCCATTGGTGGCACTCACCCCCACGCGGTCGGTGGCAAAGCTGGCCACGCTCTTGAAGGGGACAGGAGCCCCACCCGAAAGGGGGAGTTGGGGGTAGTGCGTTTGAATGGCTTGCTTGATGGGGGTGAAGGCATCGAAGCCGTATTTTTGTCCGGTTGAAGCGCTGAAGCTGACCGATGGGGAGGTGACTTTTTGCTCTTTCTCGCTGTTGTGGTCTTTCATCAGGCGGCTGCTGCCTCCGGTGGCCTTGTATTCTTTCACGCCCATCACCTGGCCGTCGTTGGTCACCACGTATTCCTGCCCATCGGGGCCTTTGACGAGGGTCTTGCCCAGATTGTCGGTGGAGGCAGCCAGCACGGTTTCGGTGATGTTGCCGTTGGCATCCACGCTCACGGCCATCAGGGAGTCGCCCCCGTTCACATAGATGGCGTCGAAGGATTGGGTCACCTGCAGGGTGTCCTTGATGGCAGTGCTGGTGGTGAGGACGGCCAGGTTGCCTGCCAATGCGTTGAAGTAATCGGTGGCGGCATCCACATCGAGCAGGAACTGGGGATCGTACACGCTCTCGAAGTCCATGTTCACAATCACGTTGTCGGTGTTCACCTGCAAATCGGTGTACTGGCACACAAACTTCACGCCCCATATCTCGGCCCAATAGAGGAAGATGCCCTTGTAGGTGCCCGCGCCCTGTGACTCCACGCTCTTGAGGATGAAGCGGGTGGTGCCCGTCTTGTTGGCGATGGTGTCGCCGGGAGCCAGGTTGTCGCGCAGGGTGAAGTTGGTGAGTTCCACCCCGGGCAGATTGTCGTCGCAGCCACAGGTGGGGCACCCCAGCGTGTCCACCAGGGGCTTGGGAACGGGTACGGTGAGTGAGCGCCATGTGGTGAAGTCGCTCACCGAGGTGGGGTCGCTGTTGCAGGTGCTCTTCACCCGCATCTGGTAGGTGTTGCCGGGCGTGAGATCGAAAAACTCGGCTTTGCTGTCGAAGGTCTCGCTGGCGTTGAACCAGCCGGTTTCGGGCTGCCTCATCTCAATCTGATAGGAGGTGTGCCCGGTGCCGGGTTCCCAGCAAAACAGGCCACTCTGCCCTTTGGCGGTGGCGGTGAAGCCTGTCACGGTGTCGCACAAGGCCTTGTAGGTGAAGGTGCGCACCTGACTGTGTCCGTCCTGTTCAAAGGGCACAAAGCCTCCGGCGTCGGATGCGGTCACGCGCCAGGCATAGGTCATGCCGGGTTCCATCATCAGGGTGGCCGGATAGAGGGAGTAGCTGGTGCTGAAGGAGGTGTTGTCGTGAAACACGGGCATGGATGCTGCCACAGTGTAGGGGCTGATGCCGGGCACTCGCATCTCCCACATCTCGAACTGATAGCGGATGTTGCCGGCCGACATGGGGCTTCCCACGTTACTGGGCAACCAACTGAAGGTGAGTGGCATGCCGGCGTATTGTCCCAGGCGGGCACCGTCGTCGGGGGCTCGCAACACGGGGGGCTTGCCAAGAGCGATCCAGGCAGTGGTGCTTCCTGCATTGGAGATGACCCGCCGTGTGGCATGGTGAAGCACCTCGACGGTGAACTTGTAAAACCCCTCGGGCAACTGCCCGGTGCGCTGATAGGTCTGTTTACTGTAGCCTTTAAACGTCAGATTGTCGATGTTGAAATAGTCGGATAAATCCTCGCCAAACAGCACACTGGTTTCGCCGCCATTGAGGTAGATGGGGGTGGTGGCCAGAGTAAGAGCGGTCTCGATGATGTGAACTGAATATATTGTACAAAAGTTTATTTGAACAGTTCGTCATAACCAAAAACAAAAAAAAATAAAAAATACCACGCCCAAATCTCTCTTATCTTTGCCAAATAGAAACCCAATATTGAATCAACTCCGAAAAGTATCTTCCCCAAAAACAACCCTCTCACCCAAATTACAATCTGCTTTCTATCTACATTTTAAAATTTGCGTAATTCGTGGACATAAAATTATAAATCATAATACAATGTCGTTAAGTTAAGAGAAGAAGACGCAAGACGATGAGACAGATGATGAGATAAGGAAAGATATTTAGATCTGTTTTCTTCGTCTTCACAGTCTAATCTATCTGTCTGATGTCTAAAATTCTTCTTGTCTTTTATTCGATTGTCACTAACTAAACGACATTGAATCATAATACCTTTACAAACCGATGAAACAGCCATCTTTTCCATCGGTAACACACAGAAACAAAATTATTGGCGACAGCGCACATGTGTTATCATGAAAAAGTACAACGATCATGGCAGCAAATAATACAAACCCTAACCATAGTCCCCCGTTGGGGGATATTGGGGGCTAAATTACATACACATGAAACCCACCCTCACCCTTCTGCTTCTCATCATCCTCACAATGACGTCACACGCACAACGCGAGTCAACCAACCTCATCGTGGGCTATCAACAACAACACTACCCCACCCTCGAAGTGGGCATCGCCCATGGCGTCCGGAATCAGTACCTCTATCATAACACCCACCTGAGTGGCGAACTACTCTTCCGCCCCCATCAGAGCAACCTGCTGGGTATCAAAGCCGGCTACAGTGCCTCCCTCCTCATCCTCCAGTTCAACGCCCAAGCCATTTATTACACAGAACTATACAACGACAGTCGAATCCAATCCACCGCAGCACTCCGCCCCGAACTCGGACTCTCCTTTCTTGGCATCGCTCAAATCACCTATGGATACAACATCTTCCTATCCAAAACCACCTTAGGCATCAGCAACCACCTCCTGAGCCTTCGCATCACCTTCGGAACTCTCAATTGATCTCCGTACAGACGCGATTCATCGCGTCTCAATCTCCGATTCATCGCCTCTCAATCTCCATTTCATCGCCCCCCTCCACTCCTCCACCCCTCCACTCCTCCACTCCAATTCTTCGCCCCTGCTTCGCCATTCCTTCAATGCTTCCCTATATTAACTCTGAACCAACTCCGACTCTTCTCCGTGTTTAATTCAGACAAGCCACAAACTTGTTTAAAATATATTCCCCAATAAATCCGATGAAGACAATACAATGCTGCGAAACAGCTCCTGATCCCATGCGAATTCTCCGCCTTCCTCATGGCATCAACCATCTACATACCAACCTATCACCACGCTTAACCATCACCAATCCCAGAAAAACACAAAAAACACCCCTTTCCACATCCTTATTCCCACATTTTTTTTTAATTTCATAAGCTATTCACAACACAGTTGGTTTGTGAAGCAAAGCCATCGACGCAGTCGCTTTGCGAAGCAATGAATTCGAGGAATTCGCAAACAACACATTTTTCATCAACTCATAAACCACACATTGATACCATCAAAGTCTTGCATCTTAATACTCATCAACTGACACCTCCCACCCCATGCAACTCCGAACCGAAATCACACCTCCCGAAGCCCCCCGCCGCATCGACTATGCCGACCACATCCTCTGCATGGGATCCTGCTTTGCCGAAAACATCGGAAAACGATTCATCGACAATCGCATGAACGCCTTGGTCAACCCCTTTGGCATTCTTTTCAACCCCATGTCCATCGCGATGGCCATCCGTCGAATGATTGCCACAACTGAATATACCTCTAACGACCTCATCCAACATCAGGGCATCTGGCACAGCTTTGCACACCACGGTTGCTTCTCTTCGTCCGACATGGATCAAACTTTAAACGCCATAAATCGGTCACTCGTCAAAGCGTCTCACGAAATTCGTCACTGTAATTATTTATTTCTTACATTTGGCACATCCTGGGTTTACGAATGGGTTGAAACGCAGCAAATCGTGGCAAACTGCCACAAATTGCCCGACAAAAACTTCAACCGATATCGTTTGTGTGTGGATCGCATCGTGGAGCTGTACAAAAAACTCCTGATCGAGTTGTTGGAGATAAACCCGGGTGTTCAGATTGTTTTGACGGTGAGCCCCGTCAGGCACTGGAAAGATGGCGCAAACGGAAACCAATTGAGCAAAGCAGTCCTGTTACTGGCTGTTGATCAATTGTGTAAACTCTTTGAGTGCGCCTCCTATTTCCCGGCCTACGAGATCGTCTTGGATGACCTCAGGGACTACCGTTTCTTTGACGACGACATGCTGCACCCTTCGTCGGTGGCCATTGATTATGTGTGGGAGAAATTTGCGGGGAGTTGGTTCAACCGGGAGACAGTGGCCTGTTGCAAGGCCATGGAGCCCATTGTCTGTGCTCGTCATCATCGGCCGTTGCACCCTGATACGGATGCCTATCTGCAGTTTGTGCGGAATATGATGACACGGATTGAGCAGGTAAAACAGAAATTTCCCCTGCTCGACCTGAATGATGATTTGTTATTCTTTCAAAATAAAATCCGTTAACATTTTTTACTAACCACATTATCAACAACCTATGCAACCCACTACGTTCTCATTATCCGCAACCACATCCTGAGTCTCGTTTGCTTTGTCCAAACGCGCAATGCTTTCGGGCAACAATCACTCCTTCTCTTTCCTTCCCCTGACGCCTTTAATAATGCCGACAGGGGTCTATGTTGTCTCATTTCCCTAATCTGTAACATCTATGGTCTATTTTCAGCTCGACAAATCGAAACTCATTAACCTCGAATACTCTCTGTTTCGTGAAATACTGCGAACCAATCGTTCCGGCTCGTATGCCAGTACCACGCTGGTGGGATGCAACACCCGCAAATACCACGGCCTGTTGGTTTGCCCCATCGAAAAATTCAACAACGAACGTCACGTCCTGCTTTCAAACCTCGACGTATCAGTCATTCAACACGACAAGGTCTTCAACCTGGGCATTCACAAATACCCTGGCAACCATTACGAACCCAAAGGACACAAATACATCCGCAATCTGGAGATTGACAGCATCCCTAAAGTAACTTACCGGGTGGGGGGAGTCGTGCTCTCCTACGAGTTGCTCATGTCCGAAAACGAAGAGCAGGTCCTCATGCGATACACCCTCGAAGAGGCTCACTCGGCAACCACGCTGCGGTTCAAACCTTATGTCGCCTTCCGAAGTGTGCACCAACTCACGCGTCAAAACCTGTTGGCCAATACTCACTTCGACACCATCGGAAACGGCATCAAACTATGCCTCTACCAGGACTTTCCCGACCTGAACCTGCAAATCAGCAAAGAAAACGAATACATCCCCTTCCCAAACTGGTACCGCGACATCGAGTATATCAAGGAATGGGAACGTGGATATGATTTCCAGGAGGATCTTTACGTGCCCGGCTACTTCGAAATACCCATCGAAAAAGGTGAAAGCATCATTTTTTCGGCTTCAACAGCTCCCGTCAAAACAGGCGGATTAAAAGCCAAATTTACCCGCGAAGCAAAAAAACGAATCCCCCGCGATACCCTGCTCAACAACCTCTTAAACGCGGCGTCGCAGTTCCTGCTCATCAACAAAGGCAAAACCGAACTGGTGGCCGGCTACCACTGGTATGGAAGCCGTCTGCGCGACACGCTGGTGGCTCTCCCCGGGCTTTTCCTTTTCCAAAAAGACCTCAAGCCATTTCACGATGTCCTGGACACCACCATCGCACAAATTGAAGCCGACTACCTCAACGGAACTTCCGAAGAACTGGCGGCTAAATTCAAAGATGTGGACGTCCCCCTTTGGCTATTCCACACCCTGCAAGAGTGTAAGACGCTTTATGATACGAAAAACATCTGGGCCACCTACGGCGAGCTGCTTAAAAAAATACTCGACTACTACCTCAACCCCAAAATCCCATACATCCACATTCAGGATAACGGACTCATCGACGCCCGTAAACAAGGCGTGCCCCTCACCTGGATGAATGCCATGGTGCAAGGAAACCCCGTGGTGCCCCGAGCCGGCATGCCCGTCGAACTCAATGCCCTTTGGTACAACGCCATCTGTTTCTCTATCTACGAAGCCGGACTGGCCAAAGACAATGCATTCATCAAAAAATGGAAACCCATTGCCGAAAAAGTCGGCGATGCATTCATCAATGCATACTGGAACGATCAACGCGGATATCTGGCCGATTGCATCGACGGGCATCGTAAGGACTGGAGCATCCGTTGCAACCAGGTCTTCGCTGCTGCCTTCGAATTCTCACCCCTGAGCCCCGAACAGAAAAAATCAGTCATCGACATCGTAAAAAAAGAGTTGCTTACTCCCAAAGGCTTGCGTACCTTGTCCCCTTCTGATGCAAATTTCAGGGGTGTCATTGAACACGAACCCTTCTCCCGCGACTTGGCTCTCCACCAAGGATGCGTTTGGCCTTGGCTTTTCGGCTTCTTTGCCGAAACATACCTGGGTCTCCACAAAAGAGGTGGGTTGCCGTTCATCAAAGGCATCATGGAAGGATTTGACGAGGAGATGTATGACCACTGCCTGGGTACCATCCCTGAATTTTTCACCGGAACACCCCCTCACAAGGGTAAGGGTGCCGTGTCGATGGCCTGGAACGTGGCGGCCATCCTGAAAGTGATACATTTAACCGAGAAATATAGCTAACCTATGAAAGTTTTAATGTTTGGATGGGAGTTCCCCCCTCATATCTCCGGAGGTTTGGGCACTGCCTGCTACGGTCTCACCCGTGGCTTGTCTCACATCCCCGACGTGGATGTTCTGTTCGTGGTTCCAAAAGCCTACGGCGATGAGGATCAAAGTGCCATGCAACTGGTTGGTGCCAACCAAATTCCTGTCGCTCAACGCGAACTTAGTCTCTCCAATTTCAAAAAAGTATTGGGATACATCGAGGTGGGCTCTAAGCTCGTGCCTTATGTCGACCCCGACGATTTTTGGCGACTCACCCGGTCCGAAGTTTCCGGTAGTTTCCGTTACATCCAAACCAATGCCGAAGGCAAAATTGACTTCTCGGGAAAATATGGCGCCGACCTGCTTCAGGAAATCACCAACTACGCCATTGTGGCCAACGTGATTGCCCAGGACAACGACTTCGATGTCATTCACGCACACGACTGGCTCGCCTATCCTGCCGGTATCGCAGCCAAGGAAGCCTCGGGAAAACCCCTGGTGGTGCATGTTCATGCCACCGACTTCGACCGAAGCGGCGGTAGCGTCAATCCAACCGTCTATAACATCGAAAAACAGGGCATGGAAGCGGCAGACATGGTCATCACCGTGAGCAACCTCACCCGCAACATCGTCATCGAAAAATACGGAATCCCGGCTCATAAGGTCGTGACCGTCTACAATGCCGTCGACCCCGTGCGTAAAAGCGAATGGGACGACATCCAAAAAGGGGTGGCCGAAAAAATCGTCACTTTCCTGGGTCGCATCACCATGCAAAAAGGCCCCGAATTCTTCATCGAAGCGGCCAACAAGGTCATCCGTAAAATGGACAATGTCCGATTTGTGATGGCCGGGAGCGGTGACATGATGGAACGAATGGTGCGCCGTGCCGCCGAACTGGGCATCACCCACAAATTCCATTTCACAGGATTCCTCAGAGGCGAAGACGTCTTTAAAATGCTAAAAATTAGCGACCTGTATGTCATGCCTTCCGTATCGGAACCCTTCGGTATTTCGCCCCTCGAGGCCATGCAAAGCAATGTCCCTGTTCTCATCTCCCACCAGTCGGGTGTGGCCGAAATTTTAACCTACGCCCTCAAAACAAACTTCTGGGACGTCGATGCCATGGCCGATGCCATCTATGGCGTACTCAACTACCCGGCTTTGTCGCAGATGTTTATCAAACACGGAAAAATAGAGGTCGACAACCTGCAATGGGAACATTCGGCACGTAAAGTCAAAGAGGTATATGACATGGCTTTGGCCAATTAATGAATGATTCGTTTGAACTATTTTTTATGAGGACCGACAACCATCGTTCCCCTAACCCTAATAAATTTCATGACATGAGGAATATTTGTTTTTGTTTCCAGGTACACCAACCCCTCCGCTTACGACGATACCGCTTCTTTGACATCGGAAATGATCACTACTATTACGATGATTACACCAATGAATCGGTCATGCGAAAGGTGGTGGCCAAGTCATACCTCCCGACCAACGAACTATTGCTAAAACTCATTCACAAACACAAAGGCAAATTCAAAGTTTCCTTCTCTATCTCGGGGGTCGCCCTGGAACAATTCCGACTGTACGCTCCCGAAGTTCTCGAGAGCTTTCAACAACTGGCGCAAACCGGTCAGGTGGAATTTCTGGCCGAAACATGGGCGCATTCACTGGTCGCACTCAAAGATCCCAACGAGTTTAAACGTCAGGTGGAGTTGCATGCCAATAACATCGAAGAACTCTTTGGTCAAAAACCCACTGCTTTCCGTAACACCGAGATGATTTATTCGGATCTGCTGGGCGAAATGGTCGCGTCAATGGGGTACAAAGTGATGCTCACCGAAGGTGCCAAACACATCTTGGGATGGAAGAGCCCTAACTACCTCTACTGCAACGCCATCAACCCACGCCTCAAAGTCCTCTTGCGCAATTACGTTTTGAGCGACGACATCGCCTTCCGGTTCAGCAACCAAAACTGGAGCCAATGGCCCCTCACTGCCGACAAATATGTGGACTGGCTCAACCAAATTGATGGCAAAGATGAGGTGGTGAACCTCTTCATGGACTACGAAACCTTTGGAGAACACCAATGGCGCGAAACAGGAATTTTCGATTTCTTAGGCGCACTTCCGGGTGCTGTCCTCAAAAAATCCAATTTCCAGTTTGCCACGCCTTCCGAAATCGCCGACAAACTGCAACCGGTCTCGCCAATTCATGTGCCCAACCCGATCAGCTGGGCCGACGAGGAACGAGACTTGACTGCTTGGCTCGGAAACGAAATGCAACAGGAAGCCTTCAATAAAATGTATGCGCTGCTGCCTAAAGTCAACAAATGTCAGGATCCTAAACTGATGAAAGACTGGCTTTACCTGCAAACCAGCGATCACCTTTATTACATGTGCACCAAGTATTTCTCCGACGGTGCCGTGCACAGCTATTTTAATCCTTACGAAACGCCCTACGAGGCTTTCATTAATTACATGAACGCCCTGAGCGACTTCAGCATCCGAATACATGCTGCGGTGCCCGAAAATAATCAGGACGTGGAACTGGCTAACCTTTCGACATTGCTCGAGAAAAAGGACGAGAAAATTATGAAACTCGAGGCTGAACTAAAAAAGATGCGCGAAAAAAAGTCAAAACCTGCTGCCAAAGCCGAGAAAAGCAATGTATAGACGGAGAGGCTCTGGTAGGCAGGTCACCGGAATTTGACGCATTATTGGAAAGCTTGAACGCCACGGACATGGAGCATCCATCCGATCCGTGACGTCACATTCCTTACCGGGATCGATAACTCCCGGAATTCACTGACGGTTGCAGATCGAACAATCGCCATGGCGCATGGAACGATGGGCTATATTCAAACCAAAAACGCTAATTGATTAATATGTTAGACAGCTATTTAAAGCCGGATTACGTCTTTGAGACCAGCTGGGAAGTGTGCAACAAAATGGGAGGCATCCACACGGTGCTTGCCACCAAAGCACTCACCCTAATGCAAGAGTTTCAGGAAAACATCATCTTTATTGGACCCGATGTTTGGCGCGGACCCGAGCAAAACCCCGAATTTATTGATGACTCATCCCTCTTTCCCGAATGGCAACAAGTGCTGCGTAAAGAGGGTCTCCATGTGAAAATCGGCCATTGGAACTTGATATGCAAACCCATCGTCTTCCTGGTGGATTTCTCTCCTTTTGTTCAACAAAAAAATGAGATACTCGCCAAATACTGGGAACAATACAAAGTGGACAGCATCAGTGGCCAATGGGACTACATCGAGCCTGTGCTCTTTGGTTACTCTGTGGGCAAAGTCATTGAAAGTTTTTACAAATGTTACCTGACCGTCAACACCAAGGTGGTGGCGCATTTTAACGAATGGATGACCGGAAGTGGGGCTTTGTATCTCAAACGTGAACTCCCACCCGTGGGAACCATCTTTACCACACACGCCACCACTGTGGGCCGTTCGTTATCGGGTCATGGCATCCTGTTTTACGACCACCTCGATGCTTTTGATGGCGACGCCAAGGCGACGGAGCTTAACGTGGTATCAAAACATTCCATCGAAAAAGCAGCCGCCCAAAATGTCGACTGTTTTACCACTGTCTCTAAAATTACAGCCAAGGAGTGCTACCAATTCCTGGGACGTGAGGTCGATGAAGTCACGCCAAACGGCTTCGAAGAGGACTTTGTCCCCAAAAACGAAGACTATCTGGAGAAACGCAAAACCGCTCGGGCAAAACTTAAAACCGTCGCCGAAGCGTTACTGGGCTATCAACTGGACGACAAAACGCTCTTTGTGGCCAACAGTGGCCGATACGAATTCCGCAACAAAGGGATTGACGTGTTCATGGACGCTCTCAAGCTCATGAACGAATCGTCCGACAGCAAATGCAAAGAAGTGGTCGCTTTCGTGCTCATCCCGGCCAACACTTACGGCCCGAGAAAAGACCTTATCGAAAAACTGGCGAACCCAAATGCCAACATTAAAATCGACAACCCTTTTCTCACACACGGGTTGAACGACTTGGGCTACGACCCCATCATCAATAAGATACAGGACATCCACCTGAGTAACAACCAATCGGATCGGGTAAAGCTCATTTTTGTCCCCTCGTACCTCAATGGCAACGACGGGGTCTTTAACATGCACTACTACGACCTGCTCATTGGAATGGATATCACCGTGTTCCCCTCCTACTATGAACCGTGGGGTTACACACCCGTCGAAAGCCTCGCTTTTGGCGTGCCCACCATCACCACCACATTGGCTGGTTTTGGCCTTTTTGCCCGCGAATTCAGCAAAGGCATCGAAGACGGACTGGCCGTGTTGGAACGCAACGACTCCAACCAACAGCAAATGGCCTCCGAAATCACCGAAGTGATTCGCAAGTTCTGCTCCCTCTCTGCTCAAAAAGTCGCAGAACTACCCGCTAAAACGCAAAAAATCGCTTCCCATGTCGAATGGGATGCCTTAATCAAACACTATTTTAAAGCTTACGACATCGCCCTCAAAGAGGTCAACAATCGTCGTAACTTATTTAATGTCGTACAAACTGAAGCTCGCATCAAAGTGAAACCCGAAACCAGTAATCTTCCCGTTTGGAAGAAAATCGTTGTAAAATCTAAACTCCCCGAACGGATCAGTGCCCTCCACACCATCTCTCGTAACCTTTGGTGGACATGGAATTACGAAGCCATTGAACTGTTCATGGAAATTGACTCACACCTGTGGGAATCGACAGGGAAAAACCCCATCCAACTGCTCGACAAGGTTTCATTCGACCGACTGGAACAACTGGCTTCAGACAAAAACTTCATTGCTCGCGTCGACAAACTGCAAAAAGACCTGGAGGATTATTTGGCTCGTCCCTTCTCCACCGAGCAGTGCATCGCTTACTTCAGCATGGAATATGGTCTTAACTCCATCTTGAAAATATACTCGGGGGGATTGGGAATCCTGGCCGGCGATTACCTCAAAGAAGCCAGCGACTGCAACGTCAACATGGTGGCCGTGGGCTTGATGTACCGCTTCGGTTACTTCCGCCAAACGCTCTCCCTCAATGGGGATCAAATGGCCAACTACGATGGACAGGAGTTCTCGCAGTTGCCCCTCGAAGAGGTGCGATCCGAAAATGGCGAAGCTCTCTGTGTGACCGTTGACCTCCCCGGACGGGTGGTACATGCCAAAGTGTGGAAAGCTCAAGTGGGACGCGTCCCCTTGTACCTGCTCGACACCGACCATAAACTCAACAACCACGAGGATCGCGAGATTACGCATAAACTCTACGGCGGAAACTGGGAAAACCGTCTCAAACAGGAGATATTATTGGGTTTTGGCGGCATCCGACTGCTCAATGCCCTCGACATCAACTATGACATCTGTCACTGTAACGAAGGACATGCGGCACTCATTAACGTGGAACGCATGACCAACCTGGTGGAGAAAAAACGAAGCTTTGCCGAGGCGTTGGAAATTGTGCGTTCTTCTTCGCTCTTCACCACCCATACGCCTGTGCCGGCCGGTCACGACTCATTTGACGAGGACATGTTCCGCGTTTACCTGCGGCACATCCCCGAAAAACTCAACATCTCGTGGGAAGACTTCTTCAACCTGGGACGCGAACGAATGAATGACCCGCACGAGAAATTCTCAATGAGCATCCTGGCACTCAAAACGTCGCAGGAAGTCAACGGCGTGAGCTGGCTGCACGGCGAAGTGAGCAAAAACATGTTCAAGGACAATTGGAAAGGCTATTTCACCGAAGAGGTTCCCATCGGATTTGTCACCAACGGCGTGCACTACGGCACCTGGATGTCGGCCGAATGGCAACGTTTCTTTGCGAAAGAATTCGACAACGACTTCCTTAAAGATGTGAGTAACAAAAAATTCTGGGAACGCATCTACAACATTGCTGACGACAGAATCTGGGACATCCGCAAGATCCTGCGCAAACGACTGCTCGACTCCATCAAGGTGAGAATCGAGAAGAACATGGTGAACCGTCATGAAGACCCATCGCAAATTGTCGAGGTGATCAAAAGCATCGACGACAACGCCCTCACCATCGGCTTCGCTCGTCGATTTGCAACCTACAAACGTGCTCACCTGCTGTTCACCGACCTGGAACGACTGGCGCGCATTGTCAACAACCCCAACCGACCGGTACAATTCATCTTTGCCGGTAAGGCTCACCCGGCCGATGGCGCCGGACAAGGATTGATTCGCCACATTGTGGAGATTTCGCGTCGCCCCGAATTTATTGGCAAAATCATCTTCCTCGAGAATTACGACATGGAACTGGGAAAACTATTGGTGAGCGGCGTCGATGTGTGGCTCAACACCCCTACCCGTCCTCTCGAAGCATCAGGAACCAGCGGACAGAAAGCCGAACTCAACGGGGTGCTCAACTTTAGCGTACTCGACGGCTGGTGGTACGAAGGATACAAAGAAGGTGCCGGTTGGTGCCTGAGTGACAAACAGACTTATCCCAATGCACAATTCCAGGACGAACTGGATGCGGCCACCATTTACAGTATGTTTGAAAATGAGGTCATCCCACTCTTCTACGACCAGGATGCCAAAGGTGTGCCGGCCGGATGGGTGAAATACATCAAAAACTCGTTTGTGAACATCGCTCCCGATTTCACCACCAAACGGATGCTCGACGATTATCTGGATCGTTTCTACAACAAGCTCTACAGCCGTTACAAACGCATCAAGGCCAACGATTATGAAAAGGCCATTGAAATCGCGGCCTGGAAACGAAAAGTAGCAGCGGGCTGGAATGACATCGAGGTGCTGGACATCGAGATGCCCGACATCTGGAAATATGAATTGGGCATTGGCGACACCTATGTGGTCAACATTATACTGGATCTCAAAAAACTGGTCAGCGTGGATGTGGGACTCGAAATGGTGTACATCGATGCCACCGACGAAACATCGACCAAAATTATGGGAATCAAAGAATTTGTGGTTGTCAAACACGAAGGCTCTAAGGTCTATTTCCAAATGAAGCACCAACTGAAGCTGCCGGGTGTATTCAACTTCGGCATTCGCATGTATCCCAAAAACGAAAACCTCGCTCACAAGCAGGATTTCAACCTGGTAAGATGGTTGTAATAAAATATTGTGCTTGGTAGTTTTTCAATCAAGAAGAAGGCTGTACGGATCGGTTTCCCGTACAGCCTTCGTTTTTCTTAAGCCCCTCATCCCCAAAAAAAGTGAATTGAAAAAGGCACATGGACAATAATAGCCAAGTCGCCTAATTAAAGGTTTAACCGCATAGCCCCAACGGGGCATAATCATCTAACCTGGGGCGTAGCCCTGTCAAAAGAGAAGTAAAAAAAAGCCCCAAAGGAGCGAAAGCGTTGTTGGACGTAGCACTTAACCAAACAGGCAGTGATCGCTTTCGCCCCGTTGGGGCTTTGGGAGATTCCTTATTGCTTTGCACACAGGGCTATGCCCTGTGCTGACGGATTCCGCCCCGTTGGGGCTTTAAGATGATTTACAAAGTGCCTATTTCAAAAAGTGAGATGGGGTTATATCCAACATTTCTTTAGAGCATAAGAATTTGACGCTTACTCCACTAAACTTCTAAACTCTTACACTCCTCAACTATAAAAATCACCCCACCACCACATTGATGATTCGTCCGGGTACCACCACGATTTTCTTCACCTGCTTACCCTCCAACCATTTTTGAGACTCTTCGTGGGCAAGGGCGGCTTTCTCAATGTCGCCCGATGATAAGTCTAAAGGCAACGTGAGCTTGAAACGGGTTTTACCATTGAACGAAACCGGGTATTCAAAGCTGTTCTCCACAAGGTATTGTTCATCGGCAATGGGCCATTGCGCGTCACACACACTACCGCTGTTACCCATCAACTGCCACATCTCTTCACAAATGTGAGGGGCAAATGGTGCCAACAGCACCACCAATGGGGAAACAATGTCGCGTTTGTTACACTTGAGCGAAGTGAGTTCGTTAACCGCGATCATAAAGGCACTCACGCTGGTGTTGAACGCGAAACGCTCAATATCATCTGTAATTTTGCGAATCGTCTTGTGAAGAATTTTCAACTCTTCGGCCGTTGGGGCATCTGCACTGACACTCAGGTTATCTTCGCGGTCGTGTATCAGGCGCCATGTTTTGCGCAAAAACTTGTGAACGCCGTCAATGCCATTGGTGTCCCAGGGCTTTGACTGCTCCAGAGGGCCCAGGAACATCTCGTACAGGCGCAAGGTGTCGGCACCATATTGATCCACGATGTCATCGGGATTCACCACGTTGAACATCGACTTGGACATCTTCTCAACCGCCCATCCACACACATACTTGCCGTCTTCGAGTATAAACTCGGCATTGGCGTACTCGGGATTCCAGGCTTTGAAACGCTCCAAATCAAGCACATCGTTTTGAACCATGTTCACATCCACGTGAATGGGGGTGGTGTCGTACTGATCTTTCAGGCGCAACGACACAAAGGTGTTGCTCCCTTTGATGCGGTACACAAAATTGGAACGCCCCTGAATCATCCCCTGATTGATGAGTTTTTTGAATGGCTCATCCTTCACAATAAGACCAATATCAAAGAGGAACTTGTTCCAAAAACGCGAATAAATGAGGTGTCCGGTGGCATGCTCGGTGCCGCCGATGTACAAATCGACATCCTGCCAGTAAGCATTGGCCTCAGGGCTGACCAAAGCGCCATCATTTTTCGGATCCATGTAGCGCAGGTAGTAGGCCGACGACCCGGCAAAACCCGGCATGGTATTCAATTCCAACGGATAACCATCGGCGGTAGCCCAGTTTTTGGCGCGTCCCAGTGGGGGCTCGCCATTTTCGGTGGGCAGATACTTGTCAATTTCGGGCAGGGTGAGAGGCAATTGACTCTCATCGAGCATGTAGGGCATATCGTCTTTATAGTAAACGGGAAACGGCTCGCCCCAATAGCGCTGGCGACTAAAGATGGCGTCGCGCAGGCGGTAATTGGTTTTCACGCGTCCGATGCCGGTTTGAGTGATGTGCGCTGCCGTTTGACGGATAGCCTCTTTCACCGATAGGCCGTTGATGGGGCCTGAGTTGACCATGATGCCCTCCTTCGAATCGCGCGACTCGTCCCACGTCTGTGGGTCAGATGGAGTTTCGCCTACAGGCACCACCACCTGACGGATGGGCAACCCGAACTGACGGGCAAAAGCAAAGTCGCGGGAGTCGTGCGCGGGCACAGCCATGATGGCACCCGTGCCGTAGCCGGCCAACACGTAGTCGCTGATCCACACGGGAATCTCCTCGTTGGTAAGGGGGTTGATAGCATAGGCACCCGAAAAGACGCCGGTCACCTTTTTTACTTCGGCCAAACGTTCACGCTCGGTGCGTTTCTTAGTCTCGACAATGTAATCGTTCACCGCCTGCTGCTGCGCGGGCGTAGTAAGCTGCGCCACCAATTCACTCTCGGGCGCCAACACCATAAAGGTAACGCCGTAAACAGTATCGGCACGCGTGGTGAAAATGACCATCTCCACATCGGAATCTTTCACCTTAAAGGTCATCTCGGCACCTTGCGAACGGCCTATCCAATTGCGCTGCACCTCTTTGAGGGAGTCACTCCAGTCAACCTGATCGAGACCATTGAGCAGACGCTCGGCATAAGCCGACACACGCAACGACCACTGACGCATCACGCGCTGCTCCACCGGATGTCCGCCTCGAACCGACAAACCATCCTTCACCTCATCGTTGGCCAGCACGGTTCCAAGCGTGGAGCACCAGTTCACCATGGTGTCGGCCAGGTAGGCAATGCGGTAATTGAGCAACACATCCTGACGTTTTTTCAGATCATAAACCGCCCAGTCATCGGCAGTGAAACACAACTCTTCGGTGCAGGCTGTATCAATGCCTTGGGTTCCGTGTGCCGCAAAGTGCTGTTCCAATTGGGCAATGGGCAGCGCCTTTTGTGATTTGTTACAATAATAATGGTTGAACATTTGAATGAACGCCCATTGCGTCCACTTGTAATACGATGGTTCGCAGGTCTTCACCTCACGATCCCAATCGTACGAAAAGCCAATTTTATCGAGCTGCTCACGATAGCGGGCAATATTTTTTTCGGTAGTAATGGCCGGATGCTGGCCGGTTTGAATGGCATACTGCTCGGCCGGCAAGCCATACGCATCATAGCCCATGGGATGCAGCACATTGAAACCATTGAGTCGCTTGAAACGGCTATAGATATCGGAAGCGATGTAACCAAGCGGGTGACCCACATGCAAGCCGGCTCCCGAGGGATAAGGAAACATGTCGAGCACATAAAATTTGGGACGCGAAGCATCAATGTCGATTTTATACGTCTTTTGACGAATCCATGTCTCGCGCCATTTATTTTCTATTTGTTTAAAATTGTATTCCATAAGGCTTTGCTATGATGATTACACACTTGATTTGCAGGCTGCGAAATTAGGAAAACTTTTTTAAACCACAGGGTTAAAGCAGAGGTCTTGCCACCCCCCTTAAGGCGAACCACGCGAGTGCATCAAAACCACGAACGGGGTTGTTGAAAAAATGTCGCTTCTTTTGACGTTTTTCACATTTTGAGATGTGGCCATCACAGCTTTTATTTGTTCTTTTGCATAAAATCAGCTCTAAGAGTTGTAAATTGATATTCTTATTGAAACAAATCATCCAAAATAAAACCCCAATCACATGACCGTAAAAGAATTGAATTCAAAATATGCCATCGAGGGCTGTTTGAGTTTTGTAGAAAGCAAAGGAGGTATGGCCATTGCCATGTTGTCGAACGATCACTCATTTGCTCAGGTATCACTGTATGGGGCTCATGTTTTGACATTTGAGCCTGCCGAACAAGACGACGTGCTGATGATGAGCAACAAAAGTTATTTTGAAAAAGGCAAGCCCATGCGTGGCGGCATCCCCTTGTGTTTCCCATGGTTTGGCCCCCACGCCACCGACAAAGCACTGCCCCCCCATGGTTTCGCCCGCCTGATGGACTGGAACGTGAAGGCGACTGCTCAACAACCCGATGGTGCCACCTGCCTGGTGCTTTCGCTCACCGACAACGAACAAACCCGTGCCATGTGGCCCCACGCTTTTGAATGTGAACTGACCATTGTGGCCGGCAAAACCCTCGAAATGAACTGGGTTGTGAAAAACACCGGCTCTGAAGCTTTTGATATCGCCTCGGCCATGCACACTTATTTCGCCACCAACGACGTGACTCAAATCAACATCAAGGGACTGGAAGGTGTAACCTACTTGGATGCCACCCAACAACTGGCGCCGGTGACCGAAGGCACTGCTCCCGTGGTGATTGACCGCGAGGTAAACCGTTGCTACATGGACACCACCGCCACCTGCGAAATCACCGACCCATCGATGGATCGCACCATCCGCGTGGCCAAAACAGGCAGCCAATCGACTGTGGTGTGGAACCCCTGGAAAGAGGTGGCCAAAACCATTGCCGACCTCGAGGACAACGAATACCAAGGCTTTGTATGCCTTGAAACAGCCAACGTGCACCGCAACAAAGTGACCGTGCCGCCCGGCGCCGAACATGCGATGTCATTATCTATTTCGACCCTCTAAATTATTTGGTGCAAACAGGGAATTTTTCTATGTTTGCACCCCTATTGGTTCCGTAGTTCAATGGATAGAATGTCAGATTCCGGTTCTGATGATATGGGTTCGAGTCCCGTCGGGATCACCACCAACAACCACAACACATTCACTGCAATGTCGTTGTGGTTTTTTTATTGCACCACACATCCCCAAGTCATACCCGTTGATCGGCATTGGGGTAAATTCGATTGTTAACTCCAACAAAATAACACATTTGAGTGATCTGCTATGTTATTTAAACGCAAGGCGTAACAAAATAACTCAGCGCCTTCGCGCCTTTCCGTTTATTTTGACTCTTTGTTTGCAAAATACGGTCGTCGTTGCACCTGACCTCTAACTCGCTGCAAAACGCCATTTACTCAGTATCTGACGTCAAGCAGACGTGAAAAGCCCTATCGACCGGGTAGCCGACGTCTTGCAGGCTTGCAAAACTCAATCTACCCGGTATCCGGCCTCTTGCAGGCTTGCAAAAGGTTATCTACCCGGTATCTGAAGTGTTGCACGCGTGTTTGAGGTCGTTTACGCGGTAGACGATGTTATGAAAATCACTCAACAAAAACGACCTGTGTGATTCAATGCCGCACAAAAAAAGGGGCAGCGCATGCATCGCTACCCCTCTCGAGTGTTTGTGTTGTGTGTATATAAAAGCTTACAGCTTTTCGAAGAAATCGTTGCCCTTGTCATCCACAATGATGAACGCCGGGAAATTCTCGATGCGGATTTTGCGCACGGCTTCCATACCCAACTCTTCAAAATCGACCAGTTCAACCGACTTAATGCTGTCCTTGGCCAGGATGGCAGCAGGGCCACCAATGGAGCCCAGGTAAAAACCGCCATGTTTTTTACAGGCATCGGTCACAGCTTTGGAGCGGTTGCCCTTGGCCACCATAATCATTGATCCCCCCAGACTCATAAAGGCATCTACATAGCTGTCCATGCGACCGGCCGTGGTGGGACCAAAGCTACCCGAAGCCATGCCCTTGGGTGTCTTGGCTGGCCCGGCATAATAAACAGGGTGTTTCTTGAAATACTCGGGCATGGGTTTGCCTTCGTCAATCATTTGCTTGATGCGGGCGTGGGCGATGTCGCGTGCCACAATGAGCGTGCCCGAGAGGTTCAACCGCGTTTTAATGGGATATTTCGACAACTCTTTCAGTACCTCGTCCATGGGGCGGTCGAGGTCAATGTTTACGGCCGGAGCCATGTGGGGTGCCTCTTTAGGTACAAAACGAGCCGGGTTCTTTTCGAGCTCTTCGAGAAAGATACCATCGGCAGTGATTTTTGCCTTGATATTACGGTCGGCACTACAACTCACGCCAATGCCCACGGGGCACGAAGCAGCATGGCGGGGCATGCGCACCACTCGCACATCGTGCACAAAGTACTTACCGCCAAACTGAGCGCCAATTTCGCTCTCCTGACAAATTCTAAGCACTTTTTCTTCCCATTCCATATCGCGAAACGCCTGACCGCCATCATTGCCTTCGGTAGGCAGATGATCAAAATAACCGGCCGAGGCTTTTTTAACAGCAGCAAGGGTGGCTTCGGCCGATGTCCCCCCAATAACAATGGCAAGGTGATAAGGAGGACAAGCCGAAGTCCCCAGATATTTAATTTTTTCGTTGACGAACTTGGTGAGCGCCTCTTCGGTGAGCAACGCCTTGGTTTCTTGAAACAAGAAGGTTTTATTACCCGAACCGCCGCCCTTGGTCAGGAACAGAAACTCGTATTTGTCGCCTTCTTCGGCATAGATGTCAATTTGGGCGGGCAGGTTGGTGCCGGTATTTTTTTCGTCGAACATGGTGTAAGGCACCACTTGCGAATAACGCAGGTTGCGTTCCTTATAGGTTTCAAAAACGCCTCTCGAGAGATGCTCAGCATCATTGGCACCCGTCCACACATTCTCACCTTTTTTGGCCACCACAATGGCTGTTCCCGTATCCTGACAGGTGGGCAACTCACCTTCGGCCGACACCACCTGATTCATCAACATGGTGTGTGCCACAAAACGGTCGTTATCCGACGCCTCGGGATCTTTCAAAATGTGAGCCAGCTTCTCAAGGTGAGCCGGACGCAGGTAAAACGACACATCAGCAAATGCTTCTTTGGCCAACAACTCCAACCCCTTGGGATCGACTTTCAAAATGGTACGACCATCCACCTCAATGGTCTTCACATAATCTGTGGTCAGCAGGCGATACTGCGTGGTGTCCTTTTTGATGGGAAACGGTTTTTGATACTGAAATTCAGCCATGACGCTATGTTTAGGTTTTTAAATTGCGTTTTTGATGCCACAAAATTAAGGTTTTTGTCGGGCGATGAACGATTGATCGGGGGGAAATAAAGATATTTTTCAGCATATTTTTAAAAACTCTGAGCCTCGAAGAGCTAAAGGATTTTCACTGCAATCCCTGCGTCATCTTGGTGTCTTTGCGATAAAAAAGAGTGTAAACGCAGAGGCGCTAATCGACGAAGTCGCTTGGCTATGCCAAGAAAGGCGCTGAGTTGGTTTGATTATGTAGATTGCGTTTAAATATGAAAGCAGATAACTCAGCATTTAATCATCTTCCTAAACTTAACGAACTAAGAACTGACGCTGAGTTGCAGTGAGATAAAATGAGAACCAGTGAGGAGAAAAAGCCACAGTGCCACTCGGTAAAAGAGTTATATAGTAGCGTGCAAAGCAAGCATCGCGGTGGGCTCACAAAGTTTGTTTCTCTGCGCGCTTTGCGTGACCTTGGCGTCATTGTGGTAAAAAAAACACAAAGAATTCACAAAGACAGTGGGTTATTATTAATGTCAATAAAGGATGCGATTGCTATGCGTATTTTACAAATAAAAAACCAATAATCAGGAGATAATGTAGAAATTCCGCTGCACACTTGATATGATTACCATACTTTGGTAACTTTGAAAAAATATGAAAATCATATGGGAAAGAATACCTCAATATCATTAGGTTCTCACTTTGAGAATTTTATAGCGTCGGAAGTTTCCTCTGGAAAATATAATTCAGTAAGTGAAGTTGTTCGTTCTGCATTAAGACTGCTAGAATCAGAGGAGAGAAAATTGAATGAATTAAGAAACGCATTAATTGAAGGAGAAAACAGTCAAATGGTTGAAAACTTCAATGCCGAACAACACTTGGCAGACTTACATAAACGTCACTTAAGAGTATGAAATACAGAGTAAGTAAAAAAGCCATTTCTGATTTGGAAAAAATTTGGTTTTATACTCTCAATAAATGGTCCAAAGAGCAAGCAGACAGATATCATAGACTTATCATTCAGGAAATTGAATTTATTGCCGATAATTTCAATCTGAGCAGAAATGTTGACTATATCAGAGCTGGCTACAGAATGTCAAAGGTTAAATCTCACCTGATATTCTTACGAAAAGTTGGTGATTTCATTGAAATCATCAGAATTTTACATGAGAACATGGATATCAAAAACAGACTTTCAGAAGATAAATAAAAAAAATACGCACAACACGCGGTCACTGCCAATGCCGCAATGAGGCTGTTCACGCATTGACAGTTCTGTAAAGTGCGGCAGTGGCAATCCCGCCAACCATTATCTACAGCTTTAAATATAGACTCACAAATTATCTCAAGGAAAGACAAAAGAGATATCGGTGTTGATATGACCAAGGGATTTTTGATGGGTATTAAAGTTTCCCCGTAGGGGAAAAAGATCGTTAGAAAACAATTGATTGGTTAATTCTTTTGCCCCTACGGGGCAAGACAAAAGGATATCCTTCGTCGTTTCTACCGATCTTTCCTGCCTGACGGCAGGAGAATTATAAATGCCTCATAAATTTCACACTTCTGAACTTTTGTGGCTCTATGTCGAATCCTGTGGGTAAATAAAATATGAAAGCACGAATTCAACACAAGGTAACTAAGCCGCCTTCGGAAACGAGCCATGTCTAACGCTTCGATACACAGGAGTTGATTATTGGCGAGTTCCATCTGACCAATTAAAAACAAAAATTAAACAGATGAAAATGGCGTTAAAAAAATCATAGGCCTGAGCGTTAAAAAATATGCGCTGTTTGAGCTTGCGAGTTCGCAGATTTTAGCGAGGGCCTATGATTTTTAGCCATTTTACGTCAGCGGCGGCCTTTTTT